>JAJYUA010000024.1 GCA_021792755.1 Pseudomonadota bacterium
GACCAGCCCGGTGAGGATCATGCCGGGGCGGATGCGTTGATTGGCGAGACTCTGCTCGAAGAGCTGTGCGAAACTTTCTGTCATACCTTCACTCGCACGGTCCGTGAGGAGCCGTGCACTTCACTGGGCCTTGCTTCCTGCGGCCCAGGCAGATACAAACATGGCGCGCGGATCCTTCCCGCGCGCCGACCGGAAAATCTTCAGCGAGACCGGTTTCCCGGGATAAGGTATCCCCAGGCACCGATCCCTCGCGATGCCGGGTCTCGCAGACCTACTCGCTCTCGCGGCAGCGGGGCGCGGAGTTTCACCTCCAGAGCGCGCGCCTTCTGCCCAACTCAATCACACGCGCGGCGACTTCCCCGATCGACAGTCCCGTCGAATCGATCACCTCGGCGTCGCGCGCGGGAACGAGCGGGGCGACAGCCCGGGCGGAGTCCCGCGCGTCGCGCTCGGCGATCTCGCGCGAAAGGGCGGAGAGGCTAGCATTGGAACCCTTTTCTTTCAACTGGTTATAGCGCCTGAGCGCCCGCTCCTCGGCGCTGGCGGTGAGAAAAATCTTCAGTGCGGCATCAGGGAAGACCACCGTGCCCATGTCCCGGCCGTCGGCCACCAGGCCAGGGGGCTCGGCGAAGGCGCGCTGGCGCTCGAGCAGTGCTGCGCGCAGGGGCGGCCAAGCGGCCACGCGCGAAGCATCCTGCCCGGCTTCCTCGGTGCGGATGGCATCGGTAACGTCCTCTCCCCCGAGCAAAACGCGCTCAGCCTCGTGCTCAACGCCGAAGCGAACGTCCATGGTGACCGCGAGTCGCGCGTGCCCCTCGACATCGTCCTGGTCAAGTCCACGCTTGCGTCCGGCCAGGGCCACCAGGCGGTACAGTGCGCCGCTGTCGAGCAAATGCCAGCCGGCATGATGCGCCACGATCGTGCTGAGGGTGCCCTTGCCCGAGCCGCTTGGCCCATCGACGGTCAGGACGGGAGCGCTCACGCCGCCTCGATCCGCAAGCCCGCCGCCCGCGAGAGCTCGAGGAAGCCCGGGAAGGAGGTGGTGACATTGGCGACGTCTCGGATCTCGATGGAACCGCGGGCAGCCAGGCCCGCCACCGAAAACGCCATGGCGATGCGGTGATCGCCCTGGCTCTCGATGATGCCGCCGGAAAATCCCCTGCCCCCGCGAATCCACAGCCCATCCTCGAGCAGCCGATTCTCGACCCCGAGTCTGGTGAGTCCCTGTGCCATGGCCGCCAGGCGATCGCTTTCCTTCACGCGCAGCTCCTGTGCTCCGCGCACCAGCGTCTCGCCCTCGGCAAGCGCCGCAGCGATGAAAAAGACCGGAAACTCATCGATCGACAGCGGCACCAGTTCCTCGGGGACCTCGATCCCGCGCAGCCGGCTCTGGTGCACCTCGATGTCCGCAATGGGCTCCCCACGCTGCGAGGCGCCGTGAGGATGCAGACGGATGTCCGCCCCCATCTGCCCGAGCAGCCTCAACAGGCCGGTCCGCGTCGGGTTGATGCCAACGTTGCGCAGCAGCAGCCCGCGCTCGGCGGCAAGGCAACCGGCCACCATGAAGAACGCCGCCGAGGAGAAGTCCGCCGGCACTCTCACGGCGGTGGCACTGAGACGCTGACCGCCCTCGATCGAGACGCTCGGCCCCTCGCGCACCAGAGTGACACCGAAGGCCTCCAGCATGCGCTCGGTGTGATCGCGCGCCGGGGCGGGCTCCGTCACGCGGGTCCGTCCACTGGCCCGCAGCCCCGCCAGCAGCACGGCGGACTTCACCTGCGCGCTCGCCACGGGCAGGCGGTATTCGATCGCTTTCAGGCCGGGCGTACCGTGGATATGCACCGGCGGGCGTCCGTCGCGGGTCTCGATACGCGCCCCCATCGCACGAAGCGGCTCTGCCACCCGCTCCATGGGGCGGCGCATGAGCGACTCGTCCCCGATCAGCACCGAATCGAACCGCTGCGGGGCAAGCAGGCCCATGAACAGGCGCATCGCCGTACCGGCATTGCCCATATCGAGCGGCGAAGCCGCCCCGCTCAATCCCTGGGCACCCACGCCATGCACCAGGACGTGTTGCGGCTGAAGATGCTCGATGCGCACACCGAGCGCGCTCAGGGCGCGCAGCGTCGAAAGACAGTCCTCCCCGGCGAGAAACCCGCTGATCTCGGTATCGCCTTCGGCGAGCGCCCCGAGCATCAGCGCCCGGTGGGAAATCGACTTGTCGCCGGGCACCGTGATCTCCCCGGAGACCTCGCCGCCGGGGCCGACCCGGTAATGCATCCTTTTATCACTCGCCATCATGCTCGTCAGTTCCCTGCCTCAAAGAAGCGCCCGCGGATAAGAGCCCAACAACCGGAAGAGCGAGGCGCGCTGTTTCAACGCAGCGAGAGCGCGCGCTACGTGCGGATCCTCGGCGTGCCCGTCGACGTCGATGAAAAACACATAGTCCCACTTGCGCCGGTGCGACGGACGTGACTCGATGCGCGTCATGCTGACCCGGTGACGCGCCAGTGGCTCGAGCAGCCGGTGAAGCGCCCCCGGCGCATCCGTGTGTCCGACCGACACCAGAAGCGTGGTGCGGTCCCGGCCGCTCGGGGAAAGAAGCCTGCGGCCGAGCACGAGAAAGCGCGTGGCGTTGTCGGCGCGATCCTCGATCTGTGCCGCGAGCACCTTCAGGCCGTAGACCTCAGCGGCGGTCTCGCCGGCGATGGCCGCCGTGCCGCGCTCGTCGCGGGCGCGGCGCGCAGCCTCGGCGTTGCTCGAGACCGGGATCTGCTCGACCTCGGGCAGGTGCTCGTGCAGCCAGATACGGCACTGGGCGAGTGACTGCGGGTGCGAGCAGATGCGCACGATGCGCCCCAACGCGCTCATGTTGCCCATCAGGTGGTGGTGGATACGCAGCTCCACCTCGCCGCAGATCCTCAGCGGCGAGGTGAGGAAGCGGTCCAGGGTGTGGTTGACGGTACCCTCGGTGGAGTTTTCGATCGGCACCACTCCGAAATCGGCGGCCGCAGACTCCACTTCGTGAAAGACCTCGTCGATCGAGCTAAGAGGAAGCGAGCGTACAGAGTGCCCGAAGTGGGTCAGCACCGCCGTCTGGCTGAAGGTGGCCTCGGGCCCGAGGTAAGCGACCTTCAGCGGCTCCTGCTGCGCCAGGCACGCTGACATGATCTCGCGAAAGAGCCGCAGGATCTCCTCATCGCGCAGCGGCCCGCGATTGCGCTCGCGCGCCCTGCGCAGCACCTCGGCCTCGCGCTCCGGGCGGTAGAAATCCACCGTCTTGCCGTCGCGGCTCTTCGACAGGCCGACCTGCTGGGCCAGGCGTGCCCGCTCGTTCAGCAACCGGTGGATTTTTTCATCGACCGCATCGATTCGCTCGCGCATCGCGGTCAGGGCGGCGCCGGGCGCGGTGGTGCCGGCGCGTGCTCGCGCTCCGCCAGAGGGGGTCTTTCGTGTCATGTTCGTCAGATGATGTAGGCCGAGAGGACACCGTCGATGAGACGCAGCTTGCCAAGCAGTTCCTCGCCGACCGGTCCGTCGAGGTCGATCAGCGTGTAAGCGTACTCGCCCCGCGACTTGTTGAGGAGATCCTCGATGGCGAGCCCCGCGTCCGCGAGGCACGTGCAGATCCGCCCGAACCTGTTCGGCACGTTGCGGTTGACGATCGCCAGGCGCGCCGTTCCGGGCAGCCGGGGCAGCAGCGCCTCGGGATAGTTGATGCTGTTGCGGATGTTGCCGTTCTCCAGGAAGTCGCGCAGCTGATCCGCCGCCATGATGGCGCAGTTGTCGGCCGCCTCGGCGGTCGAGGCGCCGAGGTGCGGCAGGGTGATCACCCGCGGATGATCCTTCAGCAGGTTGTTCGGAAAATCGCAGACGTAGGCGTGCAGCCGACCGCCATCGAGGGCGGCGATCACCTGCGGATCATCGACGATGCCGGGTCGCGAGAAATTCAGCAGCACCCCGCCTTTCTGCATGAGCTTCACGCGGTATTCGTTGACGAGTCCCCGGGTCTGCTCGTTGAGCGGCACGTGCAGCGTGACGAAGTCCGAGCGCGCGAACAGGTCATCGAGCGAGAGCGCCTGCTCGACACCCGCGGAGAGCTGCCCGGCGCGCTGCACGGTGATCTTCGGATCGTAGCCCAGCACCCGCATGCCGAGGGCCGCGGCGGCGTTGGCCACCTCCACGCCCACCGCCCCGAGACCGACCACCCCGAGGATGCGCCCGGCGAGCTCGAAGCCGAAGAACGCCTGCCGGCCGCTGTGCACCTGCGCATCGATCGAGGCGTCATCGCCCTCGAGCGAGCGCGCGAACGCCCAAGCCTGACAGATGTTGCGCGCGGCGAGAAAGAGGCTCGCGAGCGCCAGCTCCTTGACCGCGTTGGCGTTGGCGCCGGGGGCGTTGAATACGGGGATGCCGCGGCGACTGAGGTCCTCGACCGGAATGTTATTGACGCCCGCACCGGCACGGGCTACCGCGCGCAGCGTCTGCGGGACGGCCCACCTGTGCATGTCGGCGGAACGTACCAGGACGGCGTCCGGACGATCGAGGCCGGAGGCGACCTCGTAGCGCTCGCGCGGCAGGCGCTCGAGCCCCCGGGCGCTGATGTGGTTGAGCGTCAGGATGCGGTATTTCATATCAACCGTGGCGGCGCTCGAACTCCCTCATGAAGGCGACCAGGGCCTCGACGCCCCGGATCGGCATCGCGTTGTAGAGGCTCGCACGCATGCCGCCGACGGAGCGATGCCCCTTCAGATGCGTGAGGCCCGCGGACTGCGCGCCGGCGAGAAACAGCGCATCGAGCCCTGGCCGCGCGAGCGTAAACGGCACATTAATCCGCGAACGGCACTCCCTCGCCACCGGATTGCGGTAGAAATCCGAGGCGTCGATTGCGCCGTAGAGGAGCTCGGCCTTGGCGCGATTGTGCGCTTCCATCGCCGCGAGCCCCCCCTGTCTCTCGATCCACTCGAACACGAGCCCGGCGATGTACCACGCGAAGGTCGGCGGAGTATTGAGCATCGAGCCATGGGCGGCCATCTGGGTGTAATCCAAGATCGAGGGGGTGGCGGGCCGCGCCCTGCCGAGAAGGTCCTCGCGGACGATGACGATGACGAGCCCCGCGGGGCCGATGTTCTTCTGTGCGCCGGCGTAAATCAGCCCGAAGCGACTCACCTCGACCGGGCGCGACAGGATGCTCGAGGACATGTCGGCCACCAGAGGCACCGCGCCCGTTTCGGGCACATAGGGGAACTCCACGCCGTCGATGGTCTCGTTGGTCGTGTAATGCACGTACGCGGCGAGCGCATCGAGGCGCAGCGCCTCCTGGGCCGGCACGGTCGTGTAATGGGACGCCTGCTCGTCGGCCGCCACGTTGACCTTCACGCCGAGCCTGCCGGCCTCCTCGATCGCCTTGCCCGACCAGCTGCCGGTGTTGAGGTAGTCGGCTGCCGCGCCGAAGGCGGCAAGATTCAGCGGCACGGCGGCAAACTGCGCCGTGGCCCCGCCCTGCAGAAAGAGCACCTTGTAGCCGGCGGGAATCGCGAGCAAGGCGCGCAGGCGCGCCTCGGCCCTCTCGGCGAGCGCCACGAAGGCCTGCCCGCGGTGGCTGACCTCCATCACCGACATGCCGTTGCCCTGCCAATCGGTGAGCTCATCGCGGGCCTGCTCGAGCACTTCCAGCGGCAGCGCCGCGGGTCCGGCGGAGAAATTGAAGACGCGCACCTTGGAGGCCGCCTCGCATTGCCATTCGGGGAACGGCCGATAGTATCAAGCGGCAGGGCCGGCTTGAGAACTTTCGGCCATCCTCGCCCGCCCGGGCTTGCCGGGAGTGCGCTAGGCGCCCGGATCGGCCTCCGGCGCCGGCACCGGCACCTCGTCGCTCTCGGCCGGCTGCTCCTCGGAGCCCGCCTCGCCGTTCTCCAGGCTCTCGAGCCGCTCGAGGCCGACCAGCCGCTCCCCCTCATCGAGACGGATCAGGCGCACCCCCTGGGTGTTGCGGCCGAGCACCGACACCTCGTCGACCGGTGTGCGCACGAGAGTGCCGTTCGAGCTGATCAGCATGATCTCCTGACCCGGCAACACCTGCAGCGCCGCCACGGCGGCGCCGTTGCGCTCGCTCGTCTGAATCGCGATCACGCCCTGGCCGCCGCGGCCCTGGCGCGGAAATTCCTCGACGGGCGTGCGCTTGCCGTACCCGGCCGCGGATGCCGTGAGCACCGCCCCGCCGGCCACCACGATGAGCGCGATCAGCTGCTGACCCTCCCCGAGCCGGATGCCGCGCACGCCGGCGGCGTCCCGGCCCATCGGGCGCACCTCCTCTTCGTGGAAGCGGATGGCCTTGCCGCCGCTCGAGACCAGAATGACCTCGCGCTCGCCGTCGGTGATCGCCACGCCGACCAGGCGATCGTTGTCGTGCAGATCGACCGCGATGATGCCGCTTGCGCGAGGATGCGAGAACGCGGCAAGCGGCGTCTTCTTGACCGTGCCCTGACTGGTTGCCATGAATACGTAGTGCTGCTCGTCATACTGCTTGATCGGCAACAGCGCGTTGATCTTCTCTCCCTGCTCGAGCGGCAGCAGATTCACCATGGGCTTGCCCGCCGAAGCCCGGCCGGCCTGCGGCAGCTCGTACACCTTCAGCCAGTACACCTTGCCGCGGTTGGAGAAGCACAGGACCGTATCGTGCGTGTGGGCGACGAAGAGCTTCTCCACGAAGTCCTCGTCCTTGACCGCGGTGGCGGCCTTGCCCCGCCCGCCGCGGCGCTGGGTCTGGTACTCGGTGAGCGGCTGGCACTTGGCGTAGCCGCCGTGGGAAAGCGTCACCACCACGTCCTGCGGCTCGATGAGGTCCTCGGTGGTGAGATTGAGCTGGTCGCGGCTGATCTCCGTGCGGCGCGCGTCGCCGTAGCTCTCACGGATCTCGATGAGCTCCTCGCGGATCACCCGGGTGAGCCGCTCGGGACGCGTCAGGATATCGGTGAGGTCGCCAATGCGGGCGAGCAGCTCGCGGTACTCGTCGATGATCTTGCCCTGCTCGAGCCCGGTGAGGCGGTGCAGGCGCATCTCGAGAATCGCCTGCGCCTGGGCCTCGGAGAGCCGATAGCCCGCCGCCGAAAGACCCGTGCCTTCGGGCAGCGCAGCGGCGCGCGTCGAGACGTCCCCGGCGCGCTCGAGCAGCTGCGTGACCACGCCCGGCCGCCAGTGACGCCCCATCAAGCCCGCGCGCGCCTCGGCCGGCGAGGCGGCGGCCCTGATGAGGCCGATCACTTCCTCGATGTTGGCGAGCGCGACGGCGAGGCCCTCCAGGATGTGGGCACGCTCGCGGGCCTTGGCGAGCTCGAAGATCGTGCGCCGGGTGACGACCTCTCGGCGGTGCCGGATGAACGCCTCCAGCATTTCCTTCAGCGACATCAGCTTCGGCTGCCCGTCCTCGAGGGCCACCATGTTGATGCCGAACACCGTCTCCAGAGGCGTCTGGGCATAAAGGTTATTGAGGACGACCTCGGCGTTCTCGCCGCGCCTGAGCTCGATCACGATGCGCATACCGTCCTTGTCCGACTCGTCCCTGAGGCCGTCGCCGGCGATGCCCTCGATGTGCTTCTCGCGCACGAGCTGCGCGATGCGCTCGATCAGGCGCGCCTTGTTGACCTGGTAGGGCAGCTCCGTCACCACGATCGCCTGGCGATCGCCGCGGCCGATCTCCTCGATGGCGACGCGTGCGCGCACCGAGAGCCGCCCGCGTCCGGTGCGGTAAGCGGTGGCAATCTCCTGCGCGCCGTTGATGATGCCGCCGGTCGGGAAGTCCGGCCCCGGCACGTGCTGCATCAGCGCGCCGAGCGGCAGCTGCGGATCCTCGAGCAGCGCCAGGCAGGCATTGACCACCTCGGCGAGGTTGTGCGGCGGAATGTTGGTCGCCATGCCGACCGCGATGCCGGTCTGACCGTTGACCAGCAGATGCGGAACGCGCGTCGGCAGCACCGAGGGCTCAAGCTCGGACTCGTCGTAGTTCGGGACGAAATCGACGGTGTCCTTGTCGATGTCGGCCAGCAGCTCGTGCGCCAGGCGCGACATGCGCACCTCCGTGTAGCGCATGGCCGCGGGCGTATCGCCGTCGACCGAGCCGAAATTGCCCTGACCGTCGACCAGCAGATAGCGCATGGAGAACGGCTGCGCCATGCGCACGATGGTGTCGTAGACGGCCGTATCCCCGTGCGGGTGGTACTTGCCGATCACGTCGCCGACGACGCGCGCGGATTTCTTGTAAGGCTTGTTCCAGTCGTTGCCGAGCTCGCGCATCGCGTATAGCACGCGCCGGTGCACCGGCTTCAGGCCATCGCGCACATCGGGCAGGGCACGCCCGACGATCACGCTCATGGCGTAATCGAGGTAGGACTGCCGCATTTCCTCTTCGAGGCTGACCGACAGGACTTCGCGCGCTATCTCAGACATGGACCGGGGCGGAGGCGGCAATGGCAGACATCAATCTCTCAGGCCTTGGCTCTCGGGAAGCACCAAAAGGGCAATGTTAGCACGGCGGGCGCATTCGGCGCTGCGCCGGGGCGCGAGATGATCGATAATGGGTTGCAACGCGGCCGGCGCTTCGGGCCGCGACCCGGAGGGTTCGTATGGCAACCGCATCACACCGTCCCGACCCGGACGCCCGCGGCCGAAACGCCGAGCAGGGCGAGCTCGCCAAGTTCGATGCGCTCTCGGAGCGCTTCTGGGACGAGCACGGACAGTTCCGGCCGCTGCATCTGCTGAACCCGGTGCGGCTGCGCTTCGTGGCCGAGCGATGTGCGCTGGCGGGCGGGCGCGTGCTCGACGTCGGCTGCGGTGGCGGACTGCTCGCCGAGGCGCTCGCGCGCGAGGGCGCGCGGGTCACGGCGATCGATCTGGCGCCGGGGATGATCGAGGTCGCCCGCATGCACGCCAGCGTCCACGGTCTTTCGATCGATTACCGGCTGGCTGGCGCCGAAGAGCTCGCCGCAAGCCACCCCGCGGGCTTCGATGTGCTCACCTGCATGGAAATGCTCGAGCACGTTCCCCGGCCTGAGAAGATGCTCGCGACGCTCGCCGCATTGGTGCGGCCCGGGGGCTCGGTGTTCGTTTCCACGCTGAATCGCAACCCGAAGTCCTTTCTCGTGGCCATCCTCGGGGCCGAGTACCTGCTCTCGCTCGTGCCGCGCGGCACGCACGAGTATGAGCGCTTCATCCGCCCGAGCGAGCTCGCCGGCTGGGCGCGCTCGGCCGGCCTCGGTGCCCGCGCCATGGCCGGCATCATGCTCAATCCCCTGACCAGAACGGCCCGTCTGACGTCAGACCCTTCGGTAAACTACCTGGCGCACTTCGTCCGCGACCCCCTGGCGCCACCCGGTCCCGCGGCACGAGCGCGGGGCGGCGTTTCCCGGGACAGCTGAAACGCATGCCTTTTTTTCGAGCCCCGGGGACGGGTTACCCGGCTCATCCCGAGCCTCGTCCCGTTCGGGCGGGACCGCGGCTTCGCCGCGCTCAAGTCGCTGCCGGCAATTCGGCCAGCGCGTGCCGGAAAAGCCGCTCAAGGAAGTGATTCGGCCGACAGCAGCCCGTCGAGCTCCCGGGGCTCGAGCGCCCGAAAGTGCCCGCGGGCGAGCGAGCGATCCAGCGCCAGCGCGCCGAGCCGAGTGCGCATCACCCGGCTGACGAGCGCGCCCTGGCGCTCGAACAACTGCCGCGCCTCCTTGCCGCTGGCGCCTTGCACGGTGAGCGCGTACCAGCGGTTGGCAGCCTCGCCCCCGGAGCCCTCGCAGCCGAGCACCTGCAGACGCTCACCGCTGTCGAGCATGCCGGTGAGAATCCCCTGCAGTTGTGACTCGGTGAGCTCGCCACGAATCCTCACACTGAAGCCGCTGATCCAACGGCGCACGCTTCGCTGAAGCCTCCAGGCGAGCTCGCCGTCGCCGCAGATCAGCTCCAGTCCTCCGTCGATCCTCGGCATGGGGCTCACCACCACGAAGCGTCGCCCGGCACGCCTGGGCAGGCGTGAAAACAGCGCAACCGCGTCGACCTCATCCGTCGCGGGCTTATCCAGGCTCTCGCCGCTCGAGCGATGGTAGATGAACGTGCGGCCGCCGCTTTGCGACTCGCGCTGGCGGATGAGGCGGCCATCGAGACGCACCTCGTCTGCCGGGACGACCTTCATGCCGAGCGTGGCCGGCCGGCCGTTGACGCTCAGCCGCCCCGCCCGAATCCAGTCCTCGGCCTCGCGTCGCGAGGCGAGCCCCGCCTGCGAGAGCGCCTTCTGCAGCCGCTCAGGCGCCGCCGCCGGCTCGGTGCGGTGGGCGGCGCGGCGGCCCGAGCGACGCCTGGCCGGATCACTCGGACGCATCGTGCGAGGCGGCGAGCATCTTGCGAGCCGACGACTCCGGCGCATCGAAAGCCTCGCCCTCTCCCCTCTCCGCCGAATCCTCTCGCCCTTCGACCGACTCGCCCTCCCAGGAGTCGCTCTCGCCGCAGGCCGGCGCGGCATCCGCCTCCTCGGAACCATCTGCGGCCTCGGAGCCATCTGCGCCTTCCGAGCCGTCCGCGGCGGCTTGCTCGGGACCGTGCGGGTCGGCCCGTCCGGCGGCGGGCAGATCGAGCTGCAGGTTCAGATCGCCCACCGCCTTCAGCTGCGAGAGCGGCGGCAGCTGATCGAGGCTCGTCAGGCCAAAATAATCGAGGAAATCGCGCGTGGTGCCGAGAAGCTCCGGACGGCCGGGGACATCGCGGTGGCCGACGACCCGTACCCAGTTGCGCTCGAGCAGCGTCTTGATGATGTTGGGATTGACGGCGACGCCTCGCACGTCCTCGATCTCTCCGCGGGTGATCGGCTGGCGGTAGGCAATGAGGGCCAGCGTCTCGAGCAGCGCGCGCGAGTAGCGGGCCGGCCGCTCGGGCCAGAGCCGCGAGACTTCTGCGGCGAACTCGCGGCGCACCTGGATGCGTAGCCCCGAGGCGGTCTCCTTCAGCTCGATACCGCGCCCGGCGTACTCGGCGGCGAGGGCATCGGTCGCCTCGCGCAGCGCCGCCTCACTCGGGCGAGCCGACTCATCGAAGAGCTGCGCAAGCTCCTCGCGCTTGAGCGGCCGGCCGGCGGCGAGCAGTGCCGCCTCGATCACATTCCTCAGGTAAAACTCACTCATCGGACGTCTCTTGGGGAAAATGACTCGGCTCATCCCGAGCCTCGCCCCCGGGGGGCTGCGGCCGTGCCGCGTCAAAAACTGGCTCCGGTAATGCTTCCGTCGCAGGCTCATCGCCGGGCGGCTCGCCCGGCGATGAGCTGTCTTCGGCCTGCGACCCGGTATTGTCGGCGACGAGATGCAGGCCGCGCCCGCGCCCCCCCGCCCGCACGTGCAGTGGAGCGTAGGGCTGTGCTTGCACGATGTCGATCAGTCCCTCGCGCACCAGCTCGAGGATGGCCATGAAGGTGACCGCCACCCCCATGCGCCCCTCCTCGGGCTTGAACAGGCGAGTGAACTCCACGAAGCTCGACTGCTCGAGCGAGGTGAGAATGTTGCCCATGCGCTCGCGCACCGACAGCACCTCACGCTGGATGTGATGGTGCGCAAACATCTGCGCGCGCACCACCACTTCCTGGAACGCGACCAGCATTTCCTTGAGCGTGATCTGCGGCAGCGCCCGCACCACCTGGCGGTCCTTGAGCTCCGCCGTGCCGGTCCAGTGGTCACGCTCGAGTCTCGGTAGCGCATCGAGGTCCTCCGCCGCGCGCTTGAAGCGCTCGTACTCCTGCAGCCGCCGTACCAGCTCCGCTCGCGGGTCCTCCTCCACGCCCTCTCCGGAAGGCTTCGGTCGCGGCAGCAGCATGCGGGACTTGATCTCCGCGAGCGTCGCGGCCATGACGAGGTACTCGCCAGCAAGCTCGAGCTGCAGCTCCTGCATCAGCTCGATGTAGCGCATGTACTGCCGAGTGATCTCGGCGAGCGGGATATCCAGGATGTCGAGGTTCTGCCGGCGGATGAGATACAGCAGCAGATCGAGCGGCCCTTCGAAGGCCTCCAGGAACACCTCGAGCGCCTGCGGCGGGATGTACAGGTCGCGCGGCAGCACCGTGACCGGCTCGCCGTTGACGACGGCGAACGGCATCTCCACCTGCTCCGGCCCGCTCTTGCGCTCATCCGGCTGCTGCGAGGGATCCTCGACATCAGGTACGATCGACAGCTCGGGCTTGGGATCCATGGCGGGGCTCAGTCGCTACGCAGGTGCATGGCCCGGCGCACCTCTTCCAGCGTCGCGCGCGCAGCGTCGCGCGCCTTCTCCGAGCCCTCGGCCACGATGTCACGCAGCAGCTCGGGGTTCTCGATGTACTCCTGCGCGCGGCGCCGCATCTCGGTGACTTCCGCGACGACCTTCTCGATGACCGGCTGCTTGCACTCCAGGCAGCCGATGCCCGCCGAGCGACAGCCCTCCGCCACCCATTTGCGCGTGTCCTCGCCGCAGTAGATCTTGTGCAGGTCCCACACCGGACAGCGCTCGGGCTCGCCCGGATCGGTGCGCCGCGCACGCGCCGGATCCGTCTTCATGGCCCGAAGCTTGCGCTCGACCGACTGCGGGTCTTCACGCAGCTCGATGGTGTTGCCGTAGGACTTGGACATCTTGCGCCCGTCGAGCCCTGGGACCTTGGGCGTCTCGGTGAGCAGTGCCTGGGGCTCGGGCAGGATGGTGATACCGGTGCCCTCCAGATAGCCGAGCAAGCGGTCGCGGTCGGCCACGGTCAGGCGGTTGTTGCTGTGCACAAGCGCGCGGCCGCGCTCGAGGGCCTGCTGGTCGCCGGCCTCCTGAAACTTGCGCCGCAGCTGCCGATAGAGCGTGGTATTGCGCCCGCCAAGGCTCTTGATGGCGCGCTCGACCTTCTCCTCGAAGTCGAGCTCGCGGCCGTAGAGGTGGTTGAAACGACGCGCGGTCTCGCGTGTGAGCTCCACATGCGCCACCTGATCCTCCCCCACGGGCACGTGCTGCGCCCGGTAGATGAGGATGTCGGCGCTTTGCAACAGCGGGTAGCCCAGGAATCCATAGGTCGCCAGATCCTTGTCCTTGATCTGCTCCTGCTGGTCCTTGTAGCTCGGCACCCGCTCAAGCCAGCCTAGCGGGGTGATCATGGACAGCAGCAGGTGCAGCTCGGCGTGCTCGGGCACGTGTGATTGGACGAACAGCGTCGCCACCCCGGGATTGAGACCCGCCGCCAGCCAGTCGATCAGCACCTCGTGCACGAACTCCGGCAGCCGGGCGGTGTCCTCGTAGCCGGTGGTCAGCATGTGCCAGTCGGCGATGAAGAAGAAGCACTCATGCTCGTACTGCAGGCGCACCCAGTTGCGAAGCGCTCCGTGGTAATTGCCCAGGTGCAGCCGGCCCGTCGGCCGCATGCCGGAGAGGACGCGGCCGCCGGGGTGAGGTGTGCTCATCGAAGCTGTTCTCGCATTCCTAAACTGCCAGTATACCGTGTTCGCCCCCTCCCCCCAGGGCGCGGTAGCGACGAACGACGACCCTGGAGGCGGCGGGCCGGACCCGCTCACCCGGGATGAGTGCTCGCAGGACGGGCGGCCGTGATTGCGGCTAACGGCCCCTTCCCCACGCGGACGACGACCGCCGGCGTCACGGACAAGTCCACCACCGTGGTCGGCTCCACACCGCAATCCCCCCCATCGAGCACCGCATCGATCTCGTTCTCGAGGCGCTGCTGGATCTCTCGCCCCGAGGTGAGCGGAGTCGGCTCATCCGGCAGCAGCAGCGTGCTGCTCATGAGCGGCTCGCCGAGCTCCTTGAGCAGCAGCCGCGGCACCGGGTGATCCGGGATGCGCACTCCGATGGTGCGCCGCCGCTCGTGCTGCAGCCGCCGGGGCGTCTCGCGCGTCGCCTTGAGCAGAAAGGTGTACGGCCCCGGCAGGCAGCTGCGCAGCATCCGAAATTGCCAGGTCTCGATCCGGGCGAACCGTCCGACCTCGGCGAGGTCCGCGCAAACCAGGGTGAAATGATGGTGCCGGTCCGCGCGGCGGATGCGCCGCACCCGCTCGATTGCTTGTGGCTCGCCCAGGTGCCAGCCGAGCGCATAGCACGAGTCGGTGGGGTAGGCGATGATGCCGCCGCCGCGCACGATGTCGGCCGCGATGCGGATCAGGCGGGCCTGCGGCGTGACGGGATGCAGCTCGAGGTATTGGCTCATGTGCTCCTCCGCTCCGGGAGGAGCACGAGTGCGATATCATACGCAACCTTGAACAGCACCTGCGACCGCCGCGGCGGATGAGCGCCACACCCAAAATCACGATCAACGAGATCCGCACCGCCTTGGAGCGTGCCTTCTCGCCGCTGTCGCTCGAAGTCCTCGACGACAGCGCCCGGCACGCCGGTCACGCGGGAGCCGGGTCCGGAGGACATTTCCGCGTAGCGCTGGTATCGCACTCCTTCGCCGGCCGGCCGCCGCTCGAGCGGCACCGCATGGTCTACCAGGCGCTCGCGCCCCTGATGGGGAGCGCAATCCACGCGCTCAACATCTCCGCCACCGCTCCGCTGAATGCGCAGCGGCTCGCACCCTGACGGCCTGCCGGCACCGGCCGGCCGACCTTTAGTCCTTTGCCCCACCACAACCGAACGAGCCTCTCATGAAGCAACTCAGGATCCTCTGCCTCGTGTGCGCCCTGGCGACCCTGGCCGCCTGCCATCCCCAATCCTCCGCGCCGGGCAAGCCCTCCACCTCAGTGGTGGCCACGGTCAACGGCACCCCGATCAGCCAGGACTTCTACGAGTTCTACATCAAGGGGATCACCGGCGGCCGCGACTCGAGCGCCCTCACCCCGCGCCAGCGCGCCATGGTGCTCGACAGCCTGATCCGCGCGGAAGCGGTGGCGCAGCAGGCGACGAAGGAAGGGCTGCAGAAGCAGCCGAGCACCGCATCCCTTCTCAGGCTCTCTCGCCTGCACATCCTCGAGCAGGCGGCCTCGGACAAATTCCTCGCCGGCAAGGCGCCGAGCGAGGCGCAGCTGCAGGCCGAATACAACGCCGAAGTGGCGCAGATGCCGAAGACCGAGTACCACGCCGAGCACATCCTGGTGAAGAGCAAGACGCTCGCCGAGAAGATCATCCAGGACCTCGAGCACGGCGGGAACTTCGCCAAGCTCGCCAAGAAGTACTCGATCGACCCCTCCAAGGCCAACGGCGGGGATCTCGGCTGGTTCACGCTCAATCACATGGTCAAGCCCTTCTCCGACGCCGTCGCCCGGCTGAAGGTCGGCGCGTACACCCGCACGCCGGTGCACACGCAGTACGGCTGGCACGTCATCAAGCTGCTCGGCACCAGGCCGCTCACTCCGCCACCGTTTGACCAGGTCAAGGAGCGCTTGGTGCAGATCGTCGAGGCCAAGCGGTTCCGTGCCTACACCGACACGCTGATCGGCAAGGACAAGGTCATGACCTATCTCGACACCCAGACCGACCAGCTGACCAACGGTCGGTCCGGCCCGCCGGCCGTTCCGGCCGCGCCGGCCAGCGCGGACTGATTCGAGCGCCGCTGTCGGACGAGCCCCGGGTCTTCGGACCCGGGGTTCTTATCGGCGGTGCCGTGCGAGCAGCCGCTTGAGCGCGTCCTCCTCGAGCACCTCGATGCCGAGCTCGCGCGCTTTCTCGAGTTTCGACCCCGGATCGGCGCCCGCCACCACATAGCGGGTCTTCTTCGACACACTGCCCGCGATCTTGGCGCCGAGCGCGGTGAGCGCCTCGCTCGCCTGCTCGCGGCTAAGCCCCTCGAGCGTACCGGTGAGCACGAACGTCTGGCCCGAGAGCGGCAGATCGCCCGATGACTTCTTCACCGGCGGCCAGGCGAGACCGGCCTCCTGCAACCGCTGGATCACCTTGCGGTGCTCGCACGAGGCAAAAAACGCCGCGACGTGCGCGGCGACCACCGGCCCCACATCCGGCACGCGTTGGATCTCATCCTCGCTTGCGCTCATCAGCGAGTGCAAGTCGCCGAAATGCCGCGCGAGCGCGCCGGCCGTAGCCTCGCCTACCTCGCGGATGCCCAGCGCGTACAGCAGCCGCGGCAGCGTCGTCCGTTTGCTGCGCTCGATGGCCTGCTTGAGGTTCGCCGCCGACTTCTCGCCCATGCGCTCGAGCCCGGCAAGCTGCCCCGCGGTGAGCGTGTACAAGTCGGCGGGCGAGCTGACGATGCCTCCTTCGACCAGCTGCTCGACGAGCTTCTCGCCAAGCCCCTCGATATCCATCGCCCGCCGGCTCGCGAAGTGCCGGATCGACTCCTGACGCTGCGCCGGGCAGCTGAAAGCGCCGGTGCAGCGGGCCACCGCCTCGCCTTCGGGCTTGATCACCGCCGAGCGGCACACCGGACAGGTCCTGGGCAAAGCGACAGGGCCGTGCTCGGGATGCGGCCGCCGCTCAACGATCACGCGCACCAGCTCCGGGATGACATCGCCCGCGCGCCGGACCACGACCGTATCGCCCTCGCGCACATCCTTGCGCCACACCTCATCGAGGTTGTGCAGCGTCACATTGCTCACGGTCACACCGCCGACGAACACCGGCTCGAGCCGTGCCACCGGAGTGAGCGCGCCGGTGCGCCCGACCTGGAACTCGATCGCGCGGACCCGCGTCACGGCCTCTTCGGCCGCAAACTTCTGCGCCAACGCCCAGCGGGGGGCGCGCGAGACGAACCCCAGCCTCTCCTGATCGGCGCGCCGGTCCACCTTGAAGACCACTCCGTCGATCTGGTAGGGCAGGCTTGCCCGCCGCCGGCCCATCGCCCGATAGTACTCGAGGCAGCCCTCGGCGCCGCGCACGCGCTCGGAGTGCGGACACACCGGCAGCCCCCACGCCTGAAGCGCCTCGATCAGCCCGCTCTGGGTCTCGGGGGGCTGCCAGCCGAAGACCACTCCAAGGCCGTAGAAATACACTCGCAGAGGCCGTGCGGCGGTGATGCGCGGATCGAGCTGTCGAAGGCTGCCCGCGGCGGCGTTGCGTGGATTGACGAAAGTCTTCTCGCCGCGGTCCTGCGCTTCACGGTTCAAACGCTCGAACCCTGCGATCGGCATGAACACCTCGCCGCGCACCTCGAGCACTCGCGGCGCCTTGCCGCGCAGCCGCAGCGGGCAGGCACGGATAGTGCGTACATTGGCGGTCACATCCTCGCCCTTGAAGCCATCGCCGCGGGTCGCCGCGCGCTCGAACACACCGTCGTGGAAGATCAGGGTCACGGCGAGCCCGTCGAGCTTCGGCTCGGCGAAATAATCGAGCGGCCCCTGCGTCCCCAGCCGCTCGCGCGCGCGCCGGTCGAAAGCCATCACGTCCTCTTTCGCGAATCCGTTCTCGAGCGACAGCATCGGGACTTCGTGCACGACCTCGCCGAACTCGCCGCTCGGGGCGCCCGCGACACGCTGGCTCGGGGAGTCGGGCGTGACGAGTGCCGGGTGCGCGGCCTCCAGCCGCTTGAGCTCCGCCATCAGTTTGTCGTACTCGGCGTCCGGGATCTCGGGGTCGTCGAGGACGTAGTAGCGATAGTCGTGCCGGGCGATCTCGGCGCGCAGCGCGTCCAGGCGCGCGCGCACCCCGGTCGTCACAAGGCGCCCTCGCCGCCGGCGCCAGAGAACAGGGTGTCGCGCAGCAGCTCGATGCTCTCGCCCGTCAGCGCCTCGCCCCGGGCATCTTGCAGCTCACCCTGGAGCCGCTCGCAGAGGTTCAGCGCGGCATCGACGAGTTCATCGAACATCCGCTGTCCCGGGTGCGGTCCGGGAAGCACCACGAACAGGTTGAGACCCGCATAACGCTGCGAGTCCATGGTATCGAGGTCGAATGTCCCGGGACGGGTGAGCGAGGCGGCGCTCACGAGGGCCCGATGCGTCTCGTCCGGCTTGTGAAAGATGTCGAACTCCCCGAGCCGGAACCCCTCGGCGGCAAGCGCCAGCCGCACGGCCCGCCCCGCAAAGCGCTCGGGAGGCGCCAGCAGGCGCAGTGCCACGATTTGCCGTGATGTTTCCGGCGGCCACTGCACGATCGGTGCCACCGGTCTGAGGCCCTCCAGCGCAGCGGTTTCCTCCAATGCCTGGGAGGCGGGAACATCCACTGCCGCCTCGGCGAGCACCGGCAGCTCCGCCGTGGGGAATTCGTCGAGCTCCTCGGCGCGTACCACACGCAACGATTCGCCGGCCGAAAAATGCGCAGCGGCATCGAGGGCGGCCGGAGCAAGCAGCGGCTCCCCGCGAGCCTCGGGCCGGCCGTCGCCAGCGGCTTCGGGGCCGCGGATCTCGAAGGTGCGGTCCTCTCGCTGCGCAGCCGTTGCTTCGCCGCCGCACGGCGCGGACTGCCTCGGTGCCCCTCCCTGGGAGCCTGATCGCGACCGATCGTCCGTGGCCGGCCGCTCGCGGCCTGGCAGTTCCCCTCTGTGCGCGTCGCGATGCGGCTCGGCCATGGTCGCTCCCGCGGCGGCCGCTCGCCCCACGCCGGCACTTGCCTCCTCGGGGCTACTGCCGGGCGCCGTCCAAGATCGTTCCAGGCGATTTTGTCCCGGATCAGCCGTTGGCGAGAGAAGGGCATCGGCGAGACCCGGCTCGCCGATCCAGGGTTCCTCGGGATCGGCCAGCATCGCCTCGGAGGGATCCGTACCCGAGCGAATCGTCAAATCGTCCCCGACGAGGCCATTGCCGGCGCCCGCCCGCTGCCTTGCGGCAGGCCCCCTTGCGTGTCGAGGTCGCCAGCGCTCCCACAGCGCGAGCGCGAGGATGAAAGCCCCCCCCAGAATGAGCAATGTCCAACGCAGCTTCGACACGGCGAGCCCCCAGAGCGTCAAACCGCGGCCAGCCGAACCGCCTCGTCCACATCCACGGCCACGAGCCGCGAGACACCCGCCTCGTGCATGGTCACGCCGAGCAGCTGCGCCGCGAGCTCCATGGTGGTCTTGCTGTGGGTGATGAAGATGAACTGCACCCGTTGCGACATCTCGCGCACGATGTCGCAGAAGCGCCCGATGTTGGCCTCATCGAGCGGCGCATCCACCTCATCGAGCAGGCAGAACGGCGCAGGGTTCAGATCGAAGATCGAGAACACCAGCGCGACGGCGGTGAGCGCCTTCTCCCCGCCCGAGAGCAGGTGAATGGTGCTGTTTTTCTTCCCCGGCGGGCGGGCCATCACCGCCACGCCGGCATTGAGCACATCCTCGCCCACCAGCTCCAGATACGCGTGCCCGCCGCCGAACAGGCGCGGGAACTTCTCCTTCAGGCCGGCGTTGATCTTCTCGAAGGTATCCTCGAAGCGGCTGCGCGTCTCCTTGTCGATCCGCCGCATCGCCTCCTCCAGCGTCTCGAGCGCCGAGGTCAGATCGGTGAACTGCCGGTCGAGGTACTCCTTGCGCTCGGTCTGTTCGGTCAGCTCATCGATGGCCGCCAAGTTCACCTGGCCGAGCCTCTCGATGCCGGCGCGAACCTGGGCGAGGTTATCTTCCCAGGCGGCTACCTGGGCGTCGGCGGGCAGGCGCTCCTGAACCGCCTCGAGCGTCAGGCGCGTCTCGATGAGCTGCTCGAGCAGCCCCTCGCGCCGGATGCGGCTCTCCCGGGCCGCGAGCCGTGCCGCCTCCATCGCCGCGCGCGCGTGCTCGACCTGCCGCTCCGCCTGCGTGCGCTGCTCCTCGAGGGCCAGCTGGGCCATGTCGACCTCCTCCAACGCCGCACGCGCCGCGGCGAGATCATCTTCCACCGTCAGGCGTTGGGAAAGCGTGTCCTCGAGTCGCCTCTCGAGCTCGACGATCGGCGCATCGCCGCCGGCAAGCTCCGCTTCCAGCTCCTCGCGCCGCCGCACGACGTGGGCGCGCTGCTCGCCCATGCGCGCGAGACTCAAGCCGATCGAAGTCTGCGCCGAGCGCCGCGCCTCGACCCGGATCAACAGGTCGCGGGCCGCAACCTGAGCCGCCTGCGCACGCGAGCGCGCCGCAGCAAGCGCCTCCCGGCGCACGTCGCGCTCCTCCTCGAGCGCTTCGCGCTGGGCGTTGAGCTCGCAGACCCGCATCGATCCCTGCTCGAGCGCCTCGCGCCCCCGGCACACCGCCTCCTTCGCGGCGGCGATCTCCCGGGAGAGTTCCTCACGTTCCTCGTCGATGCGGACGCGGCGCTGCATCGTTTGCTCGGCCCGCGCGCGCGCCGCCTGCAGCCGTCCGGTCAGCTCGGCGTGACGCCGATGTGCATCCTGAATGTCCGCTTGCGCGCCGTCGCGCGCGACTTCGGCCCGGGCAAGCGCATCACGCACTTGCGCCAGGCGCGTCTCGGCGATGCGCACGCGATCCTCGGCGGCCGCGGCCGCCGCGCGCAGGCTCTTCAGGCGATGCTCGCGCTCGATGATGCCGGAATGCGGGTCGACGCCGCGACTGACGCGCAGCCAGCGGCTGCCGAGCCACTCGCCGGTGCGGGTGATGAGCGACTGTCCGGGCTCGAGCGTCGCTCGAACTTGCAACGCCTCGGCCAGCGAATCCGCGACGCGCACGCCGGCCAGTTGCGCCAGGGCAGCAGCGGGTCCCGACACCTTGCGGGCCAGGGTATCACCCACGGCAGAGGTGCAGATGGCGCTGTCCTCAACCAGCGTCAGCCGTCCCTCGGCGAGCCGCTCGAGCGGACCGGCAAGCGCATCGAGACCCTCGACACACACCGCCTCCAGGTAATCCCCCAGGGCGGTCTCGACCGCGCGCTCCCAGCCGGGCTCGACCGCAAGGCGCTCGGCGAGCCGCGGACGCCCGGCAAGGCCGGCGCCGGTGAGCCATTCGCTCGCCTCTCCGGTACTCGCCGAGAGCGCGGCCGTTTGCACGGCCTCGAGCGAGGTGCACTCGGCGCGGCAGTGCTCGCGCGCGGCGCGAGCCTCCTCGAGCTCCTTCTCCGCGGCAAGCTGTCCGGCGCGCGCACCCTGCACTTGCTCGACGACAAGCCGCAGGTTCTGCGCGAGTGTCTCACCGGCGAGGCGCGCCTCGGACTCCTCGCCCGCAAGCAGATCGAGTTGCTCGCTCAGATCCTGAGCGGCGAGCGAGTCGCGCTCGAGGGCGAGCCGCTCGGCCTGCGCTTCGAGGCGCCGCAGCTGATTCTCGAGCTGCTCGATGCGCGCCCGCTCGACCTGAGTCGTGCGCTCGGCGCTGCCGAGCGCACCGTTCAACCCTTCCCAGCGCTCCTGCCAGGCGGCGAGCTCCCCCTCGCTCGTCTCGAGCGCCTGCGCCATCGCCTGCTCGGCCCGCCGGGCGTCCTCGAGCTGCGGCAGCGAGGCACCGAGATCCTCGCGGACGGCGGCGAGTTCGCGCTCGTCGCGCTCGATGTGCGCCCCGATCTCGGCCAGCGTCGAGCTCGCCTGGGCGAGATCGGCGCGCTGGCGCTCGCGCAGCTGCCGAGTATGTTGGATCGCTTGCTCGAGACGGGAGATCTCCGAGCCGATCTCGTAATGGCGAGCCTGCACGGCGGAGAGCCGTTCGGCGCGGGCGGCGTGCTGCGCACGCCGGCTCTCGAGGGCCGCCTCGGCCGCCCGCTGATCGGCGAGCGCCGACTGCATCTGCAGCTCGCCCTGGCGGGTGGCGCTATCGTGCACCTCGGCGCCGCTGTCGAGCTCGCGTATGCGCAGCGCCAACAACTCCGCGGTCACGCGCCGCTCCTCGTCCTTCAGCCCCTGATAGCGCCGCGCGGTCGCCGCCTGGCGCTGCAGGTGGCGGATCTGCTTCTCGACCTCGTCACGCACGTCCTGCAGCCGCTCGAGGTTCTCGCGCGTATCGGCGATGCGGCTCTCGGTCTCTCGCCGACGCTCCTTGTAGCGGGAGATGCCGGCGGCTTCCTCGACGAAAGCGCGCATATCCTCGGCCTTTGCCTCGATGATGCGCGAGATGGTGCCCTGCTCGATGATCGCGTAACTGCGCGCGCCGAGGCCCGTGCCAAGGAACAGATTGGTGATGTCCTTGCGGCGGCAGCGCGCCCCGTTGATAGAGTAGCCCGAGGAGCCGTCGCGCGCCACTTGGCGCCTGAGGGAGATCTCGTTGTAGCTCGCGTACGGACCACCGATCTTGCCGTCGGAGTTGTCGAAAACCAGCTCGACCGAGGCGGTGCCGACGGGTTTGCGGGCCGAGGAGCCGTTGAAGATCACATCCGCCATGTTGTCGCCGCGCAGGTGCTTGGCCGAGAGCTCTCCCATCACCCAGCGCACCGCGTCGATGACGTTCGACTTGCCGCAGCCATTCGGCCCGACGACGCCGGTGAGATTGCTGGGAAAGCTGACTTGGGTCGGATCGACGAAGGATTTGAATCCGGCGAGCTTGATCTTGGTCAGCCGCATCTACTGTGTCTTCCGGTCTCTTAAGTGGCCGCCCTGGAGAGCCTGGCGGACTTGTGATCGCCGCAGCGAGCGCGGCTAGTGTAGAGTAAATGCCCATGCCCTCACAGCCTTCCGCCACCATCGAGACCTTCCCCAATCCGCGGCCCGGGGCGGACTACACCATCCGCATGCGCATCCCGGAATTCACCTGCCTGTGTCCGCGGACCGGCCAGCCGGACTTCGCCACCCTGCAGCTGGCCTATGTGCCGCATGCGAAGTGCGTGGAGCTGAAGTCCCTCAAGCTCTATATCTGGTCTTTCCGCGATCGGGGGATGTTCCACGAGGCGGTGACCAACGAAATGGCCGATTATCTCGCCGGGGAGCTCTCGCCCCGGTTTCTGCGGCTCGAGGCGCGCTTCAAGGTGCGCGGGGGAATCTACACCCGCGTGATCGTGGAGCGCCGTCAGGCCGGCTGGGAACCGGCCGCGCCGGCAATCCTCCCCTAACCGGGTCTACTGCCTTTCGGCGCGTCGCGCCGCCGCATTTTGAGACTGTACAGCGCCTAGCGCGCCGGTATAATCGCGCGTCCCGCACGAGGCTTAATGCTTAGGAGCAACTGATGCCGGCCAAAAAACCCGCGCCGAAGGCTGCGAAGGGTAAGAAGGCCGCACCTGGCAAACCCGCAGCCAAGCCAGCCGCCAAGAAGTCCGCGGCCCACAAACGCGCTGCCGAGCACAAGGCGGCTCCACAGGTTCACCACAAGGCGGAGGCTGCGGCGCGGGAAGCGCGTCGTGCTGCCCCCGAGGCGACTGCTCACCACATGACGGACGTAGTTGAAGAAATCCGCAAGCCAGGCGCGAGTGCGTCGGGCACGGCCAATGCGATGGAGGTCGCCGCCCGGGTGCGCACTGCGCCCTCGGCGCCGTTGAGCAGCGCCGCACCGGAGGGCGATGACACCGATGCGATAGAGCCCGGCAGCTTGCTCGCGGGCCCGCGCAACGTCCAGCCGTATATCCCCAAGCGCGGCGAGCAGTACATGAGCAAGGAACAGCTCGAGCACTTCCGCAACATCCTCAACAGCTGGAAGCGCGACCTCATGGTCGAGGTAGACCGCACGGTCTCGCACATGAAGGACGAGGCGGCCAATTTTCCCGACCCTTCGGACCGGGCCACCCAGGAAGAGGAGTTCAGCCTGGAGCTGCGCACACGCGACCGCGAGCGCAAGCTCATCCGCAAAATCGATGAGGCCCTCAAGCGCATCGAGGACGGCACGTACGGCTACTGCCTGGAGACCGGCGAGGAAATCGGCATCAAGCGTCTGGAAGCCCGCCCCGTGGCCACCCTCAGCATCGAGGCCCAGGAGCGCCGCGAGCGGCGGGAAAAGCAATACGGCGACCGCGACGACCGCTATCGCTAGCGCCCCCTCCGCCGCAGGCGGTGGTTACACGGGCCGCTTTGCTCCTTCTCCCACGGGCTCACTGCACCTCGGCTCGCTGCTTGCCGCCGCCGGAAGCTTTCTCGATGCACGCTACCACGGCGGCCGCTGGCTGGTCCGGATGGAAGACCTTGACCACGAGCGGATCATTCGCAGCAGCGCCGATGAGATCCTGAGAACGCTCGAGAGCTTCAGTCTTCACTGGGATGGAGCGGTCGAGTACCAGAGCCGCCGCACAACTCATTACCACGAGGCGCTCGCTGCCCTGTGGGCCGCCGGGGCCACGTTCGAGTGCAGCTGCTCACGGCGTACGCTCACCGCCCATGCCTCCCGGCTCGCACACACCGACGCCCGGGTGTATCCGGGAACCTGCCGCTCAGGCCCTCGCCAGCCGGGCCCCGCCTCGACCCGGTTCAGGATGGAGGACATCGACATTGCTCTCGAAGACCGCTTCCAGGGTTCCGTCGCCTTCCCCGCCGGTTCGCTCGGCGATCTCGTCGTGCGGCGCCGGGATGGCGTAATCGCCTACCAGCTGGCGGTGGTCGTGGATGACGCTCTGCAGGGGGTCACGGACGTCATACGCGGCGCGGATCTTCTGCAGAGCACCGGATGGCAGATCGCGCTGCAGCAGGCCCTGGGGCTGCCGACGCCCCGCTACGGACATCTCCCCTTGCTCACCGAGCCGGGCGGCGCCAAGCTCGCCAAATCCCGCCGCTCCGTGGCCATCGCGCCTGCGCGGGCCGGTTCGGAGCTGTGGGCGGTACTCGGACTGCTCAACCAAGCCCCGCCGGCGGCGCTCTGCGCCGCCCCGGCGTCCGAGGTGCTCGCCTGGGCCATCCTCCACTGGAATCCCCAGGCTTTCCACGGCGCCCGGCAGATCGCCCTGCCCTGGCAGCGCGGAACATTCACCAGGCGCTAACGAGCCGCGCCGGAACGCGACCGCTGAGCGGGTGCCGTCCGTCCCGGGACTTGCCCCTGCCGGGCCTGCTTCGTGGCGTGCAACGATGGCTTGCGGCGATTTTTGAGCGGCGGGGTTTCTTAGACACTCGCACTTGCGAGAGCACCCCCAGCGGCGGCAAGCAAGCGATCCAGGCCCGCCAATGAAACAAGGCCCGATCTGCGCAGAGAGCGGGCCCCGTTCGATGCCGCTGCGACGCGATCAATTACCCGACATCAACATCCCGCATCGACAGCCGGATACGGCCCTGGCGGTCGACCTCCAGCACCTTCACGCGGATGACGTCGCCTTCCTTGAGCTTGTCGCTCACGCGCTCGACACGCTCGTTGGAGATCTGCGAGATGTGCACCAAGCCGTCGCGGCCCGGCAGGATGGTCACGAACGCGCCGAAGTCCATCAGTCGGGCCACCTTGCCCTCGTAGATGCGGCCGACTTCCACATCGGCGGTGATGAGCTCGATGCGCCGCTGCGCCTCGCGGCCGGCGGTGCCGTTGACCGAGGCGATCTTCACCGTGCCATCGCTCTCGATGTCGATGGTGGTGCCGGTCTCCTCGGTGATCTGGCGGATCACCGCCCCGCCCTTGCCGATGACGTCGCGGATTTTCTCCGGATCGATCTTCAGCGTGATGATGGAGGGCGCCCATTCGGACATGTTCGCGCGCGGCGCGCTGATCACCTTGTTCATCTCCCCGAGAATGTGCAGCCGGCCCTCGCGCGCCTGCTCGAGTGCGACCTTCATGATCTCGGGGGTGACGCTGTCGACCTTGATATCCATCTGCAGCGCCGTGACTCCGTCCCTCGTTCCGGCCACCTTGAAGTCCATGTCGCCGAGGTGATCCTCGTCGCCGAGAATATCGGTCAGCACCTTGTAGCGGCCGCCTTCGAGCACCAGGCCCATGGCGACGCCTGCCACCGGCGCCTTGATCGGCACGCCGGCGTCCATGAGGGACAGCGAGGAGCCGCACACGCTCGCCATGGAGCTCGAGCCGTTCGACTCCAGAATCTCCGACACGATGCGGATCACGTACGGAAACTTCGCCATGTCGGGCATCATGGCATTCACGCCGCGGCGGGCGAGATTGCCATGGCCGATCTCGCGGCGCTTGGGCGAGCCCATCATGCCCGTTTCCCCGACCGAGAACGGCGGGAAATTGTAGTGCAGCATGAACGGTTCGCGGCGCTCGCCCTCCAGGGCGTCGATGATCTGTGCATCGCGGGTCGTGCCCAGCGTGGTGACCACGAGCGCCTGGGTCTCGCCGCGGGTGAACAGCGCCGAACCGTGCGTACGCGGCAAGACGCCGACCTTCACCGTGATCGGTCGCACCGTCCTGCAGTCGCGTCCGTCGATGCGCGGCTCGCCGGCAAGAATCCGCTGGCGCACGATGTCGCTCTCGAGCTTGAACAGGGCTCCCTCGACCTGCTCGGCCGTCCACTTGGGGGCCTCGCCGGCGCTCAGCGCAGCGGTGGCCTGCGCCTTGATCTCCCCGATGCGCCCATAGCGCTGCTGTTTCTCGGTGATGGTGTAGGCCTGGGCGAGCGCTTCCCTCGCCTGCTGCGCCACCGCGGCCGTGAGCTCGGCGCTCTCGACCGGCGGCTGCCAATTCCAGCGCGCTCGGCCGCTCTGCCGGGCCAGCTCGCGGATGGCGCGGATGGCCGCCTGCATCTGCTCGTGCCCGAACACCACGGCGCCGAGCATGACCTCCTCGGACAAGCCCTTGGCTTCCGACTCCACCATCATCACGCCCTGCTCGGTTCCGGCGACTACCAGGTGAAGCTCGGACTCGGTCAGCTGCGTGGCGGTGGGATTGAGCAGATACTGGCCGGCCTTCCAGCCGACGCGCGCCGCGCCGATCGGTCCGTTGAACGGAATGCCGGAGAGGGCCAGCGCCGCGGAAGCACCCAACAACGCGGGAATGTCCGAGTCGACCTGAGGGTCAAGAGAGAGGACGGTCGCGACCACCTGCACTTCATTGTAAAAGCCGTCCGGAAACAGAGGCCGGATCGGCCGATCGATCAGACGCGAGGTGAGCGTCTCTTTCTCCGTCGGACGACCCTCACGCTTGAAAAACCCGCCCGGAATGCGCCCGGCGGCATAGGTCTTCTCGACATAATTGACCGTAAGGGGGAGGAAATCGCGGCCCGCTGCGGCGGTCTTTTGCGCACACGCGGTGACCAGCACCACCGTATCGCCCATGGAAACGCGTACGGCGCCGTCGGCCTGGCGGGCGAGCTCGCCCGTCTCCAGGGTGACTGTGTGGGATCCGTAGGAAAATGACTTGCTGACAACGCTCAAGCTTCGGTCCTCGTGATAGGTTCAGGCGAAAACACCAGTGCAAAAAAACAAAGGGCCGCGCTGTGCGGCGGCCCCTTGGTGTCGTTAGCGGCGGAGCCCCAGGCGCTCCACGAGTTCCTGGTATTTCTGCGGCTTCGTCGCCTTGAGATAGTCGAGGAGCTTGCGTCGCTGGTTCACGAGCTTCACCAGCCCGCGGCGCGAGGAATGATCGCGCTGATGCGACGTGAAATGCGCGCCCAAGCCGCTGATGCGCTCGGAGAGCAGCGCAACCTGGATCTCGGGGGAGCCGGTGTCAGCGGGTCCGCGCCGGTATTGCGCCAGAATCCCGCCCTTTTTCTCGGTGGTTAAAGCCATTGCACAATGGTCCTAAGTAACTGTATCAAGTGCCCTTTTAAGCAAGCCCGCAATTCTACCCGGTGAGCTGCCTCCACCACAAGCTTAGTCGGCTCGTTCTTAAGGCTTCTCATCAATTCCCGCGCAGCCGCAGGGGGACGCAACCGAAATACTCCGGGAGCGGCTTTGAGCAAGTGGCTCCGCGTGCAGGGCCCGCAGGCCCGAGGCGCACGAATTGCGCCGCGCAACATCGTTCCGGACGATTGTGTGCGCTATGATGCAGCGGCCATGATCCGATCGATTCTCATCGTCATGGGCACCGCGTTCGCGCTTGCAGCCTGCTCGAGCCTGCCGGCGCCGCGGCCGCACAGCCGCCTGGCCGCTACACCGGCGGGCTGCGTCCGCAGCGCAGACAGCCTCATCCCCTCCAAGAGTGCGTGCATGACCCTTGGCAGCTCGTACTCTCAGCGGCAGATCCGCCAGACCGGCCACACCAATCTGGCACGGGCGCTGCAAAGCCTCGACCCGGACATCACCGCGGCAGGGACCCCGTAGGCGGTGCCGCTTTCTTCCCGGGGCTCGCTGCTGCGAACCGCGGGGGGACAGTGCGCGCATCGCAATCAGGTGAACAGTCTCTTGGGCCGCACGCTCCCGCGGCCATCGGCCTGCCCGATGCCGAGGAAGCGCCCCTCCTCATACAGCCTGACCTTTCCGGCGAGCGCATGTGCGCTTGCGATCTGCACCGGCTGGCCGTGGCGGATGCGCACGGCCTGCAAGGCGCTCAGATGCGCCGCCGGAAGGTGCTTGAGCGGCCAGTCCGCCGGCAGGATCTGCGGCGCGTCCCCGCGCTCGCAGGCAAGCGCAATCGACTCCAGGGTCTGCATCGGCTCTCGATCGAAAGGCTCGACGCTCGAGCGCCGAAGCGCCGCGACGTGGCCACACGTGCCAAGCTCGCGGGCGATATCCTCTCCGAGCGTGCGCACATAAGTGCCCTTGGAGCAATGGGTCTCGAGCTCGACCCGCCGGCCCTGCCGCCCGAGCAACCGCAACGCGAAGATTTCGATGGGCCGCGCCTGCCGCTCGACCACCACGCCGGAGCGGGCCAGCTCGTAGAGCGGCCGGCCTTCCCGTTTCAGCGCGGAGTACATCGGAGGAACCTGACGCCCGGGCCCCAGGAATCCCGCGAGGACGGCCTCGATCCGGCCGGCCGCAAGCTCCGGCACGGCGCAGCGCTCGACGATTTCCCCTTCGCGATCGCCGGTGGCCGTGCGCACGCCGAGCTCGAGGGTGAACCGATAGTGCTTGCGGCTCGAGAGAATCTCCCCGGCGATCTTCGTGGCCTCATCGAGGCAGATCGGCAGCATGCCGGTCGCCAGCGGATCGAGGCTGCCTGCATGGCCCGCCTTTGCCGCCCGCAGGAGCCGGCGCACGC
Organism: Pseudomonadota bacterium; assembly: GCA_021792755.1. Lineage (GTDB taxonomy): Bacteria > Pseudomonadota > Gammaproteobacteria > Steroidobacterales > Steroidobacteraceae > 13-2-20CM-66-19. The sequence goes on from JAJYUA010000024.1 coordinate 28,742, forward strand.
GCTGCAGCGCGCCATTCGACGAGAGCCCCTCGGGCTTGTCGAGCAACACGATGCCGGTGGGCATGGGAAGGCTGCGGACGCTCCCTAGGAAAGCTTGTGTTTGGACTGATCCTGCGCCACCGCCTGATCGATCAGACCGGTGAGCCCGGCGGCTCTCTCGGCCGTCTCATCCACTATGAACTCGAGCCGCGGCGCATGCCGCAGCCCGAGCGAGCGGCCCACCTCCCCGCGCAGGAATCCGCCCGCGTGAGTCAAGCCGCGGCGCACCTCCTCGGATGGGTGCGTGCGGGCAAAGGGAACGAAAAACACGCGGGCGAGCCCCATGTCGGCCGAAAGACTGACCGCCGTGATGGTCACGTTCCCGACCCGCGGGTCCTTGACCTCGCGAGCGATCAGTGCCGCGAGCACCCGCTGCAGCTGCGCCTCGATCTTTCGTCCCCTGGAGCTCGACTGACTCATGAGCGGCCGCTCAAAGGGTCCGTGCGACCTCGACGCGCGCGAAGCACTCGATTTGATCGCCCACACGCACGTCCTGGTAGTTCTTCACACCGATGCCGCACTCGGTGCCGGCACGCACCTCCCCGACATCGTCCTTGAAGCGGCGCAACGACTCCAGCGCGCCCTCGAAGATCACCACGTTGTCGCGCAGCACGCGGATGGGGTTGTTGCGCTTCACGAAGCCCTCGATCACCAGGCAGCCCGCGACGACGCCGAACTTGCTGGAGCGGAACACCTCGCGCACCTGCGCAACGCCCACGATCTGTTCCTTGATTTCCGGGCGCAGAAGCCCGGTCATCATCTGCCTCACGTCGTCGATGGCTTCGTAGATGATGCTGTAGTAGCGAACTTCGACGCCGGTTTCCTTCATGGCCTCGCGCGCTCCGGAATCGGCGCGCACGTTGAAGCCGATGATGAGCGCCTTCGAAGCCGCAGCCAGCTGTACGTCCGAGACGGTGATGCCGCCGAGGCCGCTTGCAACCAACTTGACCTGGACCTCGTCCGTCGAGAGCTTGGTGAGCGCCTCGCGCAGCGCCTCGACGCTTCCCTGCACGTCTCCCTTGATGAGAACTGCGACAACCCCCGCCTTGTCCTCGCCCAGCTGCGAGAACACATCCTCGGCTCGCGTCGCCTGACGCGCTAGCTTCACGTCGCGGGACCTACCCTGGCGATAGAGCGCCACCTCGCGCGCCTTGCGCTCGCTCTCGAGCCCCAGGATCTCATCCCCCGCGTTCGGCGCGCCGGAAAGACCCAACACCACCACCGGCATGGAAGGCGGAGCCTCCTCGACGGGCTGGCCGTTCTCGTCGAACATCGCGCGCACGCGGCCGAACTCCGGGCCGGCGATGATCGGATCACCGAGGCGCAGCGTGCCCTTCTTCACGAGCACGGTGGCCACCGCGCCACGGCCCTTCTCGACGCTCGATTCGATCACCACACCGCTCGCCAGCCCGGTGCGCGGGGCGCGCAGCTCTAGCACCTCCGCCTGCAGCAGCACCGCCTCGAGCAACGCATCGATCCCCTGGCCGGTGTGCGCCGAGACGTTGACGAACATGTTCTGCCCGCCCCACTCCTCGGGGATGACCTCTTGCTTGGCAAGCTCGGTGCGCACCCGATCCGGATCGGCTCCGCTCTTGTCGATCTTGTTGACCGCCACGACGATCGGCACCCCCGCGGCGCGGGCATGCTGGATCGCCTCGATGGTCTGCGGCATGACCCCGTCGTCGGCCGCAACCACCAGGATGACCACATCGGTCGCCTTCGCGCCGCGCGCGCGCATGGCGGTGAATGCCGCATGACCGGGCGTGTCGATGAAGGTCACCACACCCTTGGGCGTCTCGACGTGATAGGCGCCGATGTGCTGCGTGATCCCGCCGGCCTCGCCGGCCGCCACCTTGGTGCGGCGGATGTAATCGAGGAGCGAGGTCTTGCCGTGGTCGACATGTCCCATCACGGTCACGACCGGCGGGCGGGATTCGAGCGCGGCCTCCTGCGCCTGCTCGCGCTGCAGATCGACCTCGATCTGGTTCTCCTGCAGCAGCTTCGGCGTGTGGCCCATTTCCTCTACGACCAGCACCGCGGTGTCCCGATCGAGCGGCTGGTTGATCGTGGCCATGACACCGAGGTTCATCAGTGTCTTGATGACCGCAGGAGCCTTCACCGCCATCTTCTGGGCGAGCTCGGCCACGGTGATCGTCTCGCCGATGCTGACCTCGCGCACCACCGGGGCGGTGGGTCGCTCGAAGCCATGACGGCCCTCGCCCGCGCTCGGCACGGGCCGCGTCTTGACGTGCCGCTTTTTCTTGAAGCGCGAGCTGACATCCGTGGCGACGTGCAGCTCTTCCCTGCCATAACGGGTATGGCGATCGTCCACCGCGGGCTTGCCGCGTGCGGGCGCGGGTACCGGTGCCGATGCCGGCGACGGTGACGTCTGCGCCTCGGCCTGCTTATCGGGCCGCGGCAGGGTGGCCGTGGCATCCTCCCGGGAGTGGCGCTCCCGCTCCTCGCGCTCCCGGTCTTCACGCTCCCGGCGCTCCTGCTCCTCCTGGGCACGCTGCTCGGCCTGACGCCGGGCCTCCTCTTGAGCGCGCCTGCGAGCCGTTTCCTCCTCCTCGATTCGGCGGCGATTCTCGGCTTCGAGCCGCTCGTTCTCCCGGCGCTCGGCCTCGGCGCGCTCGGCCTCGAGCCGCTCAGCCTCCTCGCTCTCGCGCCGCTTCTGCTCGAGCTCATCGTGCTGCTTGCGGGCCTGCTCTTCGAGCACGTCCCGCTTGATGTAGGTGCGCTTGGTGCGTACCTCCACGCTCACGGTGCGAGAGCGGCCTTGCGCGCTCGCCAGCTTCAGCTCGCTCTGGGTCTTGCGCTTCAGGGTGATACGACGCGGCGCGGCATCGCCCTCGGCCGCCGCCCCCGCGCCATGGCTGCGGCGCAGATGGGTCAGCAGCTCCAGCTTGGCATCATCGCTGATGCGATCCTCAGGGCCGCTGACCTGAATCCCGGCCTCATCGAGCTGCACGAGCAACCGATCCACCGGCACCTTCAGGACCTCGGCAAACTGGGCTACCGTCACTTCCGCCATATGTTGTGCATCCCGGTCAGTGGCTGGGCGCGAACCAGGGCGCCCGCGCGGTCATGATGAGTTTGCCCGCCTCTTCCGGAGCCAGGTCCTCGATATCCGAAAGGTCATCCACCGACTGCTCGGCGAGATCTTCGCGCGTGCGCACCCCGTGCCGCGCCAGTGCCAGCGCCAGATCCGGGCTCATGCCCTCGAGCCGCAGCAGATCGTCGGCCGGCATGGCCTGATCGAGCGACTCCTCGCTGGCGATGGCCTGCGTGAGCAGCACGTCGCGCGCACGGTTGCGCAGCTCTTTGACGATCTCCTCGTCGAACTCCGCTATGGAGGCGAGCTCGGCCTGCGGCACGTAGGCGATTTCCTCGATGGTGGAGAACCCTTCCTGCGCCAGGATGGTAGCGACGTCCTCATCGACATCGAGCTGCTTCATGAACAGCTGTACCAACGCCTTGGCCTCGGACTCGCTCTTGGCCTCGGCGTCCGACTCGGTCATGACATTGAGTTCCCAGCCACTGAGCTGGCTCGCCAGACGGATGTTCTGTCCGCCGCGGCCGATCGCCTGGGAAAGCTTGTCCTCCGCAACCGCGATATCCATGCTGTGGGAGTCCTCGTCGACGACGATGGAAAGGACCTCGGCCGGCGACATGGAGTTGATAACGAACTGTGCGGGATTCTCGTCATAGGGAATGATGTCCACACGCTCACCGGCGATCTCGTTGGACACCGCCTGCACGCGCGAGCCGCGCATGCCGACGCACGCCCCCACCGGATCGATACGCGGGTCGGTGCTGCGCACGGCGATCTTGGCGCGCACGCCCGGATCGCGCGCCGCCCCGAGGATGTGGATCAGGCCCTGGCCGACCTCGGGCACCTCGAGCTTGAACAGCTCGATGAGGAACTCCGGCGCAGTGCGCGTGAGAAACAGCTGCGGGCCGCGCAGCTCAGAGCGCACCTCGCGCAGGTAGGCCTTGATGCGGTCCTGGGCCTTGGCCTGCTCGCGCGGGATCATGTCGGTGCGCGGCACGAAACCCTCCACATTGGAGCCGAGGTCGATGTAGATACCGTTGCGATCGACACGCTTGACGACGCCGCTGACGAGCGTGCCGACGCGATCGCGGTAAGCGTCGACCACCTGCTGGCGCTCGGCCTCGCGCACTTTCTGCACGATGACCTGCTTGGCCTGCTGGGCTGCGATGCGCCCGAAGGAGACCGACTCCATCGGCTGCTCGACGAAGCCGCCGGCCTCGGCCTTCGCATCGAGGTCGCGCGCATCCTCCAGGCGCAGCTCCCGATCGGGCGCCTGCAGCTCGTTGGAATCGTCCGCGAAGACTTTCCAGCGGCGAAACGTCTCGTAATCGCCGCTCTTGCGATCAATGGCCACGCGCACGTCCCATTCCTCGCCGTGCTTGCGGCGTGTGGCCGAGGCGAGCGCGGCCTCGAGCGCCTCGAAAATCACTTCTTTGTCGACGCCCTTCTCGTTGGAGACGGCATCGACAACCATCAGGATTTCCTTGTTCACTACTGTCACCTCTGCAACCGGCAGCCCGTGCGGGCCACTCGCCCGCCTCGTCAACCTAACCTGCCAACCTGGCCTTGCCCACTTGCGCGAAATCCACTGCGACCCGCTCGCCGTCGACCTCGAGCACGAGCCCCGAGTCGCCCACCTCGAGCAGCGTTCCGGTGTAGCGGCGCCGTCCCGGGTGTGCGGCGTCGAGCTGCACGAATACCCTGCAGCCCACGAAGCGCTCGAAATGCGCCCTTGTGCGCAGCACCCGATCAAATCCCGGCGAAGACACCTCGAGGGTGTAGGCCGTCGGCACGGGGTCCTCGACATCGAGCAGCGCCGATACCTCGCGGCTGACGCGCTCGCAGTCCTCGATACCCACCCCGCCCGGACGATCGATGTAAAGCCGCACCACGGCGCTGCTGCGGCCGGCGCCGTGCTCCAGGTCCACCAGCTCGTAGCCGAGCCGCCCGACCAGGGGCTCAATGAGGGCGATGAGCCGCTCTCGCAACGTCGCAGACATCGATGCTCCCGCGCCCCAGGCCCCATAAAAAGAATGGGCCCCGCGGCCCACCCCACGCCCAAACGGCCTCGGCCCGTTTGGGCCAACCACAAAAACGCAAAAAGCCCCTCGGGGGGCTTTCTGGCTATCGTCCTGTTGAAACAGGCTTCGGGGCGCTTGCCCCGAGGGCGCAGCCACTCCGACCCCCGCGACCGAGGCGCCGCGAGAGAGCACATTGTACGCCGACATGAGCGGGTAAGTATAGGATTTTCTACCGCCGGCGGATTTTAGGGATGCCCCGGGGGATTGCTGCGCCTGCGACGCCGCCCTGCCGGCCCGGTACCATAGGACCATGAGTTCGTACGAGGCACCCGCGGAGAGCACCGGGGGCGGGGCAGCGCGAGTCGATCGCTGGCTCTTCGGGGTGCGCCTCTTCAAGTCTCGGTCCCTGGCCACCCAGGCGGTGAGCGGCGGCAAGGTCCACGTCAACGACCGGCGGGTCAAGCCAGCGCACACGCTGCGCCCGGGGAACCGGGTGAGCTTCGTGCGCGGAGCGATGCAGTTCGAGTGCGTAGTGGTGGAGATTGCGCCTCGGCGGGGATCTGCTGCCGATGCGCTGCGGTGTTACCAGGAGACCGACGCCAGCCAGGCGCGCCGGGCCGAGCTTGCCGGGCGCATGCGCCTGGCGGCCGCCCTCGCACCCCGGCCGCAGGAGCGCCCGGACAAGCATCAGCGGCGCGAGCTGCGCCGCCTGCGCGGTCGTAGTTGATGCGGCCGCTGTCGCGGCAAGACAAGCCCCGAGGTACCGCGGCGGCCGATAATGTGGCCAATCGTCATGATCATGGGCCCGGCGGTGGGCTGACGGGCGCAGCATGCTCTTGATCGCACTGCTGCGTGCCGTGAATCACCGCGGGCCCGAGGTTCACTGAATGTCGCTTAGCGTGTTTGACATCTTCAAGATCGGCATCGGACCGTCGAGCTCGCACACCATGGGCCCGATGCGCGCCGCGCGCGAGTTCCTGCTGAGCCTCGAGCAGGAGGGTCTGCTGGCCGAGCTCGAGGCGCTCACGGTGCGCCTGTACGGCTCGCTCGCCCTGACCGGGCTGGGTCATGGCACCGATCGGGCGGTGCTGATGGGCCTCGCGGGAGCCGAGCCCGAGACGGTCGATCCGGACGGCATCGAGCCGGCCTTGCAGCGCATCCGCGCCAGCGGTCGCATCCGCCTGCTCGATCGGCACGAGATCGGGTTCGACGAGAAGAAAGATCTCTTGCTGCTGCGCACCGAACGGCTGCCGCTGCACTCCAATGGCATGCGTTTCACGGCGAGCGGGGCCGGCGGCCGGCGCCTTCGCGAGGAAGATATCTACTCCGTCGGCGGCGGCTTCATCGTGCGCGCCGGCGAAACGCAGGCGCAGGAGGCCACCCTGCGCGCGCCCGCGCCCTACCCCTTCAACAACGCCCGCGAGCTGCTCAGCCAGTGCCGCGAGAACGGCCTGGAGATTTTCGAGCTGATGCTGGCCAACGAGCGCGCCTGGGCCGGCGAGAACGAAGTGCGCGCGGGGGTGCTGCGCATCTGGCAGGTGATGCAGGCCTGTGTCGAGCGGGGCTTTCGCCAAAACGGCGTGCTGCCCGGTCCTCTGAAGGTGCGCCGCCGCGCCCCGAAACTGTATCGGCAGCTCACCGAGAGCGCAGCGGCTCGGCCGCTCGAGGCCATGGACTGGGTCGATGCGTTTGCGCTCGCGGTGAACGAGGAGAATGCCGCCGGCGGCCGCGTGGTCACGGCCCCGACCAACGGTGCGGCCGGCATCGTGCCGGCGGTGCTGCACTACTACCGGCGCTTTGAGCCCGGTGCGAGCGAAGACGGCGTGATCCGCTTCCTGCTCACGGCAGCGGCCATCGGCATGCTCTACAAGCAGAATGCCTCGATCTCGGGCGCCGAGATGGGCTGCCAGGGCGAGGTGGGCGTCGCCTGCTCGATGGCGGCGGCCGGCCTGGTGGCGGCGCTCCAGGGCAGCAACGAGCAGGCGGAAAACGCCGCCGAGATCGGCATGGAGCACAACCTGGGGCTCACCTGTGATCCGGTGGGCGGCCTGGTGCAGATCCCGTGCATCGAGCGCAACGCCATGGGCGCGATCAAGGCGATCAACGCCGCCCGCCTGGCGATGCGCGGCGACGGCACCCACAAGGTCTCGCTCGATCACGTCATCCTCACCATGCGCCAGACCGGCGAGGACATGTCGACGATCTACAAGGAGACCTCGCAGGGAGGGCTCGCGGTGAACGTGCCGGAGTGCTAGGAGGGAGCGCTGCCGGGGGCAAGCGCCACGCGATTGCGGCCGGCGGCTTTGGCACTGTAGAGGGCGACATCGGCGTTGTGGCGCAAGGACTCCAGCGTATCGCTCGGCCGTCCCGCCGCCGCGCCGATCGACAAGGTCACCTCTCCGGCGAAGCGGGTGCCGTCGGCCCGCACGATCAAGGTACGCTGGGCGCTGGCGCGGATCTTCTCGGCCAGCGAGGCGGCCGCAGCGAGCGTCCGGCCGGGCATGAAGACCACGAACTCATCCCCGCCCACACGGGCGGCGACGTCCTCGGCCGAAAGCTGCTCGGATAAGATCTCCGCGATCTTCTTCAGCACCTTGTCGCCGATGACATGGCCATGGGTGTCGTTGACGCGCTTGAAGTTATCGACGTCCACGGCCAGGAAGGCGACTGCCGACAAATCGGCCGGATCCTCCCGCATCTCAACCGCGCGCCTGAAGCCGTACAGGTTGTTCAATCCCGTGAGCGGGTCGCGCAGCGGCTCGGTCTGCGCCCGCTCCAGGCGCTCCATCACCACGGCGACCTCCTCGCGCTGGCGGGCGAGCTGCTCGTGCAGGTTTTTCAACGTCGTCTGCACCTGCCACGCCCGCTCCAACACGCCGAAAATCACTCGGGGAGCCGCTTGCGCGCCGTCCGGGCCGCTGAGCTGCAGGTTGGCCTCTTCCAGGCAGAGGGTGAAGCGCTGTACCGTGGTTTGCGCCTGCAGCGTGTCCTGCTCGGACCTGCCGAGCAGCTCGCGCAGCTCGCTGCGCGCAAGCTCGAATGTCTCAACGTCGCGGGCTGCGATGTGCAGACCGTGCAGGCGGCAGATCTCGGCATCCGACAGCAGACCCCCGGAACAGAGCAGCTTCTCGAGCTCATGGGTGAGCGCCGGATTGAGCTCGGCGACGTGCTCGTACCAGACGGCGTAACTCAAGGGATGGTACCCGGCCCGGTGGGGAGACATGAGATGCAGAACTCGACGCAGGATGGCGGCGCTTTCTTCCCTCGATTGCTGGTAGCGCATGCGGTGGATGCTAGGCAGTCGTTTTACTTATTGCCGCAAATATAGCAGCTTCGGAGGGGGTGTTGAACCCCCCTCGATGAAGTTCGCACCACGATTGTCGAGCGCCACGGGCATTTCCCGTGGCGCTCGACGGCGCGGGTTGGCCCCGACAAAGGCGCAGCGGCGAGGCCTCGCCTTTCAGCGAGGCGCCGCTTCGCCCCGCCGGGCTGTCCGGGAAGGGAAGCGCCCCGGGTTGCGCGTCCCAGCGATGAAGGCGCGCCCAGCAGCGGCTGCGCGCTTCTCGGAGGGTGTGCGGCCGCAGCCGGACCGGACCGATTCAGTTCCCCGGCGGCGCGAAGCTCGGAACAGGCTTCGGCGGCTCCCCGTTCGCCGCCGCGGCTCGCTGCTCCCTCTTGATCCGCTCGTAGATCTCCTCGCGGTGCACCGCGATGTGTTTCGGCGCGTTGATGCCGATACGGACCTGATTGCCCTTGACGCCGAGCACCGTGATGGTCACTTCGTCCCCGATCATGACGGTCTCGCCGACTCGCCTTGTAAGTATGAGCATCTGCTGTTCCTCTGTAAGTGTTGATTCCAAAGAGCGGTCCGATTCTCCCCGGCACCGGGCTCGATCTTCCCAAAGGTCAGGATCTGGACCCCCCGCTTCCCCGAAGCGATCGATAACCCACAATGATCTCCCCGTCCCGATGCGTGACGGTAATGGGCTCGATTCGGGCGATACGCTCGAGCGTGGCGTCGACGTTGCGGACGCTGAACGCTCCTCCGATCCTCATCTGCGCGGCGCGTGGATCGGCGATGACGATGCGCTGGGAGGTGTAGCGGCTCAGATTGCCGATGAATCGCGCCAGTCTCTCTCCCCGGGTCTCGATCATGCCTTCGCGCCAGCCGATGACGCTCAGGGCGCGCACGCGGTGCACGTCGGCCACCAGACCCACCGGGGAGTACTCGATCTGCTCGTTGCTGGTCAGCCGGCGGCTCCAGGACGGCCGGGCGGCCGGCCCGCCGCCGAGACCCTCTACCGATACCTTGCCGCTCACCACGGTGACGACGACATCGCCGTCGGCCTTCTGGTATACGTCGAACCGCGTACCGAGCACCTGCACCTCGCTGTGAGCAAGCAGGATACGGAACGAGCGGCTCGGGTCGTGCACCACCTCGAAGAACACCTCCCCGCCGAGCAGCCGAACCCGCCGACTCTCGGGACTGCCTATCCATTCCAGCCGCGTACGCGTATTGAGGTAGGCGACGCTGCCGTCAGGCAGCACGACGCTGCGCACCTGCCCGACCCTGGTGCGATACATTCGATGCAGATAGCCCTGGTCTTTCAACCACAACCACCCGACTGTCAGGGCGGCGAGCACGGCAACCGACGTCACCGCGGAGAGCCACAGAAGGCCCGCCCGCGGGCGCTCACGCGACGCCCTGCCGGCGATGCTTTCCAACACCTCTGCCTTCGCCGGACCGGCCAGGTCGGCCGCGACATCGCATACGGCCCGCAGCTCGCGGAATTCCCGTGCATGCAGCGGCTCGGCGAGCCAAGCCGTCAGGGCACGCTGGCGCTCTGGGGCAAAGGGCTCGTCCATGGCACTCACCCACGCCGCCGCCTGCCGGCGTGCGCGGCGGCGGCGCCACTCGGAAAGGAATCCGCCGAAACTCAATCAACCTCCGCCAAATCAATGCCCTGGGACGACAACTTCATGCGACACTGTTTCAGTGCCCGGGTCATGCGCTTATCGACCCGCTTTTCCGAGATACCCAGCCGCCCGGCGATCTCCTTGCGCGATTCGCCCTGCACATGCGCCATGACGAACACCTCACGCAGAGTCGGACGCAGCCCCTTGATGACCTGCACCAGGTGCTCTCTGATCTGATCGGCCAGCACTGTGCGCTCCGGGCCCAGGTGATGGTCGGGGACCTCCTCCAAGCCTGCGGGCCCGGCGAACAACCTGCTCTCCAGCCGCCGCCGCCTCAGACGCATCAGGGCGAAATTGGTCGCGATCTTGAAGAGCGCGGCTCGCGGGAACTGCAGCTGCTCCGGACGATAAATCCTTTGCAGCTTTTCATAGGCATCCTGAGCCACCTCACGGGCCAGATCTGCTCTGCCGAGCATCTGGGTGAGGTACGCGAGCAGCTGCGCCTCGTTGGTCCGGCACAGCCGCGCGAAAAACTCGTTGCCCCCCCCTGTTCCGGGGAAACGTTTCACTTCGCCCACTGTCTCGTCCATTCCCTATTCCTTAACCTCCTTAGATGCCGCGGCGGCCCCCATCCCCCTCCCCGGAAAAAGATTTCGCGGGCTGAGCTCTCTGCACCGAGCATGAATTGAACATAATGTGAACAGAAGTGCTGCGCGCGTGCCCGAAGCGGTGCCCGAGCGTATGCTTACGGCGGTGAGCCTGCACGGGCGTGCATCGCGACCACTGTCCCGGTGCGGGTACCAGGTGTTGTGCGGTAACGGCAGCAGAGGCGGACCCATGAATACTCCCACGAATGACGAGAGGCTGCAGACGATCGAGACGGATCAGGTTGAGCGGGCTGCTCTGGATGAGGGACCGGAAAGCCTGACGGAGCTCGGCAAGGTCTCCGACACCCAGGGGGGCATCTTCGGCTATAAAGTCGATACCGGCTTTGGCTGGCAGTACTATTAAGAAGCGCTGGATCGGGGCATCGTGCCCCGCCCAGCGCCGTTGAGCCCAAGAGCGTGGTTTTCGGCTCAACGTCCGCCACCTGCGGCGGCGGGGCACAGTCCCTGTGCCTGGGCAGCCGCTCGTGCCGTGTCATGACTCAGGGCGGACCGGCGTACAGGGGCAACCATTAAGAAGCGCCGGATCGGGGCATCGTGCCCCGCCCAGCGCCGTTGAGCCCAAAAGCGTGGTTTTCGGCTCAACGTCCGCCACCTGCGGCGGCGGGGCACAGTCCCTGTGCCTGGGCAGCCGCTCGTGCCGTGTCATGACTCAGGGCGGACCGGCGGTCGATGGGAAACGACTGATCGGCTTACCATCTCTCGGTCAGGTGCAGACTGAGCACGCGTCCCAGGGCCTGGAAGTTGGCGATGTCGTAGCCGAACTGGCTGTCGACGAAGGGGGGCGAGTGATTCAGGACGTTCACCACGTTCAGCGACAGGTCCGTACGGCCCGACGGAAGCACGCCGGCCATCCGATAGGCCACCTGAACATCCACCCCGGCCCAGGCTGATACGTTGGGCAGCCGGGTGCTGGTGGGGTTGCGGTAAGCACCGGTGTAGTTGACGGCCAGATGCAGCGCCCAGCCCGGCCGATCCGGCCCGTAGCGGCTCCATCCGGCCGTGCCCCGCAATCGCAGCGCCAACGGGTTGGCCACGGTGTTCAGGATGCTGAACGGCGGCGAGTCGGGGGTCATCGACTGCAGGAAGCGGAACACGTAGGTGCCTTCAAGCCCGAAGGCGAAATGCCCCCACCGGCTGCCGAAGCGCTCGTGGGCCTGCAGGTCGAGCCCGCTGGTGCGAGTGGTCGCCAGATTGGCAAGTCGCAGATCGACGATGGCCGCCGGCCGGCTCGCCAGACAGCTCGACACCGAGCCGACGAACTCGGGACTTGAGCACACCGCAGCGATCTGCGCCTGGGTGGGATCGCGTGTGATCACCGCCGCCCACTGCGCTGCGTGCTCGAGGATACCGAGAGGATCGGTGGCGGCGGGCTGCTCAATGCGGTTGAAGTAATCGATGGCGTAGTAAGTCAACGACACCTCCGATCCTCGTGTGGGCGCCACATCCAGCCCCGCCGTCCATGTCCGGGCGGTCTCCTGGCGCAGGTTCGGATTGGTCCCCTGCTCACCCAGCACGAGAGAGCGGCCGGTGGAGGAGTTCGGATCGGGCAGCACCGTCATGAAGGCGGCGTTTTGCGCGGTGTCGTAGAGATCATCGAGCTTCGGCGCCCGGAACGAGCGGCCCCAGCTGCCGCGCACCTTCAGCCAGTGCGCCACGGTCCACTGCAGCCGCGCGGTGGGATTGAATGTGCCGCCGAAATCGCTGTAATGGTCGTACCGGCCCGCGAGGCCCAGCATCAGCCGCGGGGTCGCACGCAGGTTGCGCGAATCGCCCACCAGCGGCACGTCCAGCTGGGAGAACACCGACCAGACGTGACGAGCGTAGCGCTCGGCGGTCAGGAGCCCCTGGGGATCCGGCACGTCTTCACGGAGCGTCTCGCTCCTGCGCTGCACGCCCACGGCAAGCTTCGCCTCGCCCGCCGGCAACCGCATCAGGGGTCCGTCCGCGACGACCCCGGTCTCCTCGATGCCATCGCTCGAATGCAGCCGGTAGTCGTGGCGGATGAGGGCCAGGGTGGCCGGGCTGGTGAATGAGCCGTCGCCGAAGGGATCGAACGCGGTGGCCGGGTTGGAGTCGGCCAGGGCGGCAGCGAGCTGTACGGGATCAGGCACGTTGAATTCATCGTCGCTCAGGGATTGGCTGCCGTTCGACTCGCTCAATGTGGCCTCCCAGCCGGCGCCCAGCCGAGCGGTGATGCCGAGCGTGCCCATGTATACGCGCGAGCGGGAAGCAAACCGGGTCGGGCCGAGGTCGCGCTGGAAGCTGTAGGAGACCAGCGTATACGGCACGCCCGCATAAGGATTGACGTAGAAGGGGTTGCTGGGAGGCACTGTCAGCACCTGCTGATCCGGCCGAGTGCTCATCCGCATGTCGCGCCGGGCGTACCGGGCCTGTACGAACAGCTTCAGCGCCGCGGTGAGATCCTGCGAGGCCGCGGCGTAGAATTCGTGCGCGGTGCGCTCGGGAAAGATCTGGAATTGGACGAAGGGGTTCTGCAGATTGATGCTCGAGGTGAGCTCGCCCGCGGTCAGTGTCTTGCCGTCCTGGCCGGCAGGGATGCCGTAGACCGGCTGCAGGGTGAGCGGATCGAGGATGTTACCCGGGTTGCTGTAGTAGCTGTCGTAATTGGCTCCGCCGTAGGGGGCCTTGTCGGCATTGGCAGCATACGGCCGGGCCGCCGCGGCCAGCGGCGTGGCGTCGGAGTATTCGTAGGCGAGCATGGCGTGCCCGCTTTTCCAGCCCGCGCCGAGCAGCTGCGAGACCATTGTCTCGGCATTCCCGTCCGGCGCCGTCGTGTACCTGACTTCGGTTTCGGCGCCCTTGAAGCGATTGCGCATGATGATGTTGACCACTCCGGCGATGGCGTCCGAGCCGTACAACGCCGAAGCGCCATCAGGCAGCACCTCGATGCGCCTGACGGCGCTCCACGGGATGGTCGACACGTCGACGAAATCCCCCGTCAGTCCTCCGAGCGGCTGGCGATAGCCGTCGACCAGCACCAGCGTGGCCCCTACCCCGAGGCCGCGCAGATTGATACCGGCCCCATACTGGTAGTTGTCGTCCACACCCAGGTCCTCGCGCGGTCCATCCATCGACACCAGCGGCAACTCGTACAGGGCATCCTGCACGGTGGCGTAGGCCGCCTCCGACAGCTGCTGATGTCTTATGTAAAGGAGCGGGGCCGACACGTCCTGTACGCCGCGAATGAGGCTGCCGGTCACCTCCACTTCTCGGAGCTGGCCTCCATCCGGTTGCGGATTCGACGGAGGGAGGGCCGGGCGCCGCGCGGCGCGAACGCGCTGGCGAGACGTCCGCAGGGCGCTCTCGGACGAGGCGGGCCGGATGAGGACCGAACGTTCGTTATCGAAGATAAATGTCAGGCCGGTGCCCCGCAGCATCCGAGCCAGCGCGGCGGCGCTGCTCATCCGGCCGGAAACCGCCCGGGTCTTGATCCTCTCCACCCGCGGCGTCGCCGCGTAGATGGCCTGCACACCCGACTGATGGTAGAAATCGAGAATGGCCTGCGGGAAAGGCTCGGCGGGAAGGCGGAACCGCTGCACCGGCCCATTGGCCCAGGCCGGGGCGCTGAGCAGCGCCGCCAGAGCGAGGCAAGCGCGGCGCGCTCCCCCCGCGCGCAAACGCCTCGTATCCTCGCCCCTGGAGGCTTGATTAGTCTGATCCATGTTCCCTGCCGCTCAAGCGGGAGTCTGCCACAGGGCGCGATCTGGTGACGAGATTCTGTCCGTCCAACGCCGCACCCAGGCCTCGACGCCGGCGTACTCCAGCAGCTCTGCGGACTCGGTCTCGATCTGCGCCCGGCCCGAGAGCGCGAGGTCGAGCGGCCCCGGATCGAGCAGCCCCTCGCGAACCAACCGGCCCTGCCACAGCAGCTCGCGCAGCAGCTCGCGGTTGCGCTCGACGGTGCGCCGAAGTTGCGCCTCCATACCGCCCTTGTGCCGGCGGTTGCGGATCTCGGGCGGTAATTCCTCGTAAAAAGCCCGCCGCGCGATTGCCCGGTCCCAGCCGCCCGTTGTCAGCACGTCGGTTGGTATGCGCAGGCACAACTCCATCAACGGCTGCGACAGCAACGGCGCGACCCGTCCCGGCTGGGCCGGGGCACCGAGCGGATCGTAAAAATCGAACGGGGCGACGATCTGGTGCGCGTGGAAGAGCTTTCCGCCCGGCGTACCGCGCCGTGGGCGCAGCAACGGATGAAGACAGTCCTTCGCCCGGATCGCCTCGATCACCGCCGCGCGGGACATCAAGGACCGCCCCCGCCCCGCTTCCTGCGCAGGAGTCCACCGGCGGCGAGCGACAAAGGCGCCGAGCGTGACAGCCAATGCCCGCCACACGGACACCTGATCCATCCGCGCCGAATCGAGCAGCACGCGGCCCCATCCGCGCCGCAGGCTGCGCCGGTGCAGGAAGTCCCCCGCAGCCCACTGCGCGCACTCCTGGTAGAAGAGCTGGTCACCCCCGTAGCCGATGAACACCGCCTGCGCACCGCACTCGGCGGCGTGCGCGGCTTCCGCACGGCTGTGCTCCAGGTAGTACATGTAGTTGGTCGGCTCCGGCGTAGGATCGATCGAAAGCAGCGGCTGCAGGCTGAACCCCGCCGGCCGCGGCCGCTCGATCAGTGTCAAGCCGGCGGCGGCGGCGGCGGCGCGCGCGAAACGGCGCTCATCGAGGTCCGCCTCCAGAGGGTAGTAGTGATAACAGTGCAGCCGCGGGCCCGCGGCACGGGCGAGGCTCGCCAGGATGATCGAGGAATCGAGCCCTCCGGAGAGCGACAGCAGCACGTCGCGGTAGCACCCGGCCCACGCGCGCACTGCGTCCCTGACACACCGGCCCATCGCTTCGGCGGCCTGCCGCGCATCCTCGAGCGCGTCGGCGGCGATCGAGAGCGGGTCCCAGTAAAACCGCCGCGTCAGCGAGCGCGGCCGGATCTCGATGCACTCCCCGGCCAGCACCTGCCCCACCTCGCGCAAGCCGGTCCGGGCGCAATGGCCGCGCATCCGGCACAGGCCGGCGTTCAGATAGGCCCAGTCGATCGTCAGAGGCATTGCGCACAACGGCAGCACATCCCCGATCCACGAGAAATACAGATCGACCGCGCCGCGGCGCAACGTATAGCAGGGCAGGCCGCCGGACGGATCGCGCAGCACCCACCTGGCGGGCGTGCCGGCCTCGCGCAGAAACGCCACATAACGGCCCCAGTAGGTCTCGACCAGACGGCGACCGCCGCTTGCGAGCAGCGAGCGGCCGTCGTGCTCCGAGAAAACGGCCGGCGCCGGTGTCGAGCCGCCCTCCCCCCTCGCAAAGAGCCTGCCCAGCACCACGCCCTCGCCGCCGGCGAGCCGGTACGCCTCGCACGAGTCGGACCGCAGGCCGGCACAGCGCACCTCGATGCCGCGCCCGTGCAGCACCGTCCGCCAGCCGGGCGGGGACTGCGAGAGCAGTGCGAGCGCCTGTCCGCGGGCGTCCGCGTCCTCCTCGTTCCAGACAAAGGCGACATAACGGAACATGACTACACCAGCAGTATGGGCGAGTACTGGCGAACCCGGTCCGGCGTGTCATTGAACAGCTCCTCGCCCCGCTGAACCCAGCAATGCGCATCGAAAGGCGCTGTCCTGACACCGAACACCCACTCCGGATACACGCCGGAGGCGGCGAGGAAGTGCACCAGCGTCAGGCAGTCGAGCAGACATGCGCGCCGGACGGTATAGAAAAGCGGCCGCAGGTGCACGAACGCCATCAGCAACGCCCGCTCGCGCGCCGGATCGGCTGCACGCGCTGCCCGGAGCTGATGCGACTTGCGCGCCCGCACGCCGGCGACGATGGAGTGGATGGGACGCATCGCGAGAGCGGATCTCGCCCGCGCCCAGGCAAGTGCGAAGCGCCGCAGATCGGCGGCGCGCGCCACCGGCGGCCGGTCGAAATCGAACTCGAGCAGGGTGCGTTGCGCGATCGGCAGAGCGAGCGGAGTGGCGCGCCGGCCCGTCCCCGCGCTTCCCACCAGCATGCCCTGCGCGAGCAGCTTCGAGAGCAGGGCCGGGGCGGGCGAGCCGCCCCGGTCCGCTCGCGCGGCGGCAGGCGCGGCCTCGAGCGGCGCCTCGGCCTCCGGCCAGCCGCTCACCCAGCCGGCCAGCAGATGGGCCGGCTGGGCCGCGACATATCGATCGCGACGCAGATCCATCAGTACCGCGTGCCGGCCGCAGACGCACAGATGCACGTGCGGCGCGAGCAGGTAGGGCGCTTCGCCACCTTCCACGTGTATCCCCCCTGTTCTTACCATATTTCCTGCCGCGGCCCGCCGCGCAGACTGGACCCGCCGGCGCGCTTTCCGCCGCTCACCCCTTTAGTATGGTGCGCTCCAATAGCAAAGACGTAAATCCGGGGCATTTCACGCACACGGACGATCCTGTCCGGCCCGCCGGGCACGGTGGTACGCTTCGGCGCGATGTCCCCCCTGCTGAGGGGCGGCGCTCCGGGCAAGATACCGATTGAGGGGCTTGGCGCGGCCGCTTCCCGCTGCTCAAGCGCAAGGTGTACCTCAACAGCTGCGCCTACGCGGCGATGGCGCAGTCCCTCTGCGCAGCCCTCGGCACCTATCTTGCGGCCCGTGAGCAATCCGAGTGCGCGTGGCACCTTTGGGTCGAGCGCTACCAGACGCTACGCCTATCGCTTGCCTCGCTATCGCCTCGACTCGCGACGGCGATCTTCGGATCTCAACGCATTTCTACAACGATGAGTCGGACGGCGATGCCTGTTCGATGCGCTACGCGGACACGAGCGCCTGATGGTAAGGATGGGCTAACCGGGCGGCCCGATGAGTTCCCGCAACGCGCAGCACGCCGACTGCGCGGCAGGCCCCACGATGACGTGCACGCAATCCGGCGCCACCACCGCCGCACCACGCAGGCCCAGACGCCCGAGGGCGGCATGGTCGACCTGAGCGACGTCCGCCACCGACACCCTCAATCTCGAGGCTGCGCTCTCGACGGCGCGCACGTTGGCATCGCCGCCCAGGGCGGCCAGCAATTTCTCGATGACCGATTTTCTCAGCGTGGCCACGGGCGCACGCGCGGCGGGCTCGCCGCGCAGATCCGGTACCGACGGCCCCGCCCTGGCGCCCCGCAGCGGGACAGCCTCGGGCGGGCTCGCCAACGCCTCGCGGATCTCCCCGGCCAGCAGCTCCGCCGTGGGACCCACGATCACCTGCAGTGCGCTCGCAGAGGGTCGCACGATTCCCATCGCGCCCAGGCCCTTCAGGGCCTGCGCGTCCACCGCGTCCTGGGCGCGCACGGTCAGGCGCAATCGGGTCGTACAGGCGTTGACGTCCTGGAGATTGGCGGGGCCACCGAGCGCCGTGATGTAAGCACCGGCCCGATCGGTCGAAGCCGCGCTGCGGACCGCAGCCGTGCCGAGGGGCGCTCCCGAGGGCGGGCCGCCCATGGCGCCGGTCTCCCCCGGCTGCCCGGCGCCCTGCGCCTCGGTCTGTTCCCTGCCCGGGGTCTTCAGATCGAACCTGACGATCGCGAAGCGGAAGATGCCGTAATACAGTGCGAAGTAAAGCGCTCCCACCGGCAGCAGCAACAAAGGGTGGGTGGCATGGCTGTAATTGAGCACGTAATCGAACAACCCGGCAGAGAAGCCGAAGCCGAGCTTCACATCGAGGGCGTTCATGATGATGAAAGACAGGCCCGTCAGCAGGGCGTGCACGAGATACAGGCCCGGAGCGAGGAACATGAACGTGAACTCCACCGGCTCGGTCACACCGGTGAGAAACGAAGTGAGCGCGATCGAGAGCAGCAGTCCCGCCACCGCCCGGCGTCTGTCGGGCGCCGCCGCGTGGTACATGGCGAGGCATGCCGCCGGCAGACCGAACATCATCACCGGGAAGAAGCCGGCCATGAAGCTCCCCGCGGTCGGATCGCCGGCGAAGAAGCGGTTCATGTCTCCGGTGACACCGTGGTAATTGCCGACGATGAACCAGGCGAAGCTGTTGAGGATGTTGTGCAGCCCGGTGACGATCAGCAGGCGATTGAGCACACCATAGACGAACAAGCCCCACGGCCCGGCGGCGAGAACCGCCCGGCTGAGCGCCTCCATGCCGTTCTCGACGTGAGGCAGCTCCAGACCCAACAGTACCGCCAGCGGCAGCGCGGCGAAGCCGGTGACGATCGGCACGCAGCGCCGCCCGCCGAAGAAGGCGAGGTAACTGGGCAGCCTGATGCGGTGAAAGCGGTTGTACAGCCCTCCGCCGAGCAGCCCCGAGACAATACCCACCGGCACGGTGAGCTGCAGGAGCTCCTTGTCCTTGAACGCGGCCACCACCAGAGCCCGGGCGTGCTCCGGGACGCCGGCGAGCGCGGCGGCGGGCGCGGAGATGAACACCGCCGCCCCCTTGATTGTCACCAGGTAGCCCACGACAGCGGCCAGTCCCGCGGCTCCGTGATTGTCGCGGGCGAGGCCGATCGCCACGCCGACCGCGAACAGCAGCCCGAGGTTGCTGAAAATGGCCTGGCCGGCGTGCGCCATGACCGGGATGTTGAGCAAATCGGGCTGCCCGAGACGCAGCAGAAGCGCCGCCGCAGGCAGCACCGCGATCGGCAGCATCAGGGCCCCGCCAAGCTTCTGCAACGGGTTGAGCAGCTGTTTCATGAGAGTGTCCTCGTGAGGCGGCGCTCAGGCGTGGACCGAAGCGGGCTCGCCGGCGGCCGTGGCACGGAGCGAGCGCACCGCCTCGGCCGACTCCAGCGAGAGCGCCTCGCGTGCGAGCCGCGTGCATTCCTCCATCGTCAGCTCGCCGATGAGCGTCTTCAGGCGCGGAATGACCGACGGCACGCAGGAAAGCGCGCGCACGCCGAGCCCGATCAGGATGGGCACGGCAGCCGGGTCGGAGGCGAGTCCGCCGCAAACGGCGAGCGGGCGATGGCGGGACCCGGCCGCCTCCGCCGTGCGTCCGATCAGCCGCAACACGGCCGGATGCAGCGCATCGAGCCGGGCGGCGAGCTGGGCGTGTCCGCGGTCCATCGCGAGCGTGTACTGCGTCAGGTCGTTGGTGCCGATGGAGAAAAAATCCGCGTTCTCGGCCAGCGCTTCGGCCATCAACGCCGAGGCCGGTGTCTCGATCATCACGCCGATCTCGACCGGCTCGCTGCGGCCGATCGCCCGGGCGGCCTGCGCCGCGAGCGCGCGCACCGAGCGGATCTCGGCCACATCGGTGATCATGGGCACAAGGATCCGGCACTGGCCGAACGGTTGCACCGCCAGAATGGCGCGCAGCTGCTCGCCCAGCAGATCCGGCCGCCACAGGCTGGTGCGCACGCCGCGCAGGCCGAGCGCGGGATTGTCCTCGCGAGGCAGCGGCAGGTAGGGAACCGGCTTGTCGCCGCCGATGTCGAGGGTGCGGATGGTGACGGGCCTGCCGGCGAGCGCCGCGGCGATCTGTTGGTACTCGGCGAGCTGCTCGGCCTCGGCCGGGGCGTCCCGCCGATCGAGGAAAAGGAACTCGGTGCGCAGCAGTCCGCAGCCCTCTGCGCCGTTGCGTGCGGCCGCCCGGGCCTCGGCCGTCGAACCGACGTTGGCCAACACCTCGATGCGCGTGCCGTCGGCCGTACGGCATTCGCGCTGCGCCGCCTGGCGCTCGAGCGCGTCCCGCTTCGCCGCCCGCTCGATCCGGCGGCGGGCCTGTTCGAGGCGCGCCCCGCCCGGATCGACGTGCAGCACCGATGCGTCCGCATCCAGGATCAGGGCCGTTCCCTCGGCGATGTGCCGCAGCGAGGGGCCAAGCCCCACGAGCGAGGGAATCCCGAGCGCCGCGGCGAGAATCGACACATGGGAGGTGGCCCCGCCGCCGGCAAGGCAGATCCCTCCCGGCTTGCCCGCACCGGCACCGAGCAGCTGCGAGGGCAGCAGCTCCTCGGCGATCAGAATGGTGTCCGCCGAGAGCGCAAGCGCCTCCCCGCCCCGCTGCCCGCTCAAGGCCGAGAGCACTTGCCGCTCCAGATCGATCAGGTCATCGATCCGCTCGCGCAGGCGCGGGTCGTCCAAACCGCGCAGCGCCTGCACACTGCCGCGGATCGAGTCTCGCCAGGCGAACGCGGCGCTCGCTCCACCTGCGACCCTCGCCAACGCCCGCTCCGAGAGCTCGGGGTCATCGATGAGCATCAGATGCGCCTCGATGATCTCACGCGCGGCGCCCGAGGCGGTCCCGCGCGCCCGCTGCAATGCTGAGCGCACTTGTGCGCGCGCGCGATGCAACTCGGCCGTCTCGTGCTCGACGCCCGCGCCGGCCTCGCTGAAGCGCGTGTGCTCGCTCTTCAGAACCCGCGCCACGCCGACCGCCAGCCCGCGGCTCGCGGTCACGCCCGCGAGGGCCGAGCCCGGCGCGGGCGGCTCCTCGTCCGGGTCTGGAGTCAGGGCTGGCGGTGACGATTTCACCGGGATCTCGCCTGGGCGCTGCGCCCGGCTTCGCGGCCAGCACGCCCGCGGCTCCCCGCTCTCCTCGACCCCGAGCACCGTCGCAACCGCCCCGGCCGCCGCCGCCGCATCCGCGCCCGCGGCGAGGATTTCGATCTGTCCGTCCCTCGGCACGCCGAGCGCCATGAGCGCCACGGTGCTGCGCGCGTTGGCCTCACGCCCCCCGACACGCAGCCTCACCTCGGCGCCAAAGGCCTTCAGCGCGCTAGCCACCTGAGCCGCCGGCCGGGCATGGATACCGTGCTCGAGCGTGACCCGCACCGGCAGGCGGATGCCCTCGCCGGCCTCGAGCGGCGCGCTCTGCGCTTGGCCGGGCCGAGAGGGCGCGGCCGCCTCGAGCTCCATCAGCACATCGCCCACCGCCACCTCGCGGCCCTCCGAGCGGCGGCGGATGGCGAACCCGCCACCCTGCAGCACCAGCACCGGAGTAAGCAGGCTCTTGGCTCGACGAGCGAGCAAGTCGAGATCGAAGCTGATGAGTGCCTCGCCGCAGCGAACCGCCTGGCCGGCTTCGATGTGGCTCACGAATCCCTCGCCCCCGAGCTCCACCGTATCGATGCCGACGTGCATCAGGACATCCGCGCCATAGGGCGTGCGCAGCGTGACGGCATGCCTGGACTGCGCCAGCACGGTCACCACGCCATCGCAGGGCGCATGCAAAGTGGCCCCGAGCGGATCGATCGCCAGCCCATCGCCGGCCATGCGGCCGCAGAACACCGGATCGGGGACCTCCTCGAGCGGCGCACTCCAGCCGGCGAGCGGTGACAGCAGGACGTGGGTCATGAGCATGGCCTGGCCGGGGCGAGGTGCGACACCAGCGCGTTCAACAGGGAGCCGCGCGCATCGTCCTCACCAAGCACCCAGATCATAACCCCTCGCAGACGCTCGCGGCGGGCGAAGGCGGCCTTGATGGCCATCGAGCGCGGGTCGTCATACGTGAAGAAGATGTGACGCCCGGCGTTGTAGAGCCAGGGCGCCTCGGCGGTGGCGCTCCAGTGACGCACCCAGTGCGGGTTGGTGAGCATCCGCGACTCGATGATCTTCCAGGCCGTCTCCGGGAAGCCGCCGGTGAAGCGCGAGTACAGGCCCGCATGCCGCCCCGAAACTCCCGTGAAGCCCCGCCCGTAGAACGCCACGCCGAGCATGATCTTTCCCGCCGGCACCCCGTGCGCCTCGTAGTAGCGCACCGCCCCGACAAGATTGTCGCGCGCCCGCTCCGGCTCGGGCGCCGGATCGCGCGGATCCGCTCTCATTGGGGCATTGAAGCCGCTGTAGGGGCTGTAGACGCTGTTCATGTCGTAGGTCATGACATTCAGCCAGTCGACGTACGGCACGAGCGCTGCCAGATCGTAGCTCTCGCTCACCGAGTACGCTCCGCCCCTCTGCCAGGTGCCGGCGGGGGTGGCCACGGTGAGGAGGTAATGGCGATGAGTTCTGCGGCCGAGCGCATCGAGCCGCATCCTCAGCTCGCGCACCAGCGCGGTGGCGTCCGCCCGGTCCTGGGGACGGGACTTGTTCATGCCGCCGCGCACCGGAAACTCCCAGTCGATATCCAGGCCGTCGAAGCGCTGCTGCACGATGAACAGCCGAATGCAGCTGCGGGCGAATTTCGCGCGGGAGGCCGCCGTAAGGGCGATGTCGGAGTACTGCGGCGCCGCGTCCCAGCCACCGATCGAGACCAGCAGCCTCAAACCGGGGTGCAGCCTGCGCAACCGCCGAAGCTCACCGAACGTGCGCAGCTGCGCGGCGGTCGGCGCCTCGCACACATCGCCGGCATCAGGCTCTCCAAAGGCATAGAAGATCGTGTCGAGCTCGCCGGCCGGAATATCCGCCACCGGCATGCCGCCATCGTAATAGGCCGCGATTTGCGGCGCGGTCGCGGCCCGCGCGGCGGCGGCGCCGAGCAGGGCGGCGAAAAGAACGCTGAACAGCGAAGATCTCATAGGGGCATTCCCCGAATCTTGCACCCGAAACGCCCCTTGGGTCCGACATCTCCCCGATGCCGGGCCCGCCGCAGGCGGGGGAGGGTCCCGCGGCGAGCCCGGCAAGGAGGCGCCCGCCTCGTTAGAACTTGTACTCCGCGGTCAGGTAGTACTGCCTGCCGTTGTTGTAGATCGCCACCGGCTGCGACAGGTTGTTGCCGTACTCCTTGACGAGCTCGTCCGTCAGGTTGCGGGCGGCGAACGTCAAGCTGAGATTGCGCAGCAGATCGTAGCTCACCTGCAGATTGATATATCCGGCGCCGGCCACATTCTCCGCCGCCGACTCGCTCGCAGCCGCATAGTAGTGCGAACGGTAGCCATAGTCGACGTTCGCACTGACCGGACCGTGCTCGTAGTACCCGCCGACGTTGTACGTGTACTTGGAGTTGTCAAGCACCTGATGGCCGTCGCCGGCCGTGCCGTCCGAAAGCATGAAGTTCGTCTGCAAGCCGAATCCATACGGCAGAGCCTGGTCCCAGGCGAGCACCGCGCCCTTGATTTGCGCAGTGGTATTGAACGGCGAGGTGATCGTGAACAGCGAATTTTGCTTGGTGGTGGCGTCGTAGTACACGCCTTGCGCGTTTCCGAAATCGACATAGTTCGTCAGATTCATGTCGAACAGCTTGGCCTCCACCATGGACTCCGGTCCATAGTAATACTCCAGGTCCGTGCTGTAGACGGCCCCCTTGATCGGCTTCAGGTTCGGATTGCCGCCTTGCCCGGTGAAATTGGTGTCCGTGAGCAGAATCGAGGCGCCGAGCGCGCTGTAGTCCGGTAGCGTCATGGTCTCGGCCGCATCGAACCGCGCCACCAGCCGCGAGGTGAGATCGAACTTCAGGTTCACGCTCGGCAGGGCGTTGAAATAGCGATGGTCGATCTCCGTGGGCGTGAACGCTCCGAATGCCGAGAAGTTGAGCGGGTTCGATCCGCCCTGGAGGTTCGTCAACACCTCCTCCAGAGTATTCACAAGGCGCACGCCGAAGTTTCCGCTCCAGCGGTCCCCGCCGATATCGGCCATGACATAGCCGGCAAAGTCGTTTTCGCGCACATCGTAAGACTGCAGCCAATAGTAGCGGCTCGGCCCGGTGCTGAGGTTCGTGGAATCGAACGCCTCGATGGCGCTCTCGGAGTCCATGAAGATATTGCCGGCCCAGGCGCCGCCCCCGGGCAGCGAATCCTGGAAATTGGCCGGATACTCGCCGCCGGAGTAGACGGGCGCACACTTCGGGGCGCTGCCGGAGCAGTTCAAACCCTGATCCTGGTTGAACGCCGTTTCCCGCTCATGGTGCGCGAAGCGCACGCCGGCCCTGATGTTTTCGATTGCGCCGTCATCGACTTTGAACGTGACCCCGAGCTTGCCGTAGGACTCCTTGTCGATCGAGTGCACGATGTCGTTCCAAGCCCAGCTGACGCCGTAACCGGCCGGACTGTTGGTCGCGACACCGGGAAATTCCACCGTCGCCAGGCGGTTGATGCCGTTCAGCTGATAGGAGACGCCGTTGCCGCCGTAGTACTCGTACGCCGGCTGGCGCGGCTGATTGCCGCTGCCATAGGTGAATCCGACCTGTCCGTCGAAAGTCAGATGGCTGGTGGCGTCCCAAGTGCCGTCGAGGTTGAGGAAAGAGCTGTTGTCGGAGGCGTCCGGGCGCATGATCTGGTCGTACACGATTGAAGGCGGCGCACCGACCTGGCTCGGCCAGCTGCCCGCGACCAGGGTTCCGTTGCGCACCGTGAGGGATGTGGGCACGTACGTCGGGGAGATGAATTTGCTGCCCCACGCCATGAAGTTGTCGTTCGAATTGGAAGCGAGCTGCCTTGCGTAATAGGCGGTCAGATTGAACGACAGCGTGTCGCTCGGCTTGAGCTGGATGTCGAGCAGGCCGCCGTCGTTCTCCATGGTCTGCTGGAAAAGCACCTGGCCGAGCAGGTCCGGATAGAGCGCGCCGGCGGCATTCGGCAGGGCCGGATTCACCTTTTGCCAGGCCGCGGCGGTCGCGGCCGGCACCGCGCCGTAGCCGAGCTCCTCCTGGCCGTCGCGGCGGATGCCGTACTTCTGGTAGAAGACTTGCCCGAGTATGCCGACCCTGCTGTTGTGCCAGCTCAGTTGCACACTGCCCTGCGGATTGGCCTTGCTCGGCAGATCCCAATAGTTGGCACCGGCGTTCACGAAGCCCGAGAATCCCGGCCTGTAGTCGAACGGCCTCGGGGTGAGAACATTGACGGAACCGGCCGTGCCGCCCGCGATCAAGCTGGCATCCTGGCTCTCGTAGACCTGCATCTGCGAGATCATCGTGCTCGGAAACAGCGCGAGGTTGACGCTGCGGCCGACGGTCTCGTACATGTCCTCGATGAACCAGTCGCCCGTGGAGACAAAATGGCCGTCAACGGTGGTCTGCGTGAGGCTCGCGGGCGCACCTAACAAGGCGACCCGGTCGTTGATGGCGAAGCCGCCCTCCCCGGCCACCGAGGACTGAGTGTTCACGCCGGGCATGGTCTGCAGCACGTCGGCGACATTTTGCGCCGGCAGCCTGCCGACGTCCGTGGCGGTCACCACTTCCACGCTGTCCGTCGCGGCGCGCTTCAGGGCGAGCGACTTCCTGACGGAGTAGCGGATGCCCGTCACGACGATGGCTTGCAGGGTCGGCACATCGCCGGATTTCGCCTTGACCGGACCGTTGACCGAGGTTTCGCCCTGGTGCGCGAATGCGTTCGCTCCAAAGAGCGCCACAGCGACGGCGGTGCTTACAACCGTGGATCTTGCGATTCTCATGACTTCTTTCACCCCGATGATGTTGTCGTTTTCGAGACCGCCCGGGCGCGCCTCGCCACACCGACTGGTCCCATTGGCTGCGCCGCGCTCCCGCCGCGGCGGCCCATTGAGCCCGTATCGCGACACTCCCGTCGCCCGCGTCATCCGTATCACAGAGGTACCGTTGCGCACACACCACATTGGTACCAGTTGCGTGCCAGTGTAATACCAGTTTCAAAAAAAATCTATACCAATCTCGCTTCACTCGCTTGATTTCTTATTTGTGTCAATAATTACATTGGGTTATATGCATCGCATAGACACTGATAGTGTAAACTGGTATTGTAGTGGTATTATTGCAATGACCCGGTTTTCAGCGCAGGAGGGGAGTCTTGATACTGTCTGAGACCATCGGCAGGCTCGATGAGGCCGGCACGCAGCCGCTGTATCAGCAACTGCAGCGCGCACTCCGTCAGGCAATCGAGACTCGCCTCATCGCGCCCGAGGATGCGCTGCCGCCCGAGCGCGACATCGCCGAGGACTTGCACATCTCGCGGATCACCGTGCGCAAGGCGCTCGACGGTCTGGTGAGCGAAGGCCTGTTGGTTCGCCGCCAGGGATCGGGGACATTCGTCAGCGCGCGCGTGGAGAAGAGCTTCTCCAAACTCACCTCGTTCTCCGAGGACATGCGCGCCCGCGGCCGCGCCCCGCGCAGCGTGTGGCTGAAAAGATCCGAGGGCAGTGTCACGCCCGAGGAGGCGCTCACCCTGCGCTCGAGTCCCGGGACGCCGGTCTTCCGCTTCCAGCGCATCCGCTTCGCGGACGATTCGCCGATGTGCATCGAGCACGCCACCGTGCTCGCCTCCTGCCTGCCCTCGCTCGATGCGGTGGACTCGTCCTTGTACGAAGCGCTCGAGCACAGCGGCAACCGTCCGGTGCGCGCCCTGCAGAGGCTGCGGGCGGTGCTGTTCAGCGTCGAGCAGGCAAAACTGCTGCAGATCCGTGAGAAGGACGCCGGCCTGCTGGTCGAGCGCGTGGGCTTCCTCAAGGACGGCCGCGCGGTCGAGTTCACTCAATCCTATTTCCGCGGCGACATCTACGACTTCGTCGCGGAACTCAGTGACGTTTGACCATGAGCCAGCCCGAATCCGCAACCCGCATGCACGCCGAGGCCGCCCAGACCGCCCAGGCCGTCCGCGATCAGTTGTTCGCCAACGCCCAGGAGATGGAGCGGCTCGGCGAGCGGTTGCGCGAGCTCGGCCCGCGCACCGTCATCACCTGCGCCCGCGGCAGCTCGGATCATGCCGCGACATTCGCCAAATACCTGATCGAGACCCGCCTCGGCGTGCCCACCTGCTCGGCGGCCCCGTCGGTGAGCTCCCTCTACGATGCCCGCGCGGTTCTCAGCGGGTCTTTGTGCCTGGCGATTTCCCAATCCGGCGCGAGTCCGGATCTGCTGAGCTCGGTCAAAAAGGCTCGCGAGGGCGGCGCACTGGTGGTGGCGCTGGTCAACGCAGCGGGCTCCCCGCTGGCAGCGCTCTCAGACCACGTCGTGCCGCTGTGCGCCGGCCCCGAAACCAGCGTGGCCGCCACCAAGTCCTTCATCGCCTCCCTCGCCGCCATCATTCACCTGGTGGCGAGCTGGACTCGGGACAAGGCGTTGTATGATTCTTTGCGCAGGTCGCCGAAGCAGCTCGAGCATGCCTGGCAGCTCGATTGGAGCGGGGCGATCGAGCGGCTGCGGCCGGCCACGGATCTTTATGTGGTCGGACGCGGCCTCGGCCTCGGGGTGGCCGAGGAGGCAGCGTTGAAGCTCAAGGAAACCTGTGGTCTGCACGCCGAGGCGGTGAGCGCCGCGGAGCTGCGCCATGGCCCCATGGCGCTGGTGAAGGCGGGGTTTCCGGTGCTGATTTTCTCTCAGAACGACGAGACCCGCGCGGGCATCGAGATGCTGGCGACGGAGCTCGCCGCACGCCAGGCCACCGTCATGATCGCGGGCTGCCGATGCCCGCAGGCTCTGCAACTGCCGGCGGCGGCGGCCGACCCGGCGATCGAGCCGATGCTGCTGATCCAGACCTTCTACCGGCTGGCGAATGCGCTGTCGCTCGCGCGCGGGCTCGACCCGGACCATCCGCCTCACCTGCGCAAAGTAACCGAGACCGTCTGATGCCCATCGCACTTCTCAACGGTCGGGTGCTGCGCGGCAAGGCACTCGTTGAAGGAATGTGTGTGCTGATCGAGGACGGGCGAATCCTCGCCGTGGCGCCCGAGGGCGACACGGCCTGCCGGGATGCGGCCCCACGTGACCTCGGCGGGCACGTGCTGCTTCCGGGATTCATCGACATTCAGGTGAATGGCGGGGGCGGCGTGCTGTTCAACGATGCGCCGACGGTGGAGGCGATCCGTCAGATCGGCCATGCCCACCGGCGATTTGGCACGTGCGGCTTCTTGCCGACCCTGATCAGCACCGACCTGGATGTGGTGGCGCAGGCCATCGCGGCAGCCCGGCAGGCCATGGCCTGCGGCGTGCCGGGGGTTCTCGGCATCCACATCGAGGGGCCGTTCCTCAACGTCGAGCGCAAAGGCGTGCACGATCCAGCCAAGCTGCGCGAGCTCGACACCAGTGCCGTGGGTCTGCTGGCCTCGCTGTCGAGCGGCATCACCGTGGTGACGCTCGCCCCGGAGATGACCACGCCGCAGATCATCAGGCGGCTCGCCGATGCCGGGGTCATCGTCTCCGCCGGCCACACCAATGCCACTTACGCGCAGATCGTGGAGGCGCTGCACCATGGTCTGCGGGGGTTCACCCACCTGTTCAACGCAATGTCGCCGCTCACGAGCCGCGAGCCTGGGACGGTCGGCGCGGCGCTCGAAGACCGCTCCAGCTGGTGTGGCGTCATCGCCGACGGCGAGCACATCGCCCCGGCGGTGCTTCGCCTGGCGATGCGCTGCAAGCCCTTGAGCCGCTTCATGCTGGTAACGGATGCCATGCCGGGCGTCGGCACCGACGCCCGGTCATTCAAGCTTCAAGGTCGAGAGATCACCGTCTCCGGGCCGGTCTGCCTCGACGAAGACGGCCGGCTCGCCGGCTCCAACATCGACATGGCGAGCTGCGTGCGCAACGCCATCGCGCTTCTTGGCCTGCCGCTCGCCGAGGCTGTGCGCATGGCGAGCCTCTACCCGGCGCAGTTCCTGGGCTTGGCGCACGAGCTCGGCCGCATCGAGCCCGGCTATCGAGCAAACCTCGTGCTGGCCGACGACGACCTCAACGTGCTCGAGACGTGGATCGACGGTGAGCCGAGCCGCTAGCGCGAGGTGTTCACGAACCTCGAAGGCTCGGGGCCGGACAAGCGGCGCGCTCTCGCTCGCGATTGATCTCGAGCCCGCAGCCAACGATGCGGCCCCCGCCAGTGCCTCGGCCGCGACACCCCGGCGCCCCCGAGACCGCGCCGGCAACCGATGGGTGCCCTTGCGCGACGCCGCACCCGGAAACCCTCAGCGACGCCCAACTCGCGGGGGAGTGGACAGCCTCTTCATGTTCACCCCGCGTCCCCCGCGATCGGCGAGCCGCCCAGGACCCACAAGTGGCAAGGCCACCGCGCCGGCCCGCACGCAGACCATCCGCTCGTGCCCCCGCCCCCGGCCGCGCCCTGGGAATGTCCGCCTTGGCGGGCCTTCCCTTGCGTAAACGCAAGGGCGACTGGAACCCTTGAGGCGCCCTTCGCTCAAAGACGATACACTAGGCGTTTACCGGGCGCTCACCCCGAGCGGTCCCGGACACCCATCCCGACCGAAGGGGGAGATTGATGAGCTTCGACCGCGCTCGCGCAAGAACGGGCGTCTGGGGCGTGCTGCGCGCCGCCATCTGCGTAGTGGGCGCCGGGCTTGCCGTGGCGCTCGCCGGCTGCAGTGCCAACACCAAGGTGTACAACGGCACGCCGGTGCTGACCCTGAGCGGCGTCGCCACCGGGGATTTCAGCAGCTACGTCGTCGGGATATCGCAAGTCGCCCTGACGCGTAAGGACGGCTACGTCGCCTACGCGCTATCGACGGAAGAGGAAGTGGATCTCACCAAGCGGACCAACCTCACCGAGCTGCTCGCCGCCCTCGGCGTTCCGGAGGGCACCTATACCAAGGTCAGCATCACGCTCGATTACTCCGCTGCCACCGTGTACCTGAAGGGTCAGTCGACGGCCGCCAAAGTGGTCGCGCCGAGCAGCGGCAGCGTCCAGAGCCTCACAGTCACGCTCGATCCTTCCCATCCGCTGGTGATCGGACTCAACCAGTCCACGCCTCTGGCGATCGATGTCGATCTGGCGGCCTCCAATTCGATCGATCAGAGCACGAACACCGTCACAGTCAAGCCGTTCGCGACCGCCACCGCGCAGCCGGCCGATGCCAACCCCGTCCGCGCCCGCGGCCTGTTCGTGTACGTGAACACCGGCAAGAGCAATTTCACGGTAAATCTCAAGCCGCTCGACGACACGTACTACTACAGCGGCACCTTCGGCGCGCTGACGGTCAATACCTCCCCCAGCACCTATTTCGACATCGACGGCACCCCCTATATGGGCTCGGCCGGCCTCGCACAGATCGCGCAGCAGAGCAACAGCGGCCAGCTGAGCAGCGACTCGACGATCGTCAGCTATGGAACGGTCGGCGACCTCTCGACCATCACGCCCACCTTCAACGCGACACAAGTGTATGTCGGCACCAGCGCCGTCAGCCCCGGCGCCGACGAGGTGCGCGGGACCGTGAGCGCACGCAGCGGCAATTCCCTGACGCTGCGGGGGGCCACTTATATCTGCCCGCAAGACATCAGCAACGGCTATCCAAGTGAGCCGCCCGCCATCGACTTCGAGTCCGCCACGGTGGATGTGGGCCCCTCGACCAAGGTGACCGAGGACGGCGCCATCGCGAGCGGTCTGTCCGCCCAATCGATATCCGTCGGCCAGCAAATCTACGCCACGGGCCAGGGCAGCGTCTCTTGCCCGCTCATCTCGACCAACTCCACCGCCTCGCTCACTCTCAATGCGACCTCCGGCGAAGTGCGCCTGAAGCCGACCACGCTCTGGGGCACGCTCGCCTCGGGCACCTCCGGCAGCGCCACCCTCGACCTGCTGCAGCTCGGTGAGCACACGCCGACCGACTTCAACTTCACCGGCACCGGGGTCTCGAGGGCCAATGACGCCAATCCGGCGAGCTACGTGGTCGACACCGGCACCACGGACGAAAGCGCCACGGCCTCGGGCACCCTGCTCGAGGCCGACGGCCTCGTGACGCCCTTCGGCTCGGCGCCGCCGGACTTCACCGCCTCGGCGGTGACGCCGGGAACCTCGCAGCCCTCGACCCTGATCGTGGAGTGGAACGGAGGTACCAGCTCCCCCTTCACCGCCTACGGCAGCTCCGGCCTGGTAGTGAATCTGGGCAATTCCAGCATCGACACGGACCTCATCCGCACCGGGCCGCAGAGCACGCAGTTGTCCAGCCTGGCCTCGAGTCCCACCATCCTGCCGGGGTGTCAGAGCGGAACCTGCACCGGTAACGTCGAATACTCGATCGGCAACGCCAAGAATGGCATCGCGGAATTCGGCAGCGCCTCGAGCTTCCTGAGCGATCTCTCGAGCACCCTGAACGGCTCGAACGCGGTGTTCAAGCTGATCGCCATTGGCAGCTACGATTCGTCGAACAATACCCTGTACGCCCAGCGTATCGACGTGGCGCTGGAATAGTCCGGCGCACCCCATGCAATGAACGGGCCGGGTGTGCCGCCCGGCCGAAGCTGCGCTGTCTGCAATCGGCGACTGTACCCATGCCGGAACACCGCCGATGAGCATTGCGCCAGGATCGGCACTCCTTGCCAAAGATGAACTGTGGTCATGGCATAATGGCCCTTCGATCCGGAGGGGGGACTCGACATGCTGCAGTCGATGGGCTCACATGCCCGCCACATCCACGCGATGTTGCAGGGCACGATCCGTGACGAGGGGACAGGCACGCCCGAGTACATCAAGCGCTCCTGGCTGCGCTGCCTCAACGAGTACCACCTCGATCCGCAATCCGAGCGAGAGCCGTTCGTGCTGCCGCGCCAGGATCGCCTCGCCCGCAAGGAGCGCAATCAGGCGCTGATGGCCCTCGCCGATGCGGAGATGGCCCACCTCTACCACCAGCTCGCCGGCTCCGGGTACTCCATCATCCTCACCGACCGCGACGGGGTGCTGCTC
>JAJYUA010000003.1 GCA_021792755.1 Pseudomonadota bacterium
CGATCTTCGAGGTCGCCGACATCGCCCTCGTCGGGGACCTCTTCCAGATCGTCCCCGAGATCGAGAAGCTGCTCACCTGATCCGGCCCAAAACCCCTTCCCCCGCACAGCGCCCGCCCCGGCCGCACGGCAAGGGAGCGATCCGAAACCCAAAACAAAGGCCCGCTGCACTCTCGCGCAGCGGGCCCCTTGCCTTGTCGGCTGCCGGCCGGCCTACAGCTGAGCGAGAACGTGCTCCGCCGCCGACACCTTGAACTGCCCCGGCGCCTCCACATTGATGTGCTTGACGACCCCGTCGTCAACCACCAGCGCGAAGCGCTGGCCGCGAAGGCCCATGCCGAAGGCACGGGCATCGAGCTCCAGACCGAGCGCCTTGGAGTAATCGCCGTTGCCGTCGGCGAGCATCAGCACCTTCTCGCCGACACCGGAGGCCTTCCCCCAGGCATTCATGACGAACACATCGTTCACGGCGAGACAGGCGATCGCATCCACACCCTTGGCGCGCAGCTGATCGGCCAGCTGCACGAACCCAGGCAGATGCTTGGCGTCGCACGTGGGCGTGAACGCACCGGGCACCGAGAACAACACCACCTTCCTGCCCTTGAAGAGCTCGTCGGTCGTCATGTCCTTCGGACCCTCCGGGGTCATGGTCTTCAGCACGCCCGAGGGCATGCGATCACCGGCTTTGATGGCCATTTCGGTCTCCTTGACGGGGGGGATGGAGCGGTTGCGGCGGACTCGGCCCTTCAGGCCGCCGAGCGCGCCCTCAGGCTCCAGAGCGACGCCAACCGCTGCAGCGTCGGGTTGCCTTTCACGCCCTGAAACGCCTGCAGCGCGGCGGATTTGTTGCCGGCCTTCAGCTCGGCAATGCCGAGCAGCAGGTGGGCCTCGGCCGGATTCTGCAGCCCACCCTTGGCGATGCCCTGGGTGAACTCATGCACCGCCATGGCGTACTTCTCGTACCCGAGGTAGGCGAGACCCACGCGCACGTCGGATTCCCCGGTCGGCTGCCTGGCCGCCGCCGCCGCCGTGACGGCAAGCCCGCCGCCCAGATCCTTCGCCGCCCTCTGCTTGGCGTCCGCCAACAGGCGCTCGGCCTTGGCCTTGCTGCTCGCGGTGGTGAACACGTTGGCCTGCAACGCCTTGGTCAGCACGGCCTCCGCCTCCCCCGGATCGTTTGCCTCGATCGCGAGCTCGGCATAGTTGGTGAACTCGTGCGGCTCCTGCATCACACCCACGTCAAACGCCAGGCGATAGGCCTCCAGCAGATTCGTGTCGCTCTTGACCGTCTGCAGCGTCTTGTAGATGAGATACTGCCAGTACTGCCGCTCCGGGTAGTAGACCACCAGCTGCTCGATCGCGTTGAGCAGGCAGGGCTTGTCGTTCAGATGCTGGCAGGCGCTCTGCACCAGCTGCAGCGACTGCTTCGTCGGCTTCTGCCCCTGCTTGATCTGCGCGTCGATCAGGCCCTTCTCGTACTGGATCGTGCCCCGCCAGTTGCCCTGCAGGTAGTATGCCTGCCCGACCAGGATCGGCATCTGGGCGTCCGCCCAGCCCTTCTGAATGGCCTCGGTGCCGTACTGGATCGCCTTCGGGTAGTCGTGCAGCGTGTAGTAGATCTGCGCGAGGGAGGTGGTGAACTGCGCCTTCTGAGCCGGGGACGTGTACGGGTCCTTGCTCAGCTGCTCGAGCTTCGGAGCGAGCTTGGCGTAGTTGTGGGTCTTCTCGTACGCAAAGACATACAGCTGGGTCGCGATGTGCCGGGAGTAGGGCGTCTGCTTCGGCAGCGCCGAGGCCTGATCGAGCAGCTTCAGCCCCGCGGCGAACTTGCCCTTCTGGATGTCCTGCTGCGCGGCCTTGAGCTTCAGACCCACGCTGCGGGTCAACTTCTGCGGCGGGGGGGCGGCGTACGCCGGCGACACCGCAAGGAAACTGCCGCCAATCGCCAGCGCGGCCCCGAGCACCGCCGCCGGCGCCAGAGCGCCTTTGAGCTTCATGAGACTGTCTCGCATTGCTGTTTTGATCCGGAAAAAAATTGACTCCCCCTACTGGGAGAACTCGGAGGTGTTGACGAAGCCGATCTTCCTCATGCGGTTGCGCTGCGCAGCCGCGAGCACCTTCGCCACGACGCCGTACTTGGCCATGCCGTCGGGATTGAGGTGGATCTCCGGCTGCGGCACCTGCTGCGAGGCGCTCGCGAAATAGGCATCGAGCGTCTGCATGTTCGGCACGACGGTGCCGTTCCAGGTGATCGTGCCGTCGAAGTCGATGTTGAGATTGATGACCTGGGGCTGCACCTTAGGCGGCGGGGGGTGGCCCTGCGGCAGGTCGATCTTGGTCGAGTGGGTCATCACCGGCAGCGTGATGATCAACGTCACGAGCAGCACCAGCATGACATCGATCAACGGCGTCGTGTTGATGTCTACCATGGGTCCGGAGCCGGACCCGAGATTCATAGCCATGGATTCAGGACTCCTCGAACGCGCTTTCGCACGACAAAGCGTGGATCATTCCGCCCCCGCCAGCATCTCGTTGGCGCTCGGTATCGAGATGAAGTCGATCTTCACCATGCCGCCGCGCTGCAGCTCATAGAGCACGTGCCCGATGTACTTGTAGTCCGCGGCGCGATCGCCGCGGATGTGCACGTCGGGCTGCGGGACCTCCACGGCGGCCTGCTCGATCTTCTGCAGCAGCACTCTGTCGCTCGCGATCTCATGATCGTTCCAGAACACATCGCCCCGCCGATCGACCGCGATCACGATGGTGCCCGGTTTCGTCCTGGTCGGTATGTTGTTGGCGTGCGGCAGTTTCACCGGCACCGTCTTGGTGATCACCGGAATCGTAATCAAAAAGATGATGAGCAGCACCAGCATGACGTCGACGAGCGGCGTCGTGTTGATGCTTGCCATCACGCCCGGTTCTTCTTCCGAGCCTGCTCCGATATTCATCGCCATTTTCGAAAGCTCCTCAGCTCTCTAGTTGCGGCACGACTCCGCACTACGCGCCGTCCCTGGCCGGATCACGCGGTCCCGCGCACGATGCGCGGGCACGCGTGGCGGATCCAACGCGGCTCGCCCGACGACACTGAAGGTCGTCGGGCGTCCGATCGCTTACTTGCGGGCCGCCGCCGCCGCGGGAGCCGTCGCCGGACGGGCTCCGCCCGCGGAGGTGCCGCCTGTCTCGACGCGCGCCCCGCTTACCAGGTACGCATGCACGTCGCTCGCGAAGTTGCGCAGCGCATCCTGCAGCACCTTGTTGCGGCCGAGCAGCCAGTTGTAGCCCCAGACCGCGGGCACGGCCGCAAACAGGCCGAGCGCGGTCGTGATCAGCGCTCCACCGACAGGACCGGCCACCTTGCCGATGCTCGCCTGACCGGCGAGCCCGATCGCGATGAGCGCGTTCATCACGCCCCACACCGTGCCGAACAGGCCGACGAACGGCGCCGAGGAGCCGACGGTGGCGAGAAGGCCCAGGCCCTTCTGCAGGCCGCTGTTGATCTGCTCTACCGAGCGCTGCAGCGACATGGTGATCCACTCGTGCAGGTCGATGCGGTCGGTCAGGCGCCCGTCGTGGTGCGACACGGCGCGCAGGCCGTCCTCGGCGATGATGCGGAACTCGTTGCCCTTCTTCAGCTTCTCCACGCCTTCCTTGATCGAGGGCGCGGCCCAGAACTGCTTCTCGGCCTGGCGTGCCGCCTGGCGCAGTTTGCGCTGATCCCACAGCTTCGTCAGGATGACGTACCAGGAAAGCAAGGACATGAGCAGCAGCAGCAGCATTACGAACTGAATGATGATACCGCCGTGCTCCCACGTGCCGGTAATGCCGTAGGGATTGTTGACGGTTGCAACGGTTTGGGTGGCCATAGATTTCCTCAAATCACAAAATAACCGCGTTGGACGATGCGGCGTCGAAAGGCAACGGACTGCGGAGCGTTGAGATCAAATCGAGAATCAAAAATCGTTGAGCTGGAACTTGATCGGCAGCTGGGTGCAGATGGTGATCGGCTGACCATTGCGCTTCTCCGGTATCCAGTGACCGGAGGTCGCCCTGGCATAGCGCAGGGCGGCGCGATCGAGGCGCGGGCTGCCGGAGGACTTGGAGATGGTCGGAGTGCCCGTCACCTGGCCCTGCGGGCCGATGCAAAGATGCACGTACGCCGTGCCTTCCTCGCCCAGGCGCTGAGAGGCTTGCGGATAATAGTTGTCGGTCGAGGGGAAGCCCGATGACGGACGCGCCGGGGTGTAGGTGTAATGCACCGGCGGCGGCGGCGGAGCCGGCCTTGCGCGCCGCACCACGGTGATGGCGCGCGTCTCCTGAGCGGCCGGCACATTGATCTGGATGGCCGGCGGCGGCACCTGCACGATCTGCTGCTGCATCTGCGGCGGCGGCGGCGGCGGGGGCTTGATGTGCTTTATGTGCTGCTGCAGGATCGTCGTCTTGATCGGCGGGGCGGCGAGCTGGATGGCCCTTTGGGCCAGTCCCGAGGCAAGCAGCCAGATGAGCGCGACGTGCGCCGCGATGATGACGGCGAGCACCGCCGTGCGGCGCGTGAGAAATTGGGTATCGTGTACGTATGAAGCACTCATATGTGACTGCTGAAGCGTCGCTGTGGCCTGTCCGAAAACACCGGATCGAAATGCAAGCTGCTCACGGTAGCGGTCTTTGCACCGGGCCGCAAGCAGCCTGATCCGGACCCGAGCCGGCCGGCAGAGTTTCCCGCCGGGTAATCATACATTGCATTGGGCACACGCGAGGCGCCCTCCTCGGGCCGGCGCACGTATGGCTCATTCCCCCTCATTGAATCGAACTCTCGGCGACCCGGGGGCTGAATGCCGAAGGCGTGCGCCATACGCATCCTTCAGGATGCGTGGCGGAACTGTAACCGCTACCTTGCCCGCTGACAACTCCTTGGCGCTCCCATCCAAGGCTCATGACGCAATACGGTAACGCCGAACGGTCCATCGTGGCCTCGACCGCAACGGCGTCCGTTCCGTTGCCGACACCTGTCGAGGCCCTCCCCGCCGGCCGGTCGCATATGGCGGGGACGCAACGCACGGTACGCTTGCCAGGCTTCGCCACCGCGCGGCGCCGGCACAATTGCGGATCCGAAAGCGCGCTCCGGATCTGTCGCTTGAGCGCATCAGCGGCGCTTCGAGCATCGGCGCGCGAGCGGCCGCAGAGCCTCCCGGGCCGCGCGCGCCGCTCCTCATCGGGGGCAGGGGCGTTGCCGCTCGAGATCCCACCCTCCTCGCCCGTGCTCTTGGCGAGCACGCCTGCGGGGGCAAGTTGCCGTGAAGCGCCGCGCGAGGGCCTGGGTCGTGCGCGCACCGCCGCCATCGCTCGAATCTGGGTCTGTTGCTTGGCCACGGTCGTGTCTTTACCGGCACAGTGAGGCTCGTCCACCAAAAAAATCATGCGCCTGCGCTGCCGGCGCAGCGGGCGGCAGCGCGGCTGCCCACTGTGCCCGCCGGCCATGACAAAACGATGACAGACTCAGGGATAGCGCGCTCTGAGCAGCCTGTACAGGCTCCTGATGCACTGCGCTTCGGCGCCCACGGGACGCCCGGGACGCTCCTTGGCATTCCAGGCGTACAGATCGATGTGCATCCAGTCGGTCGGACCGACGAAGCGTGCGAGAAACAGCGCGGCGATGATCGAGCCGGCAAACGGTGTCGCCGCCACGTTGGCGAGGTCGGCGTTTTTGCTGGCGAGCTCCTCCTCGTAGCCCTGCCACAGCGGCAGCGGCCAGAGCGGATCGGCCTCCTGCTCGCCCAGCCGGCGCAGCTGGTCCGTGAGCTGCGGACGGTTCGAGTACACCGCCGGCAGCTCCGGCCCGAGCGCCGTGCGTGCCGCTCCCGTGAGCGTCGCCAGGTCGATGATGAGGTCGGGACGCTCCTCCTCGGCCGCCGCGAGCGCATCGGCCAGCACCAGCCGGCCCTCGGCATCCGTATTGCCGACTTCCACCGTCAGGCCCTTTCGCGAGCGCAACACGTCCCCCGGCCGGTAGGCCGCCCCGCCCACGGAGTTCTCCACCGCCGGGATCAGCACGCGCAGCTGCACGGGGGCCCGAAGACGCATCAGCAGATCGGCCAGCCCGAGCGCACAGGCCGCCCCGCCCATGTCCTTTTTCATGAGCAGCATGGCGGGCGCAGGCTTCAGGTCGAGGCCGCCGGTATCGAAACAGACTCCCTTGCCCACCAGCGTCACTTGCGGCGCGCTGCGCTCGCCCCAGCGCAGGTCGATGAGGCGGGGAACGCGGGGACTCGCCGCGCCGACCGCCTGCAGCAACGGAAAGCCCGCAAGCTCCCCGCCCATGAGCACCTGGCAGCGCCCCGAGTGCTCCCGCGCCAGGTCGAGCGCCGCCTCGGCAAGCTCCTCGGGTCCCATGTCGTTGGCCGGCGTGTTGATCAGATCGCGCGCCAGCGCGGTGGCTCGCGCCGCCGCAACCGCGTAGGCGAGGTCCGCCCCCTCTGGCGGGATGAGCGCGGCCCGCGGCTTCTCCGAGGCTCCCACGCGGTAGCGGCTCATGCGGTAGGCGCCCATCAGCCAGCCGAGCAGGAAGTGCGTTGCCGCCTGCGCCGGCAGGGGTGTCGCCAGATGCCAGGGCAAGGCCGGGAGCCGCTCGCTGAGACCCGCGGCGTGCCACGGCGTAAGCGCCTCGAGTCCGGTCAATGGCCCGAGGCCGAGCACGGCGCCTGCGACGGACCCCAGTGCCGGCAGCGTCAGCACGCGGTGGCGTTCGCCCTGAAAGCCATGCGCGCGCACCCAGCCGCACACCTCGGGGCTCTGGCGCTCGAGCCAGCCGGGCAGCTGCTCCTCCGTCACGATCCACAGCGGCAGGCTCTCTCCCGGATCGGCGCTCAATAACGTGTCGTGCATCACCGGGCGAGCATAGCGCCGAAGGCGCTCATCCCCAAGGTGCAACGAGCGAGCACCGGCCGGCACAGGCTCGGCTGCCTGCCGCCCCGCCCCTGCCCGGCTGATTGACCTTGCCGGCGCGCGGGCTGCGGGAGGCGCCCGAGGCGCCTTTGCGCCGATTGACAAGACCGCGGCGGTTGTGCTGACATCCGTCCCATCCTCTCCAAATCTTTGGACCCACCCCTTCTCACCGCCGTGCGACCCGCAGCCGACATGCCGCTCAGCTCTCCGGTGTCCGATGCGCCGGGGGCCTCGCTCGCCGCGCTGCCGGTACTGCTTATCGGACTGCTGCTCCTTGCGGGCAGCCGGTGCGGGGCCCTCGCGATCCCTTGAGGACTTAAGGCAGCAGCGAGAGAAGAGCCAGAACCCCGCACCGGCCCACCGCCGCTGCGGGGTTTTTAGTTTGTGATGGGCCGAACGGGCCTGCGGCAGTTCGGCGCGCACCGTGACTTTGACCTGACATCGGGCCCGAGGGCCAATTTGGAGAAGTTCAGATGAAGTTGTATTCGCACAAAGACGTCGACAAGAAAGCTCTGCGCGGAGCGCGCATCGCGGTGATGGGCTACGGCAGCCAGGGCCGGGCACATGCGCTGAACCTCAAGGACAGCGGCTTTGATGTGGTCGTCGGCGTGCGCAAGGGAGGGCCGAGCTGGAAGAAGGCGAAGAAGGACGGTCTGGAAGTGGCCGAGCCGGCGCGCGCGGCGCGCGGGGCGGATCTCATCGCCCTGCTCGTCCCCGACCTCGCGCAAAAAGCGCTCTACCAAGGCATCGAGTCCGAGCTCAAGCCCGGGGCGGCGCTGCTGTTCGCGCACGGATTCAATATACACTTCAAGCAGATCAAGCCGCGCCAGGATCTCGACGTGGTGCTGATCGCGCCCAAGGGGCCGGGAGACCTGGTGCGCCGCCAGTACCAGCAAGGCCGCGGCGTGCCCTGCCTGATCGCCCTCGCCCAGGATGCCACCGGCAAGGCGCACGCCAGGGCGCTCGCCTACGCGCACGGCATCGGCGGCACGCGCGGCGGGGTGCTCGAGACCACCTTTGCCGAGGAGACAGAGACCGACCTTTTTGGCGAGCAGGCGGTGCTCTGCGGCGGGGCCACGGAGCTCGTGGTGCGCGGTTGGGAGACGCTGGTCGAGGCCGGCTACCAGCCGGAGGTAGCCTACTACGAATGCCTGCACG
Organism: Pseudomonadota bacterium; assembly: GCA_021792755.1. GTDB lineage: Bacteria > Pseudomonadota > Gammaproteobacteria > Steroidobacterales > Steroidobacteraceae > 13-2-20CM-66-19. The sequence continues at coordinate 8,097 of JAJYUA010000003.1, forward strand.
AGCTGAAGCTCATCGTGGACCTGCTGCACGAGGGCGGCATCACGAAGATGCACCAGTTCATCAGCGAGACCGCCAAATACGGCGACCTGACGCGCGGGCCGCGCATCGTCGATGCGCGCGTGAAGCGGGAGATGCGCAAGGTCCTCGGGGAGATTCAAAGCGGCAAGTTCGCCCGCCAGTGGATCAAGGAGAATTCCGCCGGACGCAGGCGCTACGAGAAGCTGCTGAAGCGCGACATCGAGCATCCGATCGAGAAAGTGGGCGCCGCTTTGCGCGCACGCATGCCTTGGCTCAACGATCAACGCGCCTGAGCGCAGTGCGCGCCGGACGAAACTGAGGAGCATTCCCATGGCTGGCGAACCTGACCGAGTACTGATCTTCGATACGACGCTGCGCGACGGGGAGCAGGCCCCGGGCTGCAGCATGACGCGGCCGGAGAAGCTGCGCGTCGCCCGCGCGCTCGCCGAGCTCGGCGTCGATGTGATCGAAGCGGGCTTTCCGGCCGCATCCAAGGGCGATTGGCAGAGCGTGCAGGCCGTCTCGCGCGAGGTGCAGGGCCCGGTCATCTGCGGCCTGGCGCGCTGCACGCGCGAGGACATCGAGCTCGCCGCGCGCGCGCTCGCCGATGCCCCGCGCAGGCGCATCCACGTGTTCCTCGCGACCAGCGCCATCCACCGCCAGTACAAGCTCAACATGGCCGAGGGGGAAATCCTGCGCGCGGCCATCGAGGGTGTACGCCGCGCCCGCGAGCTGTCCGAGGACGTGGAGTTCTCACCGGAGGACGCCTCGCGCACCGAGCTCGAGTTCCTCGCCCAGGTGGTGGAGGCGGCGATCGAGGCCGGCGCGGACACGGTCAACATCCCCGACACCGTCGGCTACACCGTGCCGGATGAGTTCGCCGAGCTCTTCCGCTATCTGCGCAAGAACGTCCGCGGCATCGAGCGGATCCGGCTCTCGGTGCACTGCCACGACGATCTCGGCATGGCGGTGGCCAACAGTCTGACGGCGGTGGTGGCGGGCGCACGCCAGGTCGAATGCACCATCAATGGCATCGGCGAGCGGGCCGGCAACTGCTCGCTCGAGGAAGTGGTGATGGCGCTGAAGACGCGCTCGGCATTCTTCAACGTCGCGACCGGCATCCAGACCACGCGGCTCTACCCCACTTCACGGCTGGTCTCGAGCATCACGGGCATGCCGGTGCCGCGCAACAAGGCGGTGGTGGGCGAGAATGCCTTCGCGCACGAGGCGGGCATCCACCAGCACGGCGTACTGCGTCACTATTCGACGTACGAGATCATGCGTCCGGAGGACGTCGGACTGTCGCGCAGCCACCTGATCCTGGGCAAGCACAGCGGCCGCCATGCCTTCCGCGACCGCGTCCGGGCGCTCGGCTTTGAGCTCGAGGAAGCCGACTTCAACCAGGTATTCGAGGAATTCAAGGCGCTGGCGGACAAGAAAAAGGAACTGTTCGACGGGGACATCGAGGCGCTGGTGCTGCGCGTGGAGGGCGCAGCGGCAGGTCCCTGGACCTTGCTCGGCCTGGAGACGCACGCCGGCACCGAGGGCCCGGCCAGCGCGAAGGTGCGCCTGCGGCACGCCGGCGGTCGGCACGTGGAGCGCTCGGCCCAGGGCGACGGACCGGTGGATGCGGCCTTCAAAGCAATCGAGGCGGCGACCGGCGTAGGCGCCATGCTGAGGAAATTCGAGGTGCGCGGCGTTACGGAGGGCGAGGATGCACAGGGCGAGGCGGTGGTGTACGTCGAGTACAATCAGCGCACCTATCGGGGCTCGAGCGTGAGCACCAACATCGTGGAGTCCAGTACCAAGGCCTTTCTCGAGGTCATCAACCGCATCGAGCAGGCCGCGGCGGGCACCCGCTCGCGCGAGCGCGCCGGCACCCTGGGCAGCGCGAGCGCGATCTGAAGCGCCGCAAGCGGCCCGCAACGGAGAGAAACCGCATGCCCATACCGGCCACCGGGTTCATATGGTTCAACGGCAAGCTCGTCCCATGGGAGCAGGCCACGGTCCATGTGATGTCGCATGCGCTGCATTACGGCTCCTCGGTCTTCGAGGGCGTGCGTGCCTATGAGACGCCCCGGGGGGTGGCGATCTTCCGCCTGCGCGAGCACACGCGCCGGCTCCTCGACTCGGCGAAGATCTATCGCATGACGCTGCCCTTCAGCGCCGAGCAAATGAACGACGCCTGCCGGCAGGTGCTTGCCGCCAACGGCCTGACACGCGGCGCCTACATCCGCCCGATCGCCTTTCGCGGCTATGGCGAGCTCGGCGTCGCGCCGAAGGACGAGCCGCCCACGGTGGTGGCGGTGGCCGCGTGGGAATGGGGCGGATACCTCGGTCACGAGAGCGCGGCCCAAGGCGTCGATGTGTGCGTTTCCTCCTGGCACCGCCTCGCGCCCAACACCCTGCCGGCGCTCGCCAAGGCCGGCGGCAACTATCTCTCGAGCCAGCTGATCGGCGCCGAGGCGCGGCGTCTGGGGTTCGATGAGGGCATTGGCCTTGCGCCCGACGGCACGCTGAGCGAGGGCTCGGGGGAGAACCTGTTCGTGGTGAAGGACGGGGTGCTGCTCACCCCGGCGCTCGCTCACTCGGTGCTCGGCGGCATCACGCGCGACACCGTGATGCGCCTCGCCCGCGAGCGCGGCCTCGAGGTGCGCGAGTGCGCCATTCCCCGCGAGCTCCTGTATATCGCGGACGAGGCCTTCTTCACCGGCACCGCGGTGCAGATCACCCCCGTGCGCTCGGTGGACCGGCTGGCGGTGGGCCGAGGCCGCCGCGGCCCCATCACCGAGTCGCTGCAGAAGGCGTTCTTCGGCCTCTTCAGCGGTGAGACGGCCGACAAATGGGGCTGGCTCGATCACGTCAACATGAACGAAAAGGCGCCGCCGGCGGCGGCGGCGAGCTGATGAGCGCAACTGCACAAACCCTGTTCGAGAAGGTCTGGCGGGCACACGAGGTGGTCCCCGAGAGCGCCGATACGCCGGCCGTTCTCTACATCGACCTGCACTTGATCCACGAGGTCACCTCCCCGCAGGCCTTCGCCGTGCTGCGCCAGAGGGGACTGCGGATCCGCCGGCCGCAGCTGACGTTCGCAACCATGGACCACTCGACCCCCACCCGCACCGAGCAGGTCTTCGCAGGAGCGCCGGTCGCCATCGAGGCCGCGGCCCGGCAGGTGCGCGAGCTCGAGACCAACTGCGGCGACTTCGGCGTCGAGCTGCTGCACCTGCAACACGCGCAGCGTGGCATCGTGCACATCATCGGACCGGAGCTCGGGCTCACCCAGCCCGGCAGGACCGTGGTCTGCGGCGACAGCCACACCAGCACCCACGGGGCGCTCGGTGCGCTCGCCTTCGGCATCGGCACCACCGAGGTCGGGCACGTGCTCGCCACGCAGTGCCTGCTGCAACGCAAGCCGCGCACGCTCGCAATCAACGTCAACGGCACGCTGCCTGCGGGTGTCGGGGCGAAGGATCTGATTCTCGCCATCATCGGCCGGATCGGGGTCGCGGGCGGCACCGGCCGGGTGATCGAATATCGCGGCGAGACCATCCGCGCCCTCGACATGGACGGGCGCATGACGGTGTGCAACATGTCGATCGAGGCCGGCGCCCGCGCCGGCATGATCGCCCCGGACGAGAGCACCTTTGCCTATCTCGCCGGCCGTCCCCGCGCCCCCCGGGGCGAGGCCTGGGAGCGCGCCGTGGAGCGATGGCGGCGGCTGCCCACCGACCCCGGAGCGCAATTCGATGAAGAGGTCAGGATCGATGCCTCGAGGCTCGAGCCCATGATCACCTACGGCACCAACCCCGGCATGGTGATGCCGATCGGGGGCGCGATCCCGGAGCGTGGCGGCGACCCGGTATTTGACAAGTCGCTCGCCTACATGGGGTTCGCTCCCGGGCAGTCGATCCGGGAGCACCCGGTGAATGTGGTGTTCATCGGCAGTTGCACCAACGGACGGCTTTCCGACCTGCGCCTCGCCGCCTCGCTGCTGCGCGGCCGCAAGGTCGCCCGCGGCGTGCAGATGCTGGTGGTGCCGGGCTCCCAGCAGGTCAAGCGCGAGGCCGAGGCCGAAGGACTGCACCGCGTCTTTCTCGAGGCCGGCGCCGAGTGGCGCGAGTCCGGCTGCTCGATGTGCCTCGGCATGAACGGCGACCTGGTCGGCGAAGGCCAGTACGCCGTCAGCACCAGCAACCGCAATTTCGAGGGCCGCCAGGGCGTTGGCGCCCGCACCCTGCTCGCCAGTCCGCTCACCGCCGCGGCTTGCGCCGTGCGCGGCCGCGTGACCGATCCACGGGAGTTGATGTAGTGGAGCCGATCCGAACCCTGCGCTCGCGCACCGCCGTGCTCGCGATGAGCGACGTCGACACCGATCAGATCATCCCGGCGCGCTTCCTCACCACCACCACGCGCGAGGGGCTCGGCAAGCACCTGTTCGCCGACTGGCGCTACGGAGCCGACGGCGCGCCGAGGGCCGACTTTCCGCTGAACCGACCGCAGGCCGAGGGCTGCGCCATTCTGGTGGCCGGAAATAACTTCGGCTGCGGCTCCTCGCGCGAGCACGCCCCCTGGGCGCTGACCGATTACGGCTTTCGCGCGGTGGTGAGCACCCAGATCGCCGACATCTTCCGCAACAACTCGCTGAAGAACGGCCTGCTGCCGGTCCTCGTCGATCCGGCCACGCATCGCTGGCTGCTCGAGCACGCGGGCGCCGAGGTAAGCATCGACCTCGAGAGCACGACGCTTACCCTTCCCACCGGTCAGGTGGCGCGTTTTCCGCTCGAGCCCTTCGCGCGCTACTGCCTGATGAACGGTATCGATGAGCTCGGCTTCCTCCTCGGCCGCGACAGGCAGATCGCCGCGTACGAAGCACGGGCGCGGATCGCATGAAGGCGAGGATCGCAGTCCTGCCCGGCGATGGCATCGGGCCGGAGGTCATCGCCGAGGGCGTGCGCTGCCTGCGGGCGCTCGCCGAGCGCCATGGCCACGAGCTCATTCTCACCGAGCTGCCCTTCGGCGGAGCCGCGATCGATCTCGCCGGCACCCCGCTGCCCGAGGACACGCTCGCGGCATGCCTGCAGGCCGACGCGGTGCTGCTCGGGGCGATCGGCGGCCCCAAATGGTCGGCACCCGAGGCCACGGTGCGCCCCGAGCAGGGGCTGCTCGCGCTGCGCAGGGCGCTCGGCGTGTACGCAAACCTGAGGCCCGTCAAGGTCCACCCTGCCCTGCTCGGCGCCTCCACCCTCAAGCCGCAGGTGCTCGAAGGAGTGGATCTCCTCTTCGTCCGTGAGCTCACCGGCGGAATTTATTTCGGCGAGAAGCGCCGCGAGCCCGACTCCGCCACCGACGTGTGCACCTACACGGTGGCCGAGATCGAGCGCATCGTGCGCGCCGCCGCGCGTCTTGCGCAGAAGCGCCGCCGCAAACTCGTTTCCATCGACAAATCGAACGTGCTCGAGACTTCGCGTCTCTGGCGCGCAGTCGCCACCCGGATCATGCGCACGGAGTTCCCGCAGATCGCCCTCGAGCACATGCTGGTCGATTCGGCCGCCATGCACCTGATCCGCCGTCCGAGCGACTTTGACGTGCTGGTCACGGAGAACATGTTCGGCGACATCCTCACCGATGAGGCCTCGATGCTCGCCGGCTCGCTCGGGCTGCTGCCGTCGGCCTCACTCGGGGAGGGCACTCGGGGCCTGTACGAGCCCATCCACGGCTCGGCCCCGGATATCGCCGGCCGCGGCATCGCCAATCCCTGCGGCACGCTGCTCAGCGTGGCGCTCTTGCTTCGGCACTCTCTCGGACTCGAGCGCGAAGCTGCCGCGCTCGAGCGCGCCGTATCGGCGGCGATCGAGCAAGGCGCGCGCACGCCGGATATCGCAGCCAAGGGCGCAAGGGCGATCTCGACCAGGGAAGTCGGCGAGGCGGTGTTGGCGAAGCTGTGACCGCCGCGGCAGGCGCCTCGCAACAGGGAGCGCCGGCGCGGCAGCGCATTGCTTGCGCCTCGCCAATGCGCGCTCAGCCGGCCGCGCCATGCAGGAACGCCCACACGACCACCGCGGCCATGACGATCACGTACAGCCGCAGTCCCCAGAACACCGTCTGCTGCAGGGGCGTCAGCCGAATCCGACTCACCTCCTTGAGCGGCTCGTACCAGCGCTCCTGCTCGATCACCCGGCGGATGTCCTGCGGCTGGAAATCGCGAAGCTGCTTCATGATCCTCCTGCGAAGGCATGCGGGAAAAGCGTAACGATCCCATACAGGCCGTTGCAGACGATGAGCCCGATCATGATGGCGATCGAGATCGCGTTGCGCCGCGGTGAGTTCGCGTGCTCGCCCATCAGTTCCCGGTCATTGAGCAGCAGCAGCAGGAACAGCATGGCCGCGGGCATGAACACCGTCGCGATGACCTGCACGCTGAGGTTGAGGAAACCGAGATCGAGCCCGGGGATCATGACCAGCACCGCCGCCACCGCGGTGCCCGCGACCGCCGGCAGGTAGAACCCGAGCGCCTGCCGCGCCGCCGCATTGAGCGAGCGGTCGATGCCGAAGGCCTCCCCCACCGCCCAGGCGCTGCTCGCCGTGATCACGATGGCGGCGATGAGGCCCGCCTCCATCAGGCCGAGGGCGAACAGAGCCATCAGCCCCTCGCCGAGCCGGGCGCGGATCGCGGCGAGGATGTTCACCGCATCGAGCCGCTGCGCACCGGGGGCGCCCTTGAGAATCCCCGCCGCGAGCACGATCAGCGCCATGGCGACGATCACCATCCCGATCACCCCGAGCAGCAGGTCGCGCCTCCCGGCGCGGATGTCCTGCGAGAGCAATCCCTTGTCCACCACGCAGGACTGCTGGAAGAACAGCTGCCAGGGAGCGATCGTCGTGCCGATATTGGCCGAGATCAAAACGAGGAACGTCAGGGAAAGCAAGCCTCCGGGGACCGCCCACCCCCGCCCGACAAAGGCGAGCGCCACGGCGTGCCAGTGAGGATGCGCGAGCAGAGCGAGCGGTACGAAAACCAGGTTGAACGCCGCGACGAACAGCGAAATGCGCTCCCACGTCCAGTAGCGCAGGAACACCAGCACGACGGTGACAAAAATGAGAGCCGCCGGCACCGTGAGCCACGGTGGCAGGCCAAGCGCCTGACCGCCCAGGCGGATCCCTATGAATTCCGTCATCAGGGTGAGCACGTTCGCCACGATCAGATCGATGAGCGAGAACCAGCCCCAGAAAGGACCGTAGCGCTTCCAGATCAACTCCGCATGGCCGCGGCGGGTCACCGCGCCGAGGCGCACGGTCATCTCCTGCACCACGTAGGCCACGAACCCCAGGAGGATCATCAAGGGCAGGAACAGCCCGAGGCCATAGGCGGCGCCGGTCTGCATGTAGGTGATCACGCCGCCGGCGTCGTTGTCACCCAGCATGACCAGTACGCCCGGCCCGAGCAACGCCAAGGCGAGGGCGAGACGGCCGCGCCAGTTCGTCGCCTCGCGGTGCAGCTGCGCCAGATGCAACCGGTCACGCAAGCGATGCTCCAGGCCCTCCGGAATCGGCGGGCAATCGGCGCACGCGCGAAACTCCCGGCGCTCGGGCTGCGCGCTCACGCGAAAGCTCCGTCGGCCTCTTGCCGGCCCATCGAGCCCCGCCGCGTCGCGGAATTGCGGTTCGTGATCATGATCCACCACCCTCGGGCGCCGGCGATCCGCGGGCACTCGCCCTCGCGGCTGCGGACGCACGACTTACCGCATCGCTCCCTCAGCGAGGCGGTGACGTGACAATACGCACACTCCGCAAGCCGGAGTGCGCTGCCAAGACACAAGGAGCGAGTGGTGACCGAGGCGATCGGCGCGCGAATCCGGCGCCGGCCGTCGCGCGCCTCAGCGGGCTGCCGCGGTCTTCTGCCCCGGGGCCAGCCCTGCCGAGCGCGCACCGTCGCTCGGTACGCGACGCCTGCCACCACTCGTACAACTACTGTCCAACTGGGGGAAACCTCATCGGCTCAAATGACGGCGCGCACCCTACTCTGCGCGCTCCTCAAAGTAAATAGTTTCCCCTCGACCGACGGCCGGCCCCGAGCCATGAAGCCTCACGAACGTTTGACCGGCACAGGGAAGGTGCGCCGCCGCCGCAGGTGGCGGAGCCTGACGCAAAAAACCGCGCTTTTTGCCCCAGGCACGCCGGGCGGGGCAGGACGTTAGCCCTCGAAGCGGCGCCTCCGCCTCGCTCCCTCGCGCGCCAACTTCAAGGCGAGGCCGCCGCCGCGAGGCTGCAGTTGGGCGGGGAGTCCCTTGCCGGTGCGCCGGCTGGCGCCCGTCGCCGACTATCGGATCCGCGCCGCGCGCGCCAGGCCGGCCGCGAGATCCGCGCGCAGATCCTGCAGCGCCTCGATGCCCACCGACAATCGAACGAGGCCGTCAACGAGCCCCGCCTTCTGCCGCGCGGCCGGATCCATCGCCGCGTGCGTCATGGTGGCCGGGTGAGCCACCAGGCTCTCGACTCCGCCCAGCGACTCCGCCAATGAGAAATACTCGAGGCCGCCGGTGAAGGCTCGCACCGCCTCCAACCCTGCGGCCAGCTCCAGGGTGACGATCGCGCCGAAGCCGCGCTGCTGACGCCTCGCCACCTCGTGCCCCGGGTGCCCCGGCAGGCCCGGATAGTAGACGCGCGCGACCGCCTTCTGCGCGCTCAGCCACTCGGCGAGCGCCTGGGCGTTGCGGCCGTGGTGCTCGAGCCGCGCGTGCAGGGTGCGCAGCCCCCTCAGGGTGAGGAAGCTGTCAAACGGCGAGCCGGTGAGCCCGAGGCAGTTGGCCCACCAGGCGAGCTCCTGGTGCACCGCCTGATCGCGCGCAATGACCGCGCCGCCGACCACATCGCTGTGACCGTTCAGATACTTGGTCGTCGAGTGCACCACCAGGTCCGCGCCGAGGGAAAGCGGCTGTTGCCATGCCGGCGACAGAAAGGTGTTATCGACCGCCACCTTCGCGCCCGCGGCATGCCCGAGCGCCGCGAACCGCTCGATGTCGGTAATCCTCAGCAGCGGATTGCTCGGCGTCTCGATCCACAGCAGCGCCGCGGGAGCGGCGAGCGCGGCCTCGACGGCGGCCGCGTCGCCGAAGTCCACGAACTGCACCTGCCGCTCGCCCCGGCGCCGCCAGGCATCGAACAGGCGGTAGGTTCCCCCGTAGCAGTCGTGCGGGGCGACGATCCGGCCACCGGCCGAAACGAGATAGCCGACGACGGTGATCGCCGCCATGCCGGTCGCGGTGACCACCGCGCCCGCTCCGCCCTCGAGCTCGGCGAGCGCCGCGCCCAAGAGCTCACGGGTCGGATTGCCCGAGCGGGTGTAGTCGTACTGGCGCTTCTCGCCGAAGCCGCGGAACGCGAACGTGGACGTGAGATGGATCGGCGGCACGACCGCGCCGGTGGCATCGTCGCACTCGAGGCCTGCGCGGACGGTCTGGGTGATCTGGGACACGGGGGTCGTTGAATGGCTCATCTGATCTCTCACATGGTGCGCGGGTGGTGTGTTCGTCCCCGGGGCCTCGCTTGCCAGCGCATTTTCCGCGACGCCGTGAATCCATCCGCGGGGACGGGCGCACAAAGCGCCCCGTGCCTCGGCGCCCGGGAAATGCCGTTTGCGCGCCTTGCCTGCCGAGCGATGCCGCGGTTCGGTCGTGAATCTGCGCTAATGGCTGTCGAGCGCCGCGGCGAACACGCCGTGCAGCTGTTGGGTTTCCTTCAGGAACGCGTCGTGGCCGTAGATCGAGGAGATCTCGTGCAGCCTCGCCGAATGCAGCCGCGCGACCATGCCGCGCACGTCCGCCAGCGGGACGAGCAGATCCTCGCGCACGGCCACCGCCGCCGTAGGCACGCAGATGCGGGCCGCCTCGACGCGGTGCAGATCGATCGACTCGGACAGGCAGAGGAAAGCCTCGGGACAATGCCTGGCCGCGTAGTCGCTGCCGCGGGCGCTCAGGTAGCGCTCCACGGGCAGGCGCACTCGGCCGTCCTCCCACACGGGCAGTCCCTCGAAGCGGGCTCGGAATTCCTCCCCGGTGCGGTAGGTCGACATGGCGAGCGCCCGGGCAAGCGCCAGTGCCTCGCGGGCCCGGCCGCTCTCGATCCCCAGGCGTACGATGTCGCGCTGCACGCAGCGCCAGGCGGTGCCGAGCGGATGGGGACGGTCCGTGGCGCACAGCACGATCAGCCGGCCGACCCGCTCCGGGTAGCGCTCGCCGAAGGCCAGCGCCACCATTCCTCCATAGGAGCCCCCGGCAATGGCGCGCAGCGATTTCACGCCCAGGTGATCGAGGAGGCGCAGCAGGATTTGCGCCTGATCGTAGGTGGAGATGCTGGGAAAGGCAGCGCCCGGCTGCGGCCCGGTGGTCTCGCCGCTGCCGCCGAGATAGTCGAAACTGAGAATACGGTAGCGCCCGGTGTCAAGCGGCCGCCCGGCACCGGCCACCTCGCTCCACCAGCTCTGGCGGGGGTGTTCCGTCAAACATACCCGCCGGTTCGCCGAAATGCCGCCGAGCGCGCAGACCACGGGCGCTTCGGCGGGACCTGCCATCCGCCAAGCCACCCGCACCGGGGACAGACGTCCCCCGTGGTGCAGCGCAAACTCGCCCTGGATCTCGAATATGCCCTCACAGGCGAGCGGGCACGGCAGATGATGAGCCTCGAATCCGGCAAGACCTGAGGCTTCGGCTAGGGCGTTCATGGGTGCTGGCTCCGCATTCCTCTCCCGGCCTCACCGAGTTCCCCTGCGGAGCGCCCGCCGGGATCCGGCGGGTTACCACGACCTTCTCCGCGACGCCGCGGCGCGCGAAGCTTCATGGATCGCTCATCTGTCGATCCGGCTGCCCGAGGGCAACCGCATCGCAGGAGTTGGCACCATTACAGGGTGGTTAAGCCTGGCGGTTGCCCCGGCGTCTAAGGGCCTATCCCTCAGCCGGTCTCGATGAGTGGGCACAGTGTAGGCGGCGGCCGGGCAGCCGGTCAAGCCGGTCCGCAGGCGGCCGCGAGCGCCCCGCGCCGCGAAGCAGAGCGCCCGTCCGCAGGCCCCGACCGCCGCTTGAGCGGACGCTGGCGCCCGCCGTTCCATTATGCTAGTGTACTAGTACACTAATACAGTGACAGGCCATGAAGACCCATCGCAGCCTCAGTCCCCGGCAGGAGGCGCTCGCCGAGCGCAACCTGTACGCGGCCATCGCCGCCCTGCGCAACGCCGAGGAAGTCCGCGCCTTCTTCCGCGACCTGTGCACTCCCGCCGAGCTTCAGGCCATGGCGGACCGCTGGTCGGTCGTGGACTACCTCGGGCGGGGCGTGCCGTATCGGGAAATCCACACCCTGACGGGTGTCAGCGTCACGACCATCGGGCGGGTGGCTCGCTTCCTCGCCGCGGGCAACGGCGGCTACGGACTCGTCGCCCAGCGTCTCGGAAAATGGCATCTGCACGCCGCCCGCGCCGCGCGCGAGGCCGCGACGGAGCATGCGCGGCCGGGCAACGGCGGCGAGCCCCGGGGGCCGGGCCATGGATGAGCTGCGTCTCAAACTCGCCATTCAGAAGTCCGGACGCCTCACCGACCCCTCGCTCGATCTGCTCACGCGCTGCGGCCTGAAGATCTCGCGCGGCAAGGATCAACTCATGGCCTACGGCGAGAACATGCCCCTCGATGTGCTGTTCGTGCGCGACGACGATATCCCCGACCTGGTGCAGGAGGATGTGTGCGACCTTGGGCTCGTGGGACTGAACGTGCTGGAGGAAAAGCGCCTGGAGCTCGCCTCCCGCGGCCACCCGGTGCGCTTCCAGCAGGTCCGCAGGCTCGATTTCGGTCGCTGCCGGCTCTCGCTCGCGGTGCCCGAGGGCGCCCCGTTCGAGGGGCCCTGCAGTCTGCGCGGCAAGCGCATCGCCACGACCTACCCGTTCCTTCTCGAGAGCTACCTGCGCGAGCGCGACATCCGCGCCGAGATCGTCACGCTTTCCGGCGCGGTGGAGATCGCCCCACGCCTCGGCAGAGCCGATCTTATCTGCGACCTGGTCTCCACCGGCTCGACGCTGCAGGCCAATCACCTGCGCGAGGTCGAGACCGTGCTCGAGAGCCACGCGGTGCTCATCCAGACGCCGCTTGCCCTGGCGCCGCTGAAGGACGAGTGGGTCGAGCGGCTGCTGATGCGCATCGACGGTGTCCAACAGGTGCGCGAGAGCAAGTACATCATGCTGCATGCCCCGCGGGCCGCCCTGGCTGAGATCCGCAAGCTCCTGCCCGGCAGCGAGTCCCCTACCATCATCCCGCTCGAGGGCTTCCCGGACAAAGTGGCCATCCACGCCGTGTGCCGCGAGAACGTGTTCTGGGAAACGCTCGAGAGCCTGAAGAAGGCCGGGGCGAGCGCGCTGCTGGTGTTGCCCGTCGAAAAGATGCTGGCCTGAGGTGCCCTTCCCTATGCGTATCCTTGCGTGGGACTCGCTGTCGGAGCAAGAGCGCAGAGCGGCGCTCGAGCGGCCCGTGCAGCAATCGCGCTCGGACACCGATGCGCTGGTGCGCGAGGTCATCGCCAACGTTCGCGCCGACGGCGATGCGGCACTGCGGGCCTACACCCGCCGGTTCGACGGCATCGAGCTCGACGCCCTCGCGGTAGGCGCGCGGGAATTCGCGCAGGCGCACCGGGCGCTGAGTGCCGAGCAGGTGGGCGCGATCGAGCGGGCCATCGAGAATGTCGAGCGGTTTCACCGCGCCCAACGGCTCGAGCCCCTCGCCCTCGAGACCAGCCCCGGCGTGCGCTGCGAGCGCATCCTGCGCCCGATCGGCACCGTTGGGCTGTATGTGCCGGCGGGGTCCGCGCCGCTTCCTTCGGCCGTCGTGATGCTCGCCGTGCCGGCGCGCATCGCCGGCTGCCCGCGCCGCATCCTGTGCACGCCGCCCGACCGCAGCGGCGCGGCGAGCCCGGCGGTGCTCGTGGCCGCCGCGCTCTGCGGCGTCGAGTCGGTGTTCAAGGTCGGCGGCGCGCAGGCCATCGCCGCGCTTGCCTACGGCACCGAGACCATCCCCAAGGCCGACAAGATCTTCGGCCCGGGCAACGCCTGGGTGACCGCCGCCAAACAGGCCGCCGCGGCCGACCCGCAGGGAGCGGCCTGCGACATGCCCGCCGGCCCGTCCGAGGTCATGGTGATCGCCGACGAGTCGGCCGAGGCGCAGTTCGTCGCCGCCGACCTGCTCGCCCAAGCCGAGCACGACGTGAACGCGCAGGCCATCCTGGTCACGGACAGCCCGGCGCTGGCACGGGCCGTGAGCGCCGCGGTCGCTGCGCAGGCAAGCGGTCTGTCGCGGCGCGCCATCCTGGAGAAATCCCTCGCCGCGAGCCGCTGCATCCTCGTCCGCGACCTTCAGGTCGCGGCCGAGGTGGCCAACGAGTATGCCGCCGAGCATCTGATCCTGCAGCTGCGTGCGCCGCGCGGCATGTTGGAGAAGATCGTGAGCGCCGGCTCGGTGTTTCTCGGGGCGTGGTCGCCGGAGCCAATGGGCGATTATTGCTCGGGCACCAACCACGTGCTGCCGACCTACGGCTATGCGCGTGCCTACAGCGGGCTCTCGGTGCTCGATTACCTCAAGCGCATCACGGTCCAGGAGCTCACGCCCGCGGGCCTGCTCGGGCTCGGACCGACCGCCGTGACGCTCGCACGGATGGAGGGGCTCGATGCGCACGCGGCCGCCGTGACGCGCCGTCTCGATGCGCTGCGCGCGGGCCTGCCCGGCGAGGCCGAAGCCTCATGAGCTGGGTCACGGCGCTCGCGCGGCCGGACATCGTCGCGCTGAAGGTCTACGAGCATGCCGCCTGGCGCCCGCAGCTCGAGCGGCTGCACGCCAACGAGCTGCCCTGGAGCCCCGCCGGCGGCGATCCCCGCAGCGGGGTCAACCGCTATCCGGAGCCTCAGCCCCGGGCGCTCATCGAACGGTTGGCCGGGCTCTATGGCGTCGCGGCCGACTCGGTACTCGTCGGTCGCGGCAGCGACGAGGCCATCGATCTGCTCTGCCGCGCGTTCTGCCGCGCCGGACAAGACGCGGTGCTCGTCTGCCCGCCGACCTTCGGCATGTACTCGGTGTCGGCCCGCATCCAGGGAGCGCAGGTGCTCACCGCGCCGCTTTGCATGGAGCGCGGCTTTGCGCTCGATGAGCCGCAGCTGCTCGAGCGCTGCACGCGCGAGACCAAGCTCGTCTTTCTCTGCTCGCCGAACAATCCCACGGGCAATCTGCTCGAGGAGCAGGCGATGGTGCGCGTCGCGCGCGCGCTCGCAGGCCGCGCGATCGTCGTGGTCGACGAGGCCTATCTGGAGTTCGCGCACCGGCCGAGCCTCGCCCGCCGCCTCGGGGAGCTGCCGAATCTGGCGGTGCTGCGCACGCTCTCGAAGGCCCATGGCCTCGCCGGCGCGCGCTGCGGCACGCTGCTCGCCGATCCGGAGGTCATCCGTCTGCTGCGCAAGATCATTCCGCCGTACGCCATTCCAAAGCCGACCCTCGATGCGGCGCTCTCCCGGCTGACGCCCGAGGCGATCGCCGCGGGCAAGGAGCAGCTTGCTGCGCTGCTCGCCGAGCGCGCACGGTTGATGAAGGCGCTGGCGGGACTGCCTCGGATCCTGCGCCTCTGGCCGAGCGACTCCAACTTCATTCTGGCGGAGTTCGACGATGCCGGCGCGGCGCTCGAGCAGGGCTGCCGGGCGGGGTTGCTGGTGCGCGACGCCCGCGGCTATCCGGGGCTCGGCCGCGCGCTGCGCATCACCGTCGGCACCGCGGAGCAGAACTCGCGCCTGCTGGAGGCCTGGTCATGAGCTCGCCCGCTGCGACGCTGTTCGTCGACCGCGATGGCACGCTCGTCGAGGAGCCGCCGGATCATCAGGTCGATGCGCTCGAGAAGGTGCGCTTCATGCCCGGTGTGTTTGCGGCCCTCGCCCTGCTCAGGCGCCGCGGCTACCGGCTGGTCATGGTCAGCAACCAGGACGGGCTCGGCACAGCGTCCTTTCCGCGCCAGAGCTTCGAGACGCCGCAGCGCTTCATCCTCGATACGTTCCGCTCGCAGGGAGTCGAGTTCGAGGAGGTGTTCGTGTGTCCGCATGCGCCGCACGAGGGTTGCGAGTGCCGCAAGCCCGCAACCGCTCTGGTGCGCGAGTATCTGCGCACGAACGCCGTGGACCTTGCGGCGAGCGCCGTCATCGGAGACCGGGACACCGATCTCGACTTCGCCCGCAACCTCGGCGTGCGCGGCTTGCGTATCTGCCGTGACGGCTCCGCGGAACAGACCTGGCCGGCCATCGTGCAGACGCTGACGGCGCGCCGCGCCCGCGTGACACGCCGCACGAGGGAGACGGACATCGAGGTCGGCGTCGACCTCGATGCGCCCGCCCCGGTGAGCATCGACACCGGCATCGGATTCTTCGACCACATGCTCGAGCAGCTGGCGAGGCACGGCGGCTTCGCCCTCGAGCTGCGCTGCCGGGGCGATCTGCGCATCGACGAGCACCATACCGTGGAGGACTGCGCCCTGGCGCTCGGGGAGGCGCTGCGACGGGCGCTCGGCGCGAAAGTCGGCATCGCCCGCTACGGCTTCCTCCTGCCGATGGACGAGGCCCTGGCGCAGGTGGCGATCGACCTCTCGGGCCGCTCCTTCGCCCAGTTTGCCGGCCGCTTCAACCGTGAGTCCGTGGGCGGCCTGCCCACCGAGCTGGTGCCGCATTTTTTCAGCTCGCTCGCACAGTCTCTGGGAGCGGCGATACACCTCAGCGTGACCGGGGAGAACGCCCATCACATGATAGAAGGGTGCTTCAAGGGCCTCGGACGGGCGCTGCGCCAGGCTTGCCGTCGCGAAAGCGAGGAGCTGCCGAGCACCAAGGGTGTGCTGTGATGGACGCCGCCATCATCGACAGCGGCGGCGCGAACCTCGCTTCCCTCCAATTCGCGTTCGAGCGTCTCGGGGCGAAGACGCGGGTGACGGCGGACGCCATTGAGATCGCCGCCGCCCCCCGCATCGTGCTGCCCGGCGTCGGCTGCGCCACGGATGCCATGGAACGGCTGCGTCGCAGCGCAATCGCAGCGCTCCTGCCCTCGCTCACCCAGCCCGTCCTCGGGATCTGCCTCGGGATGCAGCTGCTGTTCGAGCGCTCCGAGGAAGGATCGACCCCGTGCCTCGGTATCCTGCGCGGCGAGGTGCGGCGGCTGACGGCCGCGCCGGGGCGTCCGGTGCCGCACATGGGTTGGAACCGGCTCGAGGACTGGAAGGCCGATCCGCTGCTCGCAGGGCTGGCGCCGGGCGCGTACTTCTATTTCGTGCACGGCTATGGCGTGCCGGCCTGCGAACTGACGGTGGCGCAGGTCGAGTACGGCGGGGCGCTCTCTGCGGTGGTGCGGCAAGACAATTTCTGGGGCGTGCAGTTTCACCCCGAGCGCTCGGCCGCGGGCGGCGCGCGGCTGCTCAGTAACTTTCTAAACCTGTGAAGACCCTCCTCTCATGAGCGATTCGCCGATCCCACCTCCGAGTCCCGCCCTTTCGTAGCACCCGACTCATGTTGCTCATTCCCGCCATCGATCTGCGCCAGGGCCGTTGCGTGCGCCTGTTCCAGGGCGACTTCGACGCCGAGACACGCTATCCACACGAGCCCATCGAGCTGCTCGAGCACTACCGCTCTCTCGGGGCTCTCTGGCTGCACGTGGTCGATCTCGACGGTGCGCGCGATGGCGCGCCCGCCAACCGCCAGGTGATCGCAGCGCTCGCCGCCCGCGGCGGGGTACGCCTGCAGGTCGGCGGGGGCATCCGCCGCTCCGAAACGATCGAGGAGCTGCTCTCGGCCGGAGTGCAGCGCGTGGTGATCGGCAGCGCCGCGGTGCAAAGCCCCCGGGAGGTGCGCGAGTGGATCGGGCGCTTCGGTCCCGAACGGATCTGCCTGGCGCTCGATGTGCGCCTCGATGAGCAAGGCGAGCCCCGGGTGCGCACGCACGGCTGGCGCGAAGGCGGCGCGCAGAGCCTTTGGGATGTACTCGCGTCGTATCCGCACGGAAGCGTCCGGCACGTGTTGTGCACCGACATCGCGCGCGACGGTGCGCTCGCCGGCCCCAATTGCGCGCTCTACCGCACGGCGGTGGCCCGTTTCCCCGACATCGCCTGGCAGGCCTCCGGCGGCGTGCGCGATGCGGGCGACCTCAAGGCGCTCGCCGATGTCGGAGTCATCGCCGCCGTGAGCGGCAAGGCGCTGCTCGAGCGGCGGATCACTGCCGAGGAGTCACGATCATTCTTGCCCGACGCATCATCCCCTGCCTAGACGTGCGCGACGGTCAGGTCGTCAAAGGCGTGCGCTTCCGCGATCATCGGGTCGTGGGCGACATCCTCGAGCTCGCCGCGCGCTACCGCGACGAGGGCGCCGATGAGCTGGTGTTCTACGACATCACCGCCAGTCCCGAGGGGCGCTCGGTCGATCGAGGCTGGGTGCGCCGTGTCGCCCGCGTCCTCGATATTCCGTTCTGCGTGGCCGGCGGCATCGCCTCGGTGAGTGATGCGGAGGCGGTGCTCAATGCCGGCGCGGAGAAGATCTCCGTCAACTCCCCCGCCCTCGCCGACCCCTCGCTCATCGACCGGTTGAGCCGGCGCTTCGGGTCGCAATGCGTGGTGGTGGGCATCGACAGCGAGCGCGCGGGCGAGGGCTACCGCGCCTACCGGCTCACCGGCGATCCGCGGCGTGCGCGCGAGTCGGGTCGCGATGTGTTGCAATGGGCGCGCGAGGTGCAACAGCGCGGCGCGGGCGAGATCGTGCTCAACTGCATGGGCAGCGACGGCGTGCGCCGCGGCTACGACATCGAGCAGCTGCGCGCCGTGCGCGGCATCTGTCAGGTGCCGCTCGTCGCCTCGGGGGGCGCCGGCGAGATCGGGCATTTCGCCTCCGTGTTCCGCGAGGCCGGCGTCGATGCGGCGCTCGCGGCCAGTGTGTTTCACAGCGGCGCCATAGCCATCCCGGATCTGAAGCGCGCGCTGCGCTCGGCGGGCATCGAGGTGCGCCCTTGAGCCCCATGGGATCCCGCAGCACCGCGCTCGCCCCGGCGGACCTCGATCGGCTCGACTTCGACAAGATGAACGGTCTGCTGCCCGCGGTGGTGCAGGATGGCGGCGGGGCGGTGCTCATGGTCGGCTACATGAATCGCGAGGCGCTGCTGCAGACTTTCGCGCGCGGCCGGGTGGTGCTCTTCAGCCGCAGCCGGCGCCGCTTGTGGGAAAAAGGCGAGACCTCCGGCAACACCCTCGATCTGGTGTCGGTGCGCGCCGACTGCGACGGCGACGCGCTGCTCGTCACCGCCCGGCCACGGGGACCGGTCTGCCACCTCGGCACCGCCACCTGCTTCGGGCAGGAGCGGCCCGCGCTCGAGCCCCTGGCCTTTCTCGGGGAGTTGGGGGCGGTGATCGCACAGCGGATCGCGGAGCGTCCCGAAGGCAGCTATACCGCGCGCCTGTATGCTCAGGGCAGGAATCGGATGGCGCAAAAGGTGGGCGAGGAGGGACTGGAGGTGGCACTGGCGGCCGTGGCCGAGACCGATGAGAAGCTGATCGGCGAATCGGCCGACCTCCTCTACCACCTGCTGCTGCTGCTGAAGAGCCGCGGCCTGTCGCTCGAGCAGGTGGCCGCGGAGCTGAGCCTGCGGCACGCCGGCAAGCGCTGAGCCGCCCGCCCCCTCCCCGCACTGCCCTGCGGCGCCGATGCCCCGCCCGTCGGTGGCCCCGGTCAACGCCTGCGGGAGGCCATCCATCCGCTCTGCGGGTTGCCTGCCCACTCCGGGACGCTCTGGGTTTTTCCGCGCTCGAGGGCTTCCCGCCGGTCAAACGCCTCGCGTGCGCCGTCGAGCTCGGCGATATGGCTCTGCGCCCACTTCGCCAGTTGGGTGACCGGTTCGCGCAATGACTGGCCGAGGGGCGTGAGCTCGTACTCGACCTTGGGCGGAACGACCGGATAGACCGTCCGCTTGACCAGCCCGTCGCGCTCCAGCCCGCGCAGACACAGCGTCAGCATCCGCTGCGATATTCCGCCGATGGCGCGCTTCAGCTCCGAGAAGCGTCGCGGCCGCTCGCTCAGCATGATGATGATGAGAACGCTCCACTTCTCGCCGACCCGCGCCAACACCTGACTGATCTTCGGGCACTCCGCGCTCGGCAGCGCATCGGCCCCATGGGTTACATCGGTTTCACTCTGTCGCATCGCTGTGCCTTCTTGTGCTCCCGCCCCCGGTGCTTACATACTTATCCTCGGTAACCGTTTTATACCACATAGAGGTCCACCATGAAACTCCTGCACATCGACGCCAGCATTCTCGGCCAGAATTCGGTCAGTCGCCAACTGAGCTCGGCCATCGTCATGCGCCTGCGCAAGGCCCATCCGGGCATCGAGGTCAGCTACACCGATCTCGGCGCCGAGCCGATCGGGCATCTGACCGCAGCGCACCTGGCGGCCGCCCAGGGCGCGACCCCGGAATCCCCGTCCCTGCTCGAGGACCTCGCGCGCGGCGGCAAGGCGCTCGAGGAGTTTCTCGCGGCCGACATCGTCGTGGTGGGCGCGCCCATGTACAACTTCTCGGTCTCCTCGCAGCTGAAGGCCTGGATCGACCGCATCGCGGTGGCCGGCAAGACCTTCCGCTACACTGAAAACGGCCCCGAGGGCCTCGCCGGCGCCAAGAAGGTGATCGTCGCCTCCTCGCGCGGCGGATTGTACCGCCCGCAGTCCCCCGCGGCGCTCCTCGATCATCAGGAGAGCTACCTGCGCGGCGTCTTTGGCTTTCTCGGCATCACCGATCTGACGTTCGTGCGCGCCGAGGGGCTTAACATCAGCCCCGATCAGCGCCAGGCGGCGATCGAGGCCGCGACCGCCGAGATCGCGCGGCTCGCCGCCTGAGCTTCCCCCACGACAACGGCAACGCACGGCAAACCCGAGGAGGTTCCCATGGCAAGATCGCCTGAAACGACTTCGAACGGCGTACAGTGGCGGCCCCGCGCGGGCGAGGCCCGGCACGAGCCGAGCACTGCCTCATCCACACGAGGCATCGCCCGGATCGTGCGCGGCACGCCGACCTCGGACGGAGCCGGCGTCAAGCTGACGCGCGTCATCGGCCACGGACAGCTCGCCGACTTCGATCCGTTCCTGATGCTCGATGAGTTTGGCACCGACAACCCCGGCGATTACATCGCCGGCTTCCCGGACCATCCGCACCGCGGCTTCGAGACGGTCACCTACATGCTCGACGGCCGCATGCGACACCGCGACAACCACGGCCACGAGGGCGTGCTCGTGCCCGGGAGCGTGCAGTGGATGACGGCCGGCCGCGGCATCGTGCACTCCGAGATGCCCGAGCAGCAGGCGGGGCGCATGCGCGGCTTTCAGCTGTGGATCAACCTGCCCGCGAGGGACAAGATGACTGCGCCGAAGTACCAGGAGTTCGCAGCGGAGAAGATTCCCGCCGTGACCGTCGACGGTGCGCGGGTGAAGGTGATCGCCGGCACGGTAGCGGGTGTCGCAGGACCCATCGCTCAGCCCGCGACCGACCCGATCTACCTCGACATCGCGCTCGATCCGGGTGTGCGCTTCTCGCATGCGCTGCCGGCAGGGCACGCGGCGTTTCTTTATGTCTACGAGGGCGTGCTCGGCGTTGCAGACGGCGATCGCACCGCCGCGATCGACACCCATCAGCTCGCGCTGCTCACCGAGGGCGACAAAGTGCAGCTCGAGGCCCCCGTCCCGTCCGCGCAGGGCGCGGCGGCGCAGCCCGCGCGCGCCATCCTGGTCGCAGGAAGGCCACTGCGCGAACCGGTGGCGAAGTACGGCCCCTTCGTCATGAACACCCGCGAGCAGTTGATGCAGGCGATCGAGGACTTTCAGGGCGGCAGGTTCTGACGGACACCGCCGGGTCCGGCATCCGCCGGCCCCGGCGAACTGGCGACGTCAAACGACCTGACACTGCCTTGCCGGCGGGTGTGCCGTGCGCCGCAACACCTTCTCGAGCGCCTGCGGATCGGCGGACTCCACGTAGGTCACATCGAACGGATCGTCGGGACCGAAGGGCTCGATCCTGCCGCGCTGCCAGTCGAGCACGGACAAGTCCGCCTCCGAGGGATCGAGCGCCACGCGGGCGCGCGCCAGAACCCGGGCGCGCAGCACGGGCAGCGGTGCCTGGCAGCAGACGAAGCGGGCGGGCGACCCGAGCGTGGCGCCCAACGCGGCGAACCGTGTCCGTTGCTCGCGACGGAGAAAGGTGGCATCGACGATCACGTTGTAGCCCCCGGTCAAGCCGTCCTGCGCGGCGCGCGCGAGATCATCGTAGACGCATGCGCTCATCCTGCTCGAATACAGCCCTTCGGCGAGTCCGGAGCCGGACCTCGCCTGGGAACCGAGTCCCGCGCGCCGTTTGCGCTCGACATCCGAGCGCAAGTGCAACGCCGAGAGCCGCTCGGCGAGCAGGCGCGCCAGCCAGGTCTTTCCCGAGCCGGACAGGCCGCACATCAGCAGAAGCAGCGGCTTGCCCGGCGTCAACGCCGCCGCCGCATGGGCAATCAGACGCTGATGCTCCTGGCGCAGGGATTGCCGCTCCGGCCCCTGCGCGAGCCCCGCTGCCGAAAGCGCCGCCACTTTCGCGCGCACCAGCGCCCGATGGACCTCGTAAAGCCTGACGAGCCGGCAGGCGTGGTAGTCGCCGCTGCGCGCGAGGTAACCGCTGAGGAACGCGTGGGCGTGCCGACCGCAGTGGCGCGAGCCGAGATCGCTCGTGAGAAAGGCGATTTCGTCAGCCACGTCGATCCAGCGGAACGCCGGCTCGTACTCCAGGCAGTCGAATGCGACCAGGCGCGCGTCGAGACGCACGATGTTGCGGCTGTGCAGATCGCCGTGACACTCGCGCACTCGCCCTGCTTCCCGCCGCACGGCCATGCAGGATCTCGCGGCGAGGATGCGCTGCTCGAACACCTGGCGCAGCGCAAGCACCTCCTCGGCGGTGCCGAAATCCCCGGCCGCCTCGGCGCACTCCAGCAGATTGCGCACGAGCTGAGTCTGCACGCCCTGCGGCGTCCCCCAGAGCGAGTCGGCCTGCGCCTCGGGGAGACCCGCGTGGACTTCGGCGAGGCTGCGACCGAACGCCTCGAGCTCGACAGGCTCGATGTGGTGGCTCGCAAGCAAGTGATCGAGCTCGTCCCGCCGGGAAAACCTGCGCATGCGCACGGCGTGCTCGAGGATGCCCCGATGTGCCTGCCCGGACTCGCCGGTGCGCAAGCGAATCCTCGCCGCTCCCTCGACGCTCACGATCTCGCACACCTCGAGATAAAGCGCCGGCGCGAACCGCCGGTTGAGCCGCAACTCCTCCTCGCAGAGCAGTCTCCTGCGCTCGGCCGAGGTGAGATCGATGAACGGATAGCGAACCGGCCGCTTCACCTTGTAGGCGAACTGCCCGGCGAGCAACACCCAGGCGATCGGTGTCTCGATGAGCTCGACGGCATCGACCGGATGCGGATAAGCCAGTGGGGCCATCAGGCCGGCCAGAGCGGGCGGCAACCTCGGCGGGCCGACGCCCGCGACGTGCTGCAAATCACGCATGGTCTTCACCCCGGCAACTGCCGTCCACCTTATGCGCACGGCCGCTTTCTCAAATCAGTGAATTCACCTACGGCCGAGCCCGGCAGGCCGCGGTAGGTTCTCAGCGCACTGGCCGGGCGTGTGCGAGCGCCCCAACCTGTCTCACTGGCGCGCATGGTGTGCGAGCCATTCGGTGTCGCGGGCCGCCTGCCGACGGCGGCGACCTTCACCCTGCGACGCTTTGCCGAGCGTGGGCTGATCGACGGCTGGGGCATTGCGCTCGCCGACGGAACGGATCTGCGCGCGTCGCGCGAGCCAAAGCCCAGCGTACCTGGGGCAAAAAGCGCGGTCTTTTGCCCCACGCTCCGCCACCTGCGGCGGCGGGGCACACTCCCTGTGCCTGGGCAGCCGCTCGTGCCGTTTCATGACTCGGGTTGCACCGGCGTACAGGGGCAACTCTCGAGACCGGCGGACCGGCGCCGCAGAGCGAATGGCTCGCCAGCGCTCCGCTCACCGGCGAGAACTGGCGCCCCCCTTTCCGCCTCTGAAGCCTAACCCGCCACAGCCCGCTTCAATGCCCCCGCCTTCGCCCCGATGCTGGCCATCAGGTCATCCCAGGACTTGACGAACGCTGCGGCGCCATCCTCCTGCAGCTTGGCGGCCAGCGCTCCGAGGTCCACGCCCGCCTTGCCGAACTGCGCCAGCACGGCCTCGCTGTCCCCGCCGCCGGCCTCGATTGCATCCCCTACCCTGCCGTGGTCGGCAAAGGCCTTCAGCGTATTCTCGGGCATGGTATTGATCGTGAGCGGTCCGACGAGTCCTTCGACGTAGAGCACATCCGAGGCCTTCGGATCCTTCGTCCCGGTGCTCGCAAACAGCAGCCGCTGCGGCCGAACGCCTGCATTCATGGCGCGCAGCCAGCGCGGCGAGCTCAACAGCCGGCAGTACTCCCGGTAGGCGCTGCGCCCGACGGCAAGACCCAGACGGTTCACGAGCGCGGCAGGCACCTTGCCGGCCGTCGCCACATCCCAGCGGCTGAGGAACAAAGACGCCACGGAAGCGACGTTGGCATTCAATCCCGCTTCGATGCGCCGCTCGATGCCCCGCAACCACGCCCCCGCCGCCGCGACGTATTGCTCGGCCGAGAACAGCAGCGTCACGTTCACGGGCACGCCCGAGAAAATGGCCTCCTCGATCGCAGGCAGGCCTTCCGGGGTGCCGGGGATCTTGATGAACAGGTTCGGGCGGTCGGCACGCGCGTGCAGCTCCCGTGCCTGCTCGAGGGTTGCGCGGCTGTCTCGCGCAAGGTGCGGCGAGACCTCGAGCGACACCCAGCCGTCAAAGCCCGCCGTGCGCTCGTGGACCGCGCGAAACAGATCAGCCGCCCGCGTGAGGTCCTCCAAGGCGATCTCGAAGAACGCCTCTTCCACCGAAAGACCCCGCGAAGCGACCCTGCGCAGATCCTCGTCGTAGGCCGCGCCATGCTTCATCGCCTGATCGAATATCGTCGGATTGGAAGTGAGTCCCGTGACCGACAGCTCCTCGATATAGCGGCGCAGCGTGCCGCTCGTCAGCAGCTCGCGCGTGATGTTGTCCAGCCACAGGCTCTGACCTGCGCGGTTGAGCTCGAGCGTTGCTTTGTTCATCAAAGGCCTCCTTCTATCCGCCTCGAATCCCGATGGGCAGTAAAGTGAAATCCGAACCCGCGAGCCCGATGAGCGGCGGCCGGCTTCCAAGCGGCACGTTGCGCCCCGCCGCCGCGCCAAGGCGCAGGGCGCGAAACACCTGCTGCCCTGGCCGACAAGGGCCCAAAAGCCGCTCCCGCAGCCCGCAAGCCGCGGGATTGAGAGAGGATGCTACCGCCTTGCAGCGGCGCTGGCTACCGATAGCGCTACCACATGGCTCTCGCAGCGCTCCTGTCATCGGCCGGTGAGGCCCGGGGGCGCCCGCCCCGGTAGCCCGATGAGCGACTGACAGCGCAGCCGACGCGTGACGCCGCCGGCAGGGAAATCGATTTCGTCGTGCTGAGAAACGGCAAACCCCAGTTCGCGGTGGAGTGCAAGGCCGGCGAACGGCCGCTCAGCGGGACCATTATGTATTTCGCGCAGCGCACAACCATCCCGCGCTTCTACCAGGTGCACCTGAATACACACGGCGAAGACAGCGAATGGGCAGACTCGAAAGCCCGGATATTGCTCTTCGTGAGACTCGCGCAAGAATTGAAATTATGCTGCGTCGGCGCCGTTCGGTCGATGTTGGCTGCCTGCACCCGCAACTCGGACAGCAGTCCGCCTTCACCGGCAATCTCTCCTAATCCGAGGCCATGTGTTATCGGCCGAGACAGTCCGGGAACACGTGACGAATACCGGGGCTCGGTGAATATCTGAAATCGCCGCAGAAGACCTCGTACCGCCGTGATTTGCAAGAGCACATTTGGCGGAGAGGGTGACCGCCACAAATGCCGATATTCATAGGCCGGAAGCAGCGGCAGTGCGTATCCAGTGCGTAATTTCCCGTCTCACCGGCCAACCATCGAACCGGCGAGCATTACGACGGGCATCGTAGCGCGGTATTGGCCATTCCGCATGCTTGACACGCCACCGCCGTCGACGCTACGGTTTACGCAACGCCCGGTATGCTCCGGGCCGCGTCGGAGATGTGAAGCAGCCGCCGGCGCGTCGTGTGCGAAGCCTTCCATAGGGACTGAGGTACTGCAGGAGGATGGGGATCGCGCGCAGTCGTGTCCAACTCTATGAGTCTGGTGACGTGGAGTTGTGGCCGCCGACGAATCGAGGCATCCGAACACCGTTCGTGATAGGGAAATCTCATCCGGGTTGAACCAAGGGCATTGCGTCCCAGACCTCCCCGGAGTGCAGCCCAGCAGGGCGGAAAAAGCCAAACGCATCGGCCCGTTAGGACTTGCTGCAATGCGGACTCTCACCGGTCTAATCGCCGTGCATGCACGGCGAAGGGCCGTATGTGTCCGCACAATCTGAATTGTCGCTGATGATGCGGCTCGCCACGTAGGCGAGCGGCGTCGTGCGCCCGTGGGCGCAAGAAAGTAAGGCCGGTTGGGGTGAAGCAGCAACCCCGAACCGGCCTCCGCGCGCGCGCGTCGTAGCAGGTGGTCCCACCGTCGTGGGCTACGACGACGGTCGTATCATAGCACCTTCCCAGGCGGAGCAACGCACCGCCGAGCGCGAGCCGCAAGGTCAAGGTCCGGGTGATGCAGCGGCGCATCTGCGTGAGGCGTGCTGGTCGGATGAGCGCCTCGCCCGCGTCATGGAGTGCGGAGTCACCGCATGGGGCTGGCGACATCGCGGCATGATCGAGCGGGAGATCGCCGACGAAGCCAAGCACCGGATTGCGACGTGGTGGCGGTCAGGGCGGTCCCTCTGGGCCGCGAGCTATAAGGCCAGGTATGGCGTCGTGCCCACGCAGTTGATGCAGGTAGACCGCACCGCCGCGCTGCGCGGTGAGCGGCGCAACATGCGCTGCTGCGTGCGCCGCGCCGAGGAGGCCGCCGCGCTGCTCGCCGGTCACGTTGGCAGTCGGGGACGGCAGTCGCGATATGCATCCTGCAACGCGCGGTGGCGCCGCGCCGAGCAGCTCGAGCAGCAGGCGAAGTGGATGGATGAAACGCTGGTGGTTGACACCGAAACTGGCGAGGCCATCCCGCTGGCGAAGGTGACGCGCCATCCTCGACAACGGCGCGCCGAGCTTCACGTGGTGACCCGCGGCATGATTGACTGCGAGGTTGCGCAGGGCCGTTGGCCATACTTCATCACATTGACGTTGCCGGCGACCTGGCACCCTTCGCCGAAATTCGGCCGCGCGAAGTGGGACGGCAGCCTGCCTGTGGCTGGGCAGCGCGAGTTGCGCCGCCGTTGGGCGCTCGCCCGGGCGCGCGCCAAAAAGGCTGGCATCGGGCTCGTAGGCAGCCGGTTCGTCGAACCTCACCTCGATGGCTGCGTGCACTGGCACCAGATCATGTTCTTGGCGGACTCCGAAGTGAAGACCACCACCAACATCCTGTCCACCGTGTTCGGTGACCTCGGTCCCGCCGTGCGCGTCGAGCGTGCCCGAAGCGCCGAGGGCGCGGCGAAGTATTGCATGGCGTACTCGGCCAAGACGGCCGCCTGCGGCGACGGCCAGATCGGGCAGCACATCACGAGCGATGACCTGTCTGGCGTAGACGCGTGGCGCGCGGCGTGGGGTATCCGAGGATTCCAGCTATTTGGCATGAAAGGTCGGCTTGGCGTATGGCGGGAGTGCCGCCGACGGCTGCCCGAGGACGCCCCAGCCGAGCTCCGCGAGCTTGCGCGGCACGCACGGGCCGGCAAATTCCGGGAATTCCACGAGGCGGCCGAGCGCACTGGCGCGCGGGTATGGGCGACGGACGAGGAGCGTGAGTACCCCGAGCCTGATCCAGCCCGCCAGCAGCGGGCTGCTGCGCACGGGCAGCGCGCCACCCTGATCATCCACCGCCGTCGGACGGTCGGCATATGGCTTGAACGGCGCGGCATCTGCGTCGCCACGCGTCAGCCCGGCCGGTGGATCCTCATCAGGGCCGAAGACTCCGCCGCCGCGTCCGCGGCGGCCTTGGCTGACTCCTGCATAACTGTAGCCACCGATTCGGGCAGTGAGAGAGCCCGGACGGGAGAAATTCCACCGGCTCAGGCCCCGCCGCGGCGTGCTGCGAGTGAGTCATAGCCCTTGACGGGCGAGGTTCCACCGATCGAGCACTGGATGGATGACCCCAGGACGGGCGGCTATCCGCGCCGCCGCTCGCTTTCTTGCCATAGCAGAGTGGCGGGTTGGCACTGCGCCGCTCCAGCGGCTTCTCCGTGCGTCCCAAGGTGGGTCTATCGTCTATCGTCCCTCGTCCAGGTCAAGGTCCTGCTCGTTGTCCGGTTCGGGCTCGGGTTCAGGGTTTTGTTCAGCCCCGCGCGATCGCTCGTCCTGGACGATCCTGGCGAGATCGGCATCAGCCACCCGAATGCCCTCTCGGGTCGCCAGCCGCGCCAGGCGCTCGCGGAACTCGGCGCTGCCAGTGATCGACACGGCGTCGCCGAACTTCTTGGCGGCGATCCGCAGCGCGGCGGTTTCCACGTTCGCGCTGTGATCGAGCACTTCCACCCTGGACCGACTCACATGCAGCACCTCGCGACCTGCCTCGTCCTTCCAGATCGTCATCCGTGCCTCCTCGTCTCGCTCGCGTGTGAACCGCGCCTTTGGCGCGCGCTCCTGCCCGTCATCCTCGCACGCACGGCCTTCGATCCCTGGCCTACGCTTTCTGCGCCGCCGCTCTTGCAACGCATCGAACGCGGCTTTGATCTGCTGATACTGCTGTTGGCTGGCTTGCCCGCTCGCCTTCATGGCCTCGCGCAACCCGGCGTATTCGGCCTGGGTGCCGCGCTCGATCCGTACCCCGTATTTGTCCCCGATCTCGCGCAGCGCCGCGAGGGCCTGCGCGTGCGCGGAGTGTGCCGTCTCCCGCTCGCCGATCGCGTCCACCGCGACGGCGTGCGAGGCGTCGCGCTCGTGCCTCAGCGTCTCATTGGCGGTTCGCAGCTCATGGCGCACCAGCGCCTGCAGCCCATCGAAGGACTTCCTCGAATGCGGGGAACTGCATTCGAGGAAGTATGCGCCGCCGAGATCCACTCGGATCTCGCACCGCGACGAGTTGCCGCCCAGCGCCCCCAGATCGATGAACCCCGCGGTCGGTTCCGGCTCGGACGATCCGCCCACCGCAGCAGTCTCGGCCGTCGCCGTCCTCCCGCGCAGCCGCGACCTCCAGCCGTAAAACGTCCACGCATTGAGCCGCTCCTGCTGGCAGAAAGCCTGCACCGAGAGCCCGATACGGACCTGCCGCGCCACCAGCTCGCGCCAAGTCTCCACGCTTCGCCGCCGAATCATCTTGTGCATCGTCCGCTCCAGTCTGGCGATACTGGAGCGCCATTCTCGGCATCTACGCGCGAGAGGAAAGAACGCCTACTGGTTACCGTACGCGCCGCCGACCTCGCCATGAACGTTTCGGAGAACCAGGCGGTGCTGGCCGCTGCCCGGTCTGGGACGGGAGGCGGCGAAGCTGCCTCCGCGCCCATTGTCCAAGGCACTGGCAAGGGGCACGGCCCCCTTCTCCTGGGCGGCGCGCAAGGCCCGCCTGATAGCCGGCCAGATCCATCCTGAGCGCGATCGGGTCCCGCTCTTGGGCCCGTGAGAATTCCGGCGCGGCGCCGAGCGGGGCCCTCGTCGGCGATATCCATGCCTGACCCCAAGACGACCGGGAACCGGGTCGCTCCGGGTGGGCAAAGATCGCCTGCCGCTCTGGGCGCCGCCGGACAGCGGGCGGCCACCCGCAGAACTCCCCTGCTGACGAACAGGACGCTGGCAATTTATGCCAGTCGCCGGACCGGGGCCGGGCACCGAGAGAGTCCGGTTCGCGGATGGTGGCGACGATAGCACTGGAAAATGTGCCCCCCCCTTGATTGCAGGGGACCATTACGCCACCGATGTGACCCAACGCTGATATCGTACTACCATCGAGAACAGGTGAATTTAGGAAAAGCCGAGATTCAGCGATGAGTACAACAAACAGTAGATTTATACTAATTCTAAGTTTGGCATTTACACTCTCATGCGCACCCGCCATCGGCCATGAGTTATCAAACACACTGACCCCTGGTTTGAATAGAAAGCTTGTAGAAGTCGCGCAGAAGATAATAGATGCGCATTTCCCTGTAGGAAACGCAAAAGTTATAGTTATTAGAATAGAGCACCTCTCAAGAAGAGGAGAACGTGAAATTGATGGCACTATCTATGCTAGGGCATCCGTAACGGGATATGATCACACCAAAGTTGTGCGTGGACCCATGAGGATTGTAGACAAGAACGGACAAGCCGAACTTCAATTGTCTCGAACTTTTTTCAACAGAGTGGCGTATGCAAGACAATGGGTGATAATGGGCGCCGCGCTGTCGACTGGAACAATTTCTCAGCGCACTAATCCGCCAGTCGTTCAAAACGTTACGCCAAGACTCACTCCCCAAAAAACTTGGCCAGATATTGTTTTTTATGACACTAACAATATCCTCACCGCAATTGATAAATATGAGTTTTATATAACTATATTTATCATTCTTGGACTCGTTAGTGGACTGGTCGCTCGTAGAAAAGGATATTCATTTTGGGAAGAATTTTTTCTCGGGGGACTATTTTTCTTAGTGGCTTTCCCGTTGCTCTTGATGAAAAAGGTAAATTACGAGGGATTGCATAAGCAAAAACTCCGCGGCGGGATGAAGGAATGTTTCTTCTGTGCCGAGGTCATCGAGAGGAACGCGAAACTTTGTCGTTATTGTGGAAAGGAGCAGGTAAATCCAGCTTCTAAGGATCCGCGAAACGACTTGCGGGGCAACCGGTGATGGCCGGTCGGGTCTTGGCTTGCGGTCATTTACTCTGAAATAGCGCCCCTCGCGAGACAAGTCATGTGCCCCAAAGAGACTACCTACTTGATGCCTTGAGCTGTTATTGATACATGTCCCTATACGCAC
Source organism: Pseudomonadota bacterium (assembly GCA_021792755.1). Lineage (GTDB taxonomy): Bacteria > Pseudomonadota > Gammaproteobacteria > Steroidobacterales > Steroidobacteraceae > 13-2-20CM-66-19. The sequence continues at coordinate 38,247 of JAJYUA010000003.1, forward strand.
TCATCAAGTAACCATCCTCTGGCAAAGCCGGAGGCTTTCACGTCGCGGGCCCCCTCAAAGGGGGCCCGCGACGTAAGAGGAAGACGTGCCACATGCGCAACGTGATCGCTCTGTGCCATCCATCCGTAAAACCGGAGTGGCTTCAGTCTTCCCGCTGTCAGCGGCGCATCGCGGCCCTTCGGACCGCCTTCTTCTATTGCGGCTGCACACCGCGGGAACTGTCAAACTTCTACTGTCACCCCGGCAGAGCCGGGAGGTTTCCCATGTGACTAAGATTGAGCCAATGCCAAATTCCTCGTCGGCGGACAAATATACTCATTTCAACAGCTTCACCTCGCAATCGTTAAAGTGAGTTTGTCAATTATGTTGTCACCGCTTTCGGCCGCGTATACGCTTACAGTATCCTCATTGCCGGAGAGACCTATGGCCAGCCCCCTGAGCAAATCACTATGCGAGTCTACTTTAGACAACGCGTAAACTTTTCCGCCGGCCCCGGGCGTTATCATGCGAATCACGCCGTCCCCGCTGTCTGCCACGTATATGTTTCCCGCGGCATCCACGCCCACGCCGGCGGCACGATTTAGCAATGCATAGTCGCAGATCCACTTGAACTCGCTTGGAGCGCCTGATCCCGCCAAGATGGTTACCATGCCCGCAGGGGTGATCTTGCGGATCTCGTTGTTGTTGGTGTCCGCCACGTATACGTTGCCTTCGGCATCCACAGCTACACCCTCTGGATGATTGAATGACGCAGCGGCGCCGACGCCATTGTCGTTCCCCGATCTGGCCGCTCCTGCCAAAGTTAGAGCGGATAGGTGCCCAGGCACCTGCGCCCTAGATTGAATGTTCTATTGTTTTTTACACCTTATCCCCGCCGCACACGCTGGCGTGGACATGAAATTCTTGTATCCCTGTTCCTCCGCATTGTTCTGTCCAGCAGCAGGGTTCTGTCTTGTCATTTCCTTGATAAAGGAACTCATAACAGCAACCTGTTGTTCACTCTTTATCTTTTTGTAGATAGGGTACATATCACGTCCGCTAGCATTGAGAATCACCGTTTTCCCATCCGAGTAGACAACAACCGGCAGATTCATTTCCGACCCGTAGACTCTTACTTGTGCTTCCCCCTCGTATTTGGAACTACCTTTCTGAGAGCGAACCAGTAGAACGTGTTCAACAAACACTTCTTTTGACGTAACACCGAATTTCGAATCTATCTGCTTTTGCAGAATATAAGCGACAGTCTTTTTCAGATGAGACTTGAGTCCTCCTGCAAAGCCAAAAGCTGGGACGAGACCAACGGAAATCAGCAGAACTGAAAGTAATTGCTTCATGAGTCACCTCACCTTAGCGCGCGCAATCGCGCTTCCTATCCCCTCACCCAACCGGGCTCATCTTAACAAGCAGACCCAGGTTCTTTTTGTGAACCATCCGGTAACCCGCGTCTTGCCTGCCGCGTGATCGTACTCCAGATTTTCCGACTTGGCATTGATCAGTTGCAATCTGGTTGACGATCAGGATTGATTCCAGTCTTGGGAATCAGCGCCCTCAATCCTCTTCATCAGGAGGTGGCAATTGAAGTTCCTGCCACAATTCATTTCCCTTTCTTTTGCCAGTCGCCAAATCCCTTCGCTCCGGAAGGTAATTCTTAGCCGTAACAGCCGGTGCGCCTTCCAGAGCTGAAATCAAAATCATGGCAAAGCCTCCGCGCTCGAGTCGCACCATGAGGACCCCCAGATCCTCAAGGGACCCGCGGACATCGCTGATGAATTTATCTCGCAACGTTCCACGTTGTGAAATTAACCGGAAAGTCTTATCGCTCAATCTAGCCCTTTTCTTTTTCGACCGCTTCATGACAACAGCCATCTGCAAGGCCACAAAGCTAGCATCTGGATACATTTGTCAATACCCTCTATAAGGATCAGAGAACTCCTAGAAGAGGATTGTACGAGAATTCAGCGAGGAGCACAATGTTCACCGGTTTAGGCGCCCCTGCCCGACATCGTGCAAGGAAGGTTCTGCAGCCCGCAGGGCCTTGCGGGAACGAGAACAGCCAAAGTTGTCTTTCCGGGCCGATTCGTTGTCATGGATTGCGCGTGTTGTTTCCGTAAGAACTGAGCGTTCGACCCATCTGTCTTCCGTGTTTCGCCCCCCCCGGCATTCATTCCGGACCGGCAGAGGAACGAATCACCGGCCCAGGTCCTGCTCGTCGCCCTGCTCGGGTTCAGGGTTCGGGACGGGTCTTTGGCCCTCCTCACGTTCCGGCCGCTCGAGCACAGCTTGCCCGGCGCTTGCCTGGTGCTCTACCGCGTCCCGCATCGCATGCCAAGCCCCAGTCGGGGTAGGTGCGTATCCAGCCTCCTGCGCGGCATCGAGGGCCGCAAGCCGTGCGCACCGAGACTTCCGGTTCCACCATGCCGCAAGGCGTGCCGTCGTCGGATCTGAGCGCAGGGGTCGTCGCGTCGGCCGCGTCATGCGCTGATGCTCGTCCTCGACGATCCTGGCGAGATCGGCATCGACCACCAGAATGCCCTCTCGGGTCGCCAGCCGCGCCAGGCGCTCGCGGAACTCGGCGCTGCCAGTGATCGACACGGCGTCGCCGAACTTCTTGGCGGCGATCCGCAGCGCGGCGGTTTCCACGTTCGCGCTGTGATCGAGCACTTCCACCCTGGACCGGGTCACGTGCAGCACCTCGCGACCTGCCTCGTCCTTCCAGATCGTCATCCGTGCCGCCTCGTCGCGCTCGCGTGTCAATCGCGCCTTTGGCGCGCGCTCCTGCCCGTCATCCTCGCTCGCATGGCCTTCGATCCCCGGCCTACGCTTCCTGCGCCGCCGCTCGACTTCCTGTCGCTCTTGCAGCGTATCGAACGCGGCTTTGATCTGCTGATACTCGGCCTGATGTGCCGTGCCGCTCGTCTTCATCGCCGCGCGCAACCCGGCGTATTCGGCCTGGGTGCCGCGCTCGATCTTCACGCCGTACTTCGCGCCCATCTCGTGCAGCACGGCCAGGGCCTCCGCGTGCCCCGCCCTTGCGGCATCGCGCTCGGTCCATGCGCGCTCGCGCTCTCGAAGCACCTGGGTGTATAGCGACCCGTTGAGTTTCGCGTCGGCCCTTGCCGCATCGCGTTCGCGTTCCGCCGAAGAAGCGCGATTTGCGAGTGCTTGCTCGCGGTCCGTGTTCCGTAACCGGCCTTGGCGCGCGAGCGCCCGATAGCTGTGATGGTCGATGTGCCGCCGCTTCGATTCGCGCGCGTCCTCTCCCCGAGCGAGGCCCGTGACGCGCGCGTTCATGTCCTGCACCAGACGGCCTTGCGCCTTGCGATCCGTGATCGTCGTGCGCCGAGTTCCGCCCCTGCCGTCCGGGATCGAGTTCACCACGCGCCCGCGTTCGTTTGTTCGGTCCACCACGATGTGCGCATGGACATTGCGATGCACCGTGCCGTCACTGGCGATGTGCCCCTCGTCCCGGTGAATGACGCAGGCCACCACGCGCTCCCCGGTGATGGCCTCGTACTCCTGGCACCAGCGCTCCATCTTCGCGCGCAGGACCTCGGGGGCCTCGTCGGCCAGGTTCGCGATGCCTTCTTTCAACGGGCTGTATTTTGGGGTTGCCCGCGCACGACCCGAAGCCAGCGCCATCTTCTGCGCGTACGCCTGCGCGACATCGCCGTCCCTGACGACGAGATTGGGCTCACGGTCCTTCTCGGGCAGCAGATACGTGGGATTCACCGCCCGACGGTTGTGCGCCTCACAGAGCATGGGTGAGTGCAGCGGTTTGAAGTGAACGCTGGAGCCGCGACTTGTCGCCATGAGGGATCTCCTTGGGGTGCAGGGCTTGCCCTGCCGCACGCATGGACCGACAGGGACATGCGTAGTGCGCACTACGCATGTCTGACGACATGCCGTGCTTATCCCTATTCCGCTCGCCGGGCCCTGTCGGTCCCGATGGCGCCCCGGGGGACAAGTCCCCTCGGCACTCCCGCGGCCAGGTAGGGCCCACCCGTTGGAGGAATGGGGAGAGTCCCGCAACGGGCGGGCGATGGAGATTCGGCAATGGCAACGAAACGAAAGCAGTCGGACGCGGAGAAATTGCTGGCCGCCCAATTCGCACAGATGGAGCCCGACCGGCGCACCCTGATGCGCGCCGATCGGGAGTACATCCGCGGTCTGCTGCGCCGGGGACTGTCCCCCGAGCAGATCGTGCCGGTATTCACCTCGGCCAAGTATCGGGAGCCGGATGTGAGAGCGGTCATCGAGGCGACGACGCCGAAGCCATCAGTCCCGCCGGCTCCGGGCAGCATCCTCGCTCGATTCCCCGCCAGACCCGCGGACACCGAACCGCTGAAGGCGGCAGGGCTGAAATGGGATCGCGACCGCAAGGTCTGGGCAGGCCCGGACACGGAGGCGACCCGCACCGCTATTGCCGCCCTGGGGGGCAGCGTGGAGGACGCGGCATGAGCGACCTATACGAGCAGATGGCGGTGGCGTGGTGGAACTCGCTCGATGCGACCGAGCGGGAAAGATGGCTGGATGCGGCCGAAGCCGACGGTCGCGAGCGATCCATGCTCGCGGCCTTTACCCTCATGGGCGACGAAGCGCACGGCGGCGGCGTACGGGATGAGATCGACTTCGACGAAGGCCGCTGAGATGGACCGCTCCGTGACACTCACAGAGTCCGATCTCGCCGCGCTCATCGAGCGCGCCGTGGCACGCGCGCTGGCGAAGCGGCCCACCGCGAGCACCCTGACCTACGAGCAGGCTGGCGAGATGATGGGCTGCTCGGGGCGCACGGTGCGCAGAATGAAGCCGCCGGTCGTCCTCGCCGGCCGCATCCCCTACTCGTGGGTCTTGGAGCGACTGTCGTCCAGGTAGCCGCTCCACCACTGCATCATCCGCCGCCGTTCATCGAGGTATTGCGCCCTGTGGTACGCCTCACGTACCTCGTCGGTTTCGCGGTGCGCAAGCTGGCGCTCCACCGCATCCTTGCCCCACAGCTTGCTCTCGTTGAGCACGGTACTCGCGACGGCACGGAACCCGTGACCGGTCATCCTGCCCTTGTACCCGAGGCGGTAGAGAGCGAAAAGCAACGTGTTGTTCGAGATCCCGGTTTGGGGATTTTGCCGAGACGCGAGAACGTAAGGGCTTTCTTCCTCCGTCATCGCGCGCAGTTCCTCGAGCAGTCGGCGGACCTGCCGGGATAGCGGAACGACGTGAGGCAGTCGCCGCTTCATGCGCTCCTCGGGGATCACCCAGGTATCGGCATCGCGGATCTCAGACCACTGCGCCCCGATCAGTTCGCTTGTGCGCGTGAACGTATGCGCGAGCAGCAGCAATCCCAGGCGAGTCACGGGTTCCGGGTAGGTCTCGATCGCCGATAGCAGCGCCGGTAATTCACTCGGCGTGACCGCCGCCATCGGCGTCTTCTCCACCGCCGGTAGGACCCGGGAGAGTCCCGCGCCGGGATGCGATTCGATGTCCCCGTGGTCCACGGCATGATCGAGGATCGCGCGGATGCGCTGCCCGAGCCGGTGCGCGGTCTCCACCTTCCCGGCCGCCCCCACTCGGCGCACCACATCGACCAGATCCGCCCGGCGCAGTTCGTCGAGCCGCCGCGTGCCAATCACCGGCAGGACGTAATCCCGGATCGACTGCTCCACGGTGCGCTGGCTGTTCGCGTGACCCAGCTCCGGCAGATGCTGTGCCAGCCACCGCTCGGCGGCCTCGCCGAAGGTAATGGCGGTGCCGCCCCCGCGCAGTTCGGCCTCGCGCTTCGCCGCCCACCGTTCCGCGTCGCGGCGGAGCTTGAAAAGCCGGGATTCCCGCCGGCCAGCGACGAACAGGTGCGCCCGCCAGCCCTCGCCGTAATGCGTAATAGATGCCATCGCCGTGCGTAGCTCGTGCGTACTTTTTGGCCGGGAGTGGCATTTTGCACGGACAGAGCGGGATAGGCAATCGCTCAAGCCTTTGATTTGTCAGGATCTGTCAGTCGTACGTGACAGGACCGGACAGAACTGGCGGAGAGGGTGGGATTCGAACCCACGGTCCCCGTGAAGGGACGCCGGTTTTCAAGACCGGTGCAATCAACCGCTCTGCCACCTCTCCGCGTCGCGGCCGGCGATACCGCAGCGGATGCTACCAAATCGGCTGCGGCCGGCGACGGCCATTCTCCGGCCATGCGGCCGCTGGCCAGTCCATTGATCTCATATCACGGACGCATGACTCTGCGCGCCATTGGCCATTTGACTGCCGAGGGGCGGCGGCGGAAAAGTCTCACACCCGTTCAGCTCGCGACACAAGCGGGCGTCGGGCGCTGCACCCTTGCGGCCTCTGCGGCGGACAAACTGCGTGAGCCAGGCTTCGTCAAGACCTCCCGCCTGTGCCCTGTGGTGGGCTTGGTGCTCGAAGCCCATCCGGCCCGCGCTGGACGAGCCCCTCATGCCTCACCGTCCTGTCAGCGAACGGAGGCCGGCCGCGACTGACCGAGGCCGCCATCGCGACGGTCATCGAGCGGGGCGACATCGCGGGCCTGGCGTCGCCTTGCTCGGATCATTCGGGACCGCAAAGGAACGATCCTCGCCGGCCGCCTGATGCAGGTAGGGGGCTCGATCGGGTTGAGGCCAGAGCCGGAGCGTTTGCTCCCCCCTCTCCAGGGCCTGCATCGAGACAGGCGCCGCGTTGGCGGCCATGGCTGGCAAAGGCAAGCGCGCTCTCACACCGCCTCGGCGTGGGCAGGAGCGCCGAGCTGAGCTCGGTCATGAGGTCGGCGTGATCTTCCCCGTGCGCAGGCGCCTGGCGATGGGGCGATTCATTCAGCGCGGCGGGGTGAGCCTGTCGAGTCCGCCGACATAGGGCGCGAGTGCCGCCGGCACGCCGACCGAGCCGTCGGCCTCCTGGTAGTTCTCCAACACCGCGACCAACGTGCGCCCCACGGCGAGCCCCGAGCCGTTCAGGGTGTGCACGAGCTCGGGTTTTCCGCCCTCGGGGTTGCGCCAACGGGCCTGCATGCGTCGCGCCTGGAAAGCCTCGAAGTTGCTGCACGAGGAGATCTCGCGGTAGCGGCGCTGGGAGGGCAGCCACACCTCCAGGTCGTACGTCTTGGCGCTGTTCGCGCCGATATCCGCGCTGCACAACGCCACGGTCCTGAAGGGCAGCTCCAGGCGCTTCAGCACCTCCTCGGCGTGCGCCGTCAGCTCCTCGAGCGCCCGGTAGGAGTCCTGCGGGCGCACGATCTGTACCAGCTCCACCTTGTCGAACTGATGGCTGCGGATCATGCCGCGGGTGTCCTTGCCCGCCGCGCCCGCCTCGGAGCGGAAGCACGGCGTGTGGCAGACGAGCTTCAGCGGCAGGGACTGTGCCGGCACGATCTGCTCGCGCACCAGGTTGGTGACCGGCACCTCGGCCGTGGGGATGAGATAGAACCCCTGCTCGCCGCGCACCGCAAACAGGTCCTGCTCGAACTTCGGCAGCTGCCCGGTGCCGAGCAGCGCATGGCTCTGCACCAGATACGGCACGTACACCTCGGTGTAGCCGTGCTCCCGGGTGTGAAGATCGAGCATGAACTGCCCGAGCGCACGATGCAGGCGCGAGATCTGTCCGCGCATGACTGCGAAGCGCGCACCGGAGATGCGCGCCGCCGCCTCGAAATCGAGCCCCCCGAGCCGCTCGCCGACCTCGACGTGGTCCTTGGGCTCGAAGGGAAACGGGCGCGGCTCGCCCCAGCGGCGCACCTCGAGGTTGTCCTCCTCGCCCCTTCCGGCCGGCACCGACTCGTGCAGCAGGTTCGGCAAGGCGAGCTGCAGCCGCTCGAGCTGCTCCTGGATCTCCGTCATCTGCCGCTCGGCTGAGGCGAGCTCGCCGGTGAGCTGCTCGCCGCGCCTCAGCAGCGCGACCGCATCCTCGCCCCTGCCCTTGGCCGCTCCAACCGCCTTGGCGTTGGCATTGCGCTGCGCGCGCAGCCGATCGGACTCGATCTGAGCGCTCTTGCGCCGCTCCTCGAGCGTACGAAAGGCCTCGACGTCGAGCGTGAATCCCCGCCGCGCGAGATTGCAGGCGACGGCCTCGGGCTCGGAGCGCAGCAGCTTCGGGTCGATCATGAGTGCTTGTTCCTCAGTCTTGCCAGCGCTTCCCCGATCTTGATCTCGAGCCCGCGCGGCACGGGACGGTAGTATCGCCTATCGGGCATCTCCTCCGGCAGGTAGCGCTCGCCGGCGGCGAAGGCGCCCGGCTCATCGTGCGCATACCGATAGCCCTTGCCATACCCGAGATCTTTCATCAGCCCGGTCGGCGCGTTGCGCAGCCTCATCGGCACATCGAGCGTGCCAAAGCGCTCGACATCGGCCTGCGCCTCGCCCATGGCGACGTACACCGCGTTGCTCTTCGGGGCGCACGCCAGGTACACCACCGCGGTGGCGATCGCGAGCTCTCCCTCGGGACTGCCCAGCCGGTCGTAGGCGTCCCAGGCATCGAGGGTCAGGGGGAAGGCTCTCGGATCGGCGAGCCCGATGTCCTCCACCGCCATGCGCACGGCGCGGCGCGCGATGTACAGCGGGTCGCAGCCGCCATCGAGCATGCGGCACAGCCAGTAGAGCGCCGCGTCCGGATCGGTGCCGCGCACCGCCTTGTGCAGCGCGGAGATCTGGTCGTAGAACTGCTCGCCGCCCTTGTCAAAGCGCCGCCGGCCGCCGCTCGCGACCTCCTGCGCCAGGCTCATCGCGATCGTGCGCGCCTGCATCCCAGAGGCTTCGGCGAGGCCGCCGGCGAGCTCCAGCATGTTGAGCGCGCGCCGCGCATCGCCATCGGCCGCCTTGGCGATGAGCCCGATCGCCTCGGGCTCGGCCTCGAGCCCTTCCTTGCCCAACCCCCGCTCCCGGTCGGTGAGCGCGGTGCGCAGGAGCGACGCGATGTCCGCCTCCCCGAGCGGCTTGAGCACGTACACACGGGCCCGGGAAAGCAGCGCGCTCACGACCTCGAAGGAGGGGTTCTCGGTGGTGGCGCCCACGAAGGTGAGCGTGCCGTCCTCCAGGTACGGCAGGAACGTGTCCTGTTGCGTCTTGTTGAATCGATGCACCTCGTCGAGGAAGAGCAGCGTCGGGCGCCCGCTCGATGCGCGCGCCGCGCGCGCCGCCTCCACCGCCGCCCGGATGTCCTTCACCCCCGCCATCACGGCCGACAGGGCGATGAACTGCGCGTTGGTGCGCAGGGCGATGAGCCGCGCCAGCGTCGTCTTGCCCGTACCGGGCGGCCCCCAGAGGATGAGCGAGTGCGGCCGTCCCGATTCGACCGCCTGGCGCAGCGGCTTGCCCGGCGCGAGCAGGTGAGCCTGGCCGACGACCTCATCGAGCGAGCGCGGGCGCATGCGGTCGGCGAGCGGCCGCAGGCCCTCGGCGGCGGGGACCGCAGCGGCGCTCACTTGGCCGGCGTCCCGATCACATCCACCCCCGGCGGCGGGGAGAATGTCAGCAGCTTCGCGGGCACCGGAACATTGACCTCGATGTGCTCGAAGACGACCGTGGCGGTCTGCCCGAGCGTATCCTCGAGAATCATCCGCTCGAGCGTGCCGTGCCGGAAGCCAAACAGCGCACTGCGGAAATCCGCCGCGGAAGCATCCCGGGGCTCGACGAACACCCAGCTGAGTCCCTCGCGCCGGCCCGCCGGGCGCTCCTTGAAGCGTTTGCGCACATCGACCGCGCCGGAAAGCAGCATGGCCGGTGTGGCCGAGAGCGCCGCGGTGAGCGGCTGCACCGTCACCTGCTGCAGGTCGCGGTCGTAGAACCAGACGTTGCGCCCGTCGCCGACCATGAGCTGCCCGGCGCCCGCGGGGGCCCCATTGGCGGCGAGCGGTCGGCTCTGCCAGCGGAACCTGCCCGGCCGGTCGACGATGAGCGTGCCGGCCGAGCGCGAGATCTCGCCCCCGTGGGCCCCCACCAGGGTCTGCCGGAAGCTCACCCGCAGCGTTTTCAGATGCCGCAGGAAGCGGTCGAGCTGCGTCGGGGCGCGCGCCGCGGCAGGTGTTGCCGCCGCGAGCATCGGCGCGGCGAGACTCAGCGCGACCGCCGCGAGCACGGCGGCCAGGCGCGATGGCTTCGACATGAGATCAATCCTCCGGACGGACAGGGACCAGCACTTCGCGCGAGCCGTTCGACTGCAGCGGTCCCACCAGGCCCGCGAGCTCCATCGCCTCGAGCAGCCGCGCGGCGCGGTTGTACCCGATCTTCAGTCGCCGCTGCACGTAGGAGATCGAGGGCTTGCGCTCACTCGTGACGATTCGGACCGCCTCGTCGTAGAGCGCATCCTGCTCCGGGTCCGCGGCGGCGCCCTCGCCCTCCTCGCCCGGCAGTCCCGGGATCGGCGTCTGCGGCCCGCAGAGCACCTCTTCGATGTAATTGGGCGGCGCGGCCTGTTTGAGCGCCTCGACCACGCGATGCACCTCCTGATCCGACACGAACGCGCCGTGCACGCGTGTCGGCACGGCGGTGCCCGAGGGCAGGTAGAGCATGTCGCCGTGACCGAGCAGGGTCTCGGCGCCCATCTGATCGAGAATGGTGCGCGAATCGACCTTGGCCGACACCTGGAAGGCGATGCGGCACGGGATGTTGGCCTTGATCAGTCCCGTGATGACATCCACCGACGGCCGCTGCGTGGCGAGCACCAGGTGGATACCTGAGGCGCGCGCCTTCTGGGCGAGACGCGCGATCAGCTCCTCGACCTTCTTGCCGACGATCATCATCATGTCGGCGAGCTCATCGATCAGCACCACCACGTACGGCAGCGGCGTGAGCGTGGGGATCCGGCTCTGATCGAGGCTCGGGTCGCTCGCGGCGCGCTGCATCAGCACCGGATCGGCGATCGGCTTGCCCGCCTCGATGGCGTCCTTTACACGCCGGTTGAACCCTGCGATGTTGCGCACGCCGAGCGCGGCCATCAGCTGGTAGCGCCGCTCCATCTCCGCCACGCACCAGCGCAGCGCGTTCGAGGCCTGCTTCATGTCGGTGACCACCGGGGCGAGCAGATGCGGGATGCCCTCATAGACCGAGAGCTCGAGCATCTTCGGGTCGATCATGATCAGGCGCACGTGCTCGGCCGTGGACTTGTAGAGGAGCGAGAGCACCATGGCGTTGATGGCGACCGACTTGCCCGAGCCGGTGGTGCCGGCGATCAGCAGATGCGGCATGCGCGCCAGATCGGCCACCACGGGCGCACCGCCGATGTCCTTGCCGAGAGCGAGCGCGATCGGCGAGTGCGTCTCGTCATAGGCTTTCGAGCGCACGATCTCCCCGAACGTGACCATCTCGCGCTTCTCGTTGGCGATCTCGAGCCCCATCACGTTCTTGCCCGGAATCACCTCCACCACGCGCACGCTCAGCACCGAGAGCGCCCGCGCCAGGTCCTTCGAGAGCCCGGTGATCTGACTCGCCTTCACCCCCGGGGCGGGCCTGAGCTCAAAGCAGGTGACCACCGGGCCGGGCTGCACCGCCACGACCTGCGCCTCGATGCCGAAGTCCCTCAATTTCATCTCGACCAGGCGCGAGAGCGCCTCGAGCGCCTCGGCCGAATACAGCGGCTCGCGCGGCGGCGGATCATCGAGGAGCGAGAGCGGCGGCAGCTCCCCCGCCTTGGGCGGATCGAACAGCGGCACCTGGCGCTCCTTCTCGACCCGCTCGCTTTTCTCGATGCGGGGCTTGTGCGCCTCGATCCGCGGCGGCTGACGTGCGGCGCTGCGCTTCTGCTCGTCCGCCACGGCCGCCTTGCGCGCCTCGCGCCGCTCGCGGCCCGCCGCCCTGTCCTTCGCCGTGGCGCGCCGCTCGCGCAGCCACCCGGCCCCCGCCCATGTCCACACGCCCAGCCGATCCATGACGGCAAACCAGGAGACGCCAAAGCCCACCGACAGCCCCGCCATCCAGGCGACCAGCATGAGCAGCGTCGTGCCGAGGTACCCGAAGGCGCTCTCGAGGCCGTCGCCGGCGAGCGTGCCGATCACCCCGCCCGCACCCTCATGCAGCCCCCCGGGGCGCCAGTTGAGCGCCGCCAGGGCGCAGCTGGCGATGAGCAGGAGCGCAAGCCCCGCGGCGCGCACGGTGGTATTGGCCCGCGAAGCGCCTTCCACGCGGCCGTCGCGGTGCATCCGGTGCACCCTCCAGGCCCCGACGGCCAGCATCGGCGGCAGCAGGTAGGCGGGCCGGCCGAACAGACCGAACAGGACATCGGCGAGCCACGCCCCCGCTGGCCCTATCCGATCGTGCAGGTGATGCGAGGCGCCGCTGTAGAAAAAGCCGCTGTCCGCGGCGCTGTAGCTGGCGAGCGCGATGAGCAACACCACCGCGCCGACGCCCAGGGCGATGACGGCGCTTTCGCGCAGACCGCGCACCACGGCGGCGCTGAAGCGGGCGGGACGGCGCGAGAGCGCCTCGGATTCGGCCAATGCCGGTGACTCCACTGCAAGCGAGAGGACGGGGTGGTCATTTTAGCGCACTACCCCGGCATCCAGGCTTGGTAGTATGCGATCGGCGCCACGCGAGCGCCGCCGGGTCCTCTTGATCGCAAGGACTCGGGCACGCACGCTCGAAGGAATCGTGACTCATGACCGACACCCGGCACAGCCGCCTCATCATTCTCGGCTCAGGTCCCGCAGGCTACAGCGCCGCCGTCTATGCGGCGCGGGCCAATCGCGCCCCGCTGCTCATCACCGGCCTCGAGGCCGGCGGCCAGCTCATGACCACCACCGATGTGGATAACTGGCCGGGGGATGTCGAGGGGCTGCAGGGCCCGCAGCTGATGGAGCGGCTGCGCCGCCATGCCGAGCGCTTCCATACCGAGATCGTGAGCGACCACGTGCACGGCGCCGACCTCACGGTGCGCCCCTTCAGCCTCGCGGGCGACAGCGCCACCTACACCTGCGATGCGCTCATCATCGCCACCGGCGCCGCGGCCCGCTACCTCGGGCTGGCCTCGGAGGAGAAGTTCCGCGGACGCGGAGTGTCGGCCTGCGCCACGTGCGACGGCTTTTTCTTCCGCGCCCAGCGCGTCGCCGTCATCGGCGGCGGCAACACCGCGGTCGAGGAGGCGCTGTATCTTTCGCACATCGCCGCGCACGTGACCCTGGTGCATCGCCGCGACCGGCTGCGCGCCGAGAAGATCCTGCAGGATCGGCTGCTGCGCGAAGTCGAGGCCGGCAAGATCTCCGTGGTGTGGGATCACACCGTCGAGGAGGTGTTGGGCGATGCGCAGGGGGTGACGGGCGTGCGCCTGGCCTCGAGGCACAGCGGCGAGAGGCGCGAGCTCGAGGTGACCGGAGTGTTCATCGCCATCGGCCACACGCCGAACACCGGATTGTTCGCCGGCCAGCTCGAGATGCGCGACGGCTACCTCAAGGTCAGAGGGGGCGCCGAGGGCGCGGCGACCGCCACCAGCGTGCCGGGAGTGTTTGCCGCCGGTGACGTGTCGGACCCGATCTACCGCCAGGCCATCACCTCGGCGGGCTCCGGGTGCATGGCGGCGCTCGACGCCGACCGCTACCTGGAAACCCTGGAGCGCTGAGCCCGGGGGGCGCTCCCCGGGGATGGCCGAGGACTCTCAGGTGCGCGTTGCCGTCCACTCGAGCATCGATGAGATCGATCCGCGGCAGTGGAATGCCCTCACCGGCGGCAACCCCTTTCTGCGGCACGAGTTTCTCGCCGCCCTCGAGCACACCGGCTGCGTGGGGCCGCACACCGGCTGGCAGCCGCAGCCGCTGACGCTAAGCGATGCTCAGGGACTGGCCGCCGCCGCGCCCGCGTTCCTCAAGACCGACTCCTACGGGGAGTTCGTGTTCGACTTCGCCTGGGCGCAGGCCTACCTGCACTACGGGCTCAAGTACTACCCGAAGCTCACCGTGGCGGTGCCCTTCACGCCCGCCGGCGGACCGCGTCTGCTGGTGCGCGCCGGGCTCGAGCCGGCCGCCACCGCCCGGGGCTTGCTCGAGGCGCTCGAGGCGCACGCCGCGCGCGAGCGGCTCTCCTCGATCCACGCGCTGTTTCTCGATGAGCCGGGGCGCTCGGCCTGCCAGAGCGCCGGCTGGCTGCTGCGCCGCGACTGTCAGTTCCATTGGACCAATCGGGGCTATGCGAGCTTCGAGCACTACCTGACGACCTTCACGGCCGAGAAGCGCAAGAAGGCGCGCCGCGAGCGCCGCCGGGTGCAGGAGGCCGGCATCCGCTTCGAGACCCGTTTCGGCGGCGAGCTCGATCCGCCGCTGCTCGATTGCCTCTACGCCTTTCACCGCGAGACCTTTCTGCGCCACGGACGCGAGCCCTATCTCACCCGCGAGTTCTTCGGGGAAATCTCCCGCACGCTCGGGGAGGCGCTGGTGGTGAAGATCGCCCGTCACCGGCGCACGCCGGTCGCCGCCGCACTCTTCTTCTGGTGCCCCGAGGCGCTCTACGGGCGCTACTGGGGCGCGGGCGGGGACTATCACAGCCTGCACTTCGAGACCTGCTACCACCAGGGGATAGAGTTCTGCATCGAGCGGGGCATCAGGCGCTTCGAGCCCGGCACACAGGGTGAGCACAAGGTCGCCCGAGGCTTCGAGCCGCAGCTCACCTGGTCGGCTCACTACATCGCCGACCGGCGCTTTCGCGAGGCGATCGGCGAGTTCCTGCTGAGGGAGGGCGATCTGATCGATGAGTACGCGAGCGATGTGCGCGCGCACGTACCGTTTCGCAAGAGCGAGCCGTGAAGACGATCACCTGGCTCTCCCCCCAGGACGCCCCGGAGTGGTTCCCGCCGCTCGAGCAGGCCTTGGATGAGCCCTCGGGACTGCTGGCCGCAGGCGGCGATCTGTCGCCCGAGCGGCTGATCGCCGCCTATGCCCGAGGCATCTTCCCCTGGTACTCGCCGGGACAGCCGGTCCTGTGGTGGTCCCCCGATCCGCGCACCGTGCTCCTGCCGACGGAGTTCCACCTCAGCCGCAGTCTTGCAAAATCAATTCGAAACAAGGGCTTCCAAGTCAATATGAATGAAGACTTTGAAGCCGTGATCGATGCCTGCGCGGCACCGAGGCCACACAGCCCGGGCACCTGGATCACCCCGGAGATGCGAGCGGCCTATGTGCGGCTGCATCGGTTGGGCTTTGCTCACAGCGTCGAAGTGCGCCGCCACGGAGGCCGGCTCGCAGGCGGTCTCTATGGCGTACGTCTCGGAGGGATGTTCTTTGGCGAGTCCATGTTCAGTGCCGAGCGCGACGGCTCGAAGATCGCCCTCGCCCACCTCGTCATGGTGTGCCGCCGCAACAGCATCGCCGTCATCGACTGCCAGCTCGCCTCCCGGCACCTCTTGGGCCTCGGCGCCCGCTGCATCCCCCGCAGCCAATTCAAAGCGCTGCTCTCGCGCCTCATCTCGCTCGAGCCGGGCGGGCTGCGCTAGCGCGAGATGAGGACCGCGGGGCCGGCAGAGCCGATGCCTGCTCGTCCGGCCAGGGGGCCCGCCCCCGCGGGGACGGCAAGCGCTGGTGCGCTTGACGGTGCAGACAGGCGCGGGCGCCCTGCTCGGGCCCCGTGCTTCACACCGTCCAAAATCGCTCCAGGCGCTTTTTTTCCCGGGGCGCCGGCAAGCCGCCGTTCTTGCCCGAGCCCCCGCAGATCCGTTCACGGCGTCCCGGACCTATTCGCTTCCGGGCACGTCGCGGCCGTGGCGCAGCGATGCAAATTGCAGACCAGCGGCCTTTGTGCTGCAATTCGCGCCCCCCGGGAGGCAAAGGGCCATATGTCCAAAGAAGATGCGATTCAGATGGAAGGCGAGGTGGTGGAGACTCTTCCCAACACCACCTTTCGCGTGAAGCTCAAGAACGGCCACGTCGTGACGGCACACATCTCCGGCAAGATGCGCAAAAACTACATCCGCATTCTCACCGGCGATCAGGTCACCGTGGAGATGACCCCCTACGACTTGACCAAGGGCAGAATCGTCTACCGGGGCCGGTAATCCGCTGCAGAGAGGGAACGCGCCCGCACAGTGGATTTCCCCGGGCGCGCAAAACAGCGCCCGCCAGCACGGCAAATCCCGCGGCTCTTTGCGCGCGGCAGGGTGGCACGCGTGCCCCGCACCGGTTGGGCGGGAGAGCCCCCTTGCCGGGCCGCACACCCAGCAGGCGCTGCGCCGCCTGCGGGCGGCAGCGCAGCAGCTCTTCCCGGGAGCCCCGGGCCAGCGAGCGCGGCATCCCGGGCACATCCGCTCACGGGCGGCACGGTCCGATCGGCCATCCGCCGTCGGCGGGCGCTACGCGGTCAGCTCCGGCTGCTGCGCCGGCGTGCACTCGAGCTGCAGACCCTCCGCGCCCTGCGACACCGACACCCGTACCTGTCCGCCGCCCACCAGACGGCCAAACAACAGCTCCTCGGCGAGCGGGCGCTTGATGTGCTCCTGCAGGGTGCGCGCCATCGGCCGGGCGCCCATCTTCGGGTCGTAGCCCTTCTCGGCGATCCAGCGCCGGGCCGCATCGTCGAGCACGATCGACACGCCCTTCTGCTCGAGCTGCATCTCCACCTCGAGAATCAGCTTGTCGACGACCCGCTCGATGGTCTGCGGATCGAGGCTCGAGAACTGGATGACGGCATCCAGACGGTTGCGGAACTCCGGGGTGAACAGGCGCCGGATGGCCTCCATGCCGTCGCTCGCGTTGTCCTGCTGGGTGAAGCCGATCGAGGAGCGAGCCATCTCCTGCGCGCCGGCATTGGTCGTCATGACGATGATGACGTGGCGGAAATCGGCCTTGCGGCCGTTGTTGTCGGTGAGCGTGCCGTGGTCCATCACCTGCAGCAGCAGGTTGAACACGTCAGGGTGGGCCTTCTCGATCTCATCGAGCAGCAGCACGCAGTGCGGGTGCTTGGTGACCGCCTCGGTGAGCAGCCCCCCCTGGTCGAAGCCGACATACCCGGGAGGCGCGCCGATCAGCCTCGAGACCGTGTGCCGTTCCATGTATTCGGACATGTCGAACCGCAAGAACTCCACTCCGAGCACGATGGCGAGCTGGCGGGTGACTTCGGTCTTGCCGACCCCGGTGGGGCCTGCGAAAAGGAAGCTGCCGACCGGCTTTCTCTGATCGCCCAGCCCCGAGCGGGCCATCTTGATCGCGGAGGAGAGCGCCTCGATCGCCCGGTCCTGGCCGAAGATCACGAGTTTCAGGTTGCGCTCGAGGCTCTTCAGGATCTCCCGGTCCGAGCTCGAGACGCTCTTTGGCGGGATGCGCGCCATGCGCGCCACCACGTCCTCGATGTGGCCGACCCCGATCGCGTTGGCGCGCTCGCTCAGCGGCTTCAGGCGCTGGCGCGCGCCGGCCTCGTCCACCACATCGATGGCCTTGTCGGGCAGATGGCGCTCGTTGATGTGCCGCGCGGCGAGCTCGGCGGCCGCCTTGAGCGCCTCGGTGGTGTAGGTGATGCCGTGATGCTCCTCGAAGCGGGCCTTGAGTCCGAGCAGGATCTCCACCGTCTCGGCCACCGAAGGCTCGGTGACATCGATCTTCTGGAAGCGCCGCGCGAGTGCGTGATCCTTCTCGAAGATGCCGCGGTACTCCTGGTAGGTGGTCGAGCCGATGCAGCGGATCTCTCCGTTCGTGAGCACGGGCTTGATCAGGTTCGAGGCGTCCATCACCCCGCCCGAGGCCGCCCCGGCGCCGATCACGGTGTGGATCTCGTCGATGAACAGGATCGCTCCCGGAACCTTCTTCAGCTCCGTGATCACCCCTTTGAGGCGCTTCTCGAAATCGCCGCGGTACTTCGTGCCGGCGATCAGCGCCCCCATGTCGAGGGCAAAGATCGTGCAGTCGTTGAGCACCTCGGGCACCTGGTTCTCGACGATGAGGCGGGCGAGCCCCTCGGCGATGGCGGTCTTGCCCACTCCGGCTTCCCCGACGTACAGGGGGTTGTTCTTGCGGCGGCGGCAGAGGATCTCGATCGTGCGCTCGACCTCGAGCTTACGGCCGATGAGCGGATCGATGCGCCCCTGCTGGGCGAGGCGGTTCAGGTTGGTGGTGTACTTCTCGAGCGCGCTGCCGCCCTCCTCCCGCTCCTCGCCCTGCACCTCCTCGGCGCCTTTCTCCTCGGCGAGCTTCGAGAGCCCGTGCGAGATGTAGTTGACCACATCGAGACGGGTGACGTGCTGTCGGTTGAGCAGGAAGACCGCGTGGCTCTGCTTCTCGCTGAAGATGGCGACCAGCACGTTCGCCACGCCGACTTCCTTGCGGCCGCTCGACTGGACATGGAACACCGCCCGCTGCAGCACCCGCTGAAAGCCGAGCGTCGGCTGCACTTCCCGTTCGGCGCCGTCGGCGACCTTGGGCGTCGACTGGTCGATGTGGTCCTTCAGCTCCTGGCGCATCTGCGCGAGATCGGCACCGCAGGCGCGCAGGATCTCGCGCACCTTGGGCGTGTCGAGCACGGCAAGCAGCAGGTGCTCGACGGTGAGGTACTCGTGTCGGGCCTCCCGCGCCTGGTGGAACGCGTCATTGAGACAGTATTCAAGCTCGTTGGACAGCACGGTGTGCGCCTCCTGCCGATCAGGCCTCTTCCAGTGTACACATGAGCGGGTGCTGGTTGTCCCGCGCGTAAGTGGTCACCTGAGCGACTTTGGTCTCCGCGATCTCGAAGGTGAAAACCCCGCAGTCCCCCTTACCCTGGGTGTGCACTTCGAGCATGATACGCGTGGCCGTCGGACGGTCGAGGCTGAAGAACTTCTCCAGCACATCGACGACGAAGTCCATCGGGGTGTAGTCGTCGTTGAGCAGCACTACCCGGTACAGCGGCGGAGGTTTGACCTCGGGCCGCGCCTCCTCGAGGAGAACCCCGCTATCGGGACGGGTAGGATGGGGGTCGGACATAGGCTCTTTATAGGTAGCCACAATCCGCAACACAAGTCTATCCGCCGATCGGGCATGATGCAGCGGCCAGGCAGGCATAACGACCCCCTTTGTGAAACAGTCGCTTGAGAGCATAATCCGCCGCTCCCTATGATTATTTTATGAGTACCGCGTCCTGGCTCGAGGGACTCCGGGGGGGCGAGCACTGGCACGCCCTGCTGGCAAGCCGCGGACCGGCCATTGCCATCGGGGCCCTCGCCCTCGCCCTCGCCGCGCAGGCGGCCGTGATCGTGACGGATCTGGCCGGCGCCGGCGCGCCGCCCCCGCCCGCCTTGAGCGCGCCGTGGCGGCCCCATGAGGCGGGCGTGCGCGTAGCGGACATCATCAACAGCCATCTTTTCGGCCGCGCCCCGCTCGGCGCCGGCCTGGTGGGAGCCGATGCGCCCCGAACGGAGCTTCCTCTGGTGCTGACCGGAGTCATCGCAGCCAGCGATCCGCGCGCCGGCATGGCCATCCTTGGGCCCAGCGCCCAGACCGCCAAAGTGTACGAGGTGGGCGACAGCATCCCCGGCGGCGCCCGGCTCGATGCGGTGCTGCGCCAGGAGGTGCTGCTCGAGCGCAACGGGCAACTGCGATCCTTGACGCTGCCTCGGCAGACCTTGGCCGGCGCCCCGCCGGCTCAGGCGGGGCTGCCGGTCTCGCCGATGACCTCGCCCGTGTTCGTGGCACGCATGCGCGCGCTGGTCGCCCGCCGGCCGGGCATCGTGGCCGATCTGCTGCGCCCGGAGCCGGTGTTCTCCGGCGGCAAGCAGCTCGGCTACCGGGTGTACCCCGGGAACGATCCGCAGGCCTTCGAGCAGCTCGGACTGAAGCCCGGGGACCTGGTGATGGCCATCAATGGCACGCCGCTCGATGATCCGGCGCAGGACCAGCAGATCCTCGGTACCCTCGGCTCATCGAGCCAAGCGACCGTCACCGTGCTGCGCGACGGCCGCCAGAGGACGCTCACGCTGAACCTCGCGCAGGTCGAGCAGGCCGCGCAGTCGCTCAACGGCGCACGGGGCGCACCGGCGGCGGTGCCGCCTTCGCCGCCCCTCTGGCCGTCCCGACACCCCGATCCTTTCAACGGAGGAGCCATCGAGTGAAAGGCTTGCGCACGTTCGCCTGCTGCCTGCTCGCGCTCGTGCCCCTGCTGTGCCGGGCGGCGACGCCGAGCGCGGCGGACATCACGCCCAACTTCCGCAACACCTCCATCCGCAAGATCGCCGAGGCGGTGAGCATCGTCACCGGCAAGGACATCATCCTCGATCCGCGGGTCAACGCCCAGGTGACGATGTACTCCTCTACGCCGCTTTCCCCGCCGGCGTTCTACCAGGCGTTCCTGTCCATTCTGCAGGTGTACGGCTTCATCGCAGTGCAGTCGGGTCCCAACATCGTCAAGATCGTGCCGAACGCCGAGGAGCGCGTGATGCACTCGATCACGCTGCCGAAAAAGGTCAGCCCGACCTCCGATGAGATCGTCACCCAGGTGATCCCGGTCAAGAACGTGAGCGCGGCGGAGCTGGTGCCGATTCTGCGGCCGATGATCCCGGAGTGGGGACACCTCGCCGCCTACCCCCCCTCGAACATCCTGATCATCTCCGACCGCGCGAGCAACGTTCACCGGATGATGAGGATCATCCACCGCATCGACACGGTCGGCGACCAGGGCGTCGATGTCATGCGGCTGCAGAACGCCTCGGCCGACCAGGTCGTGAACGTGATCAACCAGCTCTACCAGGGACAGGCGGCCGCGCAGATGGGCCGCACCTTCAAGGTGGTGGCCGATCAGCGCACCAACAGCGTGCTGATCAGCGGCGATCCGGCGGAGCGGCTGCGCATCCGCGCGCTGGTGGCCGAGCTCGATTCGCCCTCGAGCGCCGGCGGCGACACCCGCGTGGTCTATCTGCACTACGCGAACGCCAAGAAGCTCGCGCCGCTGCTCAAGGAGCAGATGAGCGAGCTCGCGCAGATGGCCGGCGCCGCGGCCGGCAAGAACCCGCAGGCGGCCGCGGAGAAAAACGCCCTCGTCTGGGCGGACTCCGAGAACAACGCGCTGGTGATCACCGCCCCGCCGAAACTCATGCACACCGTGCTCGGCATCATCGCCAAGCTCGACATCCGCCGGCCGCAGGTGCTGGTGCGCGCCATCATCGCCGAAGTGGACGTCGACAAGACCTCCGACCTCGGCGTCAACTGGGCGGCCTACTCCCAGACCAACAAGCTGCCGCTCGGCAGCTTCGTCGAGCCGGTCGGCGGCACCAGCATCGTCGATCTCATCGCCGCGGCCAAGGCCGGCACGAGCGCCCTCAGCGACACCCTGCTCGAGGGCACGACGCTCGGCGTCGGCACGATCAGCGCCGGCGGGGTGTCGTTCGCGGCCATGCTGCGGGCGCTGCGCGGCAACGCCGACACCACCATCCTCGACACCCCCTCGGCGACCACCATGGACAACCAGCAGGCGGTGCTGAAGGTGGTCAAGGAGGTGCCGTACGTCAGCGGCCAGTACACCAACGCCTCCACCGTGACGAGCGGCACGGTGACCCCCTTCCAGACCGTGCAGACGATGGAGGTGGGCACCATCCTCAAGGTGACCCCGACCATCTCGGCGCACGGCAGCGCGGTGATGCTGAAGATCTCGGTGCAGAGCTCGAGCCTCGAGCCCGCCACCACCGCCTTTTCCCAGACCGATCCCACCACCAGCAAGCGCAGCATCACCACGAATGTCCTGATCCAGAACGGCGGGATCGTGGTGCTCGGCGGGCTGATCCAGCACGACCAGGAGTTCAGCCACAACCGCGTGCCGTACATCGCCGACATCCCCCTCCTCGGGTGGCTGTTCAAGGCGCGCAACGACAGCTCCACGCGCAACAACCTGATGATCTTCATCAAGCCGATCATCCTGCGCAACCAGCATGAGGCCGCCTACCAGAGCGGGCGCACCTACGACTACATGCGCCGGCAGGAAGGCAGCATTCCCCCGGCGAGCTTCCCGCCGCTGCTTTACGGCACGCCGCGCCCGCGCCTGCCGCCCCTGCCCGCCCCGACCCGCAAGAGCGCCGCCCGGGCGGCCAAGCGGCCGCCGCAGGCGAAGCCGGGCATCCCGCTCAAAGCGCCCGCGCAGCCGTGAGCGACCCGAGCCCCATCGAGCCGACCGCGCCGCCCGCAGCGCCGCTCACCGTGGCGCCGCGGCTGCCCTTCGCCTTCGCCAAGCGCCACGGAGTGCTGGTGCGGGACCTCGCCGGGCTTGCCGCCGAGTGCGTCTATCGCGAGCGTGCCTCGCCGCTCGCCCTCGCCGAGGCGCGCCGCTTCCTCGGCCGGCCGCTGCGCCTGACGCGCGTGTCCGAGGAGGAATTCGACCGGCTGCTGCGGCAGGTGTACGAGGCAGGCTCGGATGCCATACAGGCGGTGGAGGGATGGAACGAGACCGAGGACCTCGCGCACCTCGCACAGGAGCTGCCGGAGCAGGCGGACCTGCTCGACAGCGACGATGATGCGCCCATCATCCGTCTGATCAACGCCGTGCTCACCCAGGCGGTGAAGGAGAACGCCTCGGACATCCACATCGAGTCGTTCGAGAACCGGCTGGTAGTGCGCTTTCGCGTCGATGGGGTGCTACGCGAGGTGCTGCAGGCAAAACGCGCCGTGGCCCCGCTCGTGGTCTCGCGCGTGAAGGTGATGGCCAAGCTCGACATCGCCGAGAAGCGCCTCCCTCAGGACGGGCGCATCAGCCTGAGAGTCGCCGGGCGCGCGGTCGATGTGCGCGTCTCGACCATTCCCGCCGGCTACGGCGAGCGCGTGGTGCTGCGCATCCTCGACAAGCAGGCCGGCCGCCTGGAGCTGAGCGCCCTCGGCATGGACCCCAAGACCGAGTCGCTCATCGATGAGCTGATCCACAAGCCGCACGGGATCTTGCTGGTCACCGGCCCCACCGGCTCCGGCAAGACGACCACCCTCTACGCCGCGCTCGAGCGCCTCAACGACCACACGCGCAACATCATGACCGTGGAGGACCCGATCGAGTACTACATCGACGGCATCGGCCAGACACAGGTCAACACCAAGGTCGAGATGACCTTCGCGCGCGGCCTGAGGGCGATCCTGCGCCAGGACCCCGACGTGGTCATGATCGGGGAGATCCGCGACCTCGAGACCGCGCAGATCGCGGTGCAGGCGAGCCTCACCGGACATCTGGTGCTCTCCACCCTGCACACCAACACCGCCGCGGGCGCGCTCACACGGCTGCGCGACATGGGCATCGAGCCGTTCCTGCTCTCCTCGAGCCTGATCGGCGTGCTCGCCCAGCGCTTGGTGCGGGTGCTCAATCCCGAGAGCAAGCAGGCCTTCGAGGCGGGCGAGTACGAGCGGCGCCTGCTCAATGTGCCGCCCGGGGAGCCCTCGCCGCTGCTTTACCGGCCGGGGCGGGATGTCATGGGCGGGTACCGGGGCCGCTCGGGAATCTACGAGCTCATCGTCATCGATGAGCCGCTGCGAACCATGATCCACGATGGAGCGAGCGAGCAGGACATCGAGCGCCACGCGCGGCTCGCAACGCCCTCGATCCGCGAGGACGGCCGCGCCAAGATCCTGCGCGGGCAGACGACGCTCGAGGAAGTGCTCAGGGTGACCCGGGAGGATTAGCGCATGGGCGCGTTCGAATACACCGCGCTCGATGCCGCCGGCAAGGAATGCAAGGGCATCCTGGAAGGCGACACGCCGCGGCACATCCGCCAGCTGCTGCGCGAGCGGGCGCTTCTGCCGCTCGCCGTGAGCGAGGTGGCGCAGAAGGAGGCCGGGCGCCAGAAGGCCTTCAGCCTGGTGCGCCGCGTCTCCCCGGCCGACGTCACCTTGCTCACCCGCCAGCTCGCCACGCTGGTGCGCGCCGGCCTGCCGCTCGAGGAATCGCTCCTCGCCGTCTCGCAGCAGAGCGAAAAGCCGCGCGTGCAAAGCATTCTGCTCGGGGTGCGCTCGAAGGTGATGGAAGGTCATACGCTCGCCGACGGACTCGCCGAGTTTCCGCGCGTGTTCCCGGAGATCTACCGCGCCACGGTGTGCGCCGGCGAGCAGGCCGGCCACCTCGACAGCGTGCTCGAGCGGCTCGCCGAGTACACCGAGGGCCGCGAGCAGATCCGCCAGAAGGTCCTGGCGGCGATGCTCTATCCGATCGTGCTCACCGTGATGTGCTTCATCATCGTCGCGGCGCTGCTGACGTGGGTGGTGCCCAAGGTGATCGCGGTGTTCGAGGCGAGCAAGGCGAAGCTGCCGCTCATCACCCGGATGCTGATCGGCACCAGCCACTTTCTGCGCGAGTACGGCCTGTGGCTCGTGATCGCGGCGGTCCTCGCGGTGCTGCTGTTCAGGCGCCGGCTGCGCGAGCCGAGCGCCCGCCGCCGCTTCCACCGCCTGGTGCTTCGGCTGCCGCTCGCCGGCAAGCTGGTGCGCGGCTTCAACACCGCCCGCTTCACCCGCACCTTCAGCATTCTCTCGGCGAGCTCCGTGCCGGCGCTCGAGGCGCTGCGCATCTCCGGGGAGGTGGTGACGAGCCTGCCGATGCGCGATGCGGTGCTCGAGGCTGCCGAGAGAGTGCGCGAGGGCGCCCCCATCGGCCGCTCGCTCGCCGTCAGCCGGCTCTTTCCGCCCATGACCATTCACCTCATTTCGAGCGGCGAATCGAGCGGGGAGCTCGAGGCCATGCTCGCCCAGGCCGCCGACAGCCAGGATCGGGAGCTCGATGCCCTCATGGCGGCCATGGTCGGGCTGCTGGGGCCGATGCTGATCGTGGTGATGGGACTTTTCGTGATGGGCATCGTTTTTGCGATGCTGCTGCCGATCTTCCGAATGGATGACCTGATTCACTGAGCTTCCGGTTGCACTCGATCCGGCTTGTGATTTAATTTTTTGCACCCTGCGGGGACAGGGGTTGGTGTGCCGCATGAGCGAGAAATCCGAATCGGACGACTTTGAAGACGAAGAGGAGCAGGTGGTCGAGGAAGGCGATGACGACCTGGAGGAGGTCATCAAGGATTTCGACCTTGCCAAGCAGCGCCGCGGCCACAAGACGGGCGATCCGGCCTGGCGCCGGCTCGAGCGGCTGCGCGAGGAAAAGCACACGGCCGAGCTCACCAGCGATTTCGACGACTACGACCTCGGCGACGGACAGGGGCCGCGCAAGCCGCGTCGCAAGAAGGGTTGAGCCACTCACGGATCAACCGCGGGCCCGGCCGGCCCACGCGGCGCCGGCAGCCGGAGAATCCCGCCAGGCCGGCTGGCAACAAACGGCCCCAGGCCCGTTTGCGCCCGTCTTGGCCGAGGGCTAGCGGAAATCCCGCGACCGCGTCAGCAGCTCCCCGAGCAGCGCCGAGCGGTCGATGAGCCGCCCGGCCACCAGGTGCGCGATGCCCTCCTCGCACTGCAGCCGGCCGTGTACCTCCAACAGCCGCGAGTCGAGCAGAGCCCGGCGGTACCGCTCGCCGACCCGTTCCCACACGATGACATTCACCTGACCGGTCTCGTCCTCCAGGGTGAGGAACGTCACGCCGTTGGCCGAGGGCGGCCGCTGGCGCATGAGCACGATGCCGGCGGTGCGCACCCAACTGCCATGCTCCCGGCGGACGATCTCCCCCGCACCGCACAGACGGGCCCCGTGCAGCGGCCCCCGCAACAGCGCCAGGGGATGGCGACCGAGCGTCAGTCCCATCGAGGCGTAATCCGCGACGATGCCCTCTCCTTCGGTGGGGGCTGCGAGCAGGGGACGGGGCTGGGAGTCCTCCGAGCCCGCCCCCCGAGCCGCAACGGCCGCAGGCCTCTCGAGGGGCAACGGCCGCTCCGAGCCCGCCACGTCCCAGAACGCGAAGTGCCGGTTGCCGCTCAAGGAGGCGAGCGCCCCGGCGGCGGCGAGCGCCTCCAGGTCGCCGCGCTCGAGCCCGGCACGCCGGGCCAGGTCCTGTACACTGACGAAGGCGCCCCGCCGGCGCACCTCGATGAGGCGCCCGGCTCCGGTGCCGGAGAGCCCCTTCACCAGGCACAACCCCAGGCGCAGCGCAGGCTCGCCGTCCGCCATCGGCTCCAGCGTGCACTCCCAATCGCTCTCGCGCACGTCCACGGGCCGGACCTCCACCCCGTGAGAGCGCGCATCGCGCACCAGCTGCGCCGGCGCGTAAAAGCCCATCGGCTGGCTGTTGAGGAGCGCGGCGGTGAACGCCGCCGGCTCGTGACATTTGAGCCAGGCGGAGTCATACGCCAACAGCGCGAAGCTCGCCGCATGCGCCTCCGGAAAGCCATACTCTGCAAACCCCGTCACCTGCCGGTAGATCCGCTGCGCGAACTCCTCGCTGTAGCCGCGGGATGCCATCCCGCAGAGAAGCTTGTCGCGGAAGTGCCCAATCCCGCCGGTGCGCTTCCAGGCACCCATCGCCCGGCGCAGCTGATCGGCCTCCCCGGGCGTAAAGCCCGCCGCAACCACGGCGAGGCGCATCACCTGCTCCTGGAAGATCGGCACCCCGAGGGTGCGGCTCAAGGCATCCCTGACCGCATCGCTCGGATAGCTCACCGCCTCCCGTCCCTGGCGGCGCCTGAGATACGGGTGGACC
This sequence comes from Pseudomonadota bacterium, assembly GCA_021792755.1. Lineage (GTDB taxonomy): Bacteria > Pseudomonadota > Gammaproteobacteria > Steroidobacterales > Steroidobacteraceae > 13-2-20CM-66-19. The sequence goes on from JAJYUA010000003.1 coordinate 64,701, forward strand.
ATGTCGCCCTGGATGGGGCCGGGGCGGACGATGGCCACCTCGATGACCAGGTCGTAGTACTCCTTCGGCCGCAAACGCGGCAACATCGCCATCTGCGCGCGCGACTCGATCTGGAACACCCCGATCGTATCGGCACGCGAGATCATCTCGTAGACCCGGGGGTCCTCCGCCGGCAGCGCCCCGAGCTCATGGCGGACGCCGCGGAAGCGATCGATCAGGTCGAACGCCTTGCGCAGCGCCGTCAGCATGCCGAGCGCCAGCAGGTCGACCTTGAGCAGGCCGAGGGCATCGAGGTCGTCCTTGTCCCATTGCACCACGGTGCGTCCTGCCATCGCCGCGTTCTCGACGGGCACCAGCTCATCGAGCCGGCCGGCCGAGATCACGAAGCCGCCCACGTGTTGGGACAGGTGCCGCGGAAAGCCCGGAAAGGCGAGCAGCTCGCCTGCCAGAGGCAGCAGACGCGCGAGCACCGGGTCGTCGGGATCGAAGCCCGCCTCGCGCAGCCGCTGCGTGAGCGCATCGGTCCGGTCCCACCACTGCATGGCCCCGGCGAGCCGCGCGCACCGCTTCGGATCGAGCCCGAAGGCTTTGCCGAGGTCGCGCAAGGCGCTGCGGGGTCTGTACATGATCACCGTCGCGGCGATGGCCGTGCGCTCGCGGCCGTATTTGTCATAGACGTACTGGATGACCTCCTCGCGCCGCTCGTGCTCGAAGTCGATGTCGATGTCGGGCGGCTCGTTGCGCTCCTTGGAGATGAAACGCTCGAACATCAATTGAGCGCCGCGTTGCGGATCGACCGCGGTCACCCCCAGGCAATAGCACACCCGCGAGTTGGCGGCCGAGCCCCTGCCCTGGCAGAGAATCCCGCGGCGGCGCGCGAAGACGACGATATCGTGGACGGTCAGGAAATACGGCTCGTAGCGAAGCTCTGCGATCAGGGCGAGCTCGTGCTCGAGAGCGGCGCGCTCGCTTGAGGGGATGCCGTGCGGCCAGCGGCGACGCACGCCCTCCTCCGTGAGCTTGCGCAGATGAGTCGCCGGGGTCTCGCCCGGCGGAACCAGCTCGCGCGGATACTCGTACCGCAGCTCATCCAGCGAGAAAACACAGCGCCGGGCGATGCTCACGGTCTCTTCGAGCAGCTCGCGCGGATAGAGCCTCCCGAGCCGCTCGCGCTCGCGCAGGTAACGCTCGCCGTTCGGATAGAGGCTGCTGCCGGCCTGCGCCAGGGGCACGTTGAGCCGGATGGCGGTGAGCGCATCCTGAAGTCTGCGGCGCGAGCGCACATGCATGTGCACATCGCCGCAGGCGAGGAGCCGCAGGCCGGTCTCACGCCCGATGCGCCGCAGGGTCTCGAGGCGCTCGCGGTCGGCTCCCCCGCGCAGCAGCTCCACGGCGATCCAGACTGTGCCGGGGAAGCGCTCCGCGAGCCACCGCGCCTCGGATGCGCGCGGCGGCTCCCCGGGCAGCCAGAGGATGACACAGTGCTCGAGGCCGTCCAGGTCGGTCCGCGTCAGGTGATAGCCGCCCTTGGCGGCGGCGCGGCGAGCGCGGGTGATGAGCCGGCAGAGCCGGCCGTAGCCGTGCCGATCGGTGGCGAGCACGACCAGCTTGAGGCCGCACGCGAGGCGCAGCTCCGAGCCGACGATGAGCTTCAGACCCCGCTCCTTCGCCGCGACGTGGGCACACACGACACCGCTCACGGAGCACTCATCGGTGAGGGCGAGCGCCGTGTAGCCGAGCGCCGCGGCCTGCGCGACGAGATCGCGAGGATGGGACGCGCCGCGCAGGAAGGTGAAGTTGCTGAGACAATGCAACTCGGCGTAGCCGAGCGGGCCGGAACGGGACTGCGGCCGCTCCAGCGGCCCCCCCATCGGCTTTTCCTGACTGCCGGCCACCCCCCCTGAGGGGTGTGCCGGTCCCGGCTTGCCGTTGGACGTCATCCAAATACACCGTGCAGGAACCAGTGGTGCGGCCGGTTGCGCTCGCGGAACAGCCACAGGCGCCGGCCATGGGTGTCGAGAGCGCTGTAGTAATCGCGCGCGACCTCCGCCCCATCCCACCAGCCTGTCTCGATCCGCTCGGGCTCGCTCGCCAGGCGCAGCCCGCCGCGGTATCTCGGCAGGCCGTCACGCTCGCTGAGCCGCCGCGGCGCGGGCAGCAGCCAGAGGGGGCGGGCCGCGCCGCGGCAACCGCCCGAGCCCTCGCCTGAGCGTGCCCCGGGCTCCGCGGCCCGCCAGGCGGCCTCCGGCCGGTGATCCTGCACGCACACCAGGCCATGGACCGCCTCTGACCCCAGGCGGGCCCGCAGCCGCTCGATGAGCTGCGGCGAGCCCGCCTCCGGCGAGCCGCCCTGCTCGCCGGGCTGCCACAGCGTCCCCGATGAGGCCACCCGCGGCACCGGAAACCCCGAGCGCAGCTCGCAGGCGCGCACCGGCGCAGGCAGCGACAGCGTGCCGAGGCGCTCACCGAGCAACTCCGCGAGCCGCGCCGCATCGGCAAGCGGCGCGGCAAGCCGCACTGTGCTTCGGCTCGGCGGATGCCCGCGATGCCACAGGCGGCATTCGAGTTCCAACACACCGCACTGGCGCGCTTCGAGAAATCGCTCGAGCTCAGCGAGCAGCGGCCCCAGCGCGGCGAGCAGCGCCGTGCGGCTTTCCAACTCGAAGGACAGCTCGCGGCGGCGGCGGAAGCGCACGCGGGCCTCGAACCGCTCCCGTGGATCGCCCGCATGCCCCGTCAGACGATCGAGGTCCTTGAGCTGCCCGGCCCCGAATCGCTGCGCGAAGCCCGCGCGGGGCAGACGCAGCGCCTGACCGATGGTCCGCACGCCGATGTACGCCAGACGATCGAGAAGCTTCGGCGGCCAGCGCAGCGCCGTCAGCGGCAAAGGAGCGAGCTGGCCGATGAGCTGCGCCGAGTCGAGCACCACCAGGGGCTGGCCGGCGCGCGCGGCGATCAAAGCGGCGAGCGGCGTCGGCGCGAGCGCCAGCGTGCCCCGCAGACCACAGTGCGCGCACGCCGTGTCCATCTCGCCCCTGAGGCCGTCCACCCCCCCAAACAGATGCAAGCTCCCCTTGACCTCGAGCAGCAGGCCGTCGGGCGGCGCCAGTGCGACGCGCGGCGTGAGCCGCTGGGCATACGTCGCCAGGCGCATCAGCGCCGAAGAAGGCTCCTGCCCGGGCTGCGCCGCGCCGGCTGCCACCTGCACCCCCAGCCAGAGCTCTGCGGAGAGCGTCTGCGCCGCGGCGGCGGGCAGAACAGCCCGGGGCGGGGCGACGGTCTTGAGCGGCACCGGGCACGCAGGGCGCTCCGGCGCAAACAGATCCGCGCTCTCACCGGCTCTCATGTCCGCTCCGCAGGCTCGGCCCGCGCTGTCCACTGAAGGTCGATCGCGCCTCGTGCACCGCCCCGGCTCTTCAGCAGCGTGACCCGCACCCCGCCCTCGAGCGGCTCGACGGCCACTCGCAAGAGCGCCTGCGAGGCTTCCTCGGCCTCGCTCCGGGAGCGGAACAACACCCCTAACGTGCGGCCGCGCTGTGCGGCCAGGTGCAGGCGGCGGATCTGCCGGGGTCGAGGCTGCCGCGCCCAGGCAAAAGCGATATCACAGGCACCGGAGCCGAGCGCCTGCTCGAAGGCCCACAGTGAAAGCGATCGGGCCCCGGAGCGGCTCGCCTGCACGATGAGCAACCGATCGAGCACGACGCCGAAGACCTCGAGGGCGGGCGCGAAGGGTCGCAGGGAAGGCGCCACCCACGCGCACCAGCGCGCGCCCGGACGGCGCGTCACGGCCGCGAGCACCGGCATCAGAAGCGAGAGCTCCCCGACCCCGAGGCGGGAGGGGAGGATTTCGATCAGGCCGGCCTGCGGCCAGCCCCCGCCGGGCAGTCCCTCATCGAGAGCCGGAAAGCCGCTCGGCCAGACCGCCATCCGTGCCGCACGACCCGCGCGCCAGATGGCCGGGTGGGCGAGCAGCCGGGCCAGCTCCTGCCGCGGGGGAAGCGCCTCGCCGTACTCAGATCGGTCGGCTGCCACGGGGAAACTCGAACAACACTTTCATGCGCCCGCCGCTTGCGAGGACGCCCCCTCAAGGTCAGGCTCGAAAGCCTCACATCAACCCGTGGCTCTTTCCCCGGCGCAGCACCCCGACCACGACGCCCTCGATGAGCAGATCCTTCTCTCTGAGGTCCACCCGGATGGGCTCGAAATCGCTGTTCTCCGGCAGCAGCCAGACAATGGAGCCCTCCTGGCGATAGCGCTTCACGGTGACCTCGTTTTCCAGCCGCGCCACCACGATCTGGCGGCTGCGCACCTCGGGGGTGCGGTGCACCGCAACCAGGTCGCCATCGAGGATGCCGGCGTCCTTCATGCTCATGCCGGTGACCTTGAGCAGGTAGTGCGGCCGCGGCTGGAAGATGGCGGGATCGATCTGCAGCCGGGACTCGATGTTCTCTTCCGAGAAGATCGGCTTGCCGGCAGCGACACGGCCGATGAGCGGCAACCCCATTTGCTCGCGGATGGTGTCCTTGAGCTGAATGCCGCGCGAGGCCCCCGGCACCAAGGCAATGACTCCCTTGCGGGCCAGGGCACGCAGGTGGTCTTCGGCCGCATTGGGCGAGCGGAAACCGAGCTCACGGGCAATCTCGGCCCGGGTAGGGGGCATGCCGGAATGGGTGATGAAGCGCTGGATGAGGCGAAGAACCTGCATCTGACGGGGAGTGAGGTCGGACATCGTGGCCACCTGTGCGCCTATCCAATGCTGTGATTATATCCACATTCAAGTGTACCGCAAGTCCCCTGCTTCCGAGGCCCCCGCAGTGCCCCCCGGGGTCTTGCCTGCGCCGGTGCCGCCGCTCACTGTCAGTCCGTGCCGGCACGCCGGCTTTGCCGTGGAGTGCTCCGCCAACTCGGCCCGCCGCGCTTTCATTCAGCGGCCATTCATCTATTTTTATTTACCTTGCCCGCATGCGTTCCGGACGTCGCTGCCGCCATCGCGGCTCGCTCTTCTGAAGCACGTGGATGTCTCTTCGTGTAGCGATAAAATAGGGTGGATTAGGGTTGCATTCCGACCGTAAATTTGTTGGACTTGTGAACTGACGCGTGGAGCGCTCCACCGCGGTTCGCCTGTATCTTTTCAAGGTTTTCTGAATCAACAACCCCAAGGGGACTTTATGAAGTACGCGAGCGTAGTGAAGGTGGCCGCCGTTGCTGCGGCCGTGGTCGGTCTCGCCGGCTGCCAGAACCTGACTCCCATCAAGACCGATGTCGCCAATCTGAAGTCTCAGGTTGCCCAGTTGCAGTCGCAGGTATCGGCGAACCAGAGCGCGGCCGCCAAGGCCAACAGCAAGGCCGAGGCTGCCAGCCAGAAGGCCGATGCCGCACAGAGCACCGCCAACCAGGCGCTCGCTCTGGCCCAGTCGAACCAGTCGGCCATCAACGCCACCAATGAGAAGATCGACCGCATGTTCAAGCGCTCGATCTCCAAGTAAAAGCGGATTCGCTCTTACGGAAAACGCCGCGCTTTGCGCGGCGTTTTTTATTCGATCGGCCCACAAAACCGCCGGGGACGATTTTAAACACGGCACAGCCGCGGCCCCGAAAGGGACAAGCGCCGGGTGGGCCGCGCAACGCGCCGCAGGTCCGCTCGCCGGGCCGCGCGAGGCGCGAGGTTTTCTCTCAATACCGAACCAGGCCCGAGGCCCAGGTGAATCCGCCGCCGAAGGCCTCGAGCAGCAGCAGCTGTCCGCGCCTGATCCTGCCCGAGCGCACGGCGGTATCGAGCGCCAGCGGTACGGATGCAGCCGAGGTGTTGCCGTGCTCCTGCACGGTGGTGATCACGCGCTCCATCGGCAGGCCGAGCCGGCGAGCCGTGGCCTGGATGATGCGCAGATTCGCCTGGTGAGGCACCAGCCAGTCCAGCCCCGAGCACTCGATCCGATTGGCTTCCAGCGTCTCCTTGATGGCCTTGCCGAGCGTGCCCACCGCCACCTTGAACACCTCGTTGCCGCTCATGGCGATGGTCCGGCGCGTCTTGGACAGGTCCGTCCCTCCCCCGCAGTACAGCAGGTCCTTGTATCTGCCGTCGGCGTGCAGATGTGTCGAGAAGATCCCCGGGGCATCCGCGGGCTCGAGCACCACGGCTCCCGCTCCGTCGCCGAACAGCACGGCGGAGGAGCGATCGCTCCAATCCACGATTCTCGACAGCGTCTCGGCCCCGATCACCAGAGCGCGCTTCGCCTCGCCGGCGCGCACGAACTTGTCCGCGATCGACAGCGCGTACATGAAGCCGCTGCAGGCGGTCTCGACGCTGAACGCCGGCGCCCCGCGACAGCCCAGCCGCGCCTGCAGCAGCACTCCGCAGTTGGGGAAAACCATGTCGGGAGTCGTGGTGCCGAAGGCGATGAAATCGACATCCTGGGGCCCGTATCCGGCCGCCTCGAGCGCCGCGCGCGCGGCCCGCTCGGCCATGTCGACCGTGGTCTCGCCGTCGGCGGCGATGTGCCGCCGCTCGATCCCGGTGCGCTCCCGTATCCATTGGTCGCTGGTGTCCATCATCTTCTCGAGATCGAGGTTGGTCAGCACCTTCTCCGGCAGGTACGAGCCGGTCCCGGCGATGCGCGCATAGATCAAGATGAGACACTCCCGATGGATTGCGGCGCCGCGAGCGCCTGCGCAATGTGCGTGGTCAGTCCGTGACGGGCCGCTCGCGCGGCGGTGACGACGGCTCTGGAAAAAGCCACTCCGTCGGCGCTGCCGTGGCTTTTCACCACGATGCCGGCCAGGCCGACCATGCACGCGCCGTTGTAACGGCGCGGGTCGAGGCTCTCCCCGACCCTGCGCAGCACCCGGCGGGCGGCCAGACCGGCCAGACGATCGAGCCAGGAGGCGTGAAACTCGCGACGCATGCGCCCGGCAATCAGGTCGGCCACTCCCTCCATGGTCTTCAGCGCCACGTTGCCGGTGAACCCGTCGGTCACCACCACGTCGACGTCACCGGAGAAGATGTCGTCCCCTTCGACGAACCCCACGTAGTTCAGCCCGCTCGCCAGCAGCAGCGCGTGCGCGGCCTGCACCAGCTCATGCCCCTTGATGTCCTCCTCGCCGATGTTGAGCAGCCCGATGCGCGGGCTCGAGAGCCCGTATACGTCGCGGGAAATGATCGAGCCCATGGTGGCGAACTGGCACAACTGCTCGGGGCTCGCCTTGGTGTTGGCGCCGAGATCGAGCATGTGGGTGTGGCCGTGCGCGGCCGGGATGGCCGAGATGATGGCCGCCCGCTCCACCCCCGGGAGCATCTTGAGCACGAAGTGCGCAATGGCGGCCAGCGCCCCGGTGTTGCCGGCGCTCACACAGCCTTCCGCGCGGCCGCTCTTGACCAGCTCGACCGCCACGCGCATGGAGGAGTTCTTCTTGCGGCGCACCGCCTCGCGCGGGTGCTCGCTCATGCCGATCACCTCGGCGGCGGGCACCACCGTGATGCGCTCGCGCAGCCGCGGCGCACATCCGGCGAGCTGTGAGTCGATCAGGCCGCCGTCGCCCACCAGCAGCGCCCGCAGCTCCCCGTCCTCGGCAAGTGCCGCGAGCGCGCCGGCGATGTACTCGCGCGGCGCTCGATCGCCGCTCATCACATCGATGGCGATCGGCAACACGGACGGCGGGCTAGGGTGTTATTCCTGCTCGGCTTCGGCATGCTTCTCGATCACGCGGCGGCCGCGGTAGAAGCCATCCGGCGTGATGCAGTGGCGCAGATGGGTCTCGCCCGACTGCGAGTCGGTCGAGAGCGCCGGGGCGGCAAGCCCGTCGTGGGAGCGATGCATGCCGCGCTTCGACGGGGTCTTGCGGCTTTTTTGAACGGCCATAGTGTCCTCGAGATGACTTACTTGTGACTCAACAACTCACCCAACCGCGCAAACGGCCGCTGCGTCTCCGGCGGCGCAGGCTCGCGCCCATCGGCGGCCGTCCGCGCCGGACATGCCCCCGCCTCGTGCAATGCCACGATCGGCAGCGCCAGCAGCAACTCCTCCTCGACCAGATCCGCGACGCTGATGCGCCCATCCGGGGCCAGCATCGGCTCGATCTCCTCGGGCAGCGCGCCGCCCTCCTCGGCCGAGGCGAGCAGCGCCACGCGAACCGTGCTGCGCACCGCCAGCTCCATGGCCTGCAGGCAGCGCTGACAGTGCAGCCTCACCGCACCCGCGAGCGACAGATCGGCGATCGCCACGCCCGAGCGGCGCTCGAAGCGCACGCTGCCCCGTACGCTGCCGCCGATCCCCGCCCGCGAGGCGAGTCGCGGCAGAGCCGCGAGCAGAATATCAAATTCGACTTCGGCGCCGCCGCGGGACAGCCGATCGACATCGAGCGGCTTGGACCAGGGCGGTGACATGGGGCGCGTATAATAGGTACCGGGTACCGGCAAGTCAAAGTCGGCGGACGTTTCAAGTCTTTGTTTCGATTTAAATGATGCCCGAGCTGATCCTTGCCTCCACCTCGCCCTACCGCCGCGTCCTGCTCGAGCGGCTGCAGCTGCCCTTCACGGCCATCGCCCCCGGGGTGACGGAGGAGCCCGTCGCCGGGGAGTTGCCCCCCGATCGGGCGCTGCGGCTTTCCCTCGCCAAGGCGCAGGCGGTCGCCGCCCGCCATCCGCAGGCCGTGGTCATCGGCAGCGACCAGGTTGCCTCCGATGGGCAAAGGGTGCTCGAGAAACCCGGCGATGCCGCGCGCTGCTGCGCCCAGCTTGCCAGCCTCAGCGGCTCGGGCGCGAGCTTTCACACCGGTTGCGCGCTGCTCGGCGCCCATGGGGCCGTCCGGCTGGTGCACCTGGACACCACGACGGTATTTTTCCGCTCGCTCGGCAGGCAGGAAATCGAGCGCTACGTGCAGCGCGAGCAGCCCTTTGACTGCGCCGGGGGCTTTCGGGCCGAAGGGCTCGGCATCGCGCTGTTCGAGAGCATCGAAAGCGTCGATCCGACGGCGCTCATCGGGCTGCCGCTCATCTGGCTGGCCGGCGCGCTGCGGCGCGCGGGCTTCGTGCTGCCCTAGAGACCGGCTCCCCGAGTCGATCGATGAGGGTGGCCAACTCCGGCGGCAGCGGCGCGCTGGCGCTGAACGGGCCGCCGTTCGGCCACTCGAAGCTCATGCTGTGGGCGTGCAGGAACATGCGTTCGAGTCCAAGCTCTCGCAGCCGGGCATTGAAGCCCGCATCGCCGTATTTCTCATCGCCCGCCACCGGGTGGCCGGCGTAGGCGGCGTGCACGCGGATCTGGTGGGTGCGCCCGGTGTGCAGCGTGACCTCCACGAGCGTCGCCTGCACCGCCCCGGAGCCGCGCCCCCCGAAGAATTGCACCGGCCGAAAGTCGCTCACCGATGCCTTGCCGGAAGCATGCACGCGCACGGTGCGCTCGCCGCCCACCCTCGTATCGGTGCGCAGGGGAGCATCGATACGCTTTCGCCCGAGGTCCCAGCGCCCGGCGAGCAGCGCGAGGTAGCGCTTCTCGCACCGCCCCTCACGCAGCAGCGCGTGGCTGGCGCGCAAGGCCGCCGGGGTGCGCGCCACCAGCAGGCAGCCGCTGGTGTCCCGATCCAATCGGTGCACCAGCTCCAGGGACTCCGCCGGCCGCAAGGCGCGTAACACCTCGATAACGCCAAAGCTGATGCCGCTGCCGCCGTGCACGGCAATCCCGGCCGGCTTGTCGAGCACCAGCAGCCGCTCATCCTCGTGAACGATGCAGCGCCGCACGGTCTCGATCAGCTCCACGGAGGGGCCTCGCACGAGCGGACCGGTCCCCTTGGGCTCGAGCCGAAGAGGCGGAATCCTCACCCGGTCCCGTGCCGCAAGGCGTGCCTCGGGACCCAGGCGCCGGCCGTTGACCCGCACTTCGCCTTTGCGGACGATGCGAAAAATCCGGCTGACCGGTACGCCGGGGAGGTGTCGCACGAGGTACTTGTCCAGCCGCTGCCCGGCCTCCTCCTCCGCGACGTCCAGATAGCGCACCCCGAGGCGATTTTCGCCCCCATTGCCCTGCGACACACTATTTTCCACGTAAGACACTGTTTCTACAGCAATCCTTGCAGTATACTCCGTTCGCCGTCCGCAAAATCGGACGCGCCAATGGTTAGCGGCGCACTGCGCCGCGTATTAGTTGGACCTCCACGCAGAGGCCATCGTATCGGGCCGACAAGATCGCGCAGCTCGCGTCGAATCGTTTCAAAGGTTCCGCGGACCGCGCCTTAGGTTGAGACCATCGAAGGTTTTCCGGCACCCGCCCCATGAAGTGGCGTGCATCGTGAATATCGAGACTCGCGCGCCTGCGCCGAGTTTGAAGAATCTTCGCCGCTGCAGCGCGCCCGCGCCGCGGCCTCCCATATGCTTGCCGGCCCCTCACCTTACAGTAGGGGCACATGAAGAGAATGCTCGTGAATGCGACTCAGGAAGAGGAACTTCGGGTCGCGCTGGTCGATGGACAGAAGCTCTTTGACCTCAGTATCGAAATACCCTCCCGAGAACAGAAAAAAGCCAACGTCTACAAAGGCCGTATCTCCCGCGTCGAGCCCTCCCTCGAAGCCTGTTTCGTCGACTACGGCGCCCAGCGCCACGGCTTCCTGCCGCTGAAGGAAGTCTCGCGCGACTATTTCCGCCAAGCCCCCCAGGGCAGGCTGAACATCCGCGAGCTGCTCGCCGAAGGCCAGGAGCTCATCGTGCAGGTGGAAAAAGAGGAGCGTGGCAACAAGGGCGCGGCGCTCACCACGTTCGTCAGCCTTGCCGGACGCTTCCTCGTGCTGATGCCGAACAACCCGCGCGCCGGCGGGGTCTCGCGGCGCATCGAGGGCGAGGACCGCGACCAGATGCGCGAGGTCATGGGCCAGCTGCGCATCCCGGAGGGCATGGGCGCGATCGTGCGCACGGCCGGCGTCGGGCGCAGCGCCGAGGAGCTGCAATGGGACCTCGATAATCTCGCGGCGCAGTGGCAGCAGATCACGGCCGCCGCCGAGGCCCGGCCCGCCCCGTTCCTCGTCTACCGGGAAAGCGATGCGGTGACACGCTCGCTGCGCGATTACTTCTCCGATGACATCGGGGAGGTGCTGGTCGATGACACCGGCGCCTTCCAGAAGGCCCAGGAGTACATGCAGCGCTTCATGCCCGCCGATGTCCAGCGGCGCCTGAAGCTCTACACCGATGACATCCAGCTGTTCACGCGCTACCAGATCGAGAGCCAGATCGAGTCCGCGTACGCGCACAAGGTGCAGCTGCCCTCCGGGGGCAGCATCGTCATCGACTATACCGAGGCGCTGGTGTCGATCGACATCAACTCCGCGCGCGCCACCAAGGGCAGCGACATCGAGACCACGGCGCTCAACACCAATCTCGAGGCCGCCGATGAGATCGCCCGCCAGCTGCGCATCCGGGACATCGGCGGCCTCATCGTCATCGACTTCATCGACATGGAGTCCGGCAAGAATCAGCGCGAGGTCGAGGACCGGCTGCGCGATGCCATGAAGATGGACCGGGCGCGCATCCAGATCGGCAAGCTCTCGCGCTTCGGGTTGCTGGAGATGTCACGCCAGCGGCTGCGCCCCTCGCTTGGGGAATCCAGCCACATCGTCTGCCCGCGCTGCCAGGGCAAGGGCAACATCCGCAGCGTCGAGTCCATGACGCTGGCGGTGCTGCGCCTGATCGGCGAGGAGATGCGCAAGGATCGCACGACGAAGGTCATCACCCAGCTGCCCGTGGAAGTGGCCACGTACCTGTTCAATGAAAAGCGCGAGTGGCTGCGCACGCTCGAGGACAAGAGCGAGGCGGAGCTCGTCATCATTCCAAACCCGCACATCCAGACCCCCGAATACTCCATCAAGCGGGTGCGCGATGACGAGGCGGAGCTGCCCGAGAACCGCCAGACCAGTTATCTCATGCCCGCCGCCCCCGAAGTCGCCGAGCCCGGCGGCGCCCACGACAAGCGCCCGCCCGCCGAAGCCCCTGCGGTGGCGCCCATCCTGCCGGCAACGCCCGCGCCCATGACGCTTCAGCCGGCCCAGACCGCCCTGCAGGCCCAAAGCGGCACGACGGAATTTCCTTCCCTGAGCGAATCCCCCCCCACGAAAGGACTCTGGTCGCGTCTGAAGGGCCTGTTCTCGGCCGAAGCACCGGCGGCAGTGGCAGAGGTCGCGGCCGTCGCAGCCGTCGCGGCCCCAGCGCCCAGCCCGCGCGACACGCATCGCGGCGAGCGGCCCCAGGAAGGACGGCGGGAGCCTGCTCGGCCGCAGCGTCGCGGCGAGGGACGCCGCTCCCACGGCGAGGGGCGACGAGGCCATGGCGAGAGCCGGGGCACGGAAGGCAGGAGTCGGGATCAACGCGACCGGGACCATTCCTACGGGTCGGGCGAAGCCAGGCGGGGCGGTGGGGCGCAAGGAGGTGAGATGGACACTCGCGCCCGCGCTCAGGAGCGCCGCCCGCGCGAGCATGATCGGGATCGGGATCGGGATCGGGAGGCGGTTACTCGGTCCGCCGAGACCCACTCGACCGCCGCCGCGCCGCAGCCGCACTCCGCACCGGGCGAGTCCGCGACGGAGCGAGCCTCCGGCGCGGAGCGCGGCGAGCGACGGGGCCGGCGGCGGGGCCGGCGCGGCGGCCGGCGCGGCGGCAGTCGCGAGGCAGGCGGCTCCTCCCAGGTCAGCCCTTCGGGCAGTGAGGTCTCCCCCCTGGCGGCATCGCTGCCCGGCGAGGCACGCGAGCCCCGGGAGCAACGCCTGGAAAGCCTGCCACCGAGCGAGCCGGCGCACCCGCAGGAAGCAGCGGCGCCGCCCGTGCGGCGAGAGCCCGCGCAGCCGCGGGAAGCACGAGCGCCGCGCGAGACCCCCGTGTCTCACCAGGAGCCGGTGCCCCCCTCGGCTCATTTCGAGCCTTCCGCCCCTGCGGGCGGCGATGCCTCACGCGAAAACAAGCCGTACGTGGTGTGGTCTTCCGTCCCGTCCGACGGCCATCACGATGGACGCGAGTCGAGCGAATAAGCGCACACCGGGAGCCATTGCGGAGGTCACCGCCGTCCTCGCCAGACCGATCTGAGAGGACCTCGGCGCGCCCGGGACGGCGCGCGCCGACGTGCCTCCTCGCAAGCGCCGGATCCGGGCATCCTGCCCGGGTCCGCCGTGGCGGCGTGACGTCCTGCTTCGCTGCAAGACACCGCCTCGCTCTGCGGCGGGCATTGCCGCCCGTACCGGTGCCGTGGGTGCGCGTCCTCCCGCGGGGTCGCCTGGGGGGGTGGGGCAACTACCGGGGTTCCCCCCGGCGAGCGTGCGGGGAACTCGCCCGCAGCGCAGCGCACAACCCATGCGAGGCGGCCTCGAGCAGATCGAGCACGTGCTCGAAGCCATTACCGCCGCCGTAGTACGGGTCCGGCACCTCGGTCACGCCTGTTTCCGGCGCGTATTGCAGGAACAGCCTGATTCGCGGCCGGGCATGCCCTGGCGCTCGGCGCTCCAGGGCGCTCAGGTTCTGCCGGTCCATCGCCAGAATCAGGTCGAAGCGCTCGAAGTCCGCGGGCTCCACGACGCGGGCGCGCAGGCGCGAAATGTCATACCCGCGACGCGACGCAGCTTCCCGCATGCGCCGGTCAGGCGGCTCACCGAGGTGATAGCCCGCGGTGCCGGCCGAATCGATGGTCAGCGCGAGCTCGGGCAGCTCCCGTGCGGCGATGGCCCGCAAAACCCCCTCCGCCGCGGGCGAGCGGCAGATATTGCCCAGACAGACAAACAGGAGGCGATTCTGCCTATTTTCCCGGGCCTTTTCAGATATATCGTCTGTTGATGTCATTGCCATGTCATCACCTCCGACCCTCCTAATGGTTCGCACCGAATCATCCGGTGGCCGTGTCTGCGCATCGCCTCCCCGCCATCCCATGAGTGCCACGCTGGCGCTCATCGGAGCGGCTCGAGCGCCGATCCCGACCGCGCCGCCGAGTTCCGACGGGGCAACCCGCAAGCGCGCCGTGTGCCCCTACCATCCCCCTCACCGCGACGACACCCGCGCCGGCGTCTGCGCACGCGCTCCAGCGGCAGCCCGATGCGCACACCGTGAATCTGCCGCGAGCCCTGCTGCGGCAGGCCCATCGGCTTGGTCGCGGTGACAGTGTACCGCCCCGATGCGCACCGGGATGCCTGCAACCTGAGCTGCGCAGGGACACCGTCGCGGCGCCGTCGCGACTCAATCCCGCAGGCTGCGCCCTCTTCGGATTTGCCCCACCTTCGCGACACGGCCCGTACAGGTACTGGTTGGGCACCGACTCACAGAACACTGTGAACGCCGAGTTGATTCAGCAATACTCGCGCATCGGAGGGGCGGCCTTCGGCCGAGCCCGGCCGAAGAGCGCATCGTGCCTCACAAGACGACTGTCATTGAGGTGAGCGATAGGCAACCAACGAAGTGCCCTCGATGTGCATGAGGGGCAGCGTCGTTCCCAGTGCATTGAGCGCATCGAACACGCCGCCGGAGCGGTGTGCGCCACGATAGTCGTGCCATAGAATGACGCCGCCCGGCTTGAGCATCTGCAGCGCCTTTTCGGAATCGCTTTCGACATAGGAGCGGGCATGCGAGCCGTCGACGAAGATGAGATCGAATTGTCCTTTGAACGGGTGGTGGTCAAAGGCTTTGCTGTCGCCGTATAGCTGCACGATCTTGCGCTCGACGTCGGTGCCGCTGTACACGAATGTCTGGAAGGAGGATTCGTGCAATGCGTCGGCCTGATCATCGGGATTGTCGTCTGCATCGCCGCGATACGTGTCCAGTTGGTCCGGATGCAGCGTGATGGTGTGCACCCTGGCGCTCGGGGACGAGTTTCGTGCCCAGAGATATGTGGTACGGCCTGTGCAGGTGCCGAATTCGAACATGTTGAGCGCCTGTCGGGAGAGTACCGCGAGAATCCAGGACTCGTAGTCTGACGGCGCACCCACGACGGGTGTCTGCCCAATGCTGATAAACGCGACTTCCGTGGCAGTAGTATGTCCCAGCCTTGGGTTTGGCGTCGCGAATACCGGATCGAGGGCGTCTACGGGCACGCGGCGCAGCAACCATGGTTTTCCCCGACCTTCCTCACGCTTGGCCCGCCGATGGGCGTTCCAGTGACGCGATACCACCCGGATGGCGACTCCCTCCAATAAGATGACGAGCAGCAAAAGCCATTCGAGCAAAGAGAGATGGAGGGCCATCCACTATCCTCGGCAAGTTGAAGTGGCGCGGAATTGTCTCATGGACCGCCGGTTTCGAGACTATTCGAGAGGTCAAAGAAATCCGCGGTTTGCGCGTCCGGTAACTGTGTCCCACACAGTCGAGCCGGGTTTGCTCTGCTCGCGTTTCGCGCGTGCGATGTGCTCGGTGCTCCGGGGCGATCAAGCGTGCCATGATGGGCCCTGCCTCTTGCAGCCAAGCCCGGCTGCCCGGCCGGGCACGCCTGGCGAGGGTGCGACCGGCGAGCTCGCGGCGCAGCTGCATCACCTGTGAGGCGCCAAGTCCCGCATCCAGCACGCCGGTGGTGTGCGAATCGCTCCGGTACGCGCCCCTGCGTTCAGTCCCATCGTGCCTGTCGCGCCGAACCGGCGCATTCGTGACCTATGGGCCGATAGGCGCTGGGCAGCGAAAACGCGGGAAGTCTCGACCCGCCGTCTGAAAAAGCGCGGCGAGCAGGGCGGCGCTCGATCACCGGGGTCAGAGACTCTCAGCGGCTACGGGCACCCCGTCGCGGGCCTCGATGCCTGGCATCCCAAGCCCGAATCCATGCCGTCCTCGGGTTCTGGCGTGCGCGTGCCGATCGCCCGGCCCAGCGCTCGCCGACGGGTTCGTGGGACGGTCTATTTTACGGCGTACCCGCGTGCTTCCAGGCACGCCGTGAGCGCCCGGCGGTAGTCACGCGCTTTATGGTCCAGCTCCCGCTGCGCCTGATACGCCTGGTCGCTTGCATCCTGCCGGGCCTGTTGGTTCGCCTGGGCATTGGCGGCATCGCCCATGCTGCCGATCATGGCGCCGGTGAGCGCCCCGAACACCGCCCCGGACCCCCGGTCCCAGGGATTGGAGATCGCCGCACCGAGCACGGCGCCCGCCACCGCCCCGAGGGCGGTATCGGTGCCCGGCGGCGGACCCTGGACGGTCACCCGGTCGTACACCGGCACTCCCGGGGCGCTGGGGTCGAAGCCGCTCTGGTGCACCGCCCACACGGCGCATTCGTAGCGGTCGCGACTCTGCTCTCGCCGCGACTGGTGGCGCA
The DNA here is from genome assembly GCA_021792755.1 of Pseudomonadota bacterium. GTDB lineage: Bacteria > Pseudomonadota > Gammaproteobacteria > Steroidobacterales > Steroidobacteraceae > 13-2-20CM-66-19. Next base: position 80,945 of record JAJYUA010000003.1, read on the forward strand.
TCGGATAGGCGTAGACCGTCGTATCGGGTCGCCGCAGGCGATACGCCACCGCAGCGGACCGCGGCGCAACGGTGGCGCAGCCCGAGAGCCCGAGGAGCGCTGCCAGAGCCGCGAGCCCCAGGGCGCCGCGCCGGCGGGAAACGCCCGATAGCCACACACCGTTCATGTCCGACCCACAGCCTTGCCGCGCGCAACGCGCCCTAGCATACCCGGTTGACGCGCCGCCGGACCGCAAAGTTCCGTCACCGTTGTAACACAACTTGCGCGATCTGAAGATATCTCGAGCGCCGCGCCGCTCAGCCCATGAGCGCCTCGATGCGCTCGAAGTCCTGCGCCGTATTGACGTCCGGGCCGGGACGTTCCCGGCAATCGGCCACCTGGATGATCATGCCGTGCCCCAGCGCGCGCAATTGCTCGAGCTTCTCTCGCGCCTCGAGCGCGGTCGGCTCGAGCGAGGCCAGGCGCTTCAGCGCCGCCACCCGATACGCATAGATGCCCACGTGACGGCGCGCACCCGTGAACGGCGCGCCGCCCGCCGAGGCTCCGTCGCGATCCCACGGCACGGGCGCGCGACTGAAATAAAGCGCCCGCCCGCGCTCGTCACAGACGACCTTCACCACATTGGGATCGAGCAGCTCGGCCTGCGATTCGATGGGAGTGGCGAGCGTTGCGAGCGATGCCTCGGGGTGCGATTCCAACAGCGCGGCCACCTGGCCGATGTTGCCCGGGGGAATGAGCGGCTCGTCCCCCTGGACGTTGACGACGATATCCTCTTCCGCCCACCGCTCGAGCGCCGCGAGCTCCGCAATGCGGTCGGTGCCCGAGGCGTGGTGCCGCCCCGTCAGGCGCGCCGCGGCGCCAAAGGTCCGTGCGGCGCTCACGATGGCCGGGTCGTCCGTCGCGATCAGCACATCGGCCGCGCCCGCGGCGCTCGCCTTCTCGTACACCCACTGGATCATGGGCTTGCCGCGCAGGGGCTTGAGCGCCTTGCCGGGCAGCCTCGTGGAGTGCGCACGGGCGGGAATGGCGATGTGAAACAACGGCCGGCTCCGCGCTCAGTGCCCGAGCAACGGATCGTCGGCGGCGAGCTGGCGGGCTTCCTCCTCCAGCATCACCGGCACCCCGTCGCGGATGGGATAGGCGAGCCGGTCCATGCGGCACACGAGCACTTCGGCCTCCCGGCGGTAAAGCAGGCTGCCCTTGCAGATGGGGCAGGCGAGTATCTCAAGCAGACGGACGTCCACGGCGCTGGCTCCTGGGGTATGACGGTGAGTCGATCTTGCGCATCACGAGCCCGATGAGCCGTTGCGCGTCGGCATCGCTGAAGCACGCCTCCACCGGCACGTACCACAGGCGCGGGTTCGCGGGCTGAGCACATTTTACGGCATCCTTTTCCGTCATGAGCACCGGGCGATCGTCGCCGAAATCGAGCTCGGCGGCGCTCAAGGGGTGATGATCGGGAAACGGGTGCGGCACCGGCGTGAGGCCGTGCGCGGCGAGCGCGCGGAAGAAGCGCTCGGGGTGGCCGATGGCCGCAACGGCGTGCACCGGCCCCTCGAAGGACTCGAGCGGACGGGTCTGCCCCGAATCGAGCCGCCGAGGGCGCCCGGGCACCAGCGTCATCCGCATCGCCTCGCGGCACACTTCGCCGGCGCGCAGCGAGGGGTGCTCGAGCGGGCCGTTGACGACCAGTGCATCCACGGTGCGCAGCCGGGAGAGCGGCTCGCGCAGAGGGCCCGCCGGCAGCAGCCGGCCGTTGCCGAACCCGCGGCTGCCGTCGACCACCACGATCTCGCAATTTCGCTCGAGCGGCAGATGCTGCAGGCCATCGTCGGCGAGGATCACCTGCGCCCCGCGCTCGACGAGCGCCGCGGCCGCCGCCACGCGATCACGCGCGACCGCGGTGGCGCACCGGGTACGCCGGTAAAGCAGCAGCGGCTCATCGCCCAGATCACGCCAGCTCGACTGCTCTGCCGCCAGCCGCACCCCGCTCGAGGCGCGCCCATGGCCCCGCGACACCAACCCGACGCGGATCCCCCGCTGAGTGAGCTGCGTCGCGAGCCAGATGGCAAGCGGCGTCTTGCCCGTGCCGCCGACCGTCAGGTTGCCGATCACCACCACCGGGACGCCCGCGCAGCGGCTGCGCCGCCACCCTCGCCGGAACGCGAGGCGGCGTGCCGATACGGCCGCCCCATAGAGCCAGCCGAGAGGCTGCAGCGCCGGGACGCCTGCGCTGGCGTACCATCGGCGGTTCAGCCACGCCTCGATCATCGTTGCGCCGTCAGTCGCTGAACTGCAGCCGATGCAGCTGCGCGTACAGGCCGCCGCGCTCGAGCAGCTGCGCGTGCGAGCCGATCTCCGCCACCTTGCCGGCGTCGAGCACGACGATGCAATCGGCCTGCTCCACGGTCGAGAGTCTGTGGGCGATGACGAAAGTCGTGCGGTTGCGCATCAGGTTGACGAGCGCCGCCTGGATGTGCCGCTCGGCCTGCGTATCGAGCGCCGAGGTCGCCTCGTCCAGAATGAGGATGGGCGCATCCTTCAGCAGCGCCCGCGCGATGGCGATCCGCTGGCGCTGACCGCCCGAGAGCAACGTCCCGCGATCCCCGATCAGCGTGTCGAGTCCTTGCGCCATCCCGGCGGTGAATTGCAGCACATGGGCGGCTTCGGCGACGCGCAGAACCGCTTCCTCCGGCACCTGGCGGCCGAAAGTGATGTTGTTGCGGATGCTGTCATCGAACAGCGTGACCTCCTGACTCACCACCGCGATCTGCCTGCGCAGGCACTTCAGGTCGTAGTCGCGCAGGTCACGCCCGTCGATGAGGATGGAGCCCGCCGTAACGTCGTAGAAGCGCGGCAGAAGGCTCACCAGAGTCGACTTGCCGCTGCCTGAGCGGCCGACGATGGCGATGTTCGAGCCTGCGGGAACCCGCAGCGAGATCTCGCGCAGCGCGGCGTCCCCCCCCCGCGGGTAGGAGAACCCGACGGCGCGATACTCGACGTCTCCGCGCACGCGCTCGACGCTGTATGTGCCGGTGTCGGGCTCCCCCGGCTCGTCGGTGAGCTCGAACAGGCTTTGCGCGGCGGCGACGCCCTGCTGGATGGGACCGGACTGGCTCACCACCTCGCGCACCGGCTGCGAGAGGCTGGCGAGCGCGGCGAAATACCCCAGCAGCTCCCCGAGGGTCATCTCTCCCTGCACCCGGCTGCGGATCGTGAGCGCGAGCACGACCGCCGCCCCGACGGCGGTCACCATCTGCACCGCGGGGTTGGACAGCCCGTTGGTGAGGATGAACTTCATGTTCGAGAGCCGGTTCTGCTCGTTGACCTGCTCGAACTGCCGGTCGAGGTGCGCCTGCGCCCCGTAGACCTTCACCAGGCGCTGGGACTCGAAGCTTTCCTTGGCGAGCCGGGTCACATCCTCCATCGAGTCCTGGATGCGCCGGCCATAACGGCGAAAATGGCGATTGATGACCGACACCAGCCAGATGACGAGCGGGCCCATGACGAGCAGGATCGCCGTCAGAGGCGCATTGAGCCAAATCAGATAACCGATCAGGAAGACGATGGTGAGGCCGGCGCGCACCAGGATCACGATCGAGTAGGTGCAGGCCCGGCCGACCTGCTCGCTGTTGTAGGTCAGCCGGGACAGCAGGGAGCCGACGGCATGCCGGTCGAAGAACGCGACCGGCAGATCGAGCACGCGCCCGAAGATCTGCGAGCGAAACCGCTTGACGACGTTGCGGCCCACCAGGCCCATGAAATAGGTCTGGGTGAAGTTGCCGATGCCGCGGCCGACGAACAGCACCACCAGCGCGACCGGAATCCACAGGATCATGCGCGGATCGGGATGGGCGAGCGTGTCCCCGAGGTGCTGGGCGAGATAGGCCAGGGCGGCGGTACTGGCCGCGTACACCGTCCCGCCGAGCAGCCCCAGGGCGAACACGCCCTTGTGAGGTTTCAGATACCCGAGCAGGCGCCGGTAGGTGGCGGCGGCGCTTTGCTGCGCCGGGGGGGCCGCGTCCCGGCTCAAGGCCCGCCCTCCGCGCGCGTCTTGATCGTGGCGATCTGCAGCCTCACGAACCCGAGCGCCCCGAGCACGTCCATCGCCGTGACCACGGACTGCTGGGTCGCGCGCGCATCGGCGCGGATGGTGACGATCATGTCACGATCGGCGCCGGCCTGTCTGATCAGCGCCGAGCGCAGCGTATCGGGGCTGGAATTGATGAGCTCGCGCCCGTTGACCAGGTAATCGCCCCTCTCGGTCACGGTGACCACCAGCGGCTCGGGCTGTGAGGTCGCGCTCGGCACCGCGCTCGCGTGCGGCAGGCGCACCTGCAGCCGCCCCTCCTCCGAGAACTTGCTCGAGAGCATGAAGAACACCACCAGGAGCAGCACGACGTCGATCAGCGAGACGACGTTGATCTCCGGCTCCTCGTGGCGCCGCGGATTGAGGTTCATGTCCGCACTAGGCGTGCGGCCACCGGCGCCGTGTCGGAGGTCTCGGGCGTCTCGAGGCGGGCGGGCCCGCTCTGCCCCGCGCCGGCCGCCGCCTCCAGCGCATCCGCCATGCGCAGCGCGTGCTTTTCCATCTCGACGACGAGCCGCTCGACCTTGCCGCGCAGGTACCGGTAGGCGATCAGGGACGGAATGGCCACGCACAGGCCGGCGGCGGTGCACACCAGCGCCTCGGCGATGCCGCCGGAGAGCGCCTCGGGATTGCCCATGCCACCGGCACGGATGGCGTCGAATGAGCGGATGATGCCGGTGACGGTGCCGAGCAGTCCGAGAAGCGGCGAGACGCCCGCAATGGTGCCGAGGGTGTTGAGAAAGCGCTCGAGCTCGTACACCACGTGCCGGCCCGCATCCTCCAGGCGCTCCATCAGCATCTCGTGCGAGCGATGACGGTTGGCGAGCCCCACCGCAAGCAGCCGTCCGAGCGGCGAGTGCTGCTCGAGCGCCGCGATGACCTTATCGGTGACCTGGCCGGTCTCGATGAGATGCCAGACCTTGCGGGGCAGCTCGGCCGGCAGCACGCGCCTGTCCTGCAGCGTCCAGAGCCGCTCGCACACGATCGCCGCCGAGACGATCGAACAGAAAATGATCGGCCACATGAGCGGGCCGCCGGCCCGCACGATTTCCCACATCAATCGACCCCATTGGTTGGCGGGGGACATCATACAGGAGGGCGGTGCGCCCCCGAAGCGCCGCCGGGGTCGCCATGATACAGTTCACGGAACATGCCACGCCGCCTGCTGAAGAAGATCCTACCCTCCCCGCAGTTCCTGGAAAACCACCGGGTGCTGCGCGTGTTCGGCGACCGGCTGATGGACCCGCGGCTGTGGGCCGTGCACCGGCGGGCGGTCGCCGGCGCCCTGGGGTGGGCGCTCGCCATCAGCTTCATCCCCCTGCCGGTGCACTCGCTGGTCGCCGGGCTGGTGGCGCTCACCTGGCGGCTCAACGTGCCGACGATCTACGCGACGATCTGGCTCGTCAACAATCCGCTCACCATGGTGCCGCTTTACTATCTTGCCTACCGGGTGGGGACGCTGCTGCTCGGCGCCCCGATGCACCCCTTCGCGTTTCAACTGAGCTTCACGTGGCTTCAATACGGCCTCGGGCCGGTGTGGCGGCCGTTTCTGGTCGGCTGCCTCACCTGCTCCGTCGTGGCCGGGCTGATCGGCTGGGTGGGCCTGCGGCTGCTGTGGCGCTGGCAGGTCAGACGGCGCTATCGATCGCGTCACTGCGCATTGCTTTGACACGCTCCGCCAGCCTGCCCTCGAGAAGCTCGTAGGTCCGCTCCATCCGCGCCGCGAGACGCGGGTCGTGGGTCACGACGACCAGGCTCGTGCCCCGCTCCCGATTGAGCTCGAGCATCAACTCGAACACCTGCTCGGCATTGGCCCCGTCGAGGTTGCCGGTCGGCTCATCGGCGAGGACGATCTTCGGGTGCGTGACCAGGGCGCGCGCCACCGCCGCGCGCTGGCGCTCCCCGCCCGAGAGCTGATGGGGCCGGTGAGCGAGCCGCCCCGCCAGTCCGACGCGCCCGAGCAGCTCGCGCGCCCGCTCGCGAGCCTCGGCCACCCTCATGCGACGCACCAGCAGCGGCATGGCGACATTCTCGAGCGCCGAGAACTCCGGCAGCAGGTGATGGAACTGGTAGACGAAGCCGAGCGTGTGGTTGCGCAGCTCGCCCCTTTGCCTCTCGGTGAGCGCGTGTATGTCGCGCCCATCGATCATGACCTGGCCGCTGCTCGGACGGTCGAGGCCGCCGAGAATCTGCAGCAGCGTCGTCTTGCCGGACCCGGACGCCCCGACGATCGAGAGCCGCTCGCCCGCGCCGATCCTGAGCTCCACGCCTCGAAGCACCTCGAGCGTCACGGGGCCTTGCTCGAAGCTCTTGCCGACCCCGCGCGCCTCGAGCACCACGTTACTCATGCCGCAACGCCTGCGCGGGGGCGGTGCGCGCGGCACGCCAAGCCGGATAGACCGTAGCGAGCGCGCACAGCAGGAACGCCACGCCACAGACGCGCAGCACATCGGATCCCTGCACGTAAGCCGGCAGTTCGCTCATGTAGTACACCTGAGGATTGAGAAAGCGGGTGTGCAGCAGCCGCTCGAGCGCCGCCACGAGCGCCTCGAGGTGATCGGAGATGAGCACCCCGAGCCCCGCCCCGAGCACCGTGCCGGCGAGCCCGATCAGCATGCCCTGCACCGCGAACAGGGCGAGCACGTTGACCGGGCGGGCGCCGAAGGTGCGCAGGATCGCGATGTCGGATTGCTTCTCCTTCACGATCATGACCAGCGTGGCGACGATGTTGAACGCCGCCACCGCCACGATCATCGACAGAATCACGAACATCATCGACTTGGTGCTCTCGATGGAGCGGAAGAAGTTGATGTGCTTGTCCGTCCAGTCGCTCACGTAATAGCCGGCGCCGCCGAGGGCATAGGCCACCTTGCGCACCACTTGCGGGGCCTGCCAGGGATCATCGAGCCGCAGGCGCATGCCGGTGACCTCGTCGGGCCCGAGACCAAACAGCCTCGATGCGTCCGTCAGATCGATCAGCGCGAGCCCCCGGTCGTACTGGTACATGCCGGAGTGAAACAGTCCGACCACCTTGAATCTGCGCATCCGCGGCACGAGTCCCGCGGGAGTGGCGATGCCCTCCGGAGCGATCACCACGACCGATTGGCCCACCCGCACATCCAGCGCGCGCGCCAGATCGACGCCGAGGATCACGCCGTAGCGGCCCGGGCGCAGGTCGCGGAGGCTGCCCGCCTCGAGGTGGCGCGCCAGCGAGGTGACGCGGATCTCCTGCGCGGGCAGCACGCCGCGCACCGATGCGCCGGCGATGCGCTGCCCGTGAGCGAGCATGGCGTGCTGCTCGATGTAAGGGGCCACCGCCAGCACGTGCCGCTGGCGCTCGATCCGCCCCTGCACGGCCTGCCAATCGGTGATGGTGCCCTGCAGCCCCATGATGGTCGCATCCGAGGTGACGCTGAGGATGCGGCTGCGCAGCTCGCGCCCGAAGCCGTTCATCACCGAGAGCACCACGATCAACGTGGCCACCCCGAGCCCCAGGCCGCAGACCGACATCAGCGCCACGAAGGAGACGAAGCCGCGCCGGTGCGTCGAGCGCAGATAGCGCGTGCCGATCATCCATTCGTACGGGGTTTGCATCGAATGCCTACTCGTAGCGCAGCGCTTCGGCCGGAGAGGTGCGGGCGGCGCGCACCGCCGGATACACGGTGGCCGCCGCGGTCAGCAGCAGCGCCGCAGCGCCGATCGTCACGACGTTGCTCCATTTCACCACCGAAGGGATGGCGGTGATGTAGTAGACGTGGGCGTTGAAGATCTGAAAGCCGAAGGTGCTCTGCAGGAACGCCGCCACCGGATCGACGTGCCAGGCGAGCGTCAGACCGAGCGCCACGCCGAGGGCCACCCCCAGCCAGCCGATCGTGAGTCCCTGGGTGAGAAAGATGCCGAGCACCCGGCGCGGGGACGCGCCGAAGGTGCGCAGAATGGCGATGTCGGTGCGCTTGTCGTTCACCACCATTACCAGCATGGCGACGATGTTGAAGGCGGCCACCGCCACGATCAGCAGCAGGATCATGGACATCATGGTCTTCTCGATGCGGATGGCGCGAAAGTAGGCCGCGTTGTCCTGCGTCCAGTCGATCACCCGAAAGCGCTTCGGCAGACGGGCGCGCAGCCGGGCCGAGATCCGCGGCGCATCGAGCGGGTTGCGATAGCGCACGTGCAATCCCTGATCGAGGCCGCCGGGGGGCAGCAGGGCGCGCACATCGTGGATGTTGGCGAACACCAGCGTCGCATCGCTATCGGCGAGCCCGACCGAGAACACGCCGGCGACCCTGAATCGACGCAGTTGCGGCACCGGCAGCCCGCCGGCGGTCACGGCGGGAATGAGCAGCGTCATCCTGCTTCCGGGCTCGAGGCCGAGCTCCTCGGCGATCACCTCACCGATGATCACGCGGTCGCTCCCGGGGGCGAGGTCCGAGAGCCTGCCCGCCTTGAGGGCGCCGGCCAGGCCGCTCACGGAAGGCTCGAGCTTCGGATCGATGCCGCGCAGCAGCACCGGCAACATCTGCGGGGTGCGCACCGCGAGCGCCTGCAGCTGCGCGTAGGGGGCGACGCCGGTCACGCCTGCGGTTGCGCGGATCGCCTTCTCGGCCGCGCGCCATTGCGCCGGGCTCGCCGAGCCGGAGCGCTGCCCGGGGTCGCGCGTGACGACGCGGGCATCGGCGTCGAGGGCCAGGAGCCGTGATCTCAAGTCGCTCTCAAAGCCGTTCATCACCGAAAGGATGACGATCAGGGCCGCGACCCCGACGCACACCCCGGCAAGGGAGGTCCAGGTGATGAATGAGACGAAGAACTTGTGAGAGCGGGCGCGCACGTAGCGCCAGCCCACGAACAGCGACAACGGATGAAACATTGCGGGCATTTAACCATAGTCCGCCCGCGCCCCGCTCCTTGAGACGCGTCACAGAATCCCGGCCCGGCCGCGCGCGGCGGCTTGGAGGGGCCGGCGCCGGGTGTATAGTCCCGAGCCCGAGGAGGTGCGCTGATGCGTGCTCGAACACTCCTGGCACTGGTGGTCGGTTGCGCGGTGACCGCGGCGTCGGCCGAGACGATCGTCGTGAACGGACGGTTGATGATTGCACCGTCCTCCGTCCCGCGCCCGCAGTGGGGCCAGACCATGCGCCAGGTCGAGGCGCGCTTCGGGCACCCTGAAAAACGCTACCCCGCCGTCGGCGAGCATCCGCCGATCACGCGCTGGAACTACCCCGGCTACTCGGTCTACTTCGAGTACAACCGCGTCATCGACGCGGTGGTGCACGGCTCGCGCTAGAGGACGCTGCGCAGCCGGGCACCCTGCCCGGCTCCCCGCGGCGGCAGGTTCCTTCGCGCCGGGCGCCACAGCCGCCCCCGGGACCGTGATCCGCGTCCCGTTCCCTCAAGTTCCCGCCCGCCGCGGCCGTCAAACTAGAGCACGCGTGGACGTGCTTCATTGTCGCGATATGCCGACATGCGCCGGCGGGATTATGGTACCCTCGCTCGTGAAAGAAGAACTCCAGGAAGCCCCCTTGGTCATCGATGCGTCGCTCAACATCGAGGAGCTGGTCGAAGCCGGTGCCGTGAGACACCAGCTGGCCCAGGCACACCTCAAGGCCGAGGTTCGCCGCCGCGAGGAAGTGCTGCGCCGCGCCGTGCTGCGCTACGTCTCTCCCTCTTTGGCGGAGAAGATCCTCGAGGACGTGCAGCTGCGCGAGACGTTGCTGTCCGCCGACGACCTGCGCGCGCATGCGGTCGTGCTGTTTGCGGACCTGCGCGGCTTTACGGGCCTGTCCGAGCGCCTGGAGCCTCGCCAGGTGGTGCCGCTGCTCAACGAGTACTTCTCGCTGCTCACCGAGATCACGCTGCGCCACGATGGCACGGTCTTTCACATGGCCGGCGACTGCCTGATGCTCGGGTTCGGGGTGCCGCTCGAGCAGCCCGACAGCGCCCGCCGGGCGGTGCGCGCGGCGCAGGAGATGCTGCACAACTTCGCGGCGCTCGCAGGCTCGTGGCGGCAGCGCTATGGGGTCGAGGCGGGGCTCGGGATCGGCATCAACGAAGGGGATGTCGTCGCCGGCAATATCGGCTCGAGCTCCTACATGAGCTACACGCTCATCGGCGATACGGTCAACGTGGCCGCGCGGCTCTGCCAGCGGGCCCGCGCCGGGGAGATGCTCTTCTCCCGCGCGCTCAAGCTATCCCTCGATGAGCTCGGCTTCGATGTCGGCGCGACGGCCCTGCCGCCGATGCAGCTGCGCGGCCGCTCCGGCGCAATCGATATATACTGCGTGCCGGCCGCTCCGCGTCTTCAGATCACGGAAGTTCCAGTCGCCGTTTGAACATTCTCGACCCGCCCGTCCCGGGCGCCGCCCGGCGGCACCTGCGCTGGCATCACTTGCACGGCAGTGCCACCGCGCTCGCGCTTGCCGAAGCCATCCGCTCCGACCAGAAACTGTACGTCGTAGTGGTCGATGCGGCCCGCGAGCTCGCGAGGCTGACGGCTGAGATCACGTTCTTCGCCGGTGAGCGTCTCGCGCCGCTCACCTTCCCCGACTGGGAAGTGCTGCCCTACGACCTGTTCTCGCCCCACCCGGACATCATCTCCCGGCGCCTGCGCACTCTTTACGAGCTGCCGCAGCGCAAGCACGGCTGCCTGATCGTCGCGGCCGACACGCTCTTGCAGCGCCTGCCACCCAAGCAGTACGTGCAGGCCCGGGCGTTCGAGCTCGCGCGCGGCCAGACTCTTGCGCTCGAGCCGCTTCGCCAGCGTCTGACCGAGGCGGGCTACGCGAGCGTGAGCCAGGTGAGAAGCCCGGGGGAGTTCGCGGTGCGCGGCTCGCTGTTCGATGTGTTTCCCATGGGCACGGAGCAGCCGCTGCGCATCGACCTGTTCGATGAGCAGATCGAGGCCATCCGCAGCTTCGATCCGGAGTCGCAGCGCTCGCTCGCGACGATCGAGCGTGTGCAACTGCTGCCGGCGCGCGAGCTGCCTCTCGATCCGCAAGCCGTGCGCGAGTTCCGGCGCCGCTTCCGCACCCGATTCGAGGGCGAGCCGATGCGCTCGGCCGTGTATCGAGGGGTGAGCGAGGGGATGGCACCGGCGGGCGTGGAGTTCTACCTGCCGCTTTTTTTCGAGCAGACGGCCACCCTGCTCGATTATCTGCCGGCGAACGCGGTGATCGTGCGCGATGCGGCGCTGCCCGAGGCGCTCGGTGGGGCCTGGGGCGACATCGAGACGCGCTATGAGGAGCGTCGGCACGACATCGAGCGGCCGGTGCTCGCTCCGGCGGAGCTGTTCATCGACCCGGCGGCCCTCGCCGCGCAGCTGATGCGCTTCGCCTCCATCACGCTCGACCGCCAGCCCGCGGCCGCGCCTGCCGAGGCGGATGCGGTGCGCATCTTCCCGGCGCTCGTGCCAGAGGAGTTGCGCGCGCAGATGCACGCCGAGCGGCCGCTCGAGGCGCTCGAGCGGTTCCTCGGCGCCTTCGGCGGCCGGGCGCTGATCGCCGCCGACTCCCCCGGCCGGCGCGAGGTGCTGCAGGAGCTGCTGCGCACCCACGGCCTGCCCGTACGGCTGGTGCGCGGCTGGGATGAGTTCCTCGCGGACTCTTCCGCCCTCACCCTGTGCGTGGCCGGCGACTTGACGGGCCTGTGGCTCAGCGAGCCGCCGCTCGCGCTGATCGCCGAGGCGCAGCTGTTCGGTGCGCGCGCCCGCCAGGAGCGCCGCCGCAAGCGCGCCGCGGCCGACCCGGAAGCCATTCTGCGCGACCTGCAGGACCTCAGCCCCGGCGCCCCGGTGGTGCACGAGGGATACGGTGTGGGCCGTTACGTCGGCCTGCAGCCGATGGAGGTGGCCGGTCAGGCCGGGGAGTTCCTGGTGCTCGAGTATCAGGGCGGCGACCGGGTGTACGTGCCGGTGCACGCCCTGCATCTGGTGACCCGCTACACCGGCTCGGCGCCCGAGAGCGCGCCCCTGCACAAGCTCGGCACCGACCAGTGGGCCAAGGCGCGCAAGCGCGCCGCCGAGCAGATCCGGGACGTGGCCGCGGAGCTGCTCGACCTCTACGCGCGCCGCAAGGCTCACCCGGGCCTGAGGCTCACGCTCGAGGAGGCCGACTACCGCGCCTTCGCCGAAGCGTTCCCTTTCGAGGAAACCGACGACCAGCGCGAAGCGATCCGGCAGGTGCTCGCGGACCTTGGCAGCGCCAGGCCCATGGACCGGATCGTGTGCGGCGATGTCGGGTTCGGCAAGACGGAAGTCGCCATGCGCGCGGCGTTTGCCGCGGTGCAATCGGGCAAGCAGGTCGCGGTGCTCGCGCCGACGACGCTGCTCGCGCAGCAGCACCTCACCAACTTCCGCGACCGCTTCGCCGACTGGCCGGTGCGCATCGAGGGACTTTCCCGCTTCGGCAACGCCAAGGAAACCCGCGCGACGCTCGAGGGGCTCGAGCGCGGCACGGTCGACATCGTGATCGCCACGCATCGGCTGTTGCACGCACACGCGCAATTCAAGGACCTCGGGCTGCTGATCGTCGACGAGGAGCAGCGCTTCGGGGTCCGCGACAAGGAGCGGCTGCAGGCGCTGCGCGCCAACGTCCACGTGCTGACGCTCACCGCGACGCCCATCCCCCGCACGCTCAACATGGCGCTCGGCGGGCTGCGCGATCTGTCGCTCATCACCACACCGCCGGCCGAGCGGCTCGCCATCAAGACCTTCGTCATCGAGTGGCACGGGCCGACGCTGCGCGAGGCGGTGCTGCGCGAGCTGCGCCGCGGCGGGCAGATTTATTTCGTGCACAACGAGATCCGCACCATCGAGAAAATCGCCGCCGACGTGCAGGCCCTGGTCCCGGAGGCGAGCCTGCGCATCGGTCACGGCCAGATGCGCGAGCGCGATCTGGAGCAGCTGATGGTGGACTTCTACCACCGGCGCTTCGATCTGCTGCTGTGCACCATCATCATCGAAAGCGGCATCGACGTGCCGACGGCCAACACCATCATCATCAACCGCGCCGATCACATGGGGCTCGCGCAGCTGCACCAGCTGCGCGGGCGTGTCGGACGCTCGCACCACAGGGCCTACGCCTACCTGATCGCCCCGCCGCGGCGCGCGCTGAGCGGCGATGCGGCCAAGCGGCTCGAGGCCATCGAGTCGATGGAGGAGCTCGGCGCGGGTTTTGCGCTCGCCACCCACGACCTCGAGATCCGCGGCGCCGGGGAGCTGCTCGGCGAGCACCAGAGCGGCCAGATGTCCGAGATCGGCCTCGCGATGTACCTCGATCTGCTCGAGGAGGCGGTGGCGGCGTTGAAGGCCGGTCGCGAGCCCGACCTGATGAGGCCGCTGGCGGCGGCGACGGAGGTGGAGCTGCGCCTGCCGGCGTTCCTGCCGGAGAGCTTCATCGGCGACGTGCACGTGCGCCTCGGGCTTTACAAGCGCATCGCGGCGGCCGCGGGCCCCGAGGCGCTCGATGAGCTCGCGGCGGAGATCCACGACCGCTTCGGCCCCCCGCCCGAGGCCGCGCAGCGCCTGATCCGCCTCGCACGGCTGAAGCTCACCGCCCGCGCGCTCGGCATCCGCCGCCTCGACCTCGGGCCCGCCGGCGGCGCCGTGACCTTCGAGCAGCGCACCGCCATCGAGCCCGCCGTGCTGGTGAAGCTGATGCAGCAGGCGCCGCGGGAGTACCGGCTGGAGGGGCCGCTGAAGCTGCGCATCGCGCGCGCGCTGCCGGATGAGGAGGCGCGCTTCGAGTTCGCGACCACGCTCATGAAACGCCTGGGCGGCCGCCCGGCAAGACCGGACTGAACCCCTTCGGGTAGACTGCGCGGATGAAATACCGCGCTCTTTCATGCCTCACTGCACTGCTTGCACTCGCCGTGACCGCAGGGCAGGCCGCTTCCGCCCCGCTCCCCGCACCTGCCACACAACAAGGTCGGGCTGCGACGCGACCCGCGCCGCCCGCCCAGGCGAGCCCTCAGGCACCGCCCGCGGCCGCCGCCGGCTCTGCCGCCGCCGATTCGGTCGGCGACCCGAGCGCTCACCGCAGAGCGTATTACATCGAGATCGTCATTTTCCGCGCGCTGGTGGCGCTCGGGAGCCCGGAGGACTGGGCCGCGGAGACCGGCATGGCGCCCACCGTGACGGGCGGGGAGGCGGCGAGCGGCTCGAACCTCGGACAGCTGCTTGACCTGCTGCCCCCCTCGCAGTACCGGCTGAGGTCCCTCGCCGCCATCCTGCGCGGCAGCCGCGACTATCGCGTCGTGGCGCATGCCGCCTGGGAGCAGACCGCGAGCGACTGGGGCACCAATGCCGGCTTCACGCTGCAGCAGCTCGGCATCGACGTCCCTGGCCTCACGGGCGAGGTGTATTTCGAGCGCGGCGCCTTCCTGCACCTCGGCATGACACTCGATTACGCCATGGCGCGCCCGCCCGCCGGCCTCGGCGCCGCGCCCGGCACCACCTTCGTGCTGAGCGAGATGCGCCGTGTGCGCTTCTACCAGCGCAACTACTACGACAACCCCGCCTTCGGCGTCATCGCCCTCGTTCTGCCGGCACCGCGTGCGCACCCGCCGGGGCGGTAGAAGGGCGCGGGCGCGCCCGCGGCGATTTCTGCGCACAACCCAAGCCCCTCAGGACGAGCCGCTCGAGGCCGCCGGCGCCATCGGTTCAGCCTACAACTCCCGCAATCCCTCCGTCACCTGCATGCGCGCGGCGCGCAGCGCCGGGAACAGGCCGCCGAGGAAGCCGATCACCAGCGCCCAGCGCAGCCCGCTGCCGAGCAGCTGCGCAGTCACGCGGAACTGGAAGACCACTTCGCTGAAGTTCGCCCCCATCGTGGAGGCGGTGTAGTTGTTGAACAGCAGCCAGGCCGCCCCCGCCCCCGCCACCCCGCCGGCGAGCGCGAGCAGCATGGTCTCGACCATCACCGAAGCCACCACGGGGCCGCCGCGGAAGCCGAGCGCGCGCAGCGTCGCGATCTCTCGCGTGCGCGCCGACACGGCCGCGTACATGCTGTTCAGGGCGCCCGCCGCCGCGCCGACGCCCATGATGCCGGCGACGATCGAGCCGAGGATGCGAATGAGCTTGGTGAGACCCTTCGCCTGACCCGCGTAATACGCCCGAGTGGTGTGCGCCTCCACCTTCAGCCGCGGATCGGAGGCGAGCGCCGCCTTGAAGGCGTCGAACTGCTTCGGACTCCCGAGCCGCACCGTGACCGAGCTGACATCGCTGCCGCGGTGGAAAGTCGTGCCGACCACGTTGGTGTCGGCCCAGAGCTCCGAGTCGTGCGCGTCGCCCGAATCGAACTCCCCGACCACCTTCCAAGGCTGGCCGCCGAGATCGAGCCTCGAGCCGATCGAGGTGTGCGCGAACTCCCCCGCCGCGTTCTTGCCGACGATGAGCTCCCTCAGGCCCGTGCGGAAGCGCCGGCCGGCGATGATCTTTACGTTGCGCCGCAGCGCCCAGACTTGCGGCCCCACGCCGCGAAGCGCGGCATTGGCCGCAAGACCGCTGCCCTTCCTGGCCAGCGATACCGCAATGAGCAGCTCCGGCGAGGCGATGGGCTGTCCGCGGGCGTCGCGCATCACCTGCGGCTCATCGCTGATCTGCGTCACGGAGCTCTGATCGAGCACCGAGTTGACCTCGGTAAGCGAGCCGGACCTGAGCACGATCGCCGTATCATCGCTCCCGGTCGCGTGCAGAGTCGATTCGAACCCTTTGGCCATGGCAAGGAGCGCCACCAGCACGCCCACCACGCCCGCGATGCCGACCACGACCACCGAGGCCCCGCCGAGGCGCTGCGGCAGGCTGACCATCCCCGCGGCGATGATCGCGCCCGTGCGCCGGCCCGCGCGTGTGGCGGCGAGCCATGCTGCGAAAGCGGCCACGGCCGCGCCGATCAGCCACCACGGCAGCCACCCCAGGGCGACGCAGATCGCCGCGGCGCACAACATCGTCAGTACGAGCGATGCCTTGCGCATACCTCAGCGCCCCGCCAGCGCGTCCACCACGCGCAGCCGCATGCCCCGGCGCGCCGGCAACGCGCCCACCGCCAGGCCGATCAGCGCCATCAGGCCGACGCTGCGCAGCCACTCCGAAACGCCCACCGGCAGCATCGGCACGCTCGCCCCGTACTTCGCCTGGATGAGGCTCACCGCCGCCGCCGCGAGCGCCATGCCCGCGACCCCGCCGAGCAGAAGCACCATCACCGACTCGGCCAGCACCAGCGAGAGCACGCCGCGGTTGGAGAACCCCAGGGTCTTCAGAATGCCGAGCTCGGGGATGCGCTCGCGCACCGCCTGCGTCATGGTGTTGCCGGTGAGCAGGATGAGCGTGAAAAACACCGCTCCCATGATGGAACGGACGATGAGCCCGATGTCGGCGAACTGGCTGACCATGTCCGCGGCGAAGGCGCTCGAGGTCTGTGTCAGAGTCTCGTGACCGGAGTTCGCCGAGAGTGCATCGATCGCCCGGGCGATGCGCGCGGACTGGCTCGGATGGGCGATCTGCTCGACGTACCAGCCGACCCGGCCGTTGCCGAACGCGGCGGCCTCGTCGAAGTACTTCCAGTGAAAGAACATCTGGTTTTCCTGACCCTTGTGCGTCGAATCGCGGTAGATTCCGACCAGATCGAAGGTCCAGGTGCCCGAGCCGCTCTTCTGCGGGAAAATGCTCGCCTTGAGCGGGATCTCATCGCCCACCGTCCAGTGAAAGCGCCTGGCGAGCGCCGCGCCCACGACCGCCCCCATGCGCGTGTCCTCGTAGGCGCGCAGCTCGGCCGGGGGCAGCTTGAATTCCGGATACAGATCGAAGTAGTTCGACGCCACCGCGAAGTTGCTGAAGAAGTTCTTCGGGTCCCGGTAGTAGCCGCCGAACCAGCTCATGTGGGTGACCGCCTCGACACCCGGCACCGCGCGGATCTGGCTGTACAGGCTCAGCGGCAGAGTAAACGTCAAGCCCATCTTGGAGGTCGTGATCAGGCGGTGCGCGTCCCTCACGCTGTGCCCGGCCTGAGAGAACGCGCCGTTCACCGAGTCGAGCAGCCCGAACAGCAGGAACGCGGCCACGACCGACAAGAGCGTGAAGAATGTGCGCGCCTTGTGCCGCGCGAGCGACGCCCAGATCAGGTGCAGGTACTTCATGCGGCGGCTTCGGCGCTCTCGACCAGGGTGCCCTTGTCGAGGTGCAGAATATGGCTCGCGTACTCCGCGGCCTTCGGATCGTGGGTCACCATGACGATGGTCTTGCCGTGATCGCGATTGAGCTGCTGCAGCAGCGTCAGCACATCGGTGGCGGATTGCCGGTCGAGATCTCCGGTGGGCTCATCGCACACCAGCAGCGTCGGATCCGAGACGATGGCGCGCGCGATCGCGACCCGCTGCTGCTGCCCGCCGGAGAGCTCGCCGGGCTTGTGCGTGGCGCGGTCGGCGAGGCCGACCAGCTGCAGCGCCACGGCCGCGTTCTGCCGGCGTCTGGCGCCCGGAAGCTTGGTCAGCAGCAGCGGCAGCTCCACGTTGCGCTGCGCCGAGAGCATGGGCAGCAAGTTGTAGAACTGGAACACGAAGCCCACGTGCCCCGCCCGCCAGCGCGCGAGCTGTCCCTGACCGAGCCGATCGATGCGCTTGCCCGCCACCGCGATCTTGCCGTCGGTTGGAGAATCCAGGCCGCCGATCAGGTTAAGCAGCGTGGTCTTGCCCGAGCCCGAGGGGCCCATGAGCGCCACGAAATCCCCCTGCGCCACCTCGAGGTCGATGTGGTGCAGTACCTCGATGCGCTGCCTACCCCGCTCGTAGACCTTGCTCAGATTTCGAATCTCGATCAGTGCGCTCATGTGTGCTCACTCCGATTCGATGGCGACACGCTCGCCGTCCCGCAGTCGCTTCGGCGGCGAGCGCACGAGGGAGACACCGGCGGCGATGCCGGAGACGGCCCGCAAACCCGCGCGCACGGGACCCGCCGTAACGACCCGCTCCCGGACCCGGGATTTGCCGATCACGAACAGCACGCTGCGCCCGCCGCGGCGCACGACGGCCGAGGCCGGCACCCACACCATGCCGGCCGGGAGCGCCGTGGCGCGCCGCTTCGGCGCCTTCTGCAAAAACGAGACGCGCACGCCCATCTGGGGCAGGATGCGAGGGTCCTTGCTCTCGAGCGCGACACGCACCCGCACGGTGGCCTTGCTCTTGTTCGCCGTGGGCACGATCGCGATCACATGGGCCGGGATTTTCCAGTGCGGATACGCGTCGAGCACGGCCACCGCCGGCTGCCCGGGGCGCACCCGGTCGATGTAGGCTTCGTTGACATCGACATCGACCTCGAGCGAGTTCATGTCGACGATGGTCGCGATGCCGGTGCGCGTGAAGCCGCCGCCGCCGAACAGCGGCGAGATCATCTCCCCCATCTGCGCCGCCTTGTCGACCACCACGCCGGAAAACGGCGCGCGTACCACGGTGTAGTCCTCCTGGACCCGGGCGGCCTCGACCGCGGCACGGTCGACCTGAGCCTCGCGCCGCTGCGAGCGAACCTGCGCGGCGAGCACCGCGACCTGGGTGCGGGCCTGCTCGAACGCCTGCTCGGACACCAGGTGTCGTGCCACCAGCGCCTGATCACGGCCCAGATCGAGTCGCGCCTGCGCGAGCTGGGCCTGGTATTGCGCGAGCAGCGCCTGCGCGGCCCGCCATTGCGCCTGCGCCTGCGCCAGGGCGGCGAGCTGCGAGCCGTCCTCCAATCGCGCCAGGATCTGTCCGCGGCGGACGTGCTCGCCTTCCTGAATGTACACGTGGGTCAGCAGCCCGGAGATCTCGGCGGAAACCGTGGCCTCGCGCTCCGCGGTGACGTAGCCGCTCGCCTGCAGCACCGCCGTCGGCGTCGAGAGGGCCGAAGGCGCAAGAGCGGTAACCTCGGCCACCTCGACCGCGCGACCCCGCACGAGCAGGAGCCAGGCGCCCGCTGCGCCCGCGACCGCCGCGACCAGCACCGCGAGCCACCACCATCCCCTCGGACTGCCCGCCTCGTCGCGCAACTCGCGGTCGATCCTGAGCCGCTCCAATAACTCGTTCTTATCGGCCGTCATCCGATGCCCCCGGCATCCTGTTAGCGTCGCTCCGGGCCCCCGTTTGCCGCCGGGGCGGTGTCACCGGCCACTGGATTATAGGCCCTATCGCAGTCCCGGCAACGCCGTCCCGCCCCGGGCGCGAGCGCCCGAGGCTCGCCGCGGTCCGCGCGGACGCCGCCGGTATCGTTGGGAAAGTCCCATGCTGCACGGGTGCGCAGGCTGACCGGGCGCGCCGGGCGGCTGCCGCCGTGACGGGCGCAGGACTCACGAGCGACTATCGCCCCCCGCGGATCCCCTAGCGCGCCGCATCCAGGTGCAGCGCCGGGGTCTCGGCGCAGGCCTCGAGCAACTCGCGCGCCCGCCGCCACTGCGGGCTCGATCTGAGTGCCTCGGGAGTGTAGCTGTCCCGGCCGTGCAGCCGGATCAAACGCAGGCCCGAGGCGGGCTCGGGCGCGCTCTTCAGCCGCTCGAGCAGCTGCAACACCGAGTCGCGCCGGTTGCACACCGGCAGCATGTCACAGCCCACCGCGAGCGCCCGCTCCGCCCGGCTCACGACATCCCCGTAAGCCTCGGCCGCCCCGCCCATCGACAGGTCATCGGCGATCACCGCTCCCTGGAAGCGCAGCTGCCCGCGCAGCACCTCGCGGATCCAGCGCCCCGAGAGACTGGCCGGGGCATCGTCCACGGCCGGAAACAGCAGATGCCCCACCATCACCGCCGGCAGCCCGTTGGCGATCAGGCGCCTGTAGGGCATCAGATCAGCGTCCAGATCGACCCTCTCGCGCCTGTCCACGGGCAGCGTCAGGTGCGAATCGGCCAGCACCGCACCGTGCCCCGGGAAATGCTTGGCGGTCGCCGCCATGCCCGCCTCGCGCATGCCCTGCACGTACGCCGAGGCAAGCTGTGTCACCG
The DNA here is from genome assembly GCA_021792755.1 of Pseudomonadota bacterium. Classification (GTDB taxonomy): domain Bacteria; phylum Pseudomonadota; class Gammaproteobacteria; order Steroidobacterales; family Steroidobacteraceae; genus 13-2-20CM-66-19. Next base: position 100,988 of record JAJYUA010000003.1, read on the forward strand.
CCTCCGGCCGGGAATGAAAGGCGCGATCGGTGATGAAGCTGACGCCATAGTCGATGTCCACGCAGGGAGCGAACGAGAGGTCCACCCCGTGCGCGCGCAGCTCCGCGGCCATCAGCCACCCCATGGCTCGGGCGAGCGTGAGGCCCTTGCGGGCATCCACGTCGAATTCATGCCCCACGCGGCGCGGCGCGGGAAGCTGCGAGAAGCCCTCGCGGAAGCGCTGCACGCGCCCGCCCTCGTGGTCCACCGCTACGATGAGCGCCGGGGTGCGCACGGCGTGAATGTCGGCGACCAGCCCCGAGAGCTGCGCGGAATCGAGGTAATTGCGGCTGAAGAGGATGACGCCGCCGACCCGCGGGTGGCGCAGGAGCTCACGCTCCTCGGCGCTCACGGCCGTCCCCTGCAGATCGATCATGAGCGCGCCCAGGGTCATGCCGACCGCAGCGCAGCGCAGCGCAGCGCACGAGCGGGTTTACCCCGGCGCTCGCAAACAGCGGCTTTTCTCGCAAGCCCCCGGGCCAGGCACTCACGCCGTCGCGGGGAAACCCGCCCAAGGGCGCGTTCCGCCAATCGAGCCGCGCAATGGGCGCCCATTACCCCGGACCGCTCAGCAGCGCGATCGACTCGACATGGGCGGTGTGCGCAAACATGTCAACGACGCCGGCCGCCTCCAGGGTAAAGCCGTGCTCGTGCACCAGCGCTCCGAGGTCGCGGGCGAGACTGCCCGGATGGCAGGAAATATACACCAGGCGCTGCGGCCCGAGCCGCGCCACCGTGCCGAGCACCTCCCGGGCGCCGAGCCGCGGCGGATCGAGCACAACGTGGGTGTAGGTCTCTCGCACCCAGGAGGTCTGCGGATCGATCGGCCGGGAAAGGTCCGCGACGTGAAACTCGGCATTGCCGAGGCCATTGCGGCGCGAGTTGTGGCGGGCACGCTCGACCAGCGCCGCCTCGCCCTCCACCCCGACCACGCGGCCGGCCGAGCGGGCGAGCGCCAGCGAGAAGTTCCCGAGGCCGCAATAAAGGTCCAGGATCGAGGACGCGGGGGTCGGCTCGAGCAACTCGACCGCTCGCCCCACCAGCGCCCGATTCACCTCACCGTTGATCTGCACGAAATCCGTGGGCGCAAACTCCAGCGTCACGCCGAACTGCGGCAGGCCGTAATGAAGCGGCTCGGACGGCCCCGCGCGCGCCTCGAGGGACTGCGGCCCGGCCGGCTGCAGGAAAATCCGCGCCCCGTGAGCTGCGGCAAACTGCCGCAGCCGCCCGAGGTCCGCCGGCGAGGGCGCGGCCAGCACCCGGAACACCAACGCCACCCCATCATCGGCCACCGCGACCTCGATCTGAGGCACCTTCAGGCGGATATCCAACGCGCCGATGAGCTCGGCGAGCGGTGCCGGCCACTCCCCCACCGGCGCGGCCAGCACCTCGCAACGAGACACGTCGGCGACATAGGGGGCCATGCGCTCGCGGAACCCGACGACCACCTTGCCCTTTTTCTGCACATACTTCACGCCGAGCCGCGCCCGCCGCCGATACGCCCAGGCCGGGCCTCTGATCGGCGCGAGCCATTGGCGGCACTTCAGATGCGCCACCCTCTCCAGCGTCTCGCGCAGCTCGAGCTCCTTCAGCGCGAGCTGCGCCTCGGGGGCGAGGTGCTGCAGCGCGCACCCGCCGCATACCCCGAAATGCGCGCAGCGCGGCGTCACTCGCGCCGGGGCGCTCTCCAGGACCGCAAGGAGTCTGCCGTGGTCGTGCCGGCGGCGGCGGCGCACGCGCTCGAAGCGCACCCGCTCGCCGGGCAGCGCCCCGGGGATGAAGACCGCCCTGCCGTCGCGCACGATCCCCTCGCCCTCGCGCGTCAGAGCGACCACGGTCGCCACCTCGGCGCCGCCCGCGGACCGCGCCAGCTCCCCGGCGCTCATGCCGCGCCCTCCCAGGCGCGCAGGAACTCGGCGAAATGCGGCTCCTCGCCCGCGCGCAGCAGCGCCTTGACCCGCTCGATCTCCTGCGCATGGCGCTCGGGCGTGAGCCGTCCGCGCAGCAGCTCGAAGCGCAGGTACACCAGGTAGGTGTTGAGCACGTCGGTCTCGCAATAGCGGCGGATGCCGAGAAGATCCCCGGCAAGAAAGGCATCCCAGACCCGCGCGCCCGAGAACCCGAGCTTGCCCGGAAACCCGAGCAGCGTCGCGATGTGCTCGAGCGACACCCGGCCGCGCCCCTGGAACCCGGAGAGCACGTCCATCAGGTCGATGTGCCGCCAATGAAAGCGGCCGAGGTAATTGTTGTAGCGGAACGCCGGATCGTTCTCGCCGGTCTCCCAGAACCGGGCCGCCTGCACGCCGGCGCGCAATGCCCGGTAGGTGAGCACCGGCAGATCGAACCCCGAGCCGTTCCACGAGACGAGCTCGGGCGAGAAGCGCTCGAGCCCGTCGAAGAATCGCTCGATGAGCTCGGCCTCCGCAGCCTGCACATCCCCGAGGCTCCACACCTTCAGCGCCTCGCGGCTGCGCAGCACGCAGGAGATCGCCACGATCCGATGCTGCTCGTACGGCAGGAACTCCCCGCCGCTGTCCTGGCGGCGCAGCGCGAACATCGCCTTGGCGACCTCCTCGTCCGGCAGGCCGGTGAGCCCATAGAGCCGCCGCCCGAGCGCCACGTCGGGCACCGTCTCGATGTCGAATACCAGACAGTTCATTGACCCGCCTTCATGAGCACCGCGACCGCGATCACGAGTCCCGCTTCGTCACTGAGCGTGACATGCCCTTCGCCGATCCCGAGGGCGCGGCGCACCCGCTCCCCGCGCGGCGAATACACCACTTCGGGCCGCCCGAAGCCGTTTTGCACCACCCCGACGTCGCGGATCCAGACTCCATGCGCGAAGCCCGTGCCCATCGCCTTGACGATGGCCTCCTTGGCCGCGAAGCGCATGGCGAGAAAGCGGGCGCGGCGATTGGTACGGTCGAGCTGCACCCGCTCCTGCGGCATCAGCAGCCGCTCGATGAAGCGCTCGCCGTGCCGCTCGAGCACCTTGCTCACGCGCTCGGCCGCGAGCGCATCGACTCCGATGCCGAAGATCATGCGCGCGCGGCGGCCATCAACGCCTTCATCTCGCGCACCGCCGCGCCGAGGCCCTCGAACACGGCCCTCGCCACGATGGCATGCCCGATGTTCAGCTCGACGATCTCGGCGATGGCCGCGACCGGCTGCACGTTGTGATAGTCGATGCCGTGGCCGGCGTGCACCTGCATGCCGCGGCTCGCGCCGAGCCGGGCGCAGGCGATGAGGCGCTCGAGCTCCTTTGCCCTCGCCGCGCCGCTCGCCTCGGCGTAGGCACCCGTGTGCAGCTCGATGACCGGCGCTGCGACCCTCGAGGCCGCCTGCACCTGCTGCGGGTCCGGGTCGATGAACAGCGCCACCCGCACCCCGTGCGCGCGCAGCCGCTCGATGGCCGAACGCAGCCTCGCCTCCTGGGAAAGCACATCGAGACCGCCCTCGGTGGTGATTTCCCGGCGGTTCTCCGGCACCAGGCAGCAGTCCGCGGGCCGCACCTCCCCGGCGATGGCGAGCATCTCCTCCGTCACGGCCATCTCGAGGTTCATGCGTGTCTTGAGCAAGCCCCGCAGCACGCGCACATCGGCATCCTGGATGTGGCGGCGATCCTCGCGCAAGTGCAGCGTGATGCTGTCGGCGCCGGCCATCTCGGCGGCGAGCGCGGCGTGCACCGGATCGGGGTGGCGCCCGCGGCGCGCCTGGCGCAGCGTCGCGATGTGATCGATGTTGACACCCAATGCAATGGACGAGTGAGTCAAAGGCGTTGTCCTCGTTGAGCACGGCAGCGCCCGGCGCGGATGTCCCCGGGAAAGTCCCCGCCGGAGGATGCCCCGGGGCGCCGGCCGGTGCGCGTCTTAATTCTTGCTTACTCCCGTGCCGGATGCGAACTCTTGCGCGCCACCGCCCTCGCCACCCGCCGCGTCGCGAGCTCCCGGCCCTCCAGGCACTCATCAAGCGCCGCTCTGAGGAGCCTGCGCGCATCGGCGAGCGCCCGCTCCCCCTCGATCGCCTCCCGCTCGAGCGCCAGCAGCGATCGGCCCGCAAGCGCCCCCGGATCATCGGCCCGCACCCGGTACAGGCCCTGCGAGGGCCGAAAGCGATAAAAGCCCTCCTCCTCGATCGGGCGGCCGTCGCTTTCCTGCGCGAGGGTCAGCCCGTACCCCAGGCTCCGCAGCAGCCGCCGCTCGAACAGGCGCAGCACCCGCTGCGGCGCCCCTCCTTCACGAAACCGCTCGAGCGCCTGGCGGTAATCGTCGAACAGCTCCGGCGCCGGATCGTGCCGCGAGGTGAGCTTCAGCAGCAGCTCATTGAGGTAGAACGCCGCCATCAGGCTGCCCGCGGGCAGCTCGGGCACGGTCTCGGCGCACTCCGCGCCCGAGAGCTGCCCGGCCTCGCGGCCCAGATGAAACGACAGCAGCAGCGGCTGGAAGGGTTGCAGCGCCGCCGCGAGCCGGGACTTCGGGCCGCTCACGCCCCGGGCAAACAGCGTCAGCCGCCCGTGCTCGCGCACCAGCACCTCGAGGATCCGTCCGCTCTCGCGGAAGGGCCGCTGGTGCAGCAGGTACCCCGGTGAGAGCTGTATCCGGCGGGGCTGCCCGCTCATGGCTCCTACTCGAGCCCCAGGTCCTTCAGCGCGCGGGCGCTGTCCGCCCAGTTCTCGCGCACCTTCACCCACAGCGTCAGATGCAGCCGCCGGCCGAGCAGCGCATTCAACGCCAGCCGCGCGCCGCGGCCCACCCGCTTCAACCGCTCCCCCCGCGCCCCGATCACGATCGGCTTCTGACCCTCGCGGTCCACCCAGATCGAGGCGTCGACGGCGAGTTGTCCGTCCTCCTCGGCCATCCGCTCCACCTCCACGGCGATGCCGTAGGGCACTTCCTGGTTGAGCTCGAGCGTCAACTTCTCCCGGATCATCTCGGCGATACGGAACTTCAGGCTCCGATCCGTCAGCTCATCCCGGGGGAACAGCGGCGGTGAGAGCGGCAGCTGCGCCGTGATGATGCTCAGCAGCTCCGCGAGGCCCTGCCCCTTGAGCGCCGACACCGGCACCAGAGCCTTGAAGTCATGCCGCTCGCCGAGTTGCTCGAGATACGGCAGCAACCGCTCCTTCGGCCGCACCCGATCGACCTTGTTGACGGCCGCCACGGCCGGCTTTCCCGAGCGCACGATGCGGCTGAGGACGAGCTCGTCCTCGCCCGTCCAGGCGAGCGCCTGCACCACCAGCACCACCAGCTCCGCGCCCTCCAGGGCCGCCGCGGCGGTGCGGTTCATGGCCTGATTGAGCGCGCGGCGCGCGTGATGGTGCAGGCCCGGGGTGTCGATGAAGGCGATCTGCGCATCCGGCCGCTGCACGAGCCCGAGGATCCGATGCCGGGTGGTCTGCGGGCGCGGCGTGACGATGCTCAGCTTCTGCCCCACCAGCGCGTTGAGCAGCGTCGATTTGCCGACATTCGGCCGCCCGACGAGCGCAGCGAAGCCGCAGTGCAATTCAGGTGACTCGCTCAAGGACACTTTCCGGAGGTAGCGCAGGTGGATGGATCATGAGGGATGCGGGGCGGAACCGGACTCGATGAGCGTGAGTATGCGCTCGGCCGCCTCCTGTTCGGCACGCCGGCGGCTCGAGCCCCTGCCGCACGCTTCAAGCTCGAGGTCGTGCACCCGGCAGCGCACCGTGAACGTCTGCGCATGCGGCTCGCCCTCGGCCCCGTCCACGGAATAGACCGGCAGCGCCAGGCTGCGCGACTGCAGGTATTCCTGCAGTCTGGTCTTGGGGTCCTTCAACGCCTCCGGGGCCGGGAGCGCGGCGATGCGCGGCCCGAGCAATCGGCTGATGAGCGCTTCGGCCGCCTCGAGGCCGCCGTCGAGAAACAGCGCCCCGAAGAGGGCCTCGAGCGCATCGGCGAGGATCGACTCGCGGCGAAACCCGCCGGTCTTGAGCTCCCCGGTGCCGAGCTTGAGCGCCTCGCCGAGCCCGAGCGAGGCGGCCACCTGCGCGAGCGGCTCAGCGCTCACCACCCGGGCGCGCAGGCGGCTCAAATCCCCTTCGGTGGCCCCGGGGAAGGCCTCGAACAGGTGCCGCGCCACCACGAGGTTGAGCACCGCATCGCCGAGAAATTCCAGCCGCTCGTTGTTCGGGCCAGGCGCGCTGCGATGCGTGAGCGCGGCGCGAAACAGCGCCTGCTCGCGCGGGGCGTACCCGAGGCGCCCGTGCAGCCAGGCGCGCGGCCAGTCCGCTCTATCCACCGCGGCCAAAGGTGACGGACTTGTCGAATTTGACCTGGATCGACAGCGGCCCGAACAGCGGCGCGTAATCGTAGTAGGCCGCCTCCACGCGCCAGCCGGCCCCGTCGCGGCTGATCGCGATGTCATTGACCGTGGGGTAGTTCACCTCATCGATCTCGAAGTGCCGCCCGATCGCATCCTGGATCTGCCCGATGCTCTGCGCGCCTGCGCCGCCGCGATACGTGCTCGCCACCTCCTCCAGCGTGCGCGACACGTTCATGTAATTCAGATACACCGGTATCAGGCGCACGCCCGCGTACACGACCAGGGTGAGCGGTATCAGCAGCACCAGCCAGCCGATCAGTGTGATTCCGCGTTGTCGATGCATCGCCAACCCCCTTACTTGATCTTCATGCCGATGCGGCTCCAGATCGGTCCGCCCTTGCGGTCGATGTCCCAGTTGAACCAGATGTAGGTCGCCCTGCCGACGAGGTCCTTCTGCGGCACGAAGCCCCAGAAGCGGCTGTCGTCGCTGTTGTCGCGGTTGTCGCCCATCATCATGTACGCCTTGGGCGGCACGGTCCGGTCGAACAGCCTCGGCTCGGTGAGCGGCAGAGCGTCCGGAGGCGGGTTGCCGCCGCAGAAGTAGCCGCGCGCATCGGCGCGCGGACAGGTCGGCAGCGGATCCTGCGTCACCTCGAGCGGCACCGGGCACAGCAGCGCCTGGTGCACGTGCGTGCCGATGTGCTCCGTGGCGATCTGCATGTGCTCGTAGCAGCCGTCGCTGTACGTGCCCGTCACCTTGAAGGGCACCTTGTGGCCGTTGATGGTGATGCGATCGTCGCGCACCACGACGTGATCGCCCGGAAGGCCGACCACGCGCTTGATCCAGTCCTGGGACGGCTTGAACGGCGGACGAAACACCGCCACGTCGCCGAGGTGAGGCTCGCCGGTGCTCAGGATCTTGGTGTGAGTGATCGGAAGGCGCAGGCCGTAAGCGAACTTCTCCACCACGATGAAGTCCCCGTCGAGCAGCGTCGGCATCATGGAATCGGAGGGGATACGGAACGGCTCGAACAGGAACGAGCGCACCAGCAGCACCACGATCGCCACCGGAAAGAAGCTGCGCGCGTAGTCGACCGTGGTCGGCTCGATCCGCGCCGCCGGCTCCACGCCTGCGGCCTTGGCCGCGCGGCTGCGCCGCGGGGCGAGCAGCAGCGCATCGATCAGCCACACGAGCCCCGTCACGGCGGTGATGATGACCAGCACGGCGCTGAAGTTGAGCGTCTCGGAGATGAATATGCGCAGCACCACCGCCACGACGACGATCGGCAGCGCGCGGTAGCAGAAGCGGATGAGCGCATGCCGGGCGGCCGCCTCGCCCGCCTTCAGCCTGCGCGTAGGCCGCAGCAGCCAGTCATCGATGAAGCAGACCAGGCCCACCGGGATCGCCAGCCACGAGAGAACGATGATGAGCTGCATCACGATCGACGGCATGAGGACTCCATGGGTGAGTTCGGGAACAAGACCGGAATGAGAGGATGCGGGCACCGAGGTGCCGGGCGAGGTCGGGCGCTTGTGCTCATCGAGCCCCCCGGGGCGCTATTTGTGGCCCACTTTCAGGACGGCGAGGAACGCCTCCTGCGGAATCTCGACCCGGCCCAGCTGTTTCATGCGTTTCTTGCCCTCTTTTTGTTTCTCGAGCAGCTTGCGTTTGCGGCTGACGTCCCCGCCATAGCACTTGGCCAGCACGTTCTTGCGCAACGCCTTGACCGTGGCGCGCGCGATGATCGCGCTGCCGATGGCCGCCTGCACGGCGACCTCGAACATCTGCCGCGGGATGAGCTCGTGCATCTTGTCGACCAGCTCGCGGCCGCGCTGATACGCATTTTCGCGATGCACGATGATCGAGAGCGCGTCCACCCGCTCGCCGTTGATGAGAATGTCGAGCTTCACCAGCGGGGCGGCCTGGAAATGCGAGAACTCGTAATCGAACGACGCGTAGCCGCGGCTCACGGACTTCAGCCGGTCGAAGAAATCGAGCACCACCTCGGCGAGCGGCAGCTCGTACTGCAGCGAGACCTGCGTGCCGAGGTAGTGCATCCTCTTCTGCACGCCGCGCTTGTCGTTGCAGAGCTTGAGCACCGCGCCGACGTGATCCGGCGGCACCAGGATGTTGGCGACGATGATCGGCTCGCGGATCTGCTCGATCTCGTTGGAGGGCGGGAGCTTCGCGGGGTTGTCCACGTACTCGATCTCGCCGTTGGTACGGGCCACCTCGTAGACCACCGTGGGGGCGCTGGTGACCAGATCGAGGTTGTATTCGCGCTCCAGGCGCTCCTGCACGATGTCCATGTGCAGCAGTCCCAGGAACCCGCAGCGGAATCCGAACCCGAGGGCGCCGGACACCTCCGGCTCGTAGTGCAGCGCCGAGTCGTTGAGCCTCAGCTTGGCGAGCGCGTCGCGAAAGCTTTCGTAGTCCTCGGAATTGACCGGGAAGAGCCCTGCGAACACCCGCGGCTTGATCTGCCTGAATCCCGGCAGGGGCGCGGATGCCGGGCGGCTCTCGAGCGTGATGGTGTCGCCCACCGGCGCCCCGTCGATCTCCTTGATGCCCGCCACGATGAAGCCCACGTCCCCGGTTGACAGCGCCTGCTCGACGATCGGTTTCGGGGTGAAGCGCCCCAGGCGATCGACCGTGTGGGAGCGGCCGGTGGACACCACGCGGATCTTCCCGCCCGTGCTCACCGCACCGTTCACGACCCGCACGAGCGACACCACCCCGACGTAGTTGTCGAACCACGAATCGATGATCAGCGCCTGCAGGGGCCCGTGCGGATCGCCCTTGGGCGCCGGAATACGCCGGATCAGCGTCTCGAGCAGCTCCGGCACCCCCTCGCCCGTCTTGGCGCTCACACGCACCGCATCCCGCGCCTCGATGCCGATGATCTCCTCGATCTCGCGCATGACGCGCTCCGGATCGGCCGAGGGCAGGTCGATCTTGTTGATGACGGGCAGCACTTCCAGGCCCTGCTCGATCGCGGTGTAGCAGTTGGCCACGCTCTGCGCCTCCACTCCCTGGGAGGCGTCGACCACCAGCAATGCACCGTCGCACGCGGCCAGCGACCGCGAGACCTCGTACGAGAAATCCACGTGCCCCGGGGTATCGATCATGTTCAGCTGATACCGCTCTCCGTCGCGCGCGTCATAGTAAAGGGTCACGCTCTGGGCCTTTATAGTAATGCCCCGCTCACGCTCCAGGTCCATCGAATCGAGCACCTGGGACTGCATCTCCCGCTCATCCAGGCCCCGGCAGAGCTGGATGAGCCGATCGGCCAGGGTGGACTTGCCGTGATCGACGTGTGCGATGATCGAAAAATTACGTATGAGCCGCATGAATCCGGGTCGCGTTCTCTGCCGCGCCAGATTTTCAGGCTGCGGGATGGGTATGGCGCGCGATTATACGCGCCCTAGCAGACGCTGCAGCTCGGGCGCATCGAGCCGGTGGCGGCAGACTACCGTGCCATCGAGCAGGAGCACCGGCACGTGCAATCCGTGGCGGCGCTGCAGCAGCGCATCGCTGTCCACGTCGAGCAGCTCGATGGGGGGCAACGGGATCGTGCGACCGAGCTCGCGCAGCTCCGCGAGCATCTCGTCGCACAACGGGCAATCCTGCCGGTGAACCAGGGTGAGGGTGCTCATGGCTCGGGCGAGTGTGCGAAAGGCCCGGCCGGCAGCCGGGGAAGGGAGGTTTTGCCGGCGGCGCGCACCGAATCCGCGATGGAGCGGACCGTGCGCGCCGGCACCTCGCCCACCGCGGTCACTCTGTGGCCGTCGACGAGCGTGGAGAACACATACGAGGCGCCCATCCGCGCCGATTCGACCACCGGCCCCCGGGAGGCGGTCTCGGTGTGCCGCTCTACGAACACCGACACCGACGCCAACCCGTCCGTATAGACGAGGTGATCCACCGGTCCCGGCGAGCCCGGCATCACCTGCGCCGCGCTCATGGCCATGTGAAACCCCGGCGGCAGCCACTCCGCGCTCCAGGCCGGCATCCTGACGCTGCGCGGCACGGACGCATCGGTGCGCAGCCAGCGGTAGCCGGCGGTGGAGATGCCGGGCTTGAAGGCCGAGCCGGGGATGTGGGAGCGTACCTCGAGGGTCGCGAAGGCGATCTGCTCGATCACGTGGCCCCCGGGTCTGTTGCGCGTGTCCCAGAGCTGGATCTTCAACGGCAAACCCGACCGGTCGATCCACAGCCGGTAGCCGTAGCGATACTGGTCTTTCGGCATCACGGTGATGAGGCGGGTAGCGTGCTGGTCGATGCGCATGCGCGCCACCTCTCGGATGTCGTAGAAACGAGCGGTCTGCGCATTGATGACCGGGATGTCGCCGAGCAGCGAGCTCCTCGGCAGCATGTGCTCGACCAGCACCATGCGCTTGTCGGGCAGATAGCAGGTGAGCTTCGATCCGCGGCGAATGAACTCGCGCCCCGAGCCATCGAGGGACTGCAGCCGCTCTGATACCACCCCGTCCTTGACGCGATGGATGATGCGCAGCATCTGCACCTTGCCGTCCTGCGAGTGGGCGAAGGTGCCTTCGTAGTCGAGCGCGGTGAGCGCGTGATTCATGCGCCGCAGCCATTGCATCGGCCGGCTCGGCTGCCCCGAGTGAGCCGGTGCGGCCGGCCGCACCGGCTCGGCCGCGCTCGCCGCGCCGCACAGCGCCACTGCCAGCGCAAGCGCCAGGACGCCGAGGTATCCGCTACCGAATTTGGCGGGGCGCATGGCCGTGCCGGCCGGAGGCTTGCTGCCCGGACACGGCGGAGGGGCTGCGGGCGCCGAGCGCGCCCACCATCAGCTCCGAGAGCAGGCTGCCGCGGCTGATCGGCCAGGAATAGGCACTGTGCGCCACGACATAATCGGCCAGCTGTGTGGGCGGGACTGCCATCATGGCGGGCTGGGTCGAGGCCGGCGGCACGACGAAGCTGTCCGAGGCGCGGGAGACGGAGCGCGAGCCGGCAACCGTCGAAGCGCTCGCCACCGTCATCTGCGGCGGCTGGCCTATGGCGGAAGCCTCCAGGTGAAGCAACAGAATCGATACCGCGGCGACCCCCGCCGCCATGCCGGCTCCGGCCACCAGGCGCGTCCAGCCCGCCAGCCCGCCCCGCCAGGCCGGCGCCGAGGCGGCCAGCACCGGCTCGCGGGTGAGCGCCTCGTTCACGCGGCCGGCCACCGCGCTTTGCAGCACCACGCCCCGCTCGGAGCGGATGACCGCCCCGATCACCGCGTAGCGGCTCCAACGGGCTTTCAGGGCATCGTCACGGGACAGGCGCCGGGCGAGCAGCTCGCACTCGACGGCCGGAAGCTCGTCGTCGAACATCGCGGAAAGCTGGCTATCGAGCTCCTCGTTCATTCGAGCTCCTCCGTGCGGCCGAGCCCCCCCTCGAACACCTCGCGCAGCCGTTGATCGATCGCCTCGCGCGCACGGAAAATGCGCGAGCGGACGGTGCCCACCGGGCAGCCCATGGTCGAGGCGATCTGCTCGTACGAGAGCCCCTCGAGCTCGCGCAGCACGATGGCGGTGCGCAGGTCCTCGGGCAACTGCTCGATTGCGGCGTTCACGGTCTGGCGGATCTCGTCCGTCAGCACCAGGCCCTCGGGCGTTTCGGAATCTTTCAGTCGGCCTTGCATGTCGTAGGACTCATCGATGCTGGTGCGGTCGAGGTCGTAATCGACGGGACTGCGGTCTCGGGAGACCACCGCGTTCTTGGCGGTGTTGATGGCGATGCGGTAGAGCCAGGTGTAGAAAGCGCTGTCGCCGCGGAACTGCGGCAGTGCCCGATAGGCCTTGATGAAGGCCTCCTGGGCGATATCCTCGGCCTCGGCCGGGTTTCGGACATAGCGCGTCACCAGCTTGACCAGTTTGTGCTGGTACTTCAGCACCAGCACATCGAAAGCCCCTTTGTCGCCGCGCTGCACACGGCGAACCAGGCTCAAATCGCTGACATCGGCGCCCATTCGCGCGCCCTCTGCTCCTGTCCGGAAGGCCGCTCGCGCCGCGACCTGAATTGACACTGAATCTTTAGAAAAGTTCAGGTGCCCCTGAGACCCGTGGTCCGGGCCGTGCCACAATCCGCCATCATGCCCGATTTGGCGCGCGATGTGCTACCGGCCCGCCTGCATCGCCCCCGGCTCCGGCGCGCCGCGGCAGGCGAGAATGCGCTCGACGAGCCCGGCGAGCTCGGGGTCCTGCGGGACACGACCGCCGAGCAGATAGGCGGCGAGCTCGGGGTCGGGCTGCTCGAGAAGCCGCGCGAGCGCCCGCCGCTCCGGGGCGCTTGCGCCGGCCAGGGTGGCCCGCGCATAGCGCTCGAGCAGCACGTCGAGCTCCTTGAGGCCGCGCCGGCAGCGCCACCGGAGCCGCCGCGCTTCAGCGTTCATCGACATGGCCTGCCGTGGCCCGCCAGACGAAGGCGGCACTGACGCCGGCACTCCCCACCCACGGTGCACCCTTTCAGCTTTGCCGCTCCACCAGCATCTTTTTGATCTCGGCGATCGCCTTGGCGGGATTGAGGTCCTTCGGACACACATCGGTGCAGTTCATGATGGTGTGGCACCGATACAGCTTGAAGGGATCCTCGAGCGCATCCAGCCGCTGCCCGCTCGCCTCGTCGCGGCTGTCGATGATCCAGCGATAGGCCGCCAGCAGCGCCGCCGGCCCGAGGTAGCGGTCGCTGTTCCACCAGTAGCTCGGACAGGAGGTCGAGCAGCATGCGCACAGGATGCACGCGGCCGGCCGGTCGATCTTCTCCTGCTCCGCCTTCGACTGCAGTCGCTCCCGATCGGGCGGTGCCGGGGTCTCGGCGAGCAGCCAGGGCTTGACCGAGGCGTACTGGGCATAGAAGTGGGTCAGGTCCGGCACCAGGTCCTTCACGACCGGCATGTGCGGCAACGGATAGATGTGCACCTCGCGGCCGAGATCGTGCAGCGAGGTGATGCAGGCCAGGCGGTTCAACCCGTCGATGTTCATCGCGCACGAGCCGCAGATGCCCTCGCGGCAGGAGCGGCGGAAAGCGAGCGAGGAATCGACGGTGCTCTTGATGCGGATCAGCGCATCGAGCACCATTTGGCCGCACTCGCCCGCCTCGAGCTCGAACGTGTCCACGCGCGGGTTCTCGCCCGAGTCCGGATCGAAACGATAGATGCGAAAGGCGCGCACCTCGCGCGCTGCCTCGGGCGCCTTGTGAGTCACGCCCTTGCGGATGCGGGAGTTGGCAGGCAGTCGAAAGTCAGCCATCGGAGAGCCTTGGATCAGTAGGTCCGCGCCTTCGGCGGAATGGTCTCGGCGTCGGACGTCAGGGTGTTCAGGTGCACCGGCCGGTACCCGAAGCGCACCTTGCCGGGCCCCTCCACCCACACCAGGGTATGCTTCAGCCAGTGTGCATCGTCGCGGCTCGGGAAATCCTCGCGCGCATGCGCGCCGCGGCTCTCGGTGCGGTTGCCTGCCGAGTGCAGGGTGGCGGTGGCGGCCATCAGCAGGTTCTCGAGCTCCATTGTCTCGATGAGATCGGTGTTCCAGATGAGCGAGCGGTCCGTGATGCGCACGTCGGCGAACGCCCCGTAGGTCTGCGCGAGCTTGCGCGCCCCGTCCTCCAGGGTCTGCCCGGTGCGAAAGACCCCCGCGTCCATCTGCATGGTCTTCTGCATCTCGAGGCGGATGTCAGCGGTGGGACGCGAGCCGTTGGCGTTGCGCAGCCGATCGAGGCGGGAAAGCGCGAGCTCGGCGGCCTCCTTCGGCAGCGGCGCATGGCGCGTGCCCGGCTTCAGCACCTCGGCGCACCGCCGCGCCGCCTGGCGCCCGAACACCACCAGGTCGAGAAGCGAGTTCGATCCCAGGCGGTTCGCCCCGTGCACCGACACGCAGGCGGCCTCGCCGACGGCCATCAGGCCCGGCACGACGCTGTGCGGGTCGCCGTCCTTGCCCGAGAGGACCTCGCCGTGGTAATTGCACGGGATGCCGCCCATGTTGTAGTGGGCCGTCGGCTGCACCGGGATGGGCTGCTTGGTGACATCGACGCCGGCGAAGATGCGCGAGGTCTCCGCGATGCCCGGCAGGCGCTCGTGAATGACCTCGGGCCCCAGGTGCTCGAGGTGCAGATCGATGTGATCGTGCTCGGCGCCGACTCCGCGCCCCTCGCGGATCTCGATGGTCATGGCGCGGCTGACCACGTCGCGCGAGGCGAGGTCCTTGGCGTTCGGCGCGTAGCGCTCCATGAAGCGCTCGCCCTTGGAGTTGGTGAGATAGCCGCCCTCACCGCGCACACCCTCGGTGATCAGGCAGCCGGCCCCGTAGATGCCGGTCGGGTGAAATTGCACGAACTCCATGTCCTGAAGCGGCAGTCCCGCGCGCAGCACCATGCCGTTGCCGTCGCCCGTGCAGGAGTGGGCCGAGGTGCAGGAGAAGTACGTGCGCCCGTAGCCGCCGGTGGCGAGGATCGTCATGTGCGCGCGGAAGCGGTGCAGCCTGCCTTCGGTCAGGTCCAGGGCGACCACGCCCCGGCAGGCGCCGTTTTCCATCATCAGGTCGAGGGCGAAGTATTCCACGAAGAACGTCGCGCGGCGGCGCATCGACTGCTGGTAGAGCGTATGCAGCATCGCATGGCCCGTGCGATCGGCCGCCGCGCAGGTGCGCTGCGCGATTCCCTTGCCGAAATGCGTGGTCATGCCGCCGAAGGGTCTTTGATATATCCGTCCTTCCTCGGTGCGGGAGAACGGCACACCGTAGTGCTCGAGCTCGATCACCGCCGCCGGCGCCTCCTTGCACATGAGCTCGATGGCGTCCTGATCGCCCAGCCAGTCCGACCCCTTGACCGTGTCGTACATGTGCCAGCGCCAGTCGTCCTCGCCCATGTTGCCGAGCGCGGCGCTGATGCCGCCCTGGGCCGCCACGGTGTGGCTGCGCGTGGGAAAGAGCTTGCTGATGCAGGCCGTCGACAAACCCGCTTCGGCCAGACCCAGCGTGGCGCGCAGCCCCGAGCCGCCCGCACCGACGACGATGACGTCGTACGTATGATCGATGAATTCGTAAGCGCTCATGCGGCGCCTCCGAACGCCACCTTCAGTATCGCAAACACCCCGGCGACGGCGACCACCACGTGAAAGAACGTCACCAGCGCCAGCGCCAAGGACTTCGTGCCGCTGTCGTGCACGTAATCCTCCACCACCACGCGCACGCCGAGCTGCGAGTGCCACGCGGCGCTGAGAACGAAGAGGATGAGGAACACCGACGTCCAGCCCTGTGCCATCCAGGCGCTCACCGTCGAATAATCGTGCGAGGGCAGCGACAGCATGGACACGGCGAACCAGATCGCGAGCGGCACCAACGCGACCGCACTGAGGCGCTGCGTCCACCAGTGCTGCACCCCCTGCTTTGCGCAGCCGGCACCGATCGCCCGGCCGAGCGGACTGCGCAGGTTACCCGGGCCTTGCCGGGCCTCGCCGCCCCTGCCGGGCCGCGGCTGCGCCGCGCTCGACATCGATCCCGACGATTTTGTCACTGGGGGCCTCCCGCGCCGGCGATCGCCCAGTGAAGACAGGCCCACCAGGCGAGCCCTGCAAACAGCAGCAGGCTGGCGATGCCGAGCAGCCAGGCGCTGCGCTGCGATTGCCGGCGCTCGAGGCCCCGCCCGCTGTCCCAGATCAAGTGGCGGATGCCGGCGAAGAGGTGGTAGGAGAACGCCGCCAGCAGGAGGAGGAAGATCGCCTGGAACAGGCCCGAGGAGAGCACGCCCAGGGCGCGTGCGTAGGCCTTGGCGCCGCCGGCGGCGGCCATCAGCCAGTACACGAGCACGATCAGCCCGGCGGACAGGACGACGCCCGTGAAGCGGTTGGTGATCGAGGTCAGTACGGTGTACCGGTGCATGCGGTACACGGACAGGTGTGGCGAGAGCGGTCGGTCGGCCATAGGTCCCCGGCGCAATTCAAAAGTCGATGCAGCGGCCCTGACGTTCCCAGTCGCCGAAGCGCGTGGGCTCGGGGCCCTGCGGGCCGCCGATCTCCCTTTGGGGCGAGAGCGCTCTGTGCCCGACGGGAGATGCAGCGGCGTCCCCCGGCTCGGAATCTGCCTGAGATTTCGGTGATTCGTTGTCCGAATCGTATTGCATCTGTCTTAAGTCTGACACAATTTGCATGAGCCCGCCACGGCGGTGTCTCCAATCGCCACATCACGCAGTGCGCTTTGTCAGTCACGAAGGCAATAGTCATACCCATGCACGAGGAATTTTCGGTCTGCGGGCTCGAGGACTTCGGCGCGCTGCGCTTCCGGGGCGCCGACGCCGTGCGATTCCTCCAGGGACAGCTGTCGAGCGACGTGTCGCATCTTGCGGCCGAGCGCTCACTGCTGGGCGGCTATCACAGCCCCCAGGGACGCACGATCGCGCTGCTGCGACTCGTGCACCTTGGCGCCAACGAGGTGCTTGCGATTCTGCCGCGCGAGCTCGCCGCGCCCGTGGCGCAACGGCTCGCGAAATTCGTGTTGCGCTCGAAGGTGACGATCACCGATGAGTCGGCGCAGTGGCGGATCGCCGGATTGATCTGCGAGGGCTCTGCAGGGCTCGCGCCGGGGGCGACCCCCCTTCCTTCTTCTTCGGGCATGCAGCGCCGTTTCGGGGAGAGGATTGTGGTCTGTGTCGGCGAGCACCCGCCTCGCTGGCTCGAGCTCTGCGCGCACGTGCAGCCTCGCCGGCCGAACGGTCCCGAGCCGGGCGTGGCCAATGGGCTCGAGCTCTGCCCGCGGGCTTCATCGCCGATGCCGGCGGCCGCGCCGGCAAGTCGCGAGCGCTGGCGCGAGCTCGATGTCCGAGCGGGCCTGCCCCAGGTCTACGCGGCGACCTCGGAGCAGTTCGTCGCGCAGATGTTGAATCTGGATGCCATCGGCGCCATCGCCTTCGACAAGGGGTGTTATACGGGCCAGGAGGTCATTGCTCGCGCGCATTACCGCGGCCGCGTCAAACGGCGGCTGCAGCGGTTCCTCTGCCGCGGACCGCTCGCGCTTGCGCCCGGGGACAGCGGCTCCCTGCCCGACGGGCGCTCCTTCACCGTGGTGGAGGCGGCACGGCTGGCCGACGGGCGCTGCGAATTCCTGGCGGTGACGCCCCTGGCGGACGCGCAGCCGGAGTCCCCCGGCACCGAGGCCGCCTCCACGCTCGAGGCGCAGCCCCTGCCCCTGCCGTACCCGCTGCCGGAGTGAGTCGCTACAGGTCGATGAGCTCGACCTCGTGCGGCTCGATGGGCCGCTCGAGGAAGCGCGAGCCGATGCGGGCGAAGCGCTGCGGGGCGTCCGTCGCGAGCAGCCGCAGGCTTCCCTGCCCGCCGAGCGCGGCGAGGCCGGCCTCCTGAAGCGTGCGGCGCACGTGGCGGGCCGTGGTCCGCGCCGAATCGACGATGGTGACGTCCGCTCCGGCGGCGGCGCGGATCGCCCGAATGAGCATCGGGAAGTGCGTGCAGCCGAGCACCAGGGTATCCGGGCGCCGGGGGGCCTCGAACAGCGGATCGAGATAGTGATGGGCGATGGCCTCGGCAATCGGGCCCTCGCACAGCCCCTCCTCGGCGAGCGCGACGAACAGCGGCGCGGGCAAGGCGGTGACTTGCGCATCCGCCCGCCGCCGCCGGATCGCTTCCCTGTACGCTCCGCCGCGCACGGTTCCTTCCGTGCCGATCACGGCGATCCGGCCGGAGCGGGAAGCGGCGCAGGCCGCCTGCGCTCCGGGCTCGATCACCCCGATCACGGGCACGTTCGCGGCGCGCTCGCCGATCGCCGGCAGACTGACCGCAGAGGCGGTGTTACAGGCGATCACCAGGCATTTGAGCCGGTGCTGCATGAGCGCCTCGGTCGCCTGCAGGGCGTAGCGCACGACGGTCGCGGGGCTCTTGGTGCCGTAGGGCAGCCGGGCGGTATCGCCGAGGTAGATGAAGTGCTCCGAGGGCAGCTCGGCGGCGAGCGCCTCGAGCACGGTGAGGCCGCCGACTCCGGAGTCGAAGACTCCGATCATGCCCGAGCCGACGGTACTCATGAATGGCAAGAGACCTGGGTGACGGGCTCGACTGGAAGGGCATTTTCCGGGCACGCAAGACGGGCACGCGCTCCTCGCCCCGTGAGATCCGCCATCGCAGGCGTGAGCGCCCCAGGCCCCCCCACGGACGGCTCCCCGGCGAGCCGGGCAATGCCCTGGCACGAAAAGCCCCGCAGGCCCGAGTCATCACGCATTGCCGACCACCCCAGGTCCAGCGTCAGGTGACTTGCGGCCGCAGGTGCGGGAAGAGAATGACGTCGCGGATCGACGGGGAGTCGGTGAAGAACATCACCAGGCGATCGATGCCGACTCCCAGCCCGGCGGTCGGCGGCATGCCGTACTCGAGCGCGCGCACATAGTCCGCGTCGTAGAACATCGCCTCCTCATCGCCCCGATCCTTGCGCGCCACCTGGGCGCGGAAGCGCTCCGCCTGGTCCTCCGGATCGTTGAGCTCCGAGAAGCCGTTGGCGAGCTCGCGCCCGGCGATGAACAGCTCGAACCGGTCGGTCAGGAACGGATCGCGGTCGTTGGCGCGCGAGAGCGGCGAGACCTCCGCCGGATAGGCGCACACGAAGGTCGGATCAAACAGGGTGTGCTCGGCTGTCTTCTCGAAGATCTCGATCTGCAGCTTCCCGGCCCCATCGTGCGGCTGCACGGCGATGCCGAGCGTACCGCAGGCCTGGCGCAGGTACGCGCCGTCCCGCAGCCGGGCCGGATCGAGGCCGGGATTGTGCTCGAGAATCGCCTGCTCCACCGTCACGCGGCGAAAGGGCCTCGCGAGGTCGTACTCGCGCCCCTGGTAGGTCAGCTTCTGGCCGCCGTGCAACGCATCCGCCATGCCCCGGATCGCCTTCTCGATCCAGTCCATCAGATCCCGGTAATCCGCGTAGGCGAGATACAGCTCCAGCATCGTGAATTCCGGATTGTGCTGGGTCGAGAGCCCCTCGTTGCGGAAGTTGCGGTTGATCTCGTAGACGCGCTCGAAACCGCCGACCACCAGGCGCTTCAGATACAGCTCCGGCGCGATGCGCAGATACATGTCCAGATCGAGCGCATTGTGATGCGTCACGAACGGCCGCGCGCTCGCCCCGCCCGGAATCGGCTGCATCATCGGCGTCTCGACCTCGATGAAATCGAGGGCGTCGAGGAAGTCACGCAGATAACGAACGATGCGCGCGCGCGCGCGAAATACGCCGCGGCTCGCCTCGTTGACGAGCAGATCGACATAGCGCTGCCGGTAGCGGGTTTCGACATCGGCAAGCCCGTGCCACTTGTCCGGCAGCGGCCGCAGCGACTTCACGAGCAGCCGCAGGCTCTCGACCCGCACCGACAGCTCGTTGGTCTTGGTGCGAAACAGCACGCCGGTGGCCCCGAGGATATCGCCCGCGTCCCAGCCCTTGAACTCCTCGTACGCCTGCGCTCCGAGGGCGTCCTTCTGAAGAAAGAGCTGGATCTGGCCGGTGCGGTCGGCGATGTTCGCGAAGCTCGCCTTGCCCATCACGCGCTTCAGCAGCATCCGGCCGCCGACGGTGACGCGGGTGGGGTTCGCATCGAGCCATTCGCCGCTGCGCTCGCCGAAGGCATGCTGCAGCTCGCCGGCGAGCGCATCGCGCCGGAAGTCGTTGGGGAAAGCCTGTCCGCGCGCGCGCAGCGCCGAGAGCTTGGCGCGCCGCTCCGCGATCAGCTTGTTCTCATCGCCATGCCCGGCGCTGCGGTTGTCTTGGTGATTGTCTGCCATGGTCCGCCTGATCATCCGCCTATAGGCCCGCCTTGAGCGAGGCCTCCAGGAACTGGTCGAGATCGCCGTCGAGCACGGCCGTGGTGTTGCCCACCTCCACCCCGGTGCGCAGATCCTTGATACGCGACTGGTCCAGCACGTAGGAGCGGATCTGGTTGCCCCAGCTCACATCGGACTTGGAGTCCTCGAGCACCTTGGCGGCGGCGTTGCGCTTGTTCACCTCGAGCTCGTAAAGCTTCGCCTTCAGCATCTTCATGGCCGTCGAGCGGTTCTTGTGCTGGCTGCGCTCGTTCTGGCAGGCGACCACGATGCCGCTCGGCAGATGGGTGATGCGCACCGCGGATTCGGTCTTGTTGACGTGCTGGCCGCCGGCGCCCGAGGAACGGTACACGTCGGTCTTCAAATCCGCCGGATTGATGTCGATCTCGATGTCATCGTCTATCTCCGGGGAAACGAACACCGACGCGAAGGAAGTGTGCCGGCGGTTGCCGGAGTCGAACGGGGACTTGCGCACCAGGCGGTGCACGCCGGTCTCGGTGCGCAGCCATCCGTAGGCGTAGTCGCCCTTGACCTCGATGGTCGCGCTCTTCACCCCGGCCACCTCGCCCGGGCTGGAATCGATCACCTCGCAGGCCATGCCGCGCGCCGCGCCCCACCGAAGGTACATGCGCAGCAGCATCTGCGCCCAGTCCTGAGCCTCGGTGCCGCCGGCGCCCGCCTGAATATCGAGAAAGGCGCTGTGCGAGTCCATCTCGCCCCTGAACATGCGCTTGAGCTCCAGGCGCCGTACCTGCGCCTCGAGCCGCCCGGCGTCCTTTTCGATATCGTGCAGCGCCGATTCCTCGCCCTCGCTCTCGGCGAGCTCGAGCAGCTCGCCGGCATCGAGGATGCCCGTGGTGGTGCGGTCGAGCTCTGCGACCTCGGTGCTCAGACGGGCGCGCTCGCGCCCGAGCTCCTGCGCCCGTTCGGGCTTCGACCAGATGCCCGGATCCTCCAGCTCCCGGGAGACCTCTTGCAGGCGCTCTTGCTTGCGGTCGTACTCAAAGAAACCCCCTGAGGGAGCCGATGCGTTCCTCGAGGTCTTTGAGCTGGCGCTTGAGCGGATTGACTTCCATCGCGGGTGCGGCCGGTTCTGTGGTGCAAGGAGCCGCTCATCGTAACGGTCCCGGAGGCGATTTTCCACTTTCGGCCGACAATCACGCCCGCAGCCCGAGACGGGTCCGCCGGGCGCCGCCCGCTTCGCAGGGCCGGCCGCCGCCCGCCGCGGCTCAGGCTTCCACTTCGGTGCGGTAGATGAGCCGCGCGAGCTGCGCTTTGCTGTTGATGCCGAGCTTGCGGTAGGAGCGCTGGACGATGTTGCGCACCGTGGCCGGCGAGAGCCCGCAGCGGCGCGCGATCTCCTTGTATCCCCGGCCGGCTCCGAAGTACTGCACGATCTCGTGCTCGCGCCGCGTCAGCCGGGCGGCGAGCGGCACGCTCTTCACGGTCAGCAGCAGCGAGTCTGAAAACTGCCGTGCGTGGATCGACTCCCCGCGCTGCTTCAAGGTCACCGAGCCTTCACAGGTCAGTTTCTGCAGCAACGGCGAGGGCAGGCGCACGCCATCCCAGTCCGGCCACCCCAGGCCGATGTACTCGCTCACCTGGCTGCCGCAGTGCAGCACCGTGCCATCGAGGAGCGTCAACGCCCGGTGCCTGCCGGGAGTCAGGACGGGCTCATTCGATGCCCTGGCCAAGGACAGCGAGCGGCTCACCGCGCGAGCCTCGGAAAGGTGCGGCATCAGCAGTGCGAGCAGCGTGCGATCCCGCTCATCGAACGGCGCATCGCTCTCGCGGCGATGCAGCGACAGCCACTCTCCCGCGGCCGCTCCGTCCTCGAGCTCCGCGATCACCATCTGCCGCTCGAGCCCCCAGCGGCGAACACACTCGAGCGCCCCGTCACAGCCAAGCTCGGAGTAAGGGACGGCGCTGACTCGCACGGCCTGCGCGGCCGAGGTGCGCGCCACGCGGGCCTCGGCGCCGCGCCCGCCGCATTGAGGCACCGGCGCGCTCGCGACGGAAGATTCGCACGGCGGCGCAGCGCGCGCGAGTGAACTTCGGCGGACCGAAGCGAGAGCCCCCAGTCGTGCGCCCGGGGCACCGGAACCTGTGCGGGTCCGGGCCCGGGCCTACGCCGGCAGGAGGTGATCCACCAGCAGCTGCAGCCGCCGCTCGCCCTGGTACTCGTTCACGTCCAGTCGGTAGACCAGCCGATGGGGACCTTGGGGGAGCGTGAACGAGCTTTGCTCTTCGATGAAATTGAACGCGATCGCATCGAAGGTACGGCCGAGGGAGGCTTCCACCCACATCTTCAGATGCCGCTCGCCGACCACGCGCGCACTGCGTATGATGAACACACCGTCAAAACACGGCTCCGGGAACGCCTGACCCCACGGTCCGCCGGCGCGCAGCGCGTACGCAGTTTCCAGGGCAATCTCCCCGACGTCGAGCTCACCGTCAGTTTCCACAGCGTCGGCCAGCGTACGGGCATCGGCCCCACTGGCCACCGCTTCATCGAAGAGTCTGGCGAACAGATCCAGCCTCGAGCGCTCCAACGTCAGGCCCGCAGCCATGGCGTGCCCGCCGAACCGGTCGATCAACTCGGGATGGCGCGCATCGAGCCCGGCCAGCACGTCGCGGATATGCACTCCGGGCACCGAGCGCGCCGAGCCGCGCAGACGGCCGTCGGCCGCGAGCGCGAACGCGACGACCGGGCGGCGCAGACGCTCCTTGATGCGACTTGCCACCAGCCCCACCACCCCCTGGTGCCAACTTTCATCGAACAAGCACACCGCGCTGCGCCGTGGATCGCGCAGATCCGGATCGCGCAGCACGCGCACCGCCGCGAGCGCCGTGAGCTGCATCTTCGCCTCGATGGCCCGCCGCTCGCGATTGAGCTCATCGAGGCGGGCGGCCAGAGCCTGCGCCCCGCTCTCGGCCAGCAGGCACTGAATGCCGATCGTCATGTCATCCAGCCGCCCGGCCGCGTTGAGCCGCGGAGCGACGGCGAACGCCAGATCCGCGGACGTGACGCTCTCGAGCCGCCGGTCGGCCAGGCTCAACAGGGCGCGGATGCCGGCGGCGCAGCGGCCCGCGCGGATGCGCTTCAGGCCCTGGCAGACCAGCACGCGATTGTTGGCATCGAGCGGCACCAGATCGGCCACGGTGCCGAGCGCCACCAGATCGAGGTATTCGGCGACACCGGGAGCCCCGGGCGGGGAGAGCCCCGACTCCTCGAGCCGCCGCTTCAGCGCCGCCAGGACGTAGAACGCCACTCCCACCCCGGCGAGCGCGCGGCTCGGGAACCTGCTGCCCGGCAGGTTGGGATTGACGATGACCCGTGCAGGGGGGAGCACCGCTGCGGGCAGGTGATGATCGGTGATCAGCACCTCCATGCCGAGCCGGCGCGCCTCGGCCACCCCGGCCGCGCTGGAGATGCCGTTGTCCACCGTCACGATGAGCGTGGGGGCGCGGCTCGCGGCGAGGCGCACGATCTCCGGGGTGAGGCCGTAGCCGAACTGGAACCGGTTGGGCACCAGGAAGTCGACCGGGAATTTCCATGCCGTCAGGGCGCGCATCATCAGGGCGGTGCTGGTGGCGCCGTCGGCATCGAAATCCCCGACCACGAGGATGCGGCCGCCGGCGCGATGCGCAAGCAGCAAGTCGACCGCGGCGCCGACGCCCTCGAGCGTGCCCACCGGCGCCAGCCGCCCGAGCGAGGTATCGAGGTCGGCCGCCGAGCGCACGCCCCGGCCCAGATACGCCCGCCGCAGCACCGGATGCAGTCCCGCACCGAGATCCGCATCCCCGCCCGCCTCCCGGCGCACGACCCGCAGCGTCAAGCCAATGCCTCCAGACCCGCTCGCCCGCGCCGCCAGAACTTCAGCCCGTCGAGGGCGCGCAGCATCCATCGCCGGTCGTTCGCCAGCAGCACCAGGCTGTCGATCCTGCGCTGGCGCAGCGCGGCGACCGCCGGGGCGATCACGCGCCGGTCGAGCTCGGCCAGAGCCTCGGGGAAGCTCATCGCGCCCTGGCGCTGCAGCGCCTCGACCACCTCGAGCACGCACAGCGTCCGCCGCGCCCCTGCACCGCTCATCGCCGATATCTGTGCCGCCGGGCGGCTTTCGAGTCCGGCGAGCCGGCACAGGCCGCGCGTGTAGGCTTCGGAGGCGAACACGGTCGCCGGTGAGGCGCGAGGTGAGGCGCGCGGCGCCGGCGGCGCCCCTCCGCCCCAGATCCACAGCGCCGACACGGGCCGCTCACCGCGGCGCGCCCGCTCGTGGTTCACGGAATGCGCGTGCAGCCACATCTCGATCTCGGTCCCGAGCCGGCGCAGCGCCCCCGCCCCCTCTCCGCTCGCCAGCGCATCGGCCATCGGCAGCTGCAGCAGGCGCGCCGGCTCGACGGTGCGCACCTGCCGCAGAGGCGGCGCGGTGAGCAGGAACTCCCCCGACTCGAGCCCGGTGAGGTCGAACCCTGAGCCCCGGAAGGTCTCCTTGAAGCCGGCGGCCAGCCGCTCGCGCTCTTCGCTCGACAGACGCAGCACACTGCCCCAATCCACGTGCACGCGTGTGAGTCCCTCGATCAGGTGCAGCGGGGTGGCGAGCCAGCAGGCCGTCCCGCCAGACACCTCGGCGGTTGCCGCGGCGACGCTCGCGGCGGGGTAGTCGGCGTATTCCTGCAGATCGAGCCAGCGGGCCACCCAGCCGCGCCAGCCGCCGCTCAGGGCGGCCGAGGGGGCGAAGCGGGCCACGTGCTCGATGCCCGGCCAGGCCCCGCAGTGCGCGGCCCACGGCACGCCGTGCTCCAAGGGCTCGAGGTCCGAGGGCAGATGCAGATCCGAAATGACGATGACGAGCTCGCGCACCGGCGCTATCGTAGGGGACGTCCGGATCAAGTTCCACGCACATGCAATTCACTCTGGAGAGCAGTTCCCGCGTCAACCTCGTGCGCGCCTATTCGCGCTCGCAGCTGCACATCGGGGAAAGCCGCGTGCAGCGCAGCTGCATCGTCACTGCCGACAGGCTGATCACGGACTGGGAGCCTCGATGCTTCGAGGCGCTGGCAGCGGCGCACCTTGCCGCGCTCCTCGCGCTCGAGCCGCAAGTCGTGCTGCTCGGCACGGGGCTGCGGCAACGCTTTCCGCCGGCGGCCATCGGCTCGCTGCTCGCCGGGCGCGGCGTGGGCCTGGAGGTGATGGATCTCGGGGCGGCGTGCCGGACGTTCAATATTCTCGTGCAGGAAGACCGGCGGGTCGCCGCGGCACTGTTTCTCGAGTAGCCCGAACAGGCCGCCGGACTGCTTCCCGGCCGGCAGCACCGGCGATGTTTTTTTCCTATGCGCGCGGTTCGAGCTTCGCGAATCCCGTGAAATCCTGCGCGCGAGCGCACGAAGAAGAAAGCACAGGGGGAGGGGTTTCGACTTTATACGATCCACGCCGCGCTCGTGTCACAGCGATGGCATGCTTTTGCTTTGTGTCGTCGGGATTCATTGCTTTTCTCTCAACATCCCCTCCTCCCTGTGCCCTCTTCAGGTCCCCCTGTGGCGACACCACCTGTCGCAACCTGGAGACTGGCGCTATGTTAAGCGCGTGACTTGTCCGATTGCAAGCGTTTCTGACATACCACGTACCCTGCGTACGGAATTTTTGACGCCGAAGCCGACGTCGCGCGGATCACCATACTCGAGCGGCGTAATGCGGGCGCAAACCACCTGAAACTCAAACTCTTATAGCAATTATCTCGCCCGATTCATCGCTTCCGGCCTCGGCCCGTGGGGCCGGCTCACCCCTTTCCCCCGAGTAGTGGCACGAATGCCACGCGGCCCAGAGACTCGCGCGCGATGCCCTGCTCGCGGCGGGTGAACCGCATCAGCTCCTGCCGGCCCTCCTGGCCCACCGGCACGATCATCCGCCCGCCCACCTCCAGCTGCTTCAGCAGCGCCTCCGGCAGCGCGAGCGGCGCGGCGGCCACCAGAATGCCGCCAAATGGAGCCTGACTCTTCCAACCCGCGGCGCCGTCCCCGTGTTGGAACTTGACATTGCGGATGCCGAGCTCCTTCAGGCGCTCGCGGGCGCGCTCGAGCAGCGCGCCGATGCGCTCGATCGTGTAGATCCGCCCGACGAGCGGCGCCAATACGGCCGTCTGATAACCGCACCCGGTGCCCACCTCGAGCACGCTCTCGAGCGGTCCGCCCTCGAGCAGCGCCTCGCTCATGCGCGCGACGATGTAAGGCTGGGAGATGGTCTGGCCGAAGCCTATCGGCAGCGCCGTGTCCTCGTAGGCGCGGCTGCCGAGCGCCTCGTCGACAAAGATATGACGCGGCACGTTGCGAATGCGGTCGAGCACCGCGAGACTGCAGATGCCCTGCTCACGCAGGCGCTGCACCAGCCGGTCGCGCGTGCGCGCCGAAGTCATCCCGATGCCGTTGAAGCGCAGGTCAGCCATCGATTCCTTCCAGCCAGCGCCGCAGGTGACTCAGGGCCGAGTGGCGTGTCAAATCGATCTGCAGCGGCGTCACCGACACGCAGCCCTGGGTGATCGCCTCGAAGTCCGTGCCCGGTCCGGCGTCCTGCTGCGCTCCGGCGGGCCCGACCCAGTAGACGGGCCGGCCGCGAGGGTCGCGGGCCGGCACGATGGGCTCGGAGCGATGGCGATACCCCAGCCGCGTGCCGCGAAAGCCCCGCAGCGACCCGAACGGAACGTCCGGGACATTGACGTTGAGGATCAGCGAGGGCTCGAGCGGCCGGCGCAGCAGCTCGCCCACCAGGGAGCGCGCCACCTGCGCTGCGGTATCGAAGTGCCCATCCCTCTCTGGAGTGGTGCACAGCGACACCGCGATCGTCGGCAGTCCGAGGAAGCGCCCCTCGATCGCCGCCGCCACGGTACCCGAATACAGCACGTCATCGCCGAGGTTGGCGCCATCGTTGATCCCTGAAACCACCATGTCGTGCTCGTAGTCGAACAGTCCCGTGATGGCCAGGTGCACGCAGTCGGTCGGGGTGCCCTGGACGCAGTACACGGCGGGCTCCACCTCGAGCACGCGCAGCGGCATATCGAGGGTGAGGGAATTGCTGGCGCCGCTGCGGTTGCGATCGGGCGCCACCACGGTGACCTCGGCGAGGTCCGCCAGGGCCTGCCTGAGGATGCGGATCCCCCGGGCCTGGTAGCCATCATCGTTGCTCAGCAGGATTTTCACGGATTTGGCACCGAGCATGCGGCGAGGCACGCGCCTCACGACGGCCGCGACTATACTGGAAGTGGGAGCGAAAAATTCGGCGCGACCCGGCATATCAGAGGCTACCGTGAGCCAGCCCACCGACGATGATCAGGACCTGTGCCTGTTCCGCGCCGCCGTGCGGGACGTCAAGCCCCTCAATGGCCCGCCGCGCGCCCGGCAACCGCCCAAACCCCTCCCCGCGGCCCGGTTCACGCGCGCCGAGCGGCGGGCCGTGCTCGAGGAAAGCCTGCGTGAGGACCCGGCCGACCCCGCGCTCGCCGGCGGCGAGGAGCTCGTCTTTCACCGCCCCGGGGTGCCGCGGTCCGTGCTGCGCAAGCTGCGTCGCGGGGGCTATCGGATCCAGGGCGAGATCGACCTGCACGGCCTCACGGTCGCCGAGGCGAGGCAGGCGCTGCGCGAGTTCCTCTCGCATGCGCTGGGGAGCCACTGGCGCTGCGTGCGCATCGTGCACGGCAAGGGTCTGCGCTCGGGCAGCCGGGGACCCAGACTCAAGGGCATGGTCGGCTCGGTGCTGCGCCGCCTCGATCCGGTGCTCGCGTACGTGTCGGCGCGGCCGGTGGACGGGGGCAGCGGAGCGCTTTACGTGCTGCTCTCATCGTGATCGCCCGCCGCGAACAGCTCGCGCAGCACGGCCGTGGCGTAGGCTCCCCGAGTCAGGCGAAACTCCAGCACCACCTCGTCCCCGCCCTCTCGGCGCCAGCCAAGATCACGCACCGCCAGGCGCAGGCTCCTGCGCTCCTGATCCAGGCCCGCCTCGGCGAGCAGCGCGCACGCCGCGCCATGCTGCGCCGCGATGCGCTCCTCGAGCGCGAGCACATCAGCCCCGCACGGCGGCACGCCTCGGCCCCAAAGGGGCCCCGTGGGATGGATCTCGAGCCGCGCACAGCGCTCACGCAGCGCCTCATCGGGCGAGTCGACCGGGAAGTGGCTGCCGCGGCCGTCGAGAATGGCAAGATCGCCCGCCCTGAGCTGCTCCCAGCTACCGTCCTCGACCCGCGCCCCCAGCACCGCGTTGAAAACGAGACTGCGCGCCGCCGACAGCACGAAGCCGCGCTCGGGCGGTTTCAGCCTGCGCAGATCCTGCGCGATGCGCCCGAGGTTCGCGCCGTCGCGGCCGAACCGCTGCGGCCCGAAGTAATTCGGCACGCCGCGCTCACGGATCGCTGCCAGCCGCTGCTCGAGCTGCGACTCGGCGGCCGCCACCCCACGGGCCCGGATGAGGAAGCGGTTGCCGGCGAGGGCACCGCGGGGAAGCTTGCGAGCGTGTGCGTGGGCCTCGAGCACCTCGAACTGCGCCCCGCCGAGGCCGCCCCAGTCCCCGCTCGCGCGCGCCGCGCGGGGAATCGAAAACCACTGCACCGCGACCGACCGGCGGTCCTTCAGGCCCGCATAGCCGACGTCCATGGGACGGCAGCCGCAGGCGCGCGCAAGCTCACGCGCCACCCATTGCGTGTTGGCATTGCGCTTGCGCACCTTGAGCAGCGCGTGCGGGCCGGCCCCCGAGGGCGCGAACCCGAGCTGCTCTTCCACGACGAAGTCCTCCGGCTCGGTCCGCAGCCGCGCCGAACACAGCGGCCCGCCGTGCACGCGCGGGGGCTCGAGGGCCGCCTCAGGGTGCATCGAGCAGCAGCACCACGGCCTGGGCCGCGATGCCTTCGGCCCTTCCGAGGAAGCCGAGCTTCTCGGTCGTGGTCGCCTTGACGTTGACCGCGCCCGGGGGCACCTCCAGCAGCTGCTCGAGTCCCTGGCGGATCTGCTCGCGGATCGGGGCGAGCTTCGGAGCCTCCGCGAGCACCGTCACGTCGGCGTTGCCCACGCGCAGCTTGCGCGCGCGCAGCATCTCGAGGGCCCCGCGCACGAAGCGCTTGCTGTCGGCCCCCTTCCAGCGCGGATCGGTGTCCTGGAAGTGTTGCCCGATATCCCCGAGCCCCGCTGCGCCGAGCAGCGCATCGGTCAGGGCATGCAGCACCACATCGCCGTCGGAGTGGGCCACGACCCCGCGCGAATGCGGCACACGCACCCCGCCCAGCATGATGTGGTCGCCGGGCCCGAAGGCATGCACATCGATTCCGGATCCGATTCTCATTGCTCTTGCTCCGCGGCGCTCTCCAACAACGCGGCGGCGAGCGCAAGGTCCGCACCGCTGGTGATCTTGATGTTCGCCGCCGATCCCTCGACGAGCGCCGGCCGGCGGCCCAGCCACTCGAGCGCCTGCGCCTCGTCGGTCGGCAGCCGCCGCGCCTCGTGCGCCCGATCGAGCGCCTCGCACAGCTGCGCGTAGCGGAACATCTGCGGCGTCAACGCGCGCCACAACCCCGTCCTGTCGACGGTCTCGGCCACCTCGGCGCCGGCGTCCGTGCGCTTCAGCGTATCGGCCGCAGGCGCCCCGAGCAGCCCGCCGACCGGATGGGCCTCGAGGCGCCGAAGCAGTACCTCCAGGTCCTGAGCCGGCAGGCAGGGCCTTGCCGCATCGTGCACCAGCACCCAGTCGTGCGGCTGCGCACGGCCCGAGAGCACGGCGAGCCCGTTGCGCACCGAGTGGCTGCGCTCGGCGCCACCCGGGGCCGCGATCACCCCGGCAGGGGCGATGCCCTTCCAGTATGGATCGTCCGCGGCGAGCGCGACCACCACGCCGGCGCACCTGCGGTCGCCGAGGAAGGGCTTCAGCGCCCATTCGATGACGGTGCGGCCGCGCAGCATGGCGTACTGCTTGGGGCGCTGTGCGCCGAACCGGCGGCCGACGCCCGCCGCCGGCATGACGAGCCAGTACCTCACCTCGCCCTCGCCGTCATTTTGCCCCGCCGCCCTTGCGCGCCGCCGCCCCCTTCGGCGCCGCCACCCGCGGCGCAGGCTCGATGAGCTGGTAGAACGTCTCGTTGGGGCCGATCATGCCGAGCTGGCTGCGGGCGAGCTCCTCGATGCCCCCGGTGCCGGTCTGCAGCTCCTTGACCTCGGCGGCGAGGCGCCGGTTGCGCCGGGTGAGGCGCGCGTTGAGCGCCTGGTGCGCGGCCACCACGCGCTCCAGGCTCCAGACGCTGCGCACGCCGTCGCGCGACACCCATATCCGATATTGCAGCGCAATCAGCGCGACGGCCATCGTCACAGTCAGGATTTTCATGGGTGTGCTCATGCGCGTCGCGCACGGCTCAACGGGATCGTTCCCATGCGCCGCGCACCGGGCTCAACGGGGGCCGCCCGCGGCGAGCCCGCCCCCCCGAACTGCCGCAGAGCCGCATGCCATCCGCTCACACTTTCACGGGAAAGGCGTCGCGGCCGGCGTAGCGGACCCTGCCGAGCTCGGCCTCGATGCGCAGCAGCTGGTTGTACTTGGCGGTGCGGTCCGAGCGCGAGAGCGAGCCGGTCTTGATCTGCGTGGCCGCGGTGGCGACCGCGAGATCGGCGATGGTGCTGTCCTCCGTCTCGCCCGAGCGGTGCGAGATGACGGCGGCATAGTGCGCGTGGTCCGCCATGTCGATGGCCTCGAGCGTCTCGGTGAGCGTACCGATCTGGTTGGGCTTGATCAGGATGGCGTTGGCGATGCGCTTCTCAATGCCTTGCGCGAGGATGCGGGTGTTGGTGACGAAGATGTCATCGCCCACGAGCTGGTGCGTCTCGCCCAGGGCGCGTGTGAGCTGCGCCCAGCCGTCCCAGTCGCCCTCGGCCATGCCGTCCTCGATCGTGACGATGGGAAATCGGCCGGCGAGATCGGCGAGGTAGCGCGTGAACTCCCCGCTCGAGAAACGCCGCCTCTCGCCCTTGAGCTCGTAGCTGCCGTTGCGCAAGAACTCGGAGCTGGCCGCATCGAGCCCCAGGCAGATGTCCCGCCCCGGGGAGTAACCAGCCTTCTCGATCGCCTGCATGATCACCTCGAGCGCCGCCTCGTTCGAGTCGAGGTTCGGCGCGAATCCGCCTTCATCGCCCACCGAGGTCGCGAGCCCGCGCTCGTGCAGGATCCTCTTCAGCTGATGGAACACCTCCGCGCCGTAGCGCAGCGCCTCGCGAAAGCTCGGCGCGCCGACCGGCAGGATCATGAACTCCTGGATATCGAGGCTGTTGTCGGCGTGAGCCCCGCCGTTGATGATGTTCATCATCGGCACCGGCATCACCGGCTCGCGGCCGGCGCACTGATGCGCCCCGAGGTAGCGGTAGAGCGCCTGGCCGGCCTCGCTCGCGCACGCTCGTGCCGCGGCGAGCGACACCGACAGTATGGCGTTGGCGCCGAGCCTGCCTTTGTTGTCCGAGCCGTCGAGCTCGATCATCTTGCGGTCGATCGCCGCCTGATCGCGCGCATCGGCCCCGAGCAGGGCCGAGCGCAGCGCCGTGTTGACGTGCTCCACGGCCTTGAGCACCCCCTTGCCGAGGTAGCGCTTCCTGTCCCCGTCGCGCAGCTCCACCGCCTCGCGCGTGCCGGTCGAGGCGCCCGAGGGCACGGCCGCGCGCCCCATCGCGCCGGAATCGAGGATGAGGTCGCACTCGACGGTGGGATTGCCCCGGGAGTCGAGAATTTCGCGGCCGCGGATGTCGGCGATTCGGGTCATGCTCAAAGTCCTCCAACCTGCCTGAGATGCAAACCATCGAAGATCGACTCCCCGGGCGGCGCTCCCGCGGGCACCGCTGCGCAATCCCTCACCGGCCCGAGCAAGCGGCCCGGCGGGGCCGGCCAGCCTGCCGCGCCGGCGCCCCTAGCGGTCCTGCGGCGCAAGCAGCGCCTCCTCGAACGGCCCGGATTTGACGCTCGCATCGAGGGATTTCAGGGTCGCAAGCAGCGGCTCCATGCGATCGAGCGGCCAGGCGTTCGGTCCGTCCGACAGCGCCTCCTCGGGCCGCGGATGGGTCTCCATGAACAGCCCCGACACCCCGGCGGCGACCGCGGCGCGGGCGAGCACCGGCACGAACCGCCGCTCGCCGCCGGAGCTCGAGCCGCGCCCGCCGGGCAGCTGCACGGAGTGGGTGGCGTCGAACACCACCGGGCAGTCCGTCTCGCGCAGGATCGACAGCGAGCGCATGTCGGACACCAGGTTGTTGTAGCCGAAAGTGAAGCCGCGCTCGCACACCAGGATGTCGCGGTTGCCGGTCGAGCGGGCCTTGTCGACGACGTTGCGCATCTCCCAGGGGGAGAGAAACTGGCCTTTCTTGATGTTGACCGGCTTGCCGCGCGCGGCGACGCCCACGATGAAATTGGTCTGCCGGCAGAGAAAGGCGGGGGTCTGCAGCACATCGACGACCGCGGCCACCTCATCAAGAGGCGTGTCCTCGTGCACGTCGGTGAGGACCGGCACGCCGATCGAGCGGCGCACCTCCTGCAGCACCTTCAGGCCCTGCTCGAGCCCCGGACCGCGAAAACTGCCGCGCGAGGAGCGGTTGGCCTTGTCGAAGGAGGCCTTGAACACGAACGGGATGGCGAGCCGGGAGGTGATCTCCTTCAACCGCCCGGCGATGTGCTGCGTGAGATCGGCGCTCTCGATCACGCACGGCCCGGCGATCAGGAAAAGCGGCCGCTCGATTCCGATGTCCTCGCCCGCGAGTCTCATGCCGGCAGCCTGTTCAGGCGAGCGCGGCCTGCGGCAGCTGCGCGGCGGTGCGCCGGGCGCGCGCGGCGCGGATGAACCCGCTGAACAGCGGATGCCCGTCCCGCGGCGTCGAGGTGAACTCCGGATGGAACTGGGTCGCGATGAACCACGGATGGTTCGGCAGCTCGATGACCTCCACCAGCTCATCGCGCGAGAAGCCGGAGAATCTGAAGCCGCCCTGACGGTAGCGGTCGAGATAGTTGTTGTTGAACTCGTAGCGGTGGCGGTGGCGCTCGAGCACCACGTCCTTGCCGAAGATCTCCCGCGCGCGCGTGCCGGCCCCGAGCAGCACCTCCTGGGCGCCGAGGCGCATGGTGCCGCCCTTGGCCGAGGCCTCGTCGCGGGTCTGCACCCCGCGGGCCTGGTCGCGCCACTCGCTGATCAGGGCGATCACCGGATAGGGCGTCGCGCGGTTGAATTCCGTGCTGTTGGCGCCGCTTAGCCCGAGGACGTGCCGGCCGAACTCGACGATCGCGACCTGCATGCCGAGGCAGATGCCAAGATACGGCACGCCGTGCTCGCGCGCGTAGCGGGCCGAGAGGATCTTGCCCTCGATGCCGCGCTCGCCGAAGCCGCCGGGCACGAGGATCGCATCCATCCCCTTCAAGGCGTGCGTGTCGTGCTGCTCGATGTCGGTCGATTCGATGTAGTGGATGTTGACACGCGTGCGCGTCTTCAACCCCCCGTGCATCAGCGCCTCGTGCAAGGACAGGTAGGAGTCGCGGATCTGCACGTACTTGCCGACCATCGCGATGTCCACCTGGCCGTCGGGATTGGCCTTGGCGTTGACCACTTGGCGCCAGTCGGCAAGGTCGGTCGGCGGCGCACTGATCCCGAGCTTGCCGACCACGATCTCATCGAGCCCCTGCTCGTGCAGCAGCATCGGGATCTGATAGATGTCCTCGGCGTCGACCGCGGAGATGACTGCGCGCTCCTCCACGTTGGTGAACAGCGCGATCTTGCGCCGTTGCTCCTCCGGCAACGGGTGCTTGCACCGGCACAGCAGCACATCCGGCTGGATGCCGATGCCGCGCAGCTCCTTCACCGAGTGCTGCGTGGGCTTGGTCTTGATCTCCCCGGAGCCGCCGACCACCGGCACGAGCGTAAGGTGCATGTAGACGCACTGCCCTCGCCCGAGCTCCACGCCCATCTGGCGGATGGCCTCGAGAAAGGGGAGCGATTCGATGTCGCCCACGGTGCCGCCGATCTCGACCATGCACACGTCGGCCCCCTCGGCCCCGAGCTCGATGCTGCGCTTGATCTCGTCGGTGATGTGCGGGATGACCTGCACGGTGGCACCGAGATAGTCGCCGCGGCGCTCCTTGGCGATCACCCGCTCGTAGATCCGCCCGGTGGTGAAGTTGCTGTTGCGCCCGGTGGTGGTGCGCACGAAACGCTCGTAGTGCCCGAGGTCAAGATCGGCCTCGGTGCCGTCCTGAGTGACGAACACCTCCCCGTGCTGGAAGGGACTCATCGTGCCCGGATCGACATTGATGTACGGATCGAGCTTGACCATCGCGACCCTGAGCCCGCGGGCCTCGAGAATCGCGCCCAGCGAAGCGCTTGCGATGCCCTTGCCCAATGAGGACACGACCCCGCCGGTGACGAATACGAATCGCGTCATAGGATCAATGCGTTGAGGATGACCCGCCGTTGTGAGACCACTGTCGGAGCCTGAAGCCCGGGAACGACGGGAGCACAGTCTATCACACCGCCCCGGCCGGCCTGAACTATTCACGCCCCGAGTGCGCGGCGCCCGCATGAGCGGGCCTCAGCGTGAGGCGAGCGGTGTCCTTTTCCAGATGAGCCGGCCGCGGCGGCGCGTGCCCGGCCCGGCGCGCACGGACTCATCGAGCCACAGGTCCCCCGCCGCGAGCAGCGTGTCGTCGCCGAAGACAAGCGGCATGCGCGCCCGCTCGGCAAGCGGCACTCGCTCCTCCTGAAGCAGGCTCTTCAGCGCGCGGCGCGCGCCGCCGCGGCGCACGCGCAGCCGCTCGCCCCCGCGCCGCCAGCGCACGCTGAGCCGCGCCGGCAGCGCATCGAGATCGAGCGGCCCGTGCGGATCGGGCGCGAGCTCGAGCGCGCCCCGGTCCTCCGGCAGCTCGCACCGCGGCGAATCGCCCGCGTCCCAGGCGAGCTCCTGCGCAAGCCGTCGCGCCTGCGCCATCACGCCGGCCTCGCCGATCGAGAGCCGGTCCGCGTAGCGCTCGAGGCGCGTGTTGCCCCACTCCACGTACGGATGGGCATCGGGCCGGGCATCGATCACCGAGCCGGCGACCTCCTCCAGGCGGCGCGTGTCGGGCGCCGCCCGGCCGCGCTCGGCGATCCAGAATCGCAGCGCGTTGCGCCGCCGCGGCATCGGCAGCGCCCGCAGCGCCTTCGCCGACAGCGCCGGCCCGTCGCTCGCGCGCTCGACATCCGCGCGGGCAAGGGATTCGAGCAGCTGCTGCGCCTCGGCCGCGTGCCGCGCCGAGCGCGCCACCACCGCCGCCACCCCGCTCCAGCGCTCGCGCACCGCGGGTAACACCCGCCGGCGCAGATAATTGCGATCGAACCGCTCATCGGCATTCGAGTCGTCCTCGACCCACGCAAGCCCCTGGCCGCGCACCCACGTCTCGATCTCGGCGCGCGTACGCTCGAGCAGCGGCCGCACCAGCTGCCCGGGCCCGAAGGGAGCGGTCGCGGGCATCGCGGCGAGTCCCGCCAGCCCACAGCCGCGAAACAGCTGCAGCAGCACCGTCTCGAGCTGATCGTCCTGGGTGTGCGCCGTGAGCAGCGCCTCCCCCCGGCTCAGCTGCGCGGCGAGGCACCGATATCGCGCGATGCGCGCCGCCTCCTCCAACGACCCGCCGCGCTCGCGCTGTACCGTGACGCTCGAGACTCTCAGCGGCACCCCGAGGGCGCGCGTCAGGCGCCGGCAATGCCCGCTCCAGCGCCGCGAGCCCGGGTGCAGACGGTGATCGACATGCGCGGCGCGCACTCTCAGCCCCTGCGCCCGTGCGCCCGAGAGCGCCGCCAGCAGCGCGGTCGAATCGACTCCGCCGCTCAAGGCGACACAGACCGACACCTCGGGAAACCCGGGCAGCAGCTGCGCGAGGCGCTCGAGCAGCCACTCGGGGCCGAAGGCCCTGCTCACCCGCCGGCGGGCGCGGGGGGAGGACGCGCTCACGAGGCGCTCTCGCTGAAGACCCCGAAGGAGGCAATCCGGCGGGCGCGCGCCGCGAGCAACTCCTCGCGCGCCATCGCCTGCAGCGCATCGAGGTGCGCAAGCACCGCCGCCTTGAGCCTGGAGGACATCGCCGCCGGATCACGGTGCGCCCCGCCGAGCGGCTCCTCGATGACCTCGTCCACCAGGGCGAGCTTCTTGAGCCGGTCGGCCGTCAAGTTGAGCGCCTCGGCCGCCGCCTCGCGCTTCTCCTGGCTCTTCCACAGGATCGACGCGCAGCCCTCCGGCGAGATCACCGAGTAGGTGCTGTACTGCAGCATCAGCAGCCGGTCGCACACGCCGATCGCGAGCGCCCCTCCCGAGCCGCCCTCGCCCGTCACCACCGTGACGACGGGCACGCCGAGCCTCGACATCTCCTGAAGGTTGCGGGCGATCGCCTCGCTTTGCCCGCGCTCCTCCGCGCCCAAGCCCGGATAGGCGCCCTGGGTATCGATCAGGGTGATGAGCGGCAGCCCGAAACGCTCGGCCAGGTGCATCAGCCGCAGCGCCTTGCGATAGCCCTCCGGCTTCGGCATGCCGTAGTTGCGGCGTACCCTCTCCTTGGTGTCGCGACCTTTTTGATGGCCGATGATCATCACCGCGCGGCCCTCGATGCGGGCGAGCCCGCCCACGATCGCCTGATCGTCGGCGAACATCCGGTCGCCGTGCAGCTCGTGAAAGCTCGTGCAGATGGCATTGACGTAATCGAGCGTGTAGGGGCGGTGCGGATGGCGCGCGAGCTGGGTGATCTGCCAGGGGGTGAGGTTGGCGAAGATGCTGCCGGTCAGCTGCCGGCTCTTCGCCTGCAGGCGCGCGATCTCCTCCTGGATGTTGACCTCGGGGTCGCAGGTGACGTGCTTGAGCTCCTCGATCTTCGCTTCGAGCTCGGCGATCGGTTGTTCGAAATCGAGGAAGGCGACGGCCATGCGCTTTACCGGGGCTGTTGCAGTCTGGCGCGAGGGTACGGGCGGACCGCTCCGGGCGCAAGTCAGAGCGATCGCGGCCGCCGCCCGCGGGCGGGCTGCCTAACCGTCCGCCGAGACCTGTCCGCCGGCGGCGGGCGCGGCATAGAGCGCTTGCACGGCCCGCTCCCCGAGCAGCGCCTCGAGCCCCTCGAGCAGCTCCGCGGCAGGCTTCACGGACCACTCGGGCGCCAGTGCCAGGCGCCCCCCGGCGCAGCCGCAGGCGTACTCGATGAGGATCGGACACGGTCCGGGCCGGAAGCGCTCGAGCAGCTGCGCGAGCCGACGCTGCAGCGAGGCGTTGTCGGCGCCCGCCGGCCACTTGATGAGGATGCGCCGGGCCTGGCGCTCGAGCGCCTTGGCAAGATCGGTGAGGCGCCTCGCGTTGAGCCGCCATCCGTCGGAGAAATCATCGAAGCGCAACAGCCCCTCGGCAAGAACCAACGCGTCCTTGACGATGAGATCGCGCTGTTGCTGATAGGCTTCCTCGAACAGGCTCGCCTCGAGCCTCCCGGTGCCGTCATCGAGTGTCAGGATGAGGCGCGGCCCGCGCTTGCGGACCTCGTCGATGAGGCCCGCCACGGTCACCGGCCTGCCGCCGCCGAAGCGCGGCTCCATCCCCGGCACCGGCCGCTCGCCCACCAGATCGCCGATCCTGTGCGATACCACCGCGGCGAGCCCCTGCTCGAGCCGGCGGATCGGATGGCCGGTAAGGTACAGGCCGAGCGTCTCGCGCTCCCCGGCGAGGCGCACCGCCTCGGGCCACTCCGGCAGCGCCGCGGCGCTCGGCTTCGCCGCCGGCACGGCCGCCGGGCTCGTGTCGAGCCCAAAGAGATCGTCCTGGCCGGCCGCGAGCGCCTTCGAGTCCTGCTCGCCGAGCTGGATGGCCGACGGCAGCCGCTCCATGAGGGTGGCGCGGTTGGCCTTGAGCGTATCGAGGCTGCCCGAGCGCAGCAGCGCCTCGAGCACCCGACGATTGATCTTCTGCAGATCGAGCCGCCGGCAAAGCTCCTCCAGGGTCTCGAACGGCCCGCGGGCCTCGCGCTCCGTCACGATCGCCTCCACGGCGCCGCGGCCCACCCCGCGCACCGCTCCCAGGCCGTAGCGGATGGCCCGCTCCCCTTCGACGGCGAACTCGTACCGGGAGGAGTTGATGTCCGGCAGACGCACCTCGAGCCTCATGCGGGCGCATTCATGGATCAGCGTGACGATCTTGTCGGTGTGATCCATGTCCGCGGACAGCACCGCCGCCATGAACGCCGCCGGATAGTGCGCTTTGAGGTATGCCGTCTGATACGAGAGCAGCGCGTAGGCGGCGGCGTGGCTCTTGTTGAACCCGTAGCCGGCGAACTTCTCCATCTGGTCGAACACCGCGTTGGCGGTGCTCTCCCCGATGCCGCGCGCCGTGGCGCCGGCGACGAACACGCCGCGCTGCTTGGCCATTTCCTCGGGTTTTTTCTTGCCCATGGCGCGGCGCAGCAGATCGGCGCCGCCGAGGGTGTAGCCGGCCAGGCGCTGGGCGATCTGCATCACCTGCTCCTGGTAGACGAACACGCCGTAAGTGACGGCGAGCACCTCTTGCATGTCCGGGTGCAGGTACTGCGGCTTCTTGCCGTGCTTGCAGGCGACGAACTCCGGGATCAGCTCCATCGGCCCCGGCCGAAACAGCGCGCCGAGGGCGACGAGGTCTTCGAAGCGGTCGGCTCTCGCATCCTTCAGCAGCCGCTGCATGCCGCTCGATTCGAACTGGAAGACCGCCACCGTCTGCGCCTTCTTGAACACCTTCTCGTAGGTGAGCGCATCGTCGAGGGGTATCCGGGCGATATCGAGCGGCGGCTCGCCCCGCGCAGCACGCCGGCGATTGATGCTCGCGACCGCGTGATCGATGATGGTGAGGGTGCGCAGACCCAGGAAGTCGAACTTCACCAGGCCCGCGGCCTCCACATCGTCCTTGTCGAACTGGGTCACGACGCCCCCGCCGGACTCGTCGCAGTACAGGGGCGCGAAGTCGGTGAGCACCGAGGGAGCGATGACCACACCGCCGGCGTGCATGCCGGCGTTTCGCGTCAGCCCCTCCAGCGAGCGCGCCAGATCGATGAGCGTGCGGATGTCCTCCTCGGTCTCGTAGAGCTTCTTGAGCTCCGGCTCCTTCTCGAGCGCCTCAGCCAGAGTGATTCCGAGCTCGAAGGGAATGAGCTTGGCGATCTTGTCGACATAGCCGTAGCTCATGCCGAGCACCCGGCCGACGTCGCGCACGACTGCCTTGGCCGCCATGGTGCCGTACGTGATGATTTGCGAGACGCGCTCGCGCCCGTAGCGCTGTGCCACGTACTCAATGACGCGGTCCCGCCCTTCCATGCAGAAGTCGACGTCGAAGTCGGGCATGGACACGCGCTCCGGATTCAGGAAGCGCTCGAACAGCAGATCGTAGCGCAGCGGATCGAGATCGGTGATCCCGAGGCTGTAGGCGACGAGCGAGCCGGCGCCGGAGCCGCGGCCGGGCCCCACGGGCACGCCGTTTCCGCGCGCCCAGCGGATGAAGTCGGCGACGATCAGGAAATACCCGGCGAAGCCCATCTGGCAGATGACGTCGAGCTCGGTCCGCAGGCGCTTCTCGTAGCCCTCGCGACCCGCCGCGGGCGCCCCCGCCGGTGCGCGCTCCATTTCCTGCACGCGCCGCTCGAGCCCGGCGGCGGCCTCGGCGCGCAGGAACTCCTCGGTGCTCATCCGGCCCGGTACCGGATAGGGCGGCAGGCGCGGGCGCCCGAGCTCGAGCACCAGCGTCGAGCGGCGTGCGATCTCCACGGAGTTGGCCAGCGCCTCCGGGAGGTCGGCGAACAGCCGCGCCATCTCCTGCGGCGAGCGCAGGTACTGCTGCGCAGTATACCGGCGCACCCTCGCCGGGTCCGCGAGCTGCGCCCCGTCGTGTATGCACACGCGCGCCTCGTGCGACTCGAAATCCGCGGACTTCAGGAAGCGCACGTCGTTGGTCGCCACGACGGGCACGCCGCGGCGCGCCGCCAGGCTCACCGCGAGGGCAATGTAGTGCTCCTCCTCGGGCCGCCCGAGGCGCTGCAGCTCGATGTAGTAACGGTCCGCAAACAGGGCGAGCCACTGATCGAGCGCGCGCCCGGCCTCCTGCTCGCGGCCGTTGAGGAGCGCGCGGCCGACATCGCCCTCCGCGGCGCAGGAGAGCGCGATGAGTCCCTCCACGCTCGCGGCGGTGAGCCAGCTGCGATCGATCATCGGCGTGCCGCGCTGCTGGCCTTCGAGGAAGGCGCGGCTCACGAGCCGCGTCACGTTGCGATAGCCCGCCTGCGACTGGCAAAGCAGCGCGATGCGCGTCGGCTGCTGATGCTCGCCGCTCTCCCGTACGTGCAGATCGACGCCGATGATGGGCTTGACGGCGCCGGCGAGCGCCTTGCGATAGAACTTGACCATCGCAAACAGATTGCTCTGGTCGGTGACGGCGACGGCCGCCATGCCGGCCTCGGCGGTGGCCTCGATGAGCTGCGGCACGCGCACCACGCTGTCGATCAGCGAGTACTCGGTGTGCAGGCGCAGATGAACGAAACTATTAAAATGCGCTGGATCGGGGCGTCGTGCCCCGCCCAGCGCCGTTGAGCCCAAAAGCGTGGTTTTCGGCTCAACGTCCGCCACCTGCG
The DNA here is from genome assembly GCA_021792755.1 of Pseudomonadota bacterium. Taxonomy (GTDB): domain Bacteria; phylum Pseudomonadota; class Gammaproteobacteria; order Steroidobacterales; family Steroidobacteraceae; genus 13-2-20CM-66-19. The sequence goes on from JAJYUA010000003.1 coordinate 141,755, forward strand.
GCGGCGGGGCACACTCCCTGTGCCCGGGCGGCCGCTCGTGAGGCTTCGTGGCTCGGGGTCGCCCGTCGATCGATAGGAAACTACTCACGACACACCGCCCTCACCGGGGCGAAGGACCGCCGATGCTCGGGCGAAGGGCCGAGCCGGCGCAGCGCCGCCAGATGCGCCGCGGTGCCATAGCCCTTGTGCGCCGCGAAACCATACCCCGGGTGGCGCTCATCGAGCGCCACCATCAGCCCGTCGCGATGGACCTTGGCGAGAATCGATGCGGCGCTGATCGCCGCCACCGTCGCATCGCCCCGGATGACGGTCTCGAGGCTGCACGCCGGATCCTCGAGCCGCGGCGCCTGATCGCCGTCCACCCGCACGTGTGTCGGGGGCACCGCGAGCCTGTGCACCGCGCGGCTCATGGCCAGCAGCGTCGCCTGCAGGATATTGAGCGTGTCGATCTCTTCGCGCTCGCTCGAGGCAAGCGCCCATGCGAGCGCCCGCTCGCGGATCAGCAGCGCGAGCCGCTCGCGCGAGCGCCCCGAGAGGGTCTTCGAATCGGCCAGGCCCTCGATCGGACGGCGCGGATCCAGTATCACGGCCGCCGCCACCACCGGCCCGGCCAACGGCCCTCGGCCGGCCTCATCGACGCCGGCGACGCGCGCTTCGGCCTCACCGGTTCGCTCGCGGATCGCTCTCACGTACGGCCCCACTGGCTCAGTCTACGCCCCGAATGCAGTCCAGGACGGCCTGCGCCGCCCTGCCTGCGCCGCCCATGCGAAGCCGCCGGTGCACGGACTCGAACGCCCCGCACAGCTCCCGCCGGTAGGCTTCATCGCTCAGGCGCGTGAGCAGCGCCGAGCCGAGCGCCTCGCCGCTCACGCCCTCCTGCACGAACTCCGGCACCAGCGGGCGCCCGACCAGCAGGTTCGGTTGCGAGAAGTACGGCACCTTGACCAGCCGCAGCCTGCGAAGGAGAAAAGCGGTCAGCGCACCCAGCCGATACGCCACGACCATCGGCCGGCGCGTGAGCAGGGTCTCCAGTGTAGCGGTTCCGGAGGCGACGATGGCCGCATCGCAGGCCGCAAGCGCCTGCTGAGCCTGGCCTTCGAGCAAAATAATATCCGGCTTATCAGTAACTTCCGCCTGTTTCCTCTCAAACGCCTCACGAGCCCGCGCCGTGGCCATGGGCGCAAGGAACCGCATGCCGGGCCGCCGCGCGGCCAGCCAGGCCGCGGCCTCGATGAAATCCCCGCCCAGCCGCTCGACCTCCCCCACCCTGCTGCCGGGCAGCAGCGCCACGACGGTCGCCCCGGCCTCGAGGCCGAGCGCGCGCCGCGCCGCCTCGCGATCGACTTCGAGCGGGATCTGATCGGCGAGCGGATGGCCGACGAACACCGCGCGCACGCCGTGCCCGGTGTAAAAGCCGGTTTCGAACGGCAGCAGGCACAACACCAGATCGCAGGCGCGGCCGATCTTTCGCACTCGGCCCTGGCGCCAGGCCCAGACCTGCGGAGCAACGTACTGCACGGTTCTGATGCCTTGGTCCTTCAGACGCCGGGCGACACCGAGGTTGAAAGTCGGCGCATCGATCCCGACGAACACATCGGGCCGCATGGCGAGAAACCTACGGGTGAGCTCGGCCCTCAGGCGCAGGATGCGCGGCAAGTGCGGCAGCACCTCGGTGAAGCCCATCACGGCAAGCTCCTCGGCGTGCGCCCACGCCTCGCAGCCGGCGTCGATCATCTTCGGGCCGGCGACACCGAAGCACTGTACCTGCGGCGCCCGCTCGCGCAGCGCGCCGATCAGGGCCGCCCCGAGCTGATCGCCCGAGGACTCCCCGGCGACGATCCCGATGCGCAGCGGCCGCGCGAGTGCCGGCTCGCACGCGGTCACTTCCACGGGCCTCGTCATCTGACGATGCTACGTTCCGAGCCGCGGATGAAATCGACGAAGACCCGCACCTCCGGCCGATCGGCCCCGAGCGCATCGAGCCGCTCGAGCGCCTCGGTCAATTTCAGCTCGCTGCGGTACAGCACGCGGTAGGCGTGCCGGATGCCGCGGATCTGGCCGGCATCGAAGCCACGCCGCTTCAGGCCTTCGGTGTTGACAGCGTGGGGAACGGCGGGATTGCCGGCCACCATGACATAGGGCGGAACATCGCGCGTGACGATTGCCCCGCCCGCCAGAAAGGCGTGCGCGCCGATCTTGGTGAACTGGTGCACGGCCGTGAGGCCCCCGAGGATCACCCAGTCGCCGATTTGCACGTGCCCGCCCAGGGCCGCGCAGTTGGCGAACACGGCGTTGCTGCCGACGATGCAGTCGTGAGCCACGTGCGAGTAGGCCATGAACAGATTGTCGTTGCCGATGCGGGTCAGGCCGTGATCGCGGGCCGTCCCGCGATTGACGGTGCAGCTCTCGCGAAACACGTTGCGCTCGCCGATCTCGAGGCGGGTCGGCTCGCCGCGGTATTTCTTGTCCTGCGGCGCATCGCCGATCGAGGCGAACTGGAAGATCCGATTGTCCGCGCCGATGGCGGTCGAGCCGTTGATGACCACATGAGGGCCCACGACGGTGCGCGGCCCGATGCTCACCCCGGGGCCGATCACGCTGAAGGGCCCCACGGTGACATCCGACGCCAGCTCCGCCCTCGGGGAGATGACGGCGTGCGGATCAATCACTTGCCGGCCTCCGGCGTCACCATGATCTCCGCGTGCGCCACCTCGCTGTCCCCGACCCGTGCGCGGGTGGAGAACTTCCAGATGCCCCGCAGGCACCGCTGCACCTGCGCCTCGAGAATGAGCTGATCGCCGGGCTCGACCGGCTTGCGGAAGCGCGCCTTGTCGATGCCGACGAAATAAAACCGTGTCTGGTCCTGCGGCGCCCCGCCCTGGCTGTGAAAGATCAGGATGCCGGCGGCCTGGGCGAGCGCCTCGATGATGAGCACGCCCGGCATGACGGGGCGCGCCGGGAAGTGCCCGAGGAAGAACGGCTCGTTGTAGGTGACGTTCTTCAGCGCCCGGATGCTGCGCCCGGTGTGCCACTCGAGCACGCGGTCGACCAGCAGGAACGGATAGCGGTGCGGCAGCAGCCGCAGAACACCGTGAATGTCGAGTGGCAGCTCAGTCATCATCCTCTTCCCGATCGGCAGCGCCGCCCGCGCGGCGCTCGAGCGCCTTGAGCCGGGTGGCGAAGGATTCCAGGCGCTTGAAGCGCGCGACCAGCCGGCGCCAGGTGGCGGCCTGTTCGTGGGGAATGTGACCGGAGTATACCCCGGGGGCAGTGATGGAATGGCTGATCCCGGTGCGCGCGGTGATCACGACATCGTCGCCGATCGTCAGGTGACCGGCGATGCCCACCTGCCCGGCGATCATGCAGCGGCGGCCGATGCAGGTGCTGCCCGATACCCCGACGCAGGCCGCGAGCGCGCTGTGCGCCCCGACGCGCACGTTGTGTCCGATCTGGATCAGGTTGTCGAGCTTGACCCCTTCCTCGATCACCGTGTCTCCGATCGCCCCGCGATCGACCGTGGTATTGGCGCCAATCTCCACATCGCAGCCGACGCGCACCGTGCCGATCTGCGGCACCTTGATCCACCGGCCTTGATCCTGCGCGAAGCCAAAGCCGTCCCCGCCGATCACCGCGCCCGGCTGGATCACCGTGCGGGCCCCGACCTGCACAGCGCGACACAGTGTCACCCGGCCGACCAGGCGCACGTCCTCGCCGACGACGACGCCCTCCTCGATCAGGCAATGAGGGCCGATGAATGCGCGCGCGCCGACCGCGGCGCCCGCGCCGATCACGCTGAGCGCACCGACGTGCGCGGTCGGATCCACCTGCGCCTCCGGTGACACCACCGCCGAAGGATCGATGCCCGCAGGCGCTGCGGGCAGGGGGTGCAGCACCGCCGCGATGCGTGCGTAGGTGGCGTGCGGATTGCGGCACACCAACGCCGCCGCCGGGCAGGCCCCGGCGGCGGCGGCGTCGAGCACGACCGCCCCGGCGCGCGTGGCGGCGAGCTCCCGCCGATAGCGCGGATTGGCGACAAACGCCACCGAGCGCTCATCGGCGTCCGCCAGCGTCGCTACACGCTCCACCACCACGCCAGGATCGCCGCGCAGCTCGCAACCGAATTCGACTGCGAGCTCCCCGATCGAGACGCTCATGCAGGCAAATCGAGCGCTAGTGTGCGGCGGGTCCCTTGAACTCTTTCAGCAGGGCGGGAGTGATATCGATCGAGCCATCGGCGTACAGCACCGCGTCGGTCGACAGCACAAGGTTGTACCCATGCTGCCGCGCGTAGGTTTGCACGACACCGACCAGAGTCTTCTGCACGTTCGACATCAGCTCATTGCGGCGGGTATTGAGGGCCCGCTCCACCGACACCTGCTCCTGCTGGAACGACTGCGCCTTCTCGCGCAGGTTGAGCTCGGCCTGCTCGAGCTGATCCTGGGTCATGGTCGCCGCATTGCGCTGCAGCGTCGCCTGCTTCGCCTTGAGCGCTTCAGCCTCGGCCTGCAGGTGTTTCTGCTTGGGCAGAAACTGTGCGCGCAAGGTCGCGATGGCCGACCGGTACTGGGGCGAGGCCTGCACCAGCGCCAGGTAATCGACCACGGCGACCTTGATCCCGGCGGCCTGCGCTCTCGAGGCACCCAGTGCCACGGCCATGAGGCCGGCGGCGATCATCACAACGACTGAACTGCTTCTGCTCAAGCGCTTCACGGAAACCCACCTCGGATGCAATGGAATGAAATAATAATGTATGCATGGCCGCCGGCGGCGGCTGAGCGGGCAATGCTACCACTACGGGACGGCGTGCGTCCCGGCCTCTTCGCCGGCAGCGACGCCGCAGCGCGCGCCCCACCCCGCCCTCCCCCGCCCCCGGGGAGGGCCGTCAAAACGCCTGGCCGACCGTGAACTGGAAGCCGCTGGTCTGATCGCCCCATTGATTCTTGGCGAGATTGTAACGGGTCGCGTTGAGCGGAACGCCGTAGCTGAACTGGAACAGCCCCATGGGCGAGAGCCATTCCACCGCGATGCCCGCCGAGCGCTTCAGGCTCCCCCAGCCCTTGAGGTGGTAGGTCACCGGCAAGCCGGCCGGTCCGTAGAACTTGATGCGGTTGCCGGTATAGAAGACATTGCCCACGTCGAAGAACAGGGCGACGCGGGCGCTGTGGCGCCACTTGGCCGGCATGGGCAGCAGCAGCTCGTTCTGGCTGACGATGTCGAAGTTGCCGCCATAGGGGTTGCCGAAGTTGTCGCGCGGGCCGAGGAAGGCCTCCCGGTATCCGCGCACCGAGTCCGGGCCGCCGCCGAAGAACAGCCGGTAGGGGGGCAGGCCGGTGGTGTGGCCGAAGGCGGAGCCGTAATCGACCGACTCGTGGAACGCGAGGGTGAGGTGGTGGCGCCAGAGCGGCACATACTGCAGGTAGCGCGCGCTTCCGACCCAGTACTCCACGCTGCCGCTCGGGATGGTGGCGCTCATGCTGAGGGAGGCCATCATGCCGCGGGTGGCGAACAGCGTGCGGTTGCGATCGTCGATGCCCCAGCCGGTCATCAGCTGCACGTCGTTGAAGTTCGTGCCGTACAGCACGAAGTCGTTGTTGTAATAGTCCTGGTGCACCAGCTGGCTGTAGGGGCTGCCGTTGTGCTGCACCCACTCGATGGCCTGCGTGGCGCTGCCCTGGGAAGTGGTGAGGAGCCGGGCGTCCTCGAAGGCGGCCCCGAAGGTGAGGTACTGGAACTCGCTGATCGGGTAGCTCCAGCTCGGCCCCACGTCGAGGGTCTTGGAGTCAAATTGCGAGGAGGACGAGACGAACTGCGTGACGTCGCTGTAGGTCGCCTGCAGCGTCTGCGACACCCCGTTCATGGTGACGAAGGGGTTGGTGTAGCTCACCGAGTAGGTCTTGTCGAACGCGCCGCCGGAAAGGTTGACCGACAGGCGGTTGCCCGTGCCGAGGAAGTCGGCGTCGGCGAAGCTCGCGTTCAGCATCAGCTTGTACAGGCCGGAGTAGCCGATGCCACCGGAGAGCTGCGCGGCCGGTCCCTGCTTGATCTTGTAATCGACGTCGACCTCGTCGGGCGAGCCCGGCACCCGATGGGTGCTGTAGCTCACGTTCTTGACGTAGGGCAGGCGCTGGATGAACAGCTTGGAGCGCTCGAGCGCCACGTTCGAGAGCCAGCCGCCCTCGAGCTGGCGCAGCTCGCGCCTCAAGACCACATCGTTGATCGCCGTCTCGCCCGAGAAGGTCACCTTGCGCACGTACACCCGATCGCCCGGATCGACGAAGAAGGTGAGCTCCACCCGGTGGGTCTTGTTATCGGGCGTCGGCACCGGGTCCACCTTGGCAAAGGCGTACCCGTAGGCCCCCAGCCGGTCCTGGATCAGTTTCTGCGTGTCGGTGATGCGCTCGCGGTCGAAGACCTGCCCGGGGCGCACGGTCACCAGGCGCTCGAGCTCGGCCTTCGGCACCACGAACGTGCCGGCGAGCTTGATCCTCGAGACCCTGAACACCTGCCCCTCCTTGAGGGCGACGGTGATGAAGATGTCCTTCTTGTTCGGGCTGATCTGCACCTGCGTCGAGCGGATCTGAAAGTTCGCATAGCCGCGGTTCATGTAGAAGTCCCGCAGCCGCTCGAGGTCGCCCTTCAGCGTCTGGCGCGAATAGCGGTCGTCCTGCTTGTACCAGGACAGCCAGTTCGGGGTCTTCAGGTGAAACTGGTCGAGCAGCCGCCCCTTCGGAAAGCTCGTGTCCCCGACGATGTCGATCGAGCGTATCACCGCGCGGCCGCCCTCGTCGATGTTGATGGCGATCTTCACCCGGTTGCCGCTCTCGGGCGTCACCTTGGTGTTGATGCGCACCCCGTACTTGCCGCGCCCGTAGTACATGTCGGTGAGGTACTCGGTCACGTTCTGCAGCGTCGAGCGGTCGAAGATCTTCCCCGGGGCGAGTCCCACGTTGCGCAGCGACTTCATCAGCTGCTTGGTCTTGATCGCCTTGTTGCCCTTGACGGTGAAGCTCTCGATCGAGGGCCGCTCGAGCACCACCACGATCAGCGTGTTGCCCTGGCGGCGCAGCTCCACGTCGCGGAAGAACCCGGTCGCATAGAGCGCGCGGATCGCCTCGCGCACCTTGCGGGCAGTCAGGTGATCGCCGATGTTCACCGGCAGGTAGTTGAAGACCGTTCCCTCGGAGATGCGCTGCAGTCCCTCCACCTCGATGTTGCCCACGACGAAGTTCGACGCCGAGGAGGAGATGCCGCCCTGGGCGAGGGCCAGCGCCGCATGCACGGCGAGCGCGGCCGAGAGCAGCGCGACACGCGGCTTCATACGGCGGCTACCGCCGCGCGGTCAGAATGAATCGTCACGGTCTGCAGCATTTGTCCCCTGTCTGTTGCATCAATCACGTAAGCATCCCCCGGTTCCCCGCACGGCGCGAGCTTGCGGGGAGCTACGGACCCTGGAGGGTCCGGCTTGGTTGTCAATCAGCGGTCAATTGAACTGTCGCGCGATGCGCGCGATGTCGTTGAAAATCACCACCACCCCCAGCAGCAGCAGCAGCGCGATGCCCACCTGCTGCCCGACGATCTGCGCCCGCTCCGACAGCGGCCCGCCCTTCACCCATTCGATGAGCTGGAAGAGGATCTGGCCTCCGTCGAGGATTGGAATCGGCAGCAGGTTAAGAAAGCCGAGGGAAAGCGAGATCAGCACGAGAAATCCGAGAAAGGAGCTCACCCCGGCGCTCGCCGACTGGCCGGCATACTCGGCGATCACCAGCGGGCCGCTCAGGTTCGAGAGCGACACGTCCCCGAGCAGCATGCGCCAGAGCAGATGCGCCTGCAGCGCCGTCATCGACCAGACCCGGTGCGCGGCATGCCCCAGGGCCGATAGCGGCCCGAGCGTCACGTGCCGCAGCATCTGCGGAGGATAGGTCAGGGCGATGCGCCCTTCGGCCTCGATCCGCCCGATGCGCCGGCCGCCGACCTTGACGCTCGCTGTGGTGAGCTTCACGGTGCGCACGGCCTTGCCGCGCTCATAGGTCACCGACAGCCGCTTGCCGGGATTCGGGCTGATCTGCGCCACCAGTTGCCCGAAATTCCTCACCGGGTGTCCGTCGACGGCGACGATCCGATCCCCCGCCTTCAAGCCCGCCCGGGCGGCCGGCCCGCCGGGGGTGACCGCACCGATCACCGCCGGGATGAGCGGCGTCCAGAACTGAAACCCCAGGCCCCTGAACAACCCCGTGGGCCCGGTGGGTGCCGTCAGCCCGCGCCGGGTAGCGGGGTTGGTGATGTCCAAATCGACGTCACGCTTCACCCCCGCCCGGCTCACTTCAAGATGCGCATTGCCGTTGCCGCTCATCACCTCGAGCAGCTTGAACGTCACCTGCCGCTGGCTCTCGACCCGCGCACCGTTGATCGACACGATGCGATCGCCGGAGTGCAAGCCCGCACGCGCGGCGAACGAGCCGGCGGTCACGTCCCCCACGACCGGCGCCAGGCGCGTCACGCCGCTCGCCCACAGCATGCCGGCCAGCACCATGATCGCGAACAGGAAGTTGAACGCCGGCCCCGCAAGCAGCACCAGAATGCGCTGGTACGAGGGCCGGCGGGTGAAGGAGCGCGGCAGATCCTCGGCCGCCACGGGCCCCTCGCGCTCATCCAGCATCTTCACGTAGCCGCCGAGCGGAATGGGCGCGAGGCAATATTCCACCGGGTCGCGCCCCCACCGCCTCGACACCAGCGGCTTGCCGAAGCCGACCGAGAATCTCACCACCTTGAAGCCGAGCCTTCGGGCCACCCAGAAGTGGCCGAACTCGTGCACCGTGACGAGCAGGCTCACGGCCACGGCGAACCACAACGCATACCAGAGGATCCCGAAGACGTTCATGCCGGGGCGTCCCCTACGAAAGCGCGACCGCGCAGCGGGTCTGTATGCACTCGCGCGCGCGCCGTCGCGCCTCCGCGTCGGCGGCGAGGACATCTTCCAATCCGCCGATTTTCCCTGCGGGACAGCGTGTGATCACCTCCTCAATGACCGAGGCGATGCCGGGAAAGTTCAACTGGCGCTCGAGGAAGGCATGCACCGCGATCTCGTTGGCAGCGTTCAAGTGTACCGGAGCGAGCCCGCCGGCGCGCGCCGCGGACTGCGCGAGCGCCAGACAGGGGAAGCGCTCCGGGTCGGGAGCGCGGAATTCCAGCCGCGCCGTCTTCACGAGGTCGAGGAACGCGACGCCCGAGCTCATCCGCTGCGGCCACGCCAACGCGTGGGCGATGGGGGTGCGCATGTCGGGCGAGCCGAGCTGCGCGAGCAGCGAGCCGTCCACGTACTCGACCAGGGAGTGGATGATGCTCTGGGGGTGAATCACGATCTCGACCCGCTCGGGGGCAAGCGCGAACAGAAAGCAGGCTTCGATCAGCTCGAGGCCCTTGTTCATGAGGGTGGCCGAGTCGACCGAGATCTTGCGGCCCATCACCCAGTTGGGGTGGGCGACGGCCGCCTCGGGGGTGGCCGCGGCGATGGCCTGTGCGGACAGGTCGCGAAACGGTCCTCCGGATGCGGTGAGCAGCACCCGGCGCACGCCCGCGGGCGCCTCCCCGGCGCGCGTGCCCTGCGGCAGGCACTGGAAGATCGCGTTGTGCTCGCTGTCGATCGGCAGCAGCGTCGAGCCGCCCTCGTGCACGGCCTGCATCAGCAAAGGGCCCGACATGACGAGGGATTCCTTGTTGGCGAGCAGCAGGCGCTTGCCGGCGCGCGCCGCCGCCAGCGTGGAGGTGAGTCCCGCCGCCCCGACGATGGCCGCCATGACGCACCCGGCCTCCGGGAGCGTCGCGAGCTGCACCAGCGCCTCGGGCCCCGAGAGCAGCCGCGTCTGCGCCGCCGCCCCCCCGAGTCTCTCCTTGAGCTCGCGTGCCGCGGCCTCATCGGCCAAGGCGGCATAGGCGGGTCGATGGCGCAGGATCTGCTGCACCAGCTTCTCGACGCTGCGGTGAGCGCCGATCCCCACCAGGCGAAAGCGATCCGGGTGGCGCGCAAGCACATCGAGGGTGTTCTCGCCGATCGAGCCGGTGGAACCCAGAACGACCACTCCGATCATGGCAGTACCCCCAGAAAAGTGAGGCCGAGCAGCAGCACGGGGGCCGCTCCCGTCAAGCTGTCGATCCGATCCATGATCCCGCCGTGCCCTGGGAACAGCGTACCGCTGTCCTTGATCCCCGCGAAGCGCTTCAGCAGGCTCTCGGTGAGATCCCCCACGATCGAAAACGCCACGGCCGCCAGGCACACGCCGAGGAACGCGCCAAGGGGCACGCGAAACCAGAAGCTGCCGGCCGCCGCGACCGGCACGCTGGCGGCCAGCCCTCCGAGCGCCCCCTCCCAGGTCTTGCCGGGGGACACCTGCGGGGCGAGGCGGCGGCGGCCGAACCGGCGGCCGACGAAATAAGCGCCGATGTCGGCGAACCAGACCAGGATCAGCATGAACAGCACCCACTCGGCGCCCCGCCCGCCCCCCAGGCGCATGCGCGCAAGAGCGGTCCAGGCCGGCACCAGCGCGCACACGCCGGCGAGCGCGGCCGACCAGCCCCGCACCCGATGAGGGGCGAGGACGATCCAGCCGAGCGCCGCCACCCACCACAGCACCGCCCCTGCCAGGAGCCACTCGAGCCCGGTGCGGCTGGCGGTGAGCGCCCACGCCAGCCGCAGCAGCAGCGCGACCAGCGCCACATAGGCCGCGCGCATCACGAGCGCCGGCCTTGCGAGGAACCCGGACCACTCCCAGGCCCCGGCGAGCACCGTGAGGGTGAGCAGAATCAGCGTGGCCCGCGCCGGCAGCGCGAGCAGCACGACGAGCAGCAGCGCGATCAGGACGGCGGCGGTAATGATTCGCTTGCGAAGCGAGTCGCTCACGGAGGGGGCGCTTTCATCACTGGGCCACCGGCGGGTGCTCGGCTTGCACCTGTCCGCCCGTGAGACCGAAGCGCCGCTCGCGGCCGGCGAAGAACTCGAGCGCCCGGGCGAGCTCGGCGAGATCGAAATCCGGCCACAGCCGGTCGCTGAAGTACAGCTCCGCGTAGGCCAGGTTCCACAGCAGGAAATTGCTGATGCGCCGCTCCCCCCCGGTGCGGATCAGCAGGTCCACGTCCGGCAGCGCCCCGAGCTCGAGCGCCCCGGCAAACCGCGCCTCATCGATCTGGTCGGGCCGCAAGGCGCCGCTCGCGCACTGGCCGGCGAGCTTGCGCGCCGCCTGCACGATGTCCCAGCGACCGCCATAGCTCACCGCGAGCTGCAGCCTCAGTCCCGCATTGCCGGCCGTACGCTGCTCGGCGGAGGCGATCCGCGCCTGCAGCCGTATCGAGAGCGCCTTGCGGTCGCCGATGATGCGCAGTCGCACCCCCTTGCGCCCGAGCTCGCCGACCTCCCGGTCGATGGCCGAGAAGAACAGGCCCATCAGGCTCGCCACCTCCTCGGCCGGCCGGGACCAGTTCTCGCTGGAAAACGCGAACAAGGTCAGCGCCTCGACCCCGAGCTGGGAGCATTCCTCGACGCAGAGGCGCACGGGCGCGAGGCCCGCCTCGTGACCCGAGGAGCGCGCAAGGCCCTGAGCGGCGGCCCACCGGCCGTTACCGTCCATCGTGATCGCGATGTGACGCGGCAGGGTCTCGGGGCTGGCGATGGAGGAGGCGGCGCGGGTCATCAGACTTGCATGACTTCCTTTTCCTTGGCCGCCAGAAGCTGCTCGATGTCGGCGATGTGCTTGTCGGTGAGCTTCTGGATATCGGCCTCGGCGCGCCGCTCATCGTCCTGGGAGATGAGCTTCTCTTTCAGCGCCTCCTTGACGTCGTTCATGACATCGCGCCGAACGTTGCGCACGGCGACGCGTGCGTTTTCGGCGTCTGCCTTGAGGACCTTGGTGATCTCGCGCCGGCGCTCCTCGGTCAGCGCAGGCATGGGGATGCGGATGACGGTGCCCGCCGTCATGGGCGTCAGGCCCAGGTCGGACTTGAAGATCGCCTTCTCGATCGCCTGCACGACGCTCTTCTCCCAGGGGGAGATCACGAGGGTGCGCCCGTCCTCGATGGCGATGCTGGCGACTTGCTGCAGCGGCACATCCGAGCCGTAGTAGTCCACCTTCAGATGCTCGATCAGGCTCGGATGGGCCCGCCCGGTGCGCAGCTTCCTCATCCCCTCCTGAAAGGTATGCACGCACTTGGCCATGCGCTCGCGCGCGTCTTTCTTGATGTCATCGAGCATTGTGATTCTCCGCTGCGGGGCGAAAGCCGCCTGCGGCGCCCTCGGCGCCGAGCGCGCCCCTTGACCCGGTCGCGGACGCGGCCCAAACAGCGTGGCGTGTGCCCGCGAACTGCCTGCCCGTTGCACCCATGAGCTGCATCGGGTGCCTCTCAATCGCACGTCACGACGGTGCCGACCTCATCGCCGCGCACGGCCCGGGTGAGATCCCCGGGATTGTTGAGATTGAACACCTGCAGGGGCAAGTGGTTGTCGCGGCACATCACGATGGCGGTGGCGTCCATCACGCTCAGCTTCTCGGTGAGCACACGGTCGAAGGTGAGGCGCGCGTAGCGCACGGCGGCCGGGTTGTGCACCGGGTCGGCCGAGTACACCCCGTCGACCTTGGTCGCCTTCAGCAGCACGTCCGCATCGATCTCGATGGCGCGCAGCGCCGCCGCGGTGTCGGTGGTGAAAAACGGATTGCCCGTGCCGGCGGCGCAGATCACCACCCGGCCTTTCTCGAGGTGGCGCACGGCGCGGCGGCGGATGTAATCCTCACAGACCTCGTTGATGCGGATGGCGGACATCACGCGCGCGTGCAGGCCCCTGTTCTCGAGCGCGTCCTGCATCGCGAGCGCATTCATGACCGTGGCGAGCATTCCCATGTGATCGGCCGTCACGCGGTCCATGCCATCTCGCGCCAGTCCCGCCCCGCGAAAGATGTTGCCGCCGCCGACGACCACGGCAAGCTGCACGCCGGAGCCGGCGATCTCCTCGAGCTCCCCGGCGATGCGCTTGAGCACCGCCGCGTCGATGCCGTAGTCGCCCTGGCCCATGAGGGCCTCGCCGGAGAGCTTCACGAGGACGCGGGAGTAGCGAGAGGGCTTGGGTTTTTCGATCGCCATGCACCAACCTTCACTCGTCGGGGGCCGGCGCCCCGTCAGCTGTTCAGGAGCCGCAAAACCGTGCAGCCGCCGCGCGTCGGCCGAGCCGGCCCCTTCCGGGGCGCTGCGCTCGCCGAACTTGACCGGTATCCGCGCATCATGTCGTGCTAGGTCTTCGCCGGGCCGCTCGAGCCTTTCACCTGCGCCATCACCTGCGCGACGAAGTCCTCCTGCTTCTTCTCGATGCCTGCGCCGACCTCGAAGCGCTCGAACGAGAGCACCTCGGCGCCCGCGCCTTTCAGCAGCTTCTCGACCGTCACGTCCGGGTCCTTGACGAACGGCTGCCCGAGCAGCGTGATCTCCCCGAGCGCCTTGCGCAAGCGCCCTTCGACCATCTTCGCAACGATGTCGGGAGGCTTGCCCTCGCCCTGAGCCTGCTCCGTGAGGATCTCGCGCTCCTTGGCAATCACCTCCTGCGGCACCTCCCGGACCGAGAGGTAGCGCGGATTGCTCGCGGCGATGTGCATCGCCAGATCGTGCGCGAGCGGCGCCTTGCCGCCCTCGAGAGCGACCAGTGCGCCGATGCGGGTCCCGTGCAGATAGGCCCCGAGGTGCTGCGGCGCCTCGAGCAGCGCAAAGCGGCGCACGCCGATGTTCTCGCCGATCTTGGCCACGAGCGAGCGCCTGCGCTCCTCCACCGTTTCGCTGCCGAGCCGGGCGCTGAGCAGCGCCTCGAGGCTGCGCGGGCGCTGCGCCACCGCCTGCGCGGCCACCTGCGCCGCAAACGCCCGGAAATCCTGCTCGCGCGCCACGAAGTCGGTCTCGCAGTTGATCTCCACCATGGCCGCCGCGCGACCGTCCGCGGAGCGCTCGAGCACGATGACCCCCTCCGCGGCGACGCGGGTCGCCTTCTTGTCGGCCTTGGCGAGGCCCTGCTTGCGCATCAGCTCGGCGGCGGCATCCAGATCGCCGCCGGTCTCGAGGAGCGCCTTCTTGCACTCCATCATGCCGGCGCCGGTGCGCTCGCGCAGCTGCTTGACCGTCTCTGCCGTGACGCTCATGTCAGTCTCCCCGGCCGCCTTTGCGGCGGGAAGCTCCGGCCGGCCGGCGCGCGGTCGATGCGGGGGTCGTGCCTGAGCCGCCCGAGGCGGCCACTTCCGGCACCGCCGCTTCGAGTACCTCCTCCTCGGCGGCGACCTCCTCGACGGCGACCTCCTCGACGGCGGTCACGGCCGCAGCTTTGATCGGCGCCACGCGGCGGCGGCTCACCGGCTTGCGCGCGCGCACCGGGGCAGGTCTCGGCTTGCCGCGCGGGCTCTTCTTGCGCGGGTTGCCCGCCTCGTCGAGCTCGACGAACTCATCCTCGCCCGCCACCACCGCGGGGACGGACTCCTTGCCCTCGAGCACCGCGTCGGCGACGCCGGCGGCATAGAGCTGGATGGCCCGCATGGCATCGTCATTGCCGGGGATCACGTAATCGATGCCATCCGGGTTGCAATTGGTGTCGACCACGGCCACCACCGGGATGCCGAGCTTGCGCGCCTCGTCGATCGCGAGCTTCTCGTGGCCGACGTCGACCACGAACAGCGCATCCGGAAGCGACTCCATGCGCTTGATGCCGCCGAGGCTCCTTTCGAGCTTCTCCAGCTCGCGGCGCAGCCGGGTGGCCTCTTTCTTGCCGCGCCTCTCGATCGCCCCGGAGGCGGAGAGCTCGGTAATCTCCTCCAGGCGCTTGATCGACTGGCGGATGGTCTTGAAGTTCGTGAGCATGCCGCCCAGCCAGCGCTGATTGACGTAGGGCTGACCGGCGCGCTCGGCCTCCTTCTGGATCGAGTCGCGGGCCGAGCGCTTGGTGCCGACGAACAGCACCCGGCCGCCGTCGGCCGCCACGGCCTTCACGAACTGCGCAGCCTGCGCATACATCGGCTGCGTCTTCTCCAAATTGATGATGTGGATTCTATTGCGCTCACCGAAGATATAGGGGGCCATCTTCGGGTTCCAGAAGCGGGTCTGGTGTCCGAAATGGACCCCCGCTTCCAGCATCTGTCGCATGGACACGCCGGACATGAGATTCTCCTCGTTGGGTTGGGCCTCCGCGCACCTCCGCAGCCATCCCGCCGGTGGGGGTCTTGCCTCCCCCGCCGGCGGAACACCCAGCGTGCGGATTTCAGCGATGCGCGTGTGGGTTGATTGCCAAAAAAGGCCGCGCTTTATACCATGAAGCACTCGCCTGAACAACGTCTTGCGCGCGCAACAGCCGGGCTGCGGCGGCGCGGCCCGGCGGTTCGGCCTTTGCGGAAGATCCATGCACGTCACCATCAAGTCCCCCGAGGAGCAGGAAAAGATGCGCATCGCCGGCCAGCTGGCCGCCGAGGTGCTGGACATGATCGCCGAGCACGTGGTGCCCGGGGTGAGCACCGAGGAGCTCGATCGCATCTGCCACGATTACATCGTCAATGTCCAGCGCTCGATCCCGGCGAACCTCAACTACCGGGGCTTCCCCAAGACCATCTGCACCTCGGTCAATCACGTCGTCTGTCACGGGATTCCGAACGACAAGCGCCTCAAGGCCGGGGACATCGTCAACATCGACGTGACGGTCATCCGGGACGGCTACCACGGCGATACCAGCCGCATGTACTTCGTGGGCAAGCCGCCCGCCCACGCGCAGCGGCTCGTCGGGATCTGCTTCGAGGCGATGTGGCACGGCATCGAAGTGGTGCGCCCGGGCACGCGCCTCGGGGACATCGGCCATGCCATCCAGAGCTTCGTGGAAGAGCACAATTATTCGGTGGTGCGCGAGTACTGCGGCCACGGCATCGGACGGGTGTACCACGAGGACCCGCAGGTGCTGCATTACGGTGAGCCGGGCACGGGGCTCACCCTCGAGCCCGGCATGACCTTCACGATCGAGCCCATGGTCAATGCGGGCAAGCGTCACGTGCGGCTGCTGCCCGATGGCTGGACCGTCATCACCAAGGACCATTCGCTGTCGGCCCAGTGGGAGCACACCGTGCTGGTGACCGACGGCGGCCACGAGGTGCTCACGCTCGGAGCGGCCGACCGGCGAGCGCACTGAGCGATATGGCGGCCGCAGACCTGGATCCCGACGAGACGGGAGCGAGCTCGGCGCCGCCCGCCCCGCTCGATTGGCCGCTGCTTGCCCGGTTGCCGCAGCGGCTCGCCGAAGCGCCGCAGGCGCCGAGCGCCTTCCGGGAAGTGCTCGGCCAGGCGCACGAGGAGCTCAAGGCGCGCTTCCTCGCCGATGAGCCGGTCGAGGCCCTGGTGCACGCGCGCGCCGCCCTCATCGACGGGGTGCTGCAGGCCGCCTGGCGCACCCACACCCCCGCCTCGATGAGCGCCTGGGCGCTGGTTGCGGTGGGCGGCTACGGGCGCGGCGAGCTGCACCTGTGCTCGGACATCGACATTCTGCTGCTGGTGCCCGGCGCTGCGCAGGGCGCCGAGCGCGGTGCCGCGGAGCGGCTGCTCGCCTTCCTCTGGGACATCGGCCTGGAGGTCGGGCACAGCGTGCGCACCGTGGAGGAATGCGCCGAGCAAAGCGCCGCCGACGTCAGCGTCATGACGACCCTGATCGAGGCGCGCCTGCTCGCCGGCGACCCCTCGCTCCTCGCCGAGGTGCGCGCGGCACTCTCGAGCGAGCGTATCTGGCCGGTCCGGGACTTCTTCGATGCCAAGGTGCGCGAGCAGGCCGAGCGGCACCTGAAGGCGAACGATACCGCCTACAACCTCGAGCCGAACGTCAAGACCGGGCCGGGGGGGTTGCGGGACATCCAGACGATCGCCTGGGTCGCCAAGCGCCACTTCGGCTGCGAGACCTTGGATGAGTTGAGCCGCCTCGGCTTTCTCTCGGTGACCGAGCTCAGGCGCCTGAAGCAGGCGCGCGCCTTCCTGTGGAAGGTGCGCTTCGGGCTGCACGTGCTCACCGGCCGGCGCGAGGACCGGCTGCTGTTCGATCATCAGATCCGCCTCGCGCAGACCTTCGGCTACGAGGACGCCTCCTACACCCTCGCCGTCGAGCAGTTCATGCAGCGCTACTACCGCACCGTCAAGGACGTGAGCCTGCTCAATGAGCTGCTGCTGCAGCTGTTTCGCGAGGCGATCCTCACCGAGAGCGAGCCGCCGCGGCCGCTCAATGCGCGCTTCCAGGTGCGCTGCGGCTCGCTCGAGACGGTGAGCGAGGATGTGTTCGCGCGCAGCCCCTCGGCGCTGCTCGAGCTGTTCGTGCTGCTGCAGCAGAACCCCGAGATCAAGGGCGTGCGCGCCTCGACCATGCGCCAGGTGGCCCGCAGCCTGTGGCTGATCGATGAGGAGTTCCGCCAGAACCCGCGCCACCATCGGCTCTTCCTCGAGATCGTACGCTCGCCCGTGGGCGTGACCCACGAGCTGCGCCGGATGAACACCTACGGGGTGCTCGGGCGCTACATTCCCGCCTTCGGACGCATCGTCGGGCGCATGCAATACGACCTGTTCCACGCCTACACCGTGGACGCGCACACCCTGTTCGTGGTGAGCAACCTGAGGCGCTTCGCCATCCCGCGCTACGACAACGAGCTGCCCCAGGCCTCGCGCATCATGCAACGGCTCCCGCGGCCCGAGGTCGTCTATCTCGCGGCGCTGTTCCACGATATCGCCAAAGGCCGCGGCGGCGATCATTCCGAGCTCGGCGCGGTCGACGCCGAGGCCTTCTGCCTCGAGCAGGGCCTGTCCCCCTATGACGCGCGCATCGTCGCCTGGCTCGTTCGCAATCACCTCACCTTCTCGCTCACGGCGCAGAAGCAGGACATCAGCGACCCGGAGGTCATCAACGCCTTTGCCCGGGCGGTGAGCGACGAGGCGCACCTCGATTATCTCTACGTGCTCACCTGCGCCGACGTGCGTGCGACCAACCCCAAGCTGTGGAACTCCTGGAAGGCCTCGCTGTTTCAGGATTTCTACCAGCGCGTTCGCCGCGCGCTGCGCCGCGGGCTCGAGACCCCCATCGACCAGGAGCAACTGGTGCAGGAGACGCAGGCGGCGGCGAGGAAGCTGATCGCCGAGCGCGGCATTCCCACGGCCGATATCGAGCGGCACTGGGCGCGCTTCTCGGTCGCCTACTTCCTGCAGCATTCCCCGGAGGAGCTCGCCTGGCATTCGCGGCTGCTCGCCGAGCGCGATCCCTCGAGCGATGAGCCGCTGGTGGCGCTCGATTCGCGCAGCGTGCGCGGCACCACGGCAGTGCTCCTCTACACGCGCGCCCGCCATCATGGCTTCGCGCGCACCACGGCGGTGCTCGATCAGTTGGGCCTCGACGTGGTCGATGCCCGCATCACCCCCACCGGCGACGGCTTCAGCCTGGATCTGTATCACGTGCTGGAGGACGACGGCGCCCCCATCTCCGACTGCGACCGGCTGGCGGAAATCGAGCAGGCCCTGTGGCGCTCGATGGGCCGGCCCGAGGCCACCGTGGCCGTGCACCGGCGCGCGCCCCGGCAGGTGCGCATGTTCCGCACCCCCACCCAGATCGTGCTCAGCATCGATGAGCGCAACGGCCGATCGGTGCTCGAGCTCACCGCGGGCGACCGTCCGGGCCTGCTGTGCGACGTGGGCAAGGTGCTCACCGCCGAGCGCATCGCGCTGCAGGCGGCCCGGATCATGACGGTCGGTGAGCGCGCCGAGGATGTTTTCTACATCACCGACCTCGAAGGCCGGCCCCTCACCGAGACGGCCGCCGAGCGGCTGCGCGAGAATCTGGGCAAGGCGCTCGAGCAGCGCGCCGCCGCGTCCTGACACAGCGAAGATCACCGGAGGCTTGTTGAATGAACCCGCGTCTCGAGCGGCTGCACGCGTATCCCTTCGAGCGCCTGGCGCGCCTGATGGCCGGCCTCAGCCCCCCGGCCGGCCTGAGCCCCATCGGCATGTCGATCGGGGAGCCGCGCCACGCGCCCCCGCCCGTGGTGGTGAGCGCGCTGCGCGAGAGCCTGCATCGCCTCGACACGTATCCCAGCACGATCGGGCTGCTCGAGCTGCGCACCGCCTGCGCAGAATGGCTGCAAAGGCGCTACCGCCTCCCGGCAGGCAGCATCGATCCGGCCACCGAGGTGCTTCCGGTGAACGGCACGCGGGAGGCGCTGTTCGCCTTCGTGCAGGCCGCCGTCGATGGGCGCTACCAGCCGGTGGTGGCGATGCCGAATCCGTTCTATCAGATCTACGAGGGAGCGGCGCTGCTCGCCGGCGCGCGGCCCTTCCTCCTCGACACCACCGCCGCCGGGCGCTACCTGCCCGACCTCGATGCCGTGCCCGAACAGCTCTGGCGGCACTGTCAGGTGCTGTTTCTGTGCAGCCCGGGCAACCCGACCGGCAAGGCGCTGCCGAGGCAGCTGCTGCTGCGCGCCCTCGAGCTCGCCGAGCGGCACGATTTCATCCTCGCCGCCGACGAGTGCTACGCGGAGATCTACCTCGATGAGCGCTCGCCCCCGCCGGGACTGCTCGAGGTCTGCCGCTCGAGCGGCCGCGAGCGCTTCGAGCGCTGCATCGTCTTCCACAGCCTCTCGAAGCGCTCGAGCGTGCCGGGCCTGCGCGCCGGGTTCGTCTGCGGCGATGCGCGCATCATTGCGCGCTTCCTCCTCTACCGCACCTATCACGGCAGCGCCATGGCGGTGCCCACGCAGCTCGCGAGCCTCGCCGCGTGGCGGGACGATGCGCATGCCGCGCACAACCGCCGCCTGTATCAGGAGAAGTTCGAGCGCGTGCTGCCGATTCTCTCGCCCGTGCTGCCGGTCGAGAAGCCGGATGGGGCGTTCTACCTGTGGACCGAGGTGCGCGAAGACGACGAGCGATTCGCGCAGGATCTGTACGCGACACGGGCCGTGACCGTCCTGCCGGGCAGCTACCTGGCGCGCGCCGGGGCAAGCGGCAACCCGGGCGCCGGCCGAGTGCGCATCTCGCTGGTGCCCGCCGTCGATGAGTGCGTGCAGGCCGCGCAGCGCATCCGCCAATTCGTCGAGGAGCGCGCGCCATGAGCCGCCTCGAGACTCTCAAGCCGGCCATCGAGGCCGCCTTCGAGCGCCGCGCCGATCTGAACCCGCGCACGGTGCCCGCCGCGCTGGCGGCGGCCCTGGAGGAGTGCCTCGAGCTGCTCGACTCGGGCCGCGCGCGCGTCGCGGAGCCGAGGGACGGCCGCTGGGTCGTCAACGAATGGCTGAAGAAGGCCGTGTTGCTCTACTTCCGCACGCACGACAATGTCGTGATGGATGCGGGCTTCACGCGCTTTTACGACAAGGTGCCGTTGAAGTACGCCCAGTCGACCGAGGCGCAGCTGCTCGCTTCGGGCACGCGCGTCGTGCCGCATGCGCTGGTGCGCAAGGGCGCGCACGTCGCGGCCAACGTCGTGTTGATGCCGAGCTATGTCAACATCGGCGCCTACGTCGACTCCGGAACCATGGTGGATACGTGGGCGACGGTAGGCTCATGCGCCCAGATCGGCCGCAATGTGCACCTGTCGGGCGGGGTCGGGATCGGGGGCGTGCTCGAGCCGCTGCAGGCGAGCCCCACCATCATCGAGGACGACTGCTTCATCGGCGCGCGCTCGGAGATCGTCGAGGGGGTGGTGGTCGAGGCCGGCTCGGTGATCTCGATGGGCGTGTTCATCGGGCAGAGCACGCGGATCTACGACCGCGCGAGCGGCCAGGTCCTCAGGGGCCGGATTCCGGCCGGCTCGGTGGTGGTGCCGGGCACGCTGCCCTCGGCCGATGGCCGCTACGGCCTCGCGTGCGCGGTGATCGTCAAGCGGGTGGATGCGCAGACGCGCGCCAAGACTTCGATCAACGAGCTGCTGAGAGCCGAGTAGCGCGCTGCGGGCCCGCAGCGCGCCCGTGCAGCGCAGCGGCTTTCCTGCCGGCGGCTGCGAGGCGGGAGCCGCGGCGCGAGCCTGCAGCGACGCCCTTGCGCCGTCGCGGGCAAGCCCCCCCGCGCAGGAACGCTCCGGGCATTCCCCGAGCGGTCAGCGCGGGCCGTAGCGCTCTCGCAGCGCGGCATTGACTTCGTCGAGCCCCCTGGCGGCCTCGAGTCCCCGGGGGCGATAGACGAGCGCCTGCTGGAACTCGGACTGCGCCTGAAACAGCCGTCCATTGCCGAAATCCCTGAGGCCGGTGGCCACCGCGCGCGCGTAGCCGGTGTCTTTGAAAGCGTTCTTGACGGTCGTGTCGACACGCTCCAGTCCGAGCCTCGCCGGCGCATACCCCGGGTCGCGCGCCAGCACCAGAGTGTAGAGGTGTGCCGCGCGCGCATACTCGCGCGCACGCTCCGCAAGCTGCGCGTCGGCCAGTAAAGGCTGTACACCCTTCAGCAGCCGCGCCTGCCGCTGTCCTTCGATCGCCTCCCGGTTGCCCGGATCGATGCGCAGGGCGAACGCAAACGCGCGGGCCGCGGAGGCCTGGCGCCCCGCCGCCAGGGCAGTGCGCGCGGCGTTGAGCGTGGCCGCCAGCACCCGCGGCGCCTTGCTCTGCACGACCGCGAGCAGCCTCTCGGCCTGGCGCCAGTGCCGGCGCGCGACCGCGCTGCCTCCGGCCTGCTCGGCCCCGCTCGCCTCGGCCGCCTGAATCCGCGCGGCCGCGACATCGGCCGCGTCCCAGGTGGACGCGCCGCGCGCCGTGAGCGCGCTCAGACGCCGGTCGAACCGCGCGCGCTCTGCCGCCAGCCCCTGCGGCGCCGACGCATCGGCCGATGACATCGGGGAAGCCTGCGTGGCGCGCGACGAGCCGACCGGCCGCGCCGAGTCCGGCGCGTGCCCCCCGTCAGCCCGAGACACGAGCACCGAGAGGCGATCGAGGTCGTGGCGCAGGTGCTCGCGAGAGATCCAACGCAGCGCCCCCGCCGCGATCACCACGCCCCAAACCAGCCCGAACAGCAGGTAGCGCAAGCGAGGCGGCTTTCTTCCCGATGGGGCGGCAGCGGCGCGTGGGTGCCGGGGATCGGAGCGCATCGGCCCGAGCGGCGGGATAGTCTCGATCCTCGGGCCGAGGGCCGCCCCCGCCGAGAGCGGCTCGGCGACGGGCGGCACCGGGGCCGCGGGGGCAGCGGCCTCCCGGGAGCGGTTCGGCAAAGACGACAGCGACGCCCCCCCCTCCTGCGCTGCCGCCTCGGCAAGGGGCGGCAGGGGCACTGCGGCGAAGGCACGCGCGCTCACCGAAGGATCCGGGGGGACGGCAGCGGTGGCCGAGGCAGGGTCGGCACAGGTCGCGGCCTCGGTCAAGCGCTCGCCCGGATCGAGCCACAGCGTCGAATTCAGCGTTGCCTCGAGCTCGTCGATGACCTGATGCATGGACGCCGGACGCTCGCCGGCGCTCTTGGCGAGCATGCGCATCACCAGCTCGATCAGCTCCGCCGGAGCCTGCCGCGCCGGCACGAGTTGCGGCACCGGTCCTGACTGGGCGCGGGCGGCGTTGAAACGGGGATGGTACGGCGGGTGACCGGCCAGCAGCTCGTAGGCCAGCGCTCCAAAGCCGTAGATATCGTCGGCCGGACTCGGGGGCTCGCCGCGAAGCTGCTCGGGACTGGCCGTGAAAGGCGAGAGCCCCCCCGCCTGCGCCTCGGCCGCTCCCGGCCCGGCACCGGGCAGCAAGGCGGCCACGCCGAAGTCCGCGAGCTTCACCCGGCCGCGGCTGTCAAAGAGCACATTGCCCGGCTTCAGATCCCTGTGCACCACGCCGCAGGTGTGCGCGTACTCGAGCGCCTCGGCGACCTCGAGCAGCACCGGCACGACCTCCAAATACCCCTCGCCGCGCAGCCGGGACAGATCGCCTCCGGCGGCCAGCTCCATCGGCAATACCGCGTACCCCTCGATGCGCTCCGGAGGCTGCACCTGAAGAATGGCGGGGTGCTGCAGCCGCACGGCGATGGCGTGCTCCCGCTCGAGCGCCGCCCAGGCCGCAGGCGAGCGACCCAGGGTCGGGGCGAGGATCTTCACGGCAATGTCAAGGCCCCGGGTTCCATCGTGCGCCCGCCAGACCTCACCCTGCCCGCCGATCCCGAGCCGCTCGATCAAGTTGTAGCGGCCGAGCGTCATCGGCTGAACCACTGCGCGAACCTGCGACATGACCTCCACCTGCGAAGCTGCAGCTCCTGCGAGCGTTGGCGTTGCGGCTACTGTATCTCGTCGGGAGGCGAAACGTCACTGCCCGCACGCGGCGACGCGAAGGTGTCGCAGTTCGTCAACACTGCGGCACATCAGCGGTGCCGATCGAGCACCCTTGCGCGGCGGTCCCTGCGGCCACGCCCTCTCGCGGCCCGCCGCCCGGGCCGGCCTCGATGGGGCGCCGCGCTCACCCGAACCGGCCGGTGATGTAGTCTTCCGTGAGACGGTGCTTCGGGTTGGTGAACACCCGGTCCGTCGGGCCGACTTCCGCCAGGCTTCCCAGATGGAAGTAGGCGGTGCGCTGCGAGACGCGCGCCGCCTGCTGCATCGAGTGCGTCACGATCACGATCGCGTAGGATTCTCGCAGCTCCTCGATCAGATCCTCGATGCGCGCCGTGGCGATCGGATCGAGCGCCGAGCACGGCTCGTCCATCAGGATCACCTCCGGTTGCACGGCGAGGGCGCGCGCGATGCACAGCCGCTGCTGCTGCCCGCCCGAGAGCCCCGTACCGAGCGTGCCCAGCCGGTCTTTGACCTCGCCCCACAAGCCCGCCCGCTGCAGGCTGGTGAACACCAACTCATCGAGATCGGCGCGGCTGCGGGTGAGCTTGTGAATGCGCGGACCGTAGGCGACGTTGTCGTAGATCGACTTCGGGAAGGGATTGGGGCGCTGGAAGACCATGCCGATGCGCGCGCGCAGCCGCGCCACGTCCATCTGCTTGTCATGGATGTCCTGCCCATCCAACGTGATCGTGCCGGTGACCCGCGCCCCGGGAATCGTGTCGTTCATGCGATTCAGACAGCGCAGGAACGTCGACTTGCCGCACCCCGAGGGGCCGATGCAGGCGAGCACCTGGCGGCGCGCGATGTCAACCGTCACGCCGTTCAGCGCCTGCTTGGCGCCATAGAAGACATTGACGTCCTTGCACGAGAACACCGGGTCCTCGACGGTGGCCTCCCCCGCGGTGCCGCCGGTGAGGCCCTCGCCGAGCGAGTCCGGGATGTGCACCCGTCCGCTTGGCTTGATGCCGAGCTCTGCGGGCAGATCGCGCGGCCGGGTACCGGCCGGGCCTTCGCCCCGACTCACTTCCTCCACGATGGCTGCTCCGAAATGTCAGTGTGCCGCCGTGCCCGCCGCGGGCGCCAGGGCGCCCGGCCGGGACATCCTGCCCGCTCGCTCGCGCCGATCGAGGCCCCCTCGGGTGTCCTCGATGAGGGCGCCGCGCTCACCCGAACCTCCCGGTCACGTAATCGTCCGTGCGCTGGTCGCGCGGCGCGGTGAACAGCTGCCCGGTCGGTCCCATCTCGATGAGCTCTCCGCGGTACATGAACGCCGTGGTGCTCGAGACCCGGGCCGCCTGCTGCAGGTTGTGCGTCACGATCGCGATGCAGTATCGCTCGCGCAGGCTCTGCAGCGTCTCCTCGACCCGGAGCGTGGAGATCGGATCGAGCGCCGCGGTCGGCTCATCGAGCAGGATCACCTCGGGCTCGAGCGCAATGGTGCGCGCGATGCACAGCCGCTGCTGCTGTCCGCCGGAGAGGCTGCGCCCGTCCTCGTGCAGCTTGTCCCTGATCTCTTCCCACAAGGCGGCATCCTGAAGCGCCGCATGCACCCGATCGGTGAGCTCGCCCTTGCCGATCCGACGGGCCAGGCGCAGCCCGAAGGCGACGTTCTCGAAAATCGACATGGGAAACGGAGTGGGCTTCTGGAACAGCATGCCCACCCGCAGGCGCAGGCGCGTCACATCCATCGCCGGCGAGAGGATATCCTCGCCGTCGAGGCGCACCTCGCCGGTGGCTCGCTGCCCCGGGTAGAGCGTGTACATCCTGTTGAACACCCGCAGCAGCGTCGTTTTACCGCAGCCCGAGGGGCCGATGAAAGCCGTGATGCTGCGATCCGCCAGCGTGAGGCTGATGTTCTTCAGCGCCTGCTGGCGGCCATAGTGGAAATTGAGGTTGCGCACCTCGATCTTCCGGATGGCCGGCCCGGCGCCCGCCGCGCCGTCCGCGCTGCGCCCGGCCGGTCCGCTCATCTTCTCGTTCCCGCCCGTGACCGGATTGCTCGTCGGTACATGTTCCCGTCGTCGAATGAGCCGGCGCTCACCGGCGAAGTCCGCTCCACTGCCGCAGCCGGCGCCTGTGCCGCCCTTGCGGGCCGGCACCTCGGGCTTGCGAGCGGATCGGGCGCGGGATTGTCGCCTGCCATGGACCTCCGCGGCAAGCGGCCCAGGCCGCTCGCCGGGGCCCCTGCACGGCCGACACGCACAAGGCATCCCGCGCGCGGGCGTGTCCCTCAGGCCTGCGAAGAGCGGCTCTCAACCCTCAGGCGCGGGCCGCGGGTCATGCGCCGCTCATCGCGTTGGAGCGGCCTCGAACCCTCGAGCCCGGCCCCCAGGGCGAGCCTGCGGGTCGGGACGGGCTCACCGAGGAGCGGATGCACCCGGGGCTCGCCACTGTCCGAGCAATGGCGAGCCGGGATCGGCTCCTGGAGGCGGCGCGAAGCGTCGCCCGCGCAGAGCCGACACCGCTTCGGGGACGCTGCCGACCACAGCGGCGGCACGACGAAACAGCCGTCTCGCGCCATGTACCGCCCCGCGACCGTCACAAAGATGTCATAATTCCGCCATACACGGCCTCGATTACGCAATGAAGGTGTCATGCTGCAATGACGCCGTCATGCTCGATTGCAATGCAGCCAATGGACTCGATGGCCGTCCGGGAGGCGCTCGTGGCACGACCCCAACGGGGTGCCACGGGCACAGACGGGTGCCACGGTCACCGATGGGTGCCACGAGCACCGATGGGTGCCACGGGCACCGGGGGGGCCGGGGCATCAACGGGTGCCCCGGGCACGAGCCGCAACGACCCTGGCACAGAACCGCGATGATCCGCCATGACCTCGAGGAATCACGATTCATGAGCTTCGCCCGGCCGGCTTTCACTCATCGAGCAGAGCGTACACGCACCGGCTACCGCATCGGCTTCGGTCCCACTGCCGCCCTCGTCCTGGCGGCCCTCTGCGGCCCCGCGTTCGGTCAGTCGGCCCGTGCGCCCTCGATCCAAACCGGACCGCTGACGCTCACCTTCGGCGGCTTCGCGGAGCTCGCCACGATTTACCGCAATCGCAACCAGTCGGCCGATGTCGGCTCGGATTTCAACACCGGAATCCCGTTCAACGGCAATCCGAACAGCCAGGTCTCGGAATTTCGCGAGAGCGCGCGCCAAAGCCGCTTTTCGCTGCTCGCGCAGGCGCAGGAGCTCAACGGCGTGCGCGCCGAGGCGTACTTCGAGACCGACTTCCTGAGCGCTGGCGTGACGTCCAATTCCCGTGAAAGCAACAGCTACACGCTGCGGATGCGCGTCTTCTACGGCCGGCTCACGACCCGTTGGGGTCTGGATGTGCTGGCGGGCCAGAATTGGAGCCTGGCGACGCTCTACAAGGACGGCCTGTACCCGCGGCATGAGGACGTTCCGCTCGGCATCGATGCCTCATACGTCGTCGGCTTCAACTGGTTGCGCGTTCCCCAGCTGCGCGTCGTCGAGCACTTCAACAAAACGTTCTCGCTCGGCGTCTCGATCGAGAGCCCGCAGACGGTGACCGCGAACGGCATCAATGCCACCGGCCTGCCGAGCGGTAGCACGTTCCCGCCCCCGGGCGTCGATTACCAGAACACCGGCGATGCCGCCGGCCTGATGAACCCCGCCACCACGTACTCGACCGACGTGGCGCCGGATGTCATCGTGAAAATGGCCTTCGATCCGGGTTGGGGCCACTACGAGATCTACGGCCTGAGCCGGTGGTTTCGCTCGAGCGTCGATCGGCGCAGCGACATCGCCTCGGGAGGCGGCGTGGGCGCCGGCATGATCCTGCCGCTCGTTGCGAAGACCTTGAGCTTCCAGGCGAGCGGCCTCATCGGCAAGGGTATCGGCCGCTACGGCTCGGCGCAGCTGCCCGATGTGACCCTGCAGCCGACCGGAAGCCTCACGCCGATCCGGGAGTACGACCTGTTGCTCGGGCTCATCTACACTCCGAACCGGCTCGTCACGGTGTACGGTTATGCGGGCCGCGAGAAGGAGAGCGCCACGTACTACACGGTCGGCACGGCCACTTACGGGTACGGAGCCCCGCAATTCGATAACAGCGGCTGCAACACGGGCAACGGCCTCTGCCTCGGCAATACGAGCTCCGTCGACGAGGTGACGGGCGGATTCTGGTGGAAGTTCTACCAGAGCAAGCTGGGAAACCTGCAGTTCGGCATGCAGGCGGAATACTTCGAGCGCAAGGCCTTCAGGGGAATCGGCGGCGCCCCGAGCGCGAACATGTTCGTCGGCCTCGCCTCCTTCCGCTACTACCCCTACCAGCGCTGAGCGCTGAGCGCTGAGCCCTGCGCCATCCGGCCGGCCGCCCGAGGCGTGCGAGGGCAGCGCAGGGAGCCTGCGCGAGCACGACGCTCGCGCAGCGCACGCACGCCGGCCTGAGCGTGCGCCCACGAAGGCCGAAGAACGGCTTGCCGCCCGGGCGGCCGGGCCGTATAAACGCGCCTGCCCGACGAATCGCAGACTGAGTGCCGCACCGCCTGCCCTACCGACATGTCCCCCACCCTCGAGCTCACCCAAGACCTGATGGCCCGCCGCTCCGTGACCCCCGCCGACGAGGGTTGCCAGGAGCTGATGATCCGGCGCCTGCGCGCGCTCGGCTTCGAAGTCGAGCCGCTGCGCTTCGGCAGCGTGACGAACTTCTGGGCCCACCGGGGCCAGGCGGGACCGGTCTTCTGCTTCGCGGGTCACACCGATGTGGTGCCGACCGGACCGCTCGAGGAATGGCACAGCGACCCGTTCGTGCCGGTGATCCGCGACGGGCTGCTCTACGGCCGGGGAGCGGCGGACATGAAAAGCGCCCTCGCCGCCATGATCACCGCGACCGAGGCTTTCGTGGCCGCCCATGCCGATCATCGCGGCCGGATCGCGTTCCTCATCACCAGCGACGAGGAAGGACCCTCGGTCGACGGCACCAAGCGGGTGGCGGCGCTCCTTGCGCAACGCGGGGAGCGGATCGACTGGTGCCTGGTAGGCGAGCCCTCGAGCGAGACGTCGATCGGCGACACCATCAAGATCGGCCGGCGCGGCTCCTTCAGCGGCCGGCTCACGGTGCACGGCGTGCAGGGACACGTGGCCTATCCGCAGCTTGCGGAGAATCCGGTTCACACCCTCGCGCCGGCGCTCGCGGAGCTCACGAGCCGGGTGTGGGACCAGGGCACCGAGCACTTCGACCCGACCAGCTTCCAGGTCTCGAATCTCAATGCCGGCACGGGCGCTCCGAACGTGATCCCCGGGGAGCTCAAGGCCCGGTTCAATCTGCGCTACTCGCCGGTCCAGACGCTCGAGGGCCTGAAGCAGACCGTCGAGGGCATCCTGCGCAAGCACGGGGTGCGCTACACGCTCGAGTGGTACCTGTCCGGCGAGCCGTTCTACACGCCCTCGGGAGCGCTGTCAGATGCGGTGTGCAAGGCGCTGCAGGAGGTCACCGGTGCGCGGCCCCGGCTCTCAACGGGTGGCGGGACCTCCGATGGGCGGTTCATCGCGCCCCTTGGCGCGCAGGTGGTGGAGCTCGGCGTGGTCAACGCATCGATCCACAAGGTGAACGAGCACGTGCGGGTGTCCGACATCGACGCGCTCCACCGGATGTACTTCACCGTGCTGAAGAACCTGCTCGCGTAGCGCGATCCATCGGCAAGCGCTCCGGGCGGGCGTTGCGCGCGTTGAGCGCCACTCCGCCCACCCCGAGCAGCACCGCCCACAGCAGCACCCACTCCGCCATCGACAATCCGAGAAACGTCCAGTCGATGATGCCGCACTCGCCGCTGCCGGTGAGCACCTTGCGAATCACGGCCGTCAGGGGCAGGAACTGCAACATCACCGACAGCGGCGCGCCGCAGGAGGGAACCTCCCCCGGGGGCAGATGCTGCAGGTAGATCTGACGGCCCGCCACGGCGATGGTTGCGCCCGCCGCGAGCCCGATCAGCAGGGCGTACACGCGCGAGCCCCAGCGGCGCGGGGCATGCAGCGCCGCGATGAGGAAGATCACCCCGAGCGCGGTGATGCCGATGCGCTGGAAGATGCAGAGCGGACAGGGGTCGAGGCGCAGATCGAACTGGGCGTAGAGCGCATACCCCATGAGCGCCGCGCACAGCGCGAAGCCGGCGGCGTTGGCGGCGCGCCGGGAGGCCCGATCGCCTGCCAACGCCGCGCACACCCGCTGCGAGAAGCTCACGGGGCCGAACCCTGGGTCCCGGAGACGGGAATCTCGCGCCTCAGCTCCCGCTCCACGTCATCGAGCGAGGTGTGCCTGACATCCTTGCCGTAGACCATGTAGATCACGTATTCGCTGATGTTCTTGGCGTGATCGCCGATGCGCTCGAGCGAGCGGACCACCCACATCACATCGAGCGCCCGGCGGATGGTGCGCGGGTCCTCCATCATGAAGGTGATGCTCTGGCGCTGGATGGCCTCGTACTCCTCGTCCACCAGCCGGTCCTGGCGCGCGATCCGCAGCGCCGACTCCGCGTCCATGCGGGCGAACGCATCGAGCGCATCGTGCACCATCGCGGTCACGATGCGGCCGAGATGCTTGATTTCCCGGTACTTGTCGACCGGGCGCTCCATGCTGGCGAGCCGCGAGGCGATGTAGCCGATCTTCTCGCCCTCATCGCCGATGCGCTCCAGATCGGTGATGGTCTTGATGATGGCGACGATGACGCGCAGGTCCCCCGCCGCGGGCGCGCGCGTTGCGAGGATGCGGCTGCATTCCTCGTCGATCGAAACCTCCATGTTGTTCACCGTGTGATCCCCCAGCGCGACCGATTCCCCGAGCGCGCTGTCGCCCTCGATCAACGCGGAGATCGCCTTGTGGATCTGCTGCTCCACGAAACCGCCCATGGCAAGCACCTTGCTGCGCACGCGCTCGAGATCCTCGTTGAAGCGGCGGGAGATGTGATGGGTGAGATCGGCGGTTTCCATCGACGGGTACCTCCAGATGTCCGCGATGATAGCCGAACTGAGGGCCCTTCGGAGCCTCGCGGACCCCCTACTCCCCGACCAGCGTCTCGCTCTCGCGGCTCACGCGCTGCGGGGGGAAGTGGCAGGTGAAGGCGCTGCCCTTGCCCGGGGCGCTCTGGATCTCCAGATCGGCCTCGTGGCGCTGCAGGACGTGCTTGACGATCGCAAGCCCCAGTCCCGAGCCGCCGGTGCTGCGCGAGCGGCCCGGATCGACGCGGTAGAAGCGCTCGGTGAGGCGCGGGATGTGCTCGGGCGGGATGCCGATGCCGGTGTCGCTCACGGAGAAGTGGCCGCCGTCCGCGTCCACCCACCAGCGCATCTGCACCGAGCCCTCCGGCGGGGTGTACTTGGCGGCGTTGTCGACCAGATTGGCGAACGCGGAGTGGATCTCCGACTCCTTGCCGAGCAGGGCGGCATCGGAATCGACCTGCACGCGCACCTCCCTCGGATGCACCGGACGGGCCAGCACGTCCTTGCGCAGGACCGCCATGAGCGCCGCTACATCGAGCGGCTCGCCGCGCACCCATTCGTCGGTCTCCTCGAGCCGGGAGAGCTCGAGCAGATCGTGGATGATGGAGGTCATGCGCTCGGCCTGACGGCGCATCTCCCCGATGGGGCCGACGAGCTCGGCATCGAGCGCCGGATCCTGGCTCAGCGTCTCGAGGTACCCCGAGATGACGGTGAGCGGAGAGCGCAACTCGTGCGAGGCGTTGGCGACGAAGTCCCGGCGCACCGCCTCGAGCCGCACCTGCCGCGAGACATCGGTGGCGAGCAGCAGCTGCTCGCCATCGCCATAGGGCACCAGCTGCAGCGACAGGAAGGTCTGCTGCGGGCTCGAGCGGCGGATCACGACGGGGTTCGAATAATCGCCCTTCTGCAGGTAGCGGGCGAACTGCGGCTCGCGCAGCAGATTCTCGACGCGCAGCCCCAGGTCGACCGCCGGGCGCAGCCCGAGCAGCCGGCCGGCCATGCGGTTGAACCAGACGATCTCGCGCTGGGCATCGAGGATCACCACGCCGTTCGGCAGCGCCGCGGTCGAGAGGCGCAACTGGCGCATCAGCTGCACGAAGCGCTGCTTGTGGAAGCGCTTGCGCCGGTGCAGCCGCACGATCTGCGAGATCACCCGGCCCCACACCCCGCCGGTCTCCGGCGGCTCGGCGACGCTGCGATGGTGCAGCCACCAATCGACGCGCCCGAGCAGGACCAGCTGCCAGGTCAGATAGGCCGCCAGCGCGCACGCCACGCCCGCCCAGGGGTAGTGCGCCAGCGCCCCGCCGATCAGTCCGAGCGCCACCGTGGCGAGCAGCCGCACCGCCGCGAACCCCCAGATCCGGGCGGCCGGCTGCATCACTGCGCCTTGGTGGAGAAGCGATATCCGGAGCCGCGCACCGTCTGCACAAGGCGGTCCATGCCGTATTTCTCGAGCGACTTGCGCAACCTGCGCACGTGCACGTCGATGGTGCGCTCCTCCACATAGACGTTGCCGCCCCAGAGCCGGTCGAGCAGCTGGTCGCGGCTGAACACCCTCTCGGGATGGGTCATGAAGAATTCGAGCATGCGGTATTCCGTCGGCCCGAGCGGCACGGTCTGTCCGCCGACCGTGATCCGCTCGCTTTGCTGATCGAGCCTGAGCGCATCGAACTCGACGATGTGATCGAGTGCGCCCGTGCCCGCCCGGCGCAGCACCGCATGGATGCGCGCCACCAGCTCCCGCGGCGAGAACGGCTTGGTGACGTAGTCGTCGGCGCCACTGTCCAGTCCGGTCACCTTGTCGCCCTCCTCGGCCCGAGCGGTCAGCAGGATGACCGGCAGCTCCCGGGTGCGCCGGTCGCGCTTGACCGTGCGCGTCAGCTCCAGCCCGCTCATGTCAGGCAGCATCCAGTCGACCAGCATCAGGTCGGGGCGCTGGTCGGCGAGCGATTGACGCGCCTCCCGGCAATCCATGGCCTCCCGTACCTCGAAACCGGCGCGCCTCAAGCCGAATGCGATCATCTGACGGATCGCGAGTTCGTCTTCCACGATGAGGATCAGTTTCGCCGACATGGAGCGGTTCTGCGCTGCGCCATCAGAGTATTATCAGAGCGCGATTGTTGCAAAATCATGACAGGGCACGACGGCGCCCGTCACGTGTCAGGAGGATGACGGCCGGGCCACGTTCTCGCGCAGATACACCGGCAGCGCCGCCTCGGGCGCGAGCAGCCTCCCGGCGCGCGCCTCCCGGGCCGCCAGACCGGCGATCTCCGCCGCCCGCGGCAGAAGCCGCTCCCAGGGCGGTCGCACCGTGACCCCCTCGAGCGCGCCGAGGCCCGGATAGGCGGCAAATCCGCGCCCGAAGCCCCCCATCCCCGCGCCGGCCGGCGGCCGCACGCTCTCGGGCGGACCGACCTGCTCGGGCCAAACCGGCGCGGCAAACCCGTCGCGGCGCTCAAAGCAGCCCCAGTAGACCTCCCGCATGCGGGCATCATTGCACACCAGTGCGCGCTCGACGGATGAATCGAGGTCGAGGCCCCGCTGGGCGAGCGCCTGCAGATCCGAGACCGGCACCACCGGCAGCCCCGCCCCGAAGGAGAGCCCCTGGGTGAGGCTCGCCGCGAGACGCACCCCGGTGAAGGAGCCCGGGCCGCGGCCGAAGGCGATCGCGGTCAGCTGCCCGAGCCCAAGCCCCGCCTCGGCGAGCAACGCATCGATCATGGGCAGGATGTGCTCGGCATGGCCGCGCGCGAATTGCGCCTCGCGCGTGAGCAGCTCCGTGCCCAGCAGCAGCGCCGCCGAACAGCTCTCCGTCGCGGTGTCGAGCGCGAGCAGCTTCACGAGGAGAGCCCCGCGCGCACCGCCCGCGCCGCCCCCGGCGCCTGCCCGCGCAGGAACGCGGCCGCCGCCTGCAGGCTGCGGGTGCGCGCCATCGGCGGCAGCGCCGCCAGAAACACCTTGCCGTACCCCCTGCCCGTCAGCCGCGGATCGCAGATCGCCACGGCGCCGACATCCTCCTCGCTGCGGATGAGCCGTCCCACGCCCTGTTTCAGCGCGAGCGCCGCCTCGGGCAGCTGGTAGTCGCGGAACGCGTTGCCGCCGGCGCCCGTCAGGTGCTCGATCCGCGCCCGCACCAACGGGTCATCGGGCGAGGCGAACGGCAGCTTCTCGATGACGACGAGCCGCAGCGCGCTGCCCTTCACATCGACCCCTTCCCAGAAGCTCGCGGTGCCGAACAACACCGCGTTGCCGTCCGTGCGAAAGGACTCGAGCAGCCGCTCGCGCGGCGCCTCGCCCTGCACGAGCAGCCGGTGGCCCGCGGCCGCGCCGCGGGCGCGCCACTGCGAGGCCGCCTGCGAAAGCGAGCGGTGACTGGTGAACAACACGAACGCGCCGCCGCGCGCCGCCTCGATCAGCTCGCGGGCGAGGTCCATGACCGCCGCCAGGTGCTGCGGGGCCTGCGGCTCCGGCAGCCCCTCGGGCAGATAGAGCAGGCCCTGGCGGGCGTAGTCGAAGGGGCTGTCGATCTTCAGCGTGTCGCACGAGAGCCCGAGGCGCGCCGTGAAATGGCTGAAGTCCTCCCCGACCGAGAGCGTGGCGGAGGTGAAGATCCACGCGCAGGGGCGCGCCGCGAGCAGCGCCTGGAAGCGCGGCGCGATGTCAAGAGGGATCAGGCTGAGCGCGAAGCCCCTCGGGAAGACTTCCGCGCAGCGGGCGCCCTCGTGCTCGCCGCTCGCCCCGATGCGTCCCAGGCTCGCCGCCAGATCCGCGGCACGGTCCGCGAGCGCCCCGAGCGGGCCCTGCTCCTCATCGGCTTGCCGCAGCCGCTGCGCCAGCGCGCCGATCGCGGCGGCGAGATCCGCCAGCGGATCGGCGATGCTCTGCGCCACCTCGGTCCAGGCGAGCCGTCCGCTGCGGCCACCGAGAGCCGCCGACAGACCTCTCAGGCCGCTCCACGCCGCCTGCACCGCCTCATCGGCCCCGCCCGCCCGTACGGCCTTGCCCGAGAGCTCGGCGCTCAGATCGCCCAACAGCGTCTCGATGCGCCGGCTGCTCACCTGGGCGCCGAAGAACTGCGTGGCGAGATCCGGGATCTGATGGGCCTCATCGAGAATGACCGCATCGGCCGCGCCGAGCAGATCGCCGAAACCGTCCTCCTTCAGCGCGAGGTCGGCGAGCAGCAGATGATGGTTGACGATCACGATGTCGGCCTCCAGCGCCGAGCGGCGCGCAAGGGCGACGTGACAGCGCGCGAACTCGGGACAGCGCGTGCCGAGGCAGTTGTCCCGCGTGGAGGTCACCTGCGCCCGCACGGGGTGGGAGTCGCCGAGCCCGGCGAGCTCGGCCAGATCGCCGCTGCGGGTGGTGCGCGCCCAGCGGCGGATGCGCGCCATCATGTCCGCCTCTGTCCCGTCGGCGAAGGCGCCGGGGTCCTCGAGCGGCAGCGGCTGCGCGCTGTCCTGCAGGCGGTGGCGGCACAGATAGTTGCCGCGGCCTTTCAGCAGCGCGACCTCGAGCGGGCGGCCGAGCGCGCCGCCGAGCAGCGGCAGGTCCTTGGTGAAAAGCTGGTCCTGGAGCGTGCGTGTGCCGGTCGAGATGAGCACCCGCGCCCCCGAGAGCAACGCCGGCACGAGGTAGGCGAAGGTCTTGCCGGTGCCGGTGCCGGCCTCGACCACCAGCGCCTCGCGATGCGCGATGGCGGCGGCCACCCGGGCGGCCATGTGCCGCTGCTGGGGGCGGACGTTGAACCCCGGCAGCGCCCGCTGCAGGGGCCCGTCCGGCGAGAAGATGTCCTCGAGATCCAACGGGGCAACTCACCTTAAAGTTCCGCAAGGCTCGCGCCTGCGATTATGGGACAGACCGGCCGCTTTTATCGTACTTTATGCGGGAATTCAGGCCGCCCGGCTATACTGCGACGACCGTTCGGGACGGATCGGCGATCCACCCCGGCTAACCTCGGTGCAGGGCCTCGCCCCAAGAGCTCACCGGCACCGCACTGAAGAGGACACGAGCATGGCCACAGCCTCTCCCCTGCCGACACCGCTCGCCCGGCTCAGCCGGCCGGTCGCCGAGTGGGTCGACTCGGTCCGCGCCCTGACACAGCCCGCCGAGGTGTACTGGTGCGAGGGCACCGACGCCGAGCGCGAGGAGCTCACCTCCCTGCTCGTGCGCAACGGCGAGCTCACGCGGCTCGACCCCGCGCAATTCCCAGGCTGCTACCTGTACCGCTCGCATCCCACCGACGTGGCGCGCGTCGAGCACCTCACCTACATCTGCACGCGCTCCAAGGACGACGCCGGCCCCAACAACAACTGGATGGAGCCGCAGGCGGCGCACGCGAAAATGCGCCAGCTGTTCCGCGGCAGCATGCGGGACCGGACGCTGTACGTGATCCCCTACTGCATGGGCCCGGTCGACTCCCCGCTCGCGCGCTGCGGGGTCGAGATCACCGACAGCGCCTATGTCGCGATCAACATGCTCATCATGACCCACTCCGGCCGGCCGGCCCTCGAGCGCATCGCCCGCGAGGGCACGTTCGTGCGCGGCCTGCACTCGATCGGCGAGCTCGACCCGGAGCGGCGCTTCATCATGCACTTCCCCGAGGAGCTCTCGATCGAGAGCTTCGGCTCCGGCTATGGCGGCAACGCGCTGCTCGGCAAGAAATGCCACGCGCTGCGCATCGCGAGCTGGCAGGCGCGCGAGGAAGGCTGGCTCGCCGAGCACATGCTCATCGTCGGGCTGCAAAACCCCAAGGGTGAGACGCACTACGTGGCGGCGGCGTTCCCCTCGGCCTGCGGCAAGACCAACCTCGCCATGCTGATTCCGCCGGAGTCGATGCCCGGCTGGAAGGTGTTCACGGTGGGCGATGACATCGCCTGGCTCCATCCCGGGGCCGACGGGCGGCTCTGGGCCATCAACCCGGAGGCGGGCTACTTCGGCGTGGTGCCCGGAACCAACCGCAAGACCAACCGCAACGCCTACGACATGATCCGGCGCGACACCCTGTTCACGAATGTCGCGCTCACGGCCGCCAACCAGCCCTGGTGGGAGGGGCTGCCCACGGGCACGCCTCACACCGATTGGCAGGGACGCCCGTTCGATCCCGCCCGCGGACCGGCCGCCCATCCCAACTCCCGCTTCACGGTGTCCGCCCGGCGCAACCCGAGCTACTCGCCGCACGCGGAGGACCGCAGCGGTGTGCCGATCTCGGCGATCATCTTCGGCGGCAGACGCCGCGAGGTCGCCCCGCTGGTCTACGAGGCGCGCGACTGGTCGCACGGCGTGTTGGTCGGCGCCTCGGTCGCTTCCGAGACCACGGCGGCGGCGGTCGGACAGGTCGGCGTCGTGCGCCGCGACCCGATGGCCATGCAGCCGTTCTGCGGATACAACTTCGCCGACTACTGGCGGCATTGGCTCGCGGTGGGCGCCAGGCTCTCGAGGCCTCCGCGGCTCTTTCACGTCAACTGGTTCCGTCGCGACCCGCAGGGCAAGTTCCTCTGGCCGGGGTACGGGGAGAACCTGCGGGTGCTGGCGTGGATGCTCGATCGGTGCGCCGGCAAGGCGCATGCGGTGGACGGCGGCATCGGCCTGCTGCCGCGGCCGAAGGACCTCGACACCGCCGGACTCGCTGTCGGCCCCGAGGAGCTGCGCGCGCTGCTGTCGGTGGACAGGGAGCTGTGGCTGAACGAGGTAGCCGAGATGCGCGCCTATCTCGCGCGGTTCGGCGAGCGGCTGCCGGCGCAGCTGTGGGCCGAGCTCGACAAGACGGCCGCGGCGCTCGGCGGCGCGCCATGACCTGAGGCGGCGGCCGGGACACGCTCGCGAGGCAACCTCGGGCGCGTGCTGCGCGGCGACGGCCGCTACTCGCAGAGGAAGCGCAGGGTCTGCGCCGAGTCGGCCTCCGGCAGGCGCCCCAGGCCGATCGTCCCGCCGCCCTTCAGCTGCAGGGTATCCCGGCGTACGAAGGATTCCTCGCCGTTGGCGGCGCGCACGAAGGTGCCGTTGGTGCTGTGGTCGATCAGCATGAATTTGTGGCGCGTGAACTCGATGCGCGCATGCAGCCGGGAAATGAGACTGCCCTTGACCACCAGGTCGTTCTCATCGGCCCGCCCGATGGTGAGAATGGGCCGCTGCTCGTCGATCACCAGCTCGCGGTCAAGCCAGCAGAGCGTGAGTCGCGCGTAGGTGTGATCGGCCGCGAGCGGCACCGCCCGCACCATGCTCGTCACGTCATCGGCCTGCCAGAGCACCTCGTAGAGCGGCACCTCGCTGCCCTGGCCCTTGATCGGGGCGTTGTCGATCAGGCGACAGGCGCTGCGCCATTGCGGCGAGAGCCGCCCGACGGTGGCCTCGGTGATGATCACCTGCCCGGCCTTGGCCTGGCTGGTCATGCGGTTGGCGGTGTGCACCGTGACGCCGAAGATGTCCTGACTCTCGGCCATCACCGGCCCGAAATGGCAACCGATGCGAATCGCCACCGGCTGGCCGTCGGCGCGCAACTGCGTGTGGCCCATGATCTGCTTTTGCATCAGGGCGGCGGCGTTCAGCGCCTGATCGGCCCCGGGGAAGGTGGCCATGACCTCATCCCCCATGGTCTTCACCACCGTGCCCGCATGCTGCTCGGTGGCGTTGCGCATCAGCTCGATGCAAAGGGAAACCATGTCGCGCGCGCGCTGATCGCCCATCCGCTCATACAGGCGGGTCGAGCCCACCACGTCGGCGAACAGTACGGCGAGCTCGATGTCCTCACCCATGGCGCGCGCTGCCAACCATGCTCCCCCGACGGTTGTATGTCTCGAACGTAGACATGCGGCTGGCGGAAAACAGGCGCCAGTATACGCGAGCCGCATCGGCAAGCGCCACCGGCGCAAGCGCGCCGGACTCCGGGGCGTTCCTCGCCGAAGCGGCCGGCCGCCCGGGGATGCGCGAGCTCACCGCACCCCTGCCGCCCGGCGGATCAGCGCCGGCCCCGCCCCGGGAGCGCGCGAGCCCTCGCTCAGCAGCCGGCGGAACTCCTTCGCCCCCGGCTGCCCGGCGTACAGACCGAGCATGTGGCGCGTGATGGCCTGAAGCGGCTCGCCCTCGAGCATCCGCCGCGCCGCATATCGGGCCATGCGCTCGAGCAGGAGCGTGCGCTCCGGGCTCACCGCGTCCGCCGGCGCGAGCGCCCGATGCAGCTCCGTCAGCAGCCACGGGCGATGATAGGCCTCGCGTCCCAGCATGACACCGTCGCACCACCTCAAGGCATCCAGGACGGCGGCGGCATCGCGCAACCCGCCGTTGACGACCACGGGCAGGTCCGCGAACGCCTGCTTCAGACGCCGCACCACATCGTAGCGAAGCGGGGGGATCTGCCGATTGTCCTTCGGCGAAAGTCCCCCCAGCACCGCCTGGCGCGCGTGCACGATGGCCGCCGCGCAGCCGGCCAGGCGGATGCGGCCGACGAAATCGTGCAGCGCCTGCTCGTCCGCCTCCTCGAAGCCCGCGAGCGCCTCGCGCCAACCGGCACCGGCTCCGCTCACGACGCCGATGCGCATCTTGACCGTGACGGGCACGCTCACCGCCGCACGCATCGCCGCCACGCAGTCGGCGACCCGTGCCGGCTCGAGCATCAGGCACGCCCCGAAGGCGCCGCTCGCCACCCGCTCGCTCGGACAGCCGCAATTGAGGTTGATCTCATCGTAGCCGGCCTCCTGCCCGATCCGCGCGGCGAGGGCGAGCTCGCGCGGATCGCTGCCCCCGAGCTGCAGCGCGAGCGGATGCTCCTCAGGATCGTGGGCGAGCAGCCGTTGCGCATCGCCACGAGTGATCGCCGCCGCCGCGATCATCTCTGTATAAAGGAGGATCAG
Organism: Pseudomonadota bacterium; assembly: GCA_021792755.1. Lineage (GTDB taxonomy): Bacteria > Pseudomonadota > Gammaproteobacteria > Steroidobacterales > Steroidobacteraceae > 13-2-20CM-66-19. Next base: position 180,863 of record JAJYUA010000003.1, read on the forward strand.
GGGCGAGAACCCGCGCAGGAAGTACCGGCAGTGCCGGTCGGTCCAGTCCATCATCGGCGCCACGGCGATGCGGCGATCGAACCTATTCATAGCGAAAGATTTTTTCCTCGTCAATCGGTCCAGCGCCTGACCGCGCCGATCCTTACTTTCCTGAGAGGGCTCTGAATGCCCATTGCCGAATCATCGAGCCCTTCGGCACTGCAGTGTAAAGGAGCTTCCGAACAGGGCGCACAACCGAATTTCCGGCCGATGCTACGTGAAGGCTGCGACCAATTCTCGCGGCCTCCGCTCGGGACGATCAGCTATGCCCTGCACGCTGCTCCGGAATATTTGGGCAGACGGGCGGCGCCCGCCCTGCCACGCCTGCGCAGCGCACCCATGATGCGCCGTACCGAAGACCGAAGAGGCGCCCGAGCCGTATGCGACGAAACACGACGCCCACAGAGCGATCGCGTAATACCTCCACGGATTCTACGATCCTGTCCGCCTGCACTCATCACTCGGATACTTGACGGCGGCCGACCTCGAAGCTGCAACAGCAGGTCGAGCGCCTGAGCCGCCTGCCGAAGTCCACGCAAAAACTCCTGATGCGGACGCTCGATGGGATGCTCAACCAGGCCGGCCGCCGAATCCGCGCGCCCCGCGACGTCCGCCACCGCTTACGCGAGAACGGGGATTTCAAGCGCCACTTCGGCGACTTCCGCGAGTACCTCGCCACCCAGGACGCGCTCCGTCACATGACCTTGAAGGCGCCTGCAAAGAATCGGCAAGGAGTGCGCTCATTCTGTTTCGCTTGCTGATGTTGCGTCAGAACGCCAATGCCATCGATACCGGACGCGGCGTCTGCAAACTCTTGACCTTCGGCGGGAGCAAACGTCCCTGGAGAAAATCTGCCCGCAGGAGTCGTTCTGGTCTGACGTCCATTGCCGCTAAGTTAATTTTGGAGCAATTTCTTGGCGCCGGGTATCAAGTTGTATGAGGTTGCGCGAGCCCGGCCTACACAGAAGCGCCGTTTCTTCCGCTCCTCCTTGCGCTTCTCCAACAGA
>JAJYUA010000025.1 GCA_021792755.1 Pseudomonadota bacterium
CGACGTGGCGCAGCTCCGGATCGGCTACGTCTTGCCGGCCGTAGGTGCGGAACTTCTCCACCACCACGAGCATGTGCGCCTCATCGAGCACCCTCACATCGCCCAACGCGAGCGCCGTGCAGTACTGCGCGGCGAGACTCTCCAGCTCCACGGCAAGCTTCAGCGCCGCGGGCAGGTCGGCTCCGAGGGCGATGATCCCGTGGTTGGCGAGCAGACAGGCTCTGCGGCCCTCGAGCGCGGCGAGCGCCGCATCCGAGAGCGCCTGCGAGCCGAAGGTGTGATACGGCGCGCAGCGGATGTCGCTGCCGCCGGCGACCGCCACCATGTAGTGAAACGCGGGGATCCCCCGGCCGGTGCAGGCGAGCGCCGTGGAGAAGCGCGGATGGGCGTGAACGATGGCCCCGACATCGGCCCGGGCAGCCAGGATGTCGCGATGGAAGCGCCATTCGCTCGAGGGTTGGCGCCGGCCGTACCAGCGGCCCTCGAGGCTGACCAGCGCAATGTCTTGCGGCTCGAGCGCCTCGTAGGCCATGCCGGTGGGACTCACCAGGAAGCCGGGCCCGTGGCGCACACTGGCGTTGCCCGAGGTGCCGTGGGTGAGTCCGAGACGCACCAGGTCCCGGCATGCGCCGATCACTGCCCGACGCAGCCCCTCGTCCGTGCTCATCGGCGCTCCGGATACAGCCGCTGCAGTCCCTCGCGGCTCGCAGGACACACGCCTCGCTCGGTGATCAGGCCGGTCACGAGTCTGGCCGGCGTGACATCGAAGGCGAGATTGAGCGCGGCACTGCCCTCGGGCACGACCCGCACGCTGTGCACCGAGCCGTCGGCCGCGAGACCGCTGATATGGGTCACCTCCTGCTCGCAGCGCTCCTCGATCTCGATGAGGCGGCCCTCATCGAGGCTCCAGTCGATGGTGCTGACCGGCAGCGCGGCGTAGAACGGCACGCCGTTGTCCCTGGCCGCAAGAGCCTTGAGGTAGGTGCCCACCTTGTTGCATACGTCGCCCGCGGCCGTGGTCCGATCGCTGCCGACGATGACCATGTCCACCCGGCCGTGCTGCATGAGATGTCCGCCGAGGTTGTCGACGATCACCGTATGCGGTACGCCGTGCGCTCCCAGCTCGTACGCCGTGAGCGAGGCCCCCTGATTGCGAGGCCGGGTCTCATCCACCCAGACATGCAGCTCGATCCCCGCATCATATGCCGTGTAGATCGGCGCGAGCGCCGTGCCCCAGTCGACGCAGGCGAGCCAGCCGGCGTTGCAGTGCGTGAGGACGTTCACGCGGCGCCGCAGGCTCACGCCGAGCTCGCGGATGAGGGCCATTCCGTGCGTGCCGATCGCCCTGCACTGCGCCACGTCATCCTCGCAGAGCCGCCCGGCCTCCTCGAAGGCCGCCCGCGCCCGCTCCCCCGGCGCCAGAGGCGCGATGAAGGCCCGTACCCTGGCGAGCGCCCAGGCCAGGTTGACCGCCGTGGGGCGCGTTGCCTGCAGCACCCGCGAGGCGTGCTCGATGCGCCCGTCCGAGCCGTCCTCGCGCAGTGCGAGCGCGAGTCCGTACGCGGCGGTGGCGCCGATGAGCGGCGCCCCGCGCACGACCATCGTGCGAATCGCCTGGGCGGCGTCCTCCAGAGTATTCAGATCGAGCGTGCGCAGCTCAAACGGCAGGCGCGACTGGTCGATGACGCGCACCGCGCCGGACTTAACCGGCCAGATCGTGCGATAGGCAGTGCCGGAGATCTTCATGACGGGGGATTGTAGCCGCGGGAGCGTCGCGGGAATGGCCGATTCGCCGCCGCGAGCCCCGGGGCAGCCCTCGCGTACGCCGGCGGGCGGCGCAGGTGTGGTAAGCTAAAGAACGTTGACCTTTGAAGTAGCGCCGCTCATGGCCGCCACGGCGGCGGGGCAGACTCTGCGCGGTGGACCGCGCCGATCGCCCCCGATCGAGCGAAGCGATTCCGAGCCCCGGTATGCTTCGCCGCAAGCGGCGGCGCGCGATCCGGTTTGCGATGGAGGTTGGATCATGAACACGGTCTTCGCGCGGGCATTGAAGAGACGCGCCGCCCCTGGACTTTCCATTCCCCCCCGGCTCGGGCGGGGCCGCGGCGGTAAGGCGGCCTGACGCATGGACGTACTCGTGGTGGATGTCGGCGGGACCCATGTGAAGATCCTCGCCACCGGGCAGACCGAGAAGCGCGAGTTCGTCTCCGGTCCAAAGCTCACCGCACGCCAGATGGCCGCGAAGGTCAAACGGCTGGCGCGCGGCTGGCATTACGAAGTGGTCTCCATCGGCTATCCGGGTCCCGTGATGCACGATCGGGTCGTCGCCGAGCCGCACAATCTCGGCTCCGGCTGGGTCGGGTTCGACTTCAAGCGCGCCTTTGGCCGCCCGGTGCGCGTCGTCAATGACGCGGCCATGCAAGCGCTCGGCAGCTACAAGGGCGGCAAGATGCTTTTTCTCGGTCTCGGCACGGGTCTTGGCACCGCACTCATCGTCGACGGCGTGATCGAGCCGTTGGAGATCGGACATCTGCCGTACCTGAAACACACCTACGAGGACTACGTCAGCGATCAGGCGCTCGAGCGCATGGGAAAAAAGAAATGGCGCAAGCACGTCGCGGACGTCGTCAAACGGCTGAGCAGCGCGCTCGAGCCGGATGAGGTGGTCATCGGCGGCGGCAACGTCAGGCACCTGAAGGAGCTGCCGCCGCGCTGCCGCGCCGGCGACAACGCCAACGCCTTCGCGGGCGGCTTCAAGCTTTGGGAAAAAGCGGGCCCGTCGGCGCGCCGGCGCACCCCGGCCAGACGCGCCGCGAGCGTACGCGATCGCGCCGGCTGAGCGCCCCGCCCGCTGCGGGCAGCGCCGGTAATCGGTCGCCAACAGACAAAGGAGCACTGTATGCAACTCGGAATGATCGGCCTCGGGCGCATGGGCGCCAACATGGTACGGCGGCTGCTGCTGGGCGGCCACGATTGCGTCGTATTCGATCGATCGGCGGCGGCCGTCGCCGAGCTGGTCAAGGAGAAGGCCACCGGCGCCACCTCTCTCGCCGAATTCGTGCAAAAGCTGCAGACGCCCCGCGCCGTGTGGCTCATGGTTCCGGCCGCCGCGGTTGACGATACTCTCGCGGCCTTGATGCCGTTGCTCGGCAAGGGCGACATCGTCATCGACGGCGGCAACTCGTACTACGTCGACGACATTCGCCGGGCACAGACCCTCTCGGCCAAAGGCATTCACTACATCGACGTCGGCACCAGCGGCGGCGTATGGGGACTCGAGCGCGGCTACTGCATGATGATCGGCGGGGATGGCGCGGCGGTGAAACGCCTCGATCCGATCTTCGCGCGGCTCGCGCCCGGCACCGGCAACATTGCCCGCACCCCGGGGCGCAAGCCGGCGGCCGGCACCGCCGAGCAGGGGTATCTGCATTGCGGACCGAATGGCGCCGGACACTTCGTCAAGATGGTGCACAACGGCATCGAGTACGGCATCATGGCCTCTTATGCCGAAGGCCTCGGCATCCTGCGCGCGGCGAACGTCGGCAAGCGGGCGGGCGAAGTCGACGCCGAGACCACCCCGCTGCGCGATCCGCAGCACTACCAGTACGACCTCAATCTCCCGGACATCACCGAGGTGTGGCGGCGCGGCAGCGTGATCGCCTCGTGGCTCCTCGACCTGACGGCGGCGGCGCTCGCGAGCGACCCGGGACTCGCCGAATTTGCCGGCCATGTGTCCGACTCCGGCGAGGGGCGCTGGACGATCAGGGCGGCGATCGACGAGGGGCAGCCGGCGCCGGTGCTCACCACCGCCCTCTACGAGCGCTTCAGCTCCCGCGGCGAGGCGGACTTCCAGGCGAAGGTGCTCTCGGCGATGCGGTACGAGTTCGGCGGGCACCTCGAGAAGCCGGTGAAATGAGCTGCGGCGGCAGCGGTTGGCCGCGCGGGCTTGCGCGGATCGCTCGCCCACGCCTCCCAAGCCTCAGCGGCCGCGGTGCCGAACGGCGGCTCTCACGGCTCGGTGCAAGCGGCACACGCCGCGTTCGCGTGCGAGGGGATGAAGGCTGCGCGCCGCCAGGCGCGCAAGCGCCATCGATCACTCGGGCCTGATGCCGCTCAATGATCCGCCTGCCCTCGAGGCGGCGCCGCTTGCTCGCGGCCATCAGCAGCGGCGCGACACAGCCGAGCGCCCCCTCACGGTCTTTGCCCGCCCCGGCAGGCCGTGCCGCGGCCGCCCTGCCCGGCCAGCGACTGCGGACAACGTTCCCGTGCGGTACCCCGGCCGGCAGCGCTGTGGTGGCGGGCCCGGCAATCCCGGTGCGCACCTCGCGAACGGCATCGACCACCGGGCGCCGATAGGCACGCGCGCGCCTGCGGACGGTGTCCTGAAGCCTCACGGGCACAACGCCTGCTCGAGCTTCTCCAGCCCTTCCTCCAAGGTGGCGTCGGCAATGGTGAGCGGCACCAAAATGCGCAGGGTCTCACCCTGCAGGCCGCAGGACAGCAGGATCAACCCCGCCTCGAGGGCGCGCCGGGTCGCTCGCTTGGCGCCCGGCCCGTCGGGCTCGCCGCCGCGGCTTTCGAGCACGTCAAATCCGATCATGGCGCCCAGGCCGCGGACGTTGCCGATCGGAACACAGGCGTTGTTGTCGGCGAGCGCGCCGAGACGCGCGCGCAGCCGGGCGCCGATCGCCTCGGCCCGCGCCAACAGCTTCTCCTCTCTGATCACATCCAACACCGCGAGCGCGGCCGCGCAGCCGATCGGTGAGCCGCCGTAGGTGCCGCCGAGTCCGCCGGGCTCGACCGCGTCCATGACTGCGGCCCGGCCCACCACCGCGGAGAGCGGCAAGCCGCCGGCAAGCGACTTCGCCAGCGTCACCAGGTCGGGCTCGACGCCCGCGTGCTCGATGGCGAACATCTTGCCCGTGCGCCCGAAACCCGACTGGATCTCGTCGCCGATCAGCAGGATGCCGTGCGCATCACAGATGCGCCTGAGCTCGACGAGCAGCTGCGGCGGCGCGACGTTGAATCCGCCTTCGCCCTGCACCGGCTCGATGATGATGGCGGCAACGCGGCTCGGCTCCGCATCCGCACGCAGCACCAGATCCAGGGCGCGCAGGCTTTCCTGCACGCTGATGCCGCGGTGGGCCGCCGGGAACGGCACGCGGAACACGCCCGGGAGCCAGCCGTCGACGCCGTGCTTGTAAGGCAGCGCTTTACCCGTCAACGCCAGGCCGAGACTGGTGCGGCCGTGGAAGGCGCCGCTGAAGGCGATGACACCCATGCGCCCGGTGGCGATGCGCGCGATCTTGATCGCCGCCTCGACCGCCTCGACACCGGTGGTGAGCAGCAGGCTCTTGGCCGGCCCCTCGAAGGGGGCGATGGCGTTGAGCCGCTCGGCCAGGCTGATGTAGGACTCGTACGCCATCACCTGGAAGGAGGTGTGCGTGAAGCGCGCAAGCTGCGCGCCGACCGCGGCCATCACCTTCGGATGCCGATGTCCCGTCGCCAGCACCCCGATGCCGCCGGCGAAGTCCACGTAGCGGCGGCCGAGGCAGTCCCAGACCTCGGCATTCTCGGCGCGGTCGGCGAATTCCGCCGTCGCGCTCGATATGCCGCGCGCCACGGCTGCCGCCCGCCGGGCATTCAACTGGGTGGTGTCATGCGCTTCCATGATGATCTCCTGTGAAAGTATGAGGCTGCAAACCGCAGTTGCGGACCCGGGCGAGCATCACGGGCGCCGGTCAAGACCGCAGGCGGCACCCGTGCCCCACGGAGGCTCATCGGCACGCTCTCCATGGGCTTCAGTCCCGGTAGCGCTCCGAGGCGTCCCCGAGCGCCTCGCGCAACGGACCGAGCCAAGGCTCGTAATGGCGCCACTGAGAAAGACCCTCGCGGTAGAGCGGCTGGCGGACCTGCTCGGAGCTTGCCGTGCGTACGCTTCGCTCGGTCTGGTGGAACGTGAGGCACGCGGGCTCGAACGCAAGCCCGCAAAACTCGAGCAGCCGGCGCACGCTCCCCTCGAGGTCCTCCACGACATCCTCGTAATGCACGCGCAGCACCCGCGCCGGCAGGGCCTCATCCCAGTGGCGCATGAGTTCCAGATAGGTGCGGTAGTAGCGGCCCAGGTCCTCGAGGCTGTAGGTGAACTCCTGCCCCTGGGCGAACAGCTGCTTGAAGTTGCTGAAGCAGCAGGCCATCGGCTCGCGGCGCACGTCGATGATTTTCGCATTCGGCAGCATCAGATGAATGAGGCCGATGTGCCGGAAGTTATTCGGCATCTTGTCGATGAAGCGCGGCCGGGCCTCGAGGCGGTACGCGCGGGTGTCGCTCAAGTACCTTCGCCCGAGTGCGTTGAAGTCCTGCGCGCTCATTTGCGCGAGCACCGCCGGATAGCGCCCGTCTCGTCCGTGCAACTCTGCCACCATGCGGGCCACGTCGGCGAGCTCACGCGTGCCCTCGACCTGTGAGTGCGAGGCGAGGATCTGCTCGATCAGCGTCGAGCCGGCGCGCGGCAGACCGACGATGAAAATCGGATCGGCATCGGGTGCGCCGCTGCCCTCGTGACGGCCAAAGAGCGCGGGCGTGCAGGACTCGATCTGCAGGCGGGTATTTCGCTCGATCTGCTCCGGCCGATACTCGCTCCCCGCCCGCCGCAGCGCATTGCCGCGGCTGTAGTACCGGAAGGACTGCTCGAAGCGCCCACGGTCCTCGAGCGCCTTGCCGAGTGCGAAGCACAGGTGGTACCGGTCCTCGGCCGCTATCGAGGCGGCCGACTCCGCCGCGATCATCCGCTCGAGCTCCCCGTCGGTGAACCGATACGTCTTAAGATTCGCCAGGCTCCAGTACGCATCGCCATACGCGGCGCGCGAGTCGGCCGCCAGGCGATACTCGGCCACCGCCGCCTCCGTCGCGCCGAGCGTCTTCAACAGGTGTGCGATCGACAGATGCAGCTCCGCCGGCTGCTGCGCCCCGGTGAGCAGCTGCCGGTACAGGGCAAGCGCCCGCTCGTGCCGGCCGAGTCCGACCTGCGTCATCGCGAGCAGTGTGCGATAGCCGCGGTGCGCAGGCTCGGCGGCGAGCAGTGTCTCGGCCTGCCTCTCGGCCTGCGGGTAGAGCTGGCGCTTGAGCAGCACCTGCGCATAGTCGAACCGCGCCGCGTGGTCCTCGGGGGCGAGCTCAAGGATCCCTTCGAGGATCAGTTGCGCATCGCCGTGGATGTCCTGCGCCATGGCGATATGCGCCAGCAGACGCATCGCCTCGACATGATGACCGTGCTCGAGGAGGAAAGCGCGTACCAGTTCCTCGGCCCGCGCCAGCTCCCCGTCCGAGAACAAAGTGCTCGCCGTCACCACCTGCGGCGGCAACGCGCGCAGCCGCGCGAGCTGCCCGGCGGCCCGCTGCGCCTCGGCGCTTCGCCCGCTCATCCGGTAAAGCCCCTCGAGCATGCTCCAGCTGGCCGGCAGCGCCCAACTGATGCTCACCGCGCGCTCGAAGGCCTCGATCGCCTGCGGGGCCTGCCTCAGGGCGATGTGACAGAAGCCGCGCTCCTGATGCAAGCGGCTGAAACGCGGCTGCACGCGCTCGAGCCGATCGAGGGTCTCGAGCGCCCCGGCAAGCTCACCGAGGCGGCGTTGCGCATGCGCACAGGCATACAGAGCGTCCCGGTTCTCGGGCACCGTACCGAGCAGCGCCCGGGCCGCCGCCTGCACCTCCGCGAACCGCTCCTCCTCGATGAGCCGGCGCAGCCGCTTCACCTCGATCTGCACCGGCGAAGGACCCGGCCCGAGCGAATTTTCCCACGACACCCGCGACACGCGACCCCCGCGATCTCCCTTAGAACGTGTAGCCGAATCTTAGCCCAACCACCCGCGGCCTGAGCGGCGTCTGCTGCACGATGAAATTATCGGTGCTGGTAAAGACCGCCACGTTCGAATCGGTGAGATTCTGCCCATACGCCTGCAAAGACCAGTGGCCCTTCGAAACCCCGACCGAAGCGTCGTAGATCGTGTAGGCGGGATCGATAAAGCGGATTCTCGCCGTGCTGATGGTGACGCCCGGGGTGAACGGCGGATTCGAGCCCGCCTGAGTGTACGAGTGCCCCTGGTGCTGCACCCCGAGCTGCACGTACCCCGTCGCGCCGTTCCAAAATCTGAAGTAGCCGGGGACGCGGATCGGAAAATCATAGCGCAGCAGGAAGGTCAAGCGAATCGGCGGGGAGTCGGCCGCCGGCGCCCCGCGCGGCCCGAAGGGATTGCCGACCGGCGTGCAGGAGGTCGGACCGGTAGCGCACACCTCGGTGATCGGCTTGCCGAAATTGACGCTCGCCGGGTTATTGTCGATGAGCGCCGGGGAGTTTGTTTGCTCGCTGCTGTTCCATGCGCCGGCCGCCCGCAGGCTGAGCCCCCGCCAGATCTGCGCGATGAACGAGGTCTCGGCGCCGTCGATGCGGAAATCCTGGCCGTTTGTGTTGAAGAAGATGGTGCCGCTCACCCCGGGGTCGAAGAACTCGATTTGCACGTTGTTCCAGTTCTCCCGGTAAAAGGCGGTATTCCACTGAAAATACCGGTGCAACAGCCGCCAGTCCGTCTTCCAGCCGATCTCGTAGTTGTTGAGTTGGTCCGGGCTGTAGGATTCCGGGGCGATGAACTGCGGTACGCCGTCCGGTCCGGGAGCGTGCAAGGTACCGGCATTGTTGAAGCCGCCGGGACGGAACCCCTGCGAGAAGGTGAAGTAGCTCAGAATGTGCTGTTTGTTTCCGAGCAGCACCGGGTTGACGTGCCAGGAAATGTTCGCCTGGTAACGCCACCCCGACTCCGTATCCTTAAGATTCTGCGCGTTCATGTCGACCGAAATCGACGCGATGTGGCAGCCGGTCGGCGGCGCGCCGCCTTCGAAGCAGCCGAACGCCTCGAGCGCGCTGCCGGCCGCGCTGTTGAGGAAAAGAAAGTGCCGCGCGCCGCCGGTCAGCGTCAAGCTTGGCGTCAGATTGAAGCTCACCGAGGCGAACTCGGCGAGCTGCCTGAGCTCGCGCTTGGCATCCAGGCCGAATGCCGTCGCGCTCGGCTGCAGGCCGGGATCGGTGGCGAAACCCGGGAAAGTGCCCTCGACCGCAAAGCAGCCGGTGTTGCCCGGGGTTCCCGGCGGACCGTTCGACGTGCACGGCGGCACGGTCCGGTTCAGGTCCTGGGTCTGGTCATAAAGGACGTTGTCTTCCTGATAAAAGCCGACGATGCCGCGTAGCCGCCAGCTGTCCGGGGTTTGCACCCGCACCTCGTTTTGCTGCACCTTGTTTTGCTGGTCGGAGTGCGTCGGCGAGACGGCCGAGAAGCACGTCGACTTCAAGCTGCTGTCATTGCCGGTCCCGGGACCGTAGCATTGATAGTAGTCGCCGTAAACCCCGCGAGCGTAATTGGTATAGTCGGACTGATTCTCGATGTTGCGGGTGAGGAAGCCGCCGGTGTAGATGAGACTGAGCGGCCCGGCCTTGCCCTTGAGCGTCCACGCTGTGTTCGACCAGCTGCTTTGGTGGTAGGTCGGGACGAACAGCACCACCGACAGCGGCGGCAGCTTGTTTCCGTCCGGGGCGTTCGGGTACTGGAAAAACACCCCTTCGGCGTCCAGACTCTGCCACATCTGCGTGACCAGGAAGCTCCAGTCGTCGTTGAAGCTGTACAGCGCCTCCACCCGCCCGCCCTGGTAGGTGACGGGATTCATGTCGTTTCTCACCAGACTCTGGTTGTTGTCGACCGGGCTGCCGGGCGGCACGCAGGCGCCCACGCCCGCGGGGGCGCGGAAGGTGTTCGGCTGGCCGCCGTCGGGACAAGTGCCGCCGGTGGGAACGTAATAATTGGCGTAGTGGATGCCCAGGTCGCTGTCATGGCGGGTGAACGTTCCGAATACATTGTTGATGTAACCGCCCTGGCGGTCGTCGTAGACCACGAAGCGCATCGCCAGGTGGTGCGGGAGGATCGGCAGGTTGAGGACGCCGCTGACAGAGGTGTTCGGACCGCCGTGGGCGGTGACGCCATAGCTGGCGTTGACATTTCCCTGCAGCTTGTCGAGCACCGGCTTGTTGGTGATGTATCGTATCGCGCCGGCCTCGGCGCCGGAGCCGAACAGGGTCCCCTGCGGCCCCTCGAGCACCTCGATACGGTTCAGGTCCACGGTGTAGACGTCCAGGTTCTGGTTCGGCATCTGCACCGACTGGTTGTCGAGGTATACCCCGACGTTCGGCCACGGGGCCGTGAAGCCGCTGAACTGAGTGGCCTGTGAGCCGGTGCTGATGCCGCGAATGACGATCTCGTTCTGCCCCGGACCGTTGTCGGCGGACGTGAGGTTCGGCACCATCGTGACCATGTCCTGGAACGAGGAGATATGCAGCTGCCGCAGCGACTTCGCGGTGAGCACCTGCATCGTGATCGGCACGCTTTGTACGTTCTCGCGGTGACGAGTGGCGGTGACGATGACCTCTCTTAAGGGCTGGTAGGCCGGAGCGGCGCCGAGGCCGGCCCCGTCGCGGCGGGCAGGCGCTGCCAGTGCTCGCGATGCGCCGCCGGCCGCGGCGCTGTCGGATGCCGGCTGGGCGGCGAGCGCTCTGAGCGACACGCCGCCCAGAATGGCGGCCACTGCGTATGAGACTTTCGATTTCATGGTGAACTCTCCCAAAGTATGATTCTTGTCTGCCCTTACGGGCCTGCGCTCACCCCTCATTCGACGGCACGTCAATTGCGTGTGTTCGACCTCCTACTTTTTCCGTTTGCCGCGACGCCCCTCATCGTGCCGGACAAGACCCGACCTGCCGGCACGAAACGCCTGTTGCGCCCGCCGGTGCCGCCTGCTCGAGACGAGCTCGCTCGGGCGCATACCGGCTCACCTCGAACGGCGCGCGCACCTTCAGGGACACGAGTCTTGCCGGTTTCCGTATCCACGCCTCATCACACCCGCTTTGGCCTCAAGACCCCCCCCGGGGGTTTGCGCAGGCTTATCCTGGTGTTCGTTGCCCATTCGCCCACCCCGCCCCCCCCCGACTCCTCACATCGGGCATTGCCGCGGCGAAGAGCGCAGCGCCCGCTCGCCGCTCAGTAACTCGGCGGCGTGATTGCCCACACGACTTCGGTCTCATCCGGTCCCGGATTCCAGTAGCGATGCGGGCGCGCGCTGTCGAAACCGAAGCTGTCGCCGGTCTCGAGCAGTACGCTCTGCCCGTCGACCCACAACTCGAGGCGGCCGCGCACCACCACGCCGGCTTCCTCGCTCGTGTGCGTGTAAGGCTCCTCGCCGGAGGACGCCCCGGGCGCCATGCGGCACAGAACCAGCTCGAGGCTTCCCTTGAGCGAGGGACTGAGCAGCTCATCGACGATCCCGGTCGAGTAGTCGATGCGCCGCCGCCGCGAGCGGCGGACCACGAGCCCGCGCTCCTGGGGACTGACGGCGTCGGCATCGAAAAACCAACTGATCGTGACGCCCAGGGCATGCGCAATCGACATCAGCGCCTTGATGGAAGGCATCGCCTTCTCGCGCTCCACCATGCTCAGGTATCCGACCGACAAGCCGCTCGCCGCGGCGAGGCGGCTCAGCGTCAGGTTGCGCGCCTTGCGCAGCGCGCGCACTTCCGCGCCCACACGGCTCGGCGCGGGCGCCTCGGGCGCGGGCGCCTCGGGGGCCTGCGCTTGCGCCGCAGCGGTCAAAGCGCGCGCGTGCTGGCTACTCATCGTCTCGGTCTTGTCTTGGTCTTGGCCCGCGGCCGCTGAAGCCACCCGGGCGGGCGTCCGGCAGCGCACGCGCCTTCCCGGCGCATGAATGAGGGCCCCTGCACAGGGCAGGCAAGCACAGGTCGGCGCTCGGGTTTCCGCTCACGGTGTTTAGCCAGGCCGCGGGATTCAATGATGTAATACTGAAAATTTACCGCCAGATTTTCAATATAGGCTATATTATGTGCCGATAAATTTTAAATCAAGTGAACTCGAGCCGGGGGGCGCGACGTGCCGAAGCAGTACGACGCAATCGTCATCGGTGCGGGCCATAACGGCCTGACGTGCGGGGCGTATCTTGCCCGGGCCGGACTGAAAGTCCTGATCCTGGAGCGCAGGCACGTTGTCGGCGGCGCCGCGGTTACCGAGGAGGTGGTGCCGGGGTTCAAGTTCTCGGTGTTCAGCTATCTCATGAGCCTGTTGCACCCGAAGGTCATCGAGGAGCTCGAGCTCGCGCGCCACGGCTACGAGGTTCTGCCCGCTACCGACATGTTCGCGCCCCTGCCGGGCGAGGACTACATTACGTTCTCGGATGACATCGCGCGCACGCAACGCAGCTTCGCCCGCTTCTCCAGGCGGGATGCCGACATCTATCCGCAGTTCGATCGCTACCTCATGGACTCGGTGAGCGTGATGCGCCGGCTGCTGCTCGAGACTCCGCCCGACCCCTCGTGCCGCGACTGGCGCTCGTTCAAGGAAACTGCGCGATTCCTGTGGCGATACCGCCGGGTGTGCGGCAAGTTGTTCCGGTTTGTCGATCTGTTGACCATGAGTGCGGACGATTACCTGTCGGAGTGGTTCGAGCGCAGCGAAGTCAGGGCGCTCTTGGCCTACTACTCGGGCATCGGCACCTTTGCCGGACCCAAGAGTCCTGGGTCGGCCTATGTCGTCATGCACCACGTCATGGGCGAGCACGCCGGCGCGGGCGGCTGGGGGTTCGTGCGCGGGGGAATGGGCGCCATCAGCGCCGCCATCGCCCGCTCCGGCACGGAAAAAGGCGCGACGATCCGCACCGAAGCCGAGGTGGCGGCCATAGAAACCTCGAACGGGCGCGCGACCGGCGTCACACTGGCCGACGGCTCGCGATATCATGCCGACATCGTCGTCAGCAACGTGTCGGCGAAGGTCACTTTTCTCAAGCTCCTCGACAGCACGCAGCTGCCGGCGGAATTCGTGCGGGACATCGAGACGTACCGCACGCTCTCCAGCGCCTTCAAGATCAACATCGCCTGCGAGCGCCTGCCCCGCTACAAGTCCTTTGACGCGCAAAAGTGCGCGATTCCTTATCCGACCTACGTGCACATCGGCCCGACCATCGAGTACCTGGAGCGCGCATATGACGAGGCGAAGTACGGTGACATCTCCCGCCGGCCGTTCGTTACTCCCGTGACACCGACATTTGTCGACGATACGCTCGCTCCGCCGGGGAAACACGTGGTAAACCTGTTCGGCGGGCACGCCCCCTATCATCTTCGTGAAGGGGATTGGACCACGCGCAAGGACGAGCTGGTCCGCAACGTGCTCGGCGTCCTCGACGAGGTCGCCCCCGGATTCTCCGACGGCATCATCGGCATGCAGGTGTTGACCCCGCCGGACATCGAAGCGGCCATCGGCAGCCCGCACGGGCACATCTTTCACGGGGAGCTGCAGCTCGACCAGCTCTTCTGGTCGCGACCCGCACCGCACTGGGCCGACTACCGCGCGCCCATCAGGGGACTGTACCAATGCGGCGCCTCGGCGCACCCCGGCGGCGGCGTCGGGGCGGTCGTCGGGCGTAACGCCGCGCGCGAGATCCTTCGCGACCGCCGCAGACGAGCCGCCGATGTCCTCTTTGCCCGCCGCGGGCGGCGATTCGGGTCATGAGCGCAGCGCCCATGCACGGCGAGATCGCCGCAGCACCCCGGCGGGCCGCAAGAGCCGTCCGGCCGGAGCGCTCGAGGACCGGTAGTGCCGCCCGGGATGCGCTATTTTGGCTGCCACTGAGCCTTTGGGGACGCGCATGAGCTCGGAGGATCCTACTGCCGTACGGCCAGGCCTGAGCCGCTCGCTCACGCACCGGCACGTCACCATGATCACCATCGGGGGGATCATCGGCGCGGGCCTGTTCGTGGGCAGCAGCGTCGCGATCAAGGAAGCCGGCCCCGCCTCGGTCCTGAGCTACCTCGGCTCCGGGCTCATCATCGTGCTGCTCATGCAGATGCTCGGCGAGATGGCCGTGGCGCTGCCGAGCGTGCGCTCTTTCAGCGAGTTCACCCGCGCGGCGCTCGGCAACGGCGCGGGCTTCGTGTGCGGGTGGCTCTACTGGTATTTCTGGGTGGTGGTCATTCCGGTGGAGGCGATCGCCGGTGCGCTGCTGCTGCGCGCGTGGGTCCCGCTGCCCGTGTGGGCGCTCGGGCTCGCCCTCATGGGCACCATGACCGCGGTCAACCTGATGTCGGCCCGCTCCTACGGCGAGTTCGAGTTCTGGTTCGCCTCGATCAAAGTCGCGGCCATCATCGTGTTCATCGCGCTGGCGGCGGGCTACGCGTTCGGCTTCGCGCCGCCGGGCCGCGTGGCCGCCGATCTCACCGGGTACGGCGGCTTCGCGCCGCGCGGCGCGCTGGCGGTGCTCGGGGGGCTGGCGACGGTCTTCTTCGCCATGACGGGCGCGGAGATCATCACCGTCGCGGCGGCGGAGTCCGCCGAGCCCGCCCGCGCGATCGCCGCCATGACCCGCTCGGTCATGCTCCGTATCCTCGTCTTCTACGTTCTGTCGATCTTTTTCATCGTCGCGGTCGTTCCCTGGACCCGCGTGAAAGCGGGCTATTCCCCGTTCACCTTGGCGCTGTGGGCGAGCGGACATCCCTGGATCGCACGCTCGATGAACGCGGTCATCCTGACGGCGGTGCTCTCGTGCCTGAATTCGGCATTCTACGTGTGCTCGCGAGTGCTGTTCGTGCTCGCCGAGAAGGGCGACGCCCCGCAGTGGCTGGTGCGGCTCAACGGCCGGCGCGTTCCCACCCACTCGGTGGCGGTCGGGGCGGTGGTGGGCGTGCTCGGCATCGTGGTGGCCTCGGCCGCTCCGGGCGGCGTGTTCTCTTTCCTCGTCAATGCCGGCGGCGCGCTGATCGTGTTCGTGTACATCCTGACCGCTGTGTCGCAGATCGTTCTGCGGTTCAGACATCGACGCGAGCATCGGCCTCGATCCGCGATCCGGATGTGGGCATTCCCGTGGTTGAGCTACGCCACGGTCATCGCATTGCTCGCCGTGCTCGCGGCCATGGCCTTCACGCCGGGCCTGGCGAGCCAGCTGTACGTGAGCCTGCTGCCGCTGTCGGTGGCCGTGGCGGGGTACCTGTGGCGGCGGCGGCGCGGCGCGCGCGCCCAGGGGCTCTTGCGGGGGGTTGCGCTCGGCGAACACCCCAGCCAGCCGGGAGACTGAAGCGCCCGTGTTTCCGGCGCCCCTCCCGATCCCGACAGCGGGCTGCCCGGCCCGGCCGGCGGTGGCGCAGCACCGCGCAGATCTCGGCGCTCGAGGCAAGGTGCCCGCCGGTGGTCCGTGCCGATTCGTTCAAACTGGATCTTTCCGAAGGACCAGTTCCCCTTGGATCATAGCGGCGTACCGCCAGGCATTTCCGGTGATTCATGTACGTGCCCAGCCATTTCTCCGTGTCCGACGAGCAAGCCTCGTACCGCCTCATCCGCGAGAACCCCCTGGGCATTCTCGTGACCCACGGCCGCGCGGGTCTGGACGCAAACCATGTGCCCTTCGAGCTCGACGCCAAGGCGGGGGAGCAAGCCGTACTGCGCGCCCATGTGGCACGCGCCAATCCGCTCTGCGGCGACGTCCAGGACGGCGAGGAAGTGCTCGTCATTTTCCGCGCCGAGGATGCCTACGTCACCCCCAACTGGTATCCGAGCAAGCACGAATTCCACAGGCAGGTGCCGACCTGGAATTACCGCCTCGTGCACGCCTACGGAAAAATCTCGATCCGCGAGGACGAGGCATTCCTGCGCGCCCTGGTCGGGCGCCTCACCCTCGTCCATGAAGCCGCCCAGTCCACCCCCTGGCGGATGAGCGACGCGCCCCGGGACTACATCGACGCGATGCTGAAGGCGATCGTCGGGCTCGAGATCGCGATCACACGGATCACCGGCAAGTTCAAGCTCAGTCAAAATCGGGAGTTGCGCGACCGGCGCAGCCTCGGCGAGGCGCTGAAGCGTCACGGCCACACCGCGCTCGGCCAGGCGACGCTCGATGCGATCGGCGAATCGAAGTGAG
Source organism: Pseudomonadota bacterium (assembly GCA_021792755.1). Lineage (GTDB taxonomy): Bacteria > Pseudomonadota > Gammaproteobacteria > Steroidobacterales > Steroidobacteraceae > 13-2-20CM-66-19. The sequence goes on from JAJYUA010000025.1 coordinate 16,012, forward strand.
GAGCTCATCCGAGCGCCCCCACCATCGGGAGAAGGAGGCCGCCCTGCCCGCACGATCGTCGGCATGACGGCCGGCGAGTGAGTTGCCCAAGGCGATCGGCGGCCGGCAGGCGCGCCGCGCAATCCGGCCCCGAGCCAAGGCGGACGCTCACAACGCCCGGCGCAGCAGCCTCACCCGGGCCGCGATCTCCTGCTCGTCGAACGGTGCGAACCGGAGGCACACATGCGCTCTCGCCCGGCCATCGTATGCCTGTCACGGTCCGGCAGCCGCCGAAGCGCAAGGTCCTCGAGTCTCGCGACGCGCAGGTCGATGAGACCCTCACGAAGCCGCCTGACCCCGGCCGCCGAGCTCGCTCAGGCGATGCCTGCCTGCGCGGGGCAGCCGCTCGCGCGGGGCAGCCGCGGAAGGCGGCTGAGTGAGCGCTGACGGACAAGAGCCTGGAGCGAGAGGCGCTAGAATGGCGGCTCGGACCTATCGCTGCCGCAGGAGAAGCGCCCCATGGCCAAAGAGCACTTTCCGATCGATCTCAGTCAGTTGCGACCCCTCAAGCTCGATCCGGGGCTGAGCGCGCTCAACGACGCCCAAAAAGCGGATCTGCGCCACAATATCCAACTGTGCCGCGACGCCATCGTCTTCTTCACGGCCCTGGCGGGCGCCAAGGGGCTCTCCGGGCACACCGGAGGGGCGTACGACACTGTTCCGGAAGTGATGATCATCCGCGCGTTCATCGCCCATGGCGCCCCCATCGTGCCCGTCTTCTACGACGAGGCCGGCCACAGGGTGGCGACCCAGTATCTGCTCGCGGTGCTCGAGGGCGCGATGCCCGCGCAACGGCTGCTGCATTACCGGGAGTTCGAGAGCGGCCTGCCGGGGCACCCCGAAAAGAAGCTGACCCCCGGGGTCGAGTTCAGCTCCGGTCGGCTCGGACATCTGTGGGCGTTCTGCAACGGCGTCGCCATGGCGAACCCGGACAAGGCGGTCATCCTGCTGGGCTCCGACGGCAGCCAGATGGAGGGCGCCAACGCGGAGGCGGCGAGACTCGCCGTCGCGCGCCACCTCAACATCAAAGTGCTGATCGACGACAACAACGTCACGATATCCGGCCACCCCCAGCAATACATGCCGGGCTACGACCTGACTCGAACGCTAGCCGGCTACGGCATCAATATCGCCACGACGCTCGGCGAAGACCTCGATGCGCTCTTTACGGATCTCGCCCGCGCGTTCTCGGATACCCGTGCGCAGGCCGTCGTGATCAAGCGTCCCATGGCCCCGGGCATCCCCGGAGCCGAAGGCACCACAGGCGCCCACGAAGTGCTGAAAACCGACATCGCCATCGGCTATCTCGAGCAGCGCGGCGGCCACGAGGAGGCGATCGCCATGCTCAGGGCGGCGCAGCCGGACAAGAGCCCGCTCAGCTACCGCGGCTCGAGCGGCGCCGGCAAGAACCGCGACGATTTCGGCAGGATCCTCAACCAGATCCTGGACGGCATGAGCGAGGCGCAGCGCATCGACACCGTCAGGGTGTTCGACAACGATCTGGAAGGCTCCTGCGGGCTGCACCACGTTCGCCGCGAGCATCCGGAGGTGTTCGTGCGCGGCGGCATCATGGAGCGCGGCAACTATTCCGCCGCCGCCGGATTCGGCTCGCAGCCCGGCCGGCAAGGGGTCTTCGCCACCTTCAGCGCCTTCCTCGAGATGTGCCTGAGCGAGATCACCATGGCGCGCCTGAACTTCTCCAACGTGCTCGCTCATTTCAGCCACAGCGGCGTCGATGACATGGCGGACAACACCTGCCACTTCGGCATCAACAGCATGCTCGCCGACGGGGGCGTGACCCCCTCGCACGGCGAGGATACGACGCGGCTGTACTTTCCGGCCGACCGGCATCAGTTCGCCGCCTGCATCAAGCGCATCTTCCCCGATCCGGGCCTGCGGTTCGTCTTCACCACCCGCGCACCGGTGCCGGACATTCTCGATGCGGACGGCAGGCCGCTTTACGAGGGCAAGCCGTTCGAGCCCGGCAAGGACGACATCGTGCGCGCCGCGCCGCCGGGCGGCGGCTACATCATCGCCGTGGGGGAGACCGTCTACCGCGCCCTCGATGCGCTCATTACCCTCACGGAGCAGGGCGTGCGCGTGGGACTGGTCAACAAGCCGACGCTGAACGTGGTCGATCACGAGATGATGCGCCGGCTGGCGGGGGCGCCGTTCGTGCTGGTCGTCGAAGGCTGGAATGTCCGCACCGGACTCGGGAGCCGTTTTGGCAGCCACCTGCTGCGGGCCGGATTCAACGGCCGCTACCAGCACATCGGCACGCATCGCGAGGGCTGCGGCGGGCTCTGGCAGCAGATGGGCCATCAGGGCCTGGATCCGGCCGGGATCGCACGCGCCGTACAGACGTTGCTCTGAGCGTTGGGCGAGAGCGCGCCGGCCGGCCGCCGCCGCAACGCCGACGGCGCTTTCCTCGCCGGCGCCCACGCCCCCGGGCCCCCGGATGATCGGGCGCGAGCGCCCCTTGCGGGCCGCACGAGGCGCTGGCGCGGCTTCGCCGCGCCACGGCCCCCGCCTCACCAGCGCGAGGGCCGGCCGCAACCCGATCCGATCAGGCCGAGCGCCTCCTGCGTATCGCCAGAGCGGCGCCGAGCACGAGCAGCCCGGCGCCGAACAGCGCCAGTCCGGTCGGCTCCGGCACCGTGGAATAGTCGATGTTGTCCACGAGCCAGTAATGACCGGCGGTGCCGTCGTTGAGGAAGGCGAGCTCGGTGACCGGCTGGCTGCCGAACGTGAGGTTGGTGAAATTCGAGCTCAGATTCTCGCTGCGGGTCCACTCGAGGGTCGAGCCGTTCCAGCCCTGAACCGTGATGCTGGAGGAAGCGCTGCCCTGATACGGCAGGTTGAACAAATCCCAGGTCGAGAACATGGCGCCGGTGAACACCGTCGGCGTCGGGGCAAACATATCCTGCTGCACCACACCGCCGAGCTCCGTCGTGCCGTTGTTGAAGGCTGCGTTGGGATTGCTCGGGAAGCTCTTGGTGTTGTCATACGTACTGTCGTACCAGGAAATGCTTCCCACGGCCCAATTCGAATCCCAGGTGAATCCATCGTAGTTCGACGGGAGCATGGTCCAGCTCGACGTCGAAATGCTGTCGAAGTTGATCTGTCCGGCGAAAGCCGGGATCGTGCCCAGGCCGACCGCCATCACACCGAGCAGCAGAATCTCTCGAACGGGTCTCATAACGCTTCTCCAAATGAATTCCACGTCGGGGCGCACGTTGCAAATTGCAAGCCACATCCTGCATTCAAGGACTTCGGCCTGATTTTAGATTCGTATGTAAAGAAATCTGACATGTTTTGTACTCTGTCGAGACCTGCCGCGATGCGCTCCCGGGGCGATTTGTTGATTTAAATCACCATCCCGTCCCGGCTTCGCCGGCCACGGCACGGCCCCCGCCTCACCAGCGCGAGGGCCGGCCGCAACCCGATCCGATCAGGCCGAGCGCCTCCTGCGTATCGCCAGAGCGGCGCCGAGCACGAGCAGCCCGCAGCCGGCGCTTCTCAGTAGTTTCCCATCGACCGCCGGTCCACCCCGAGTCATGACAGGGCACGAGCTGCTGCCCACGCACAGGGACTGTGCCCCACCGCCGCAGGTGGCGGACGTTGAGCCAAAAATCACGCTTTTGGGCTCAACGGCGCTGGGCGGGGCAGGAGCCCCGATCCAGCGCTTCTCAGTAGTTTCCCATCGACCGACGGTCGACCCCGAGCCATGAAGCGTCACGAACGGTTGACAGGCACAGGGAGGTGCCCCGCCGCCGCAGGTGGCGGACGTTGAGCCAAAAACCACGCTTTTGGGCTCAACGGCGCTGGGCGGGGCAGGAGCCCCGATCCAGCGCTTCTCAGTAGTGGAACTTGTAGAGCAGCTCGGCGTAGATCTCGAACGGGTTGTTCCAGTGCACGCCGCCGAAGGTCAGGGCGTTGTCGGTGAGCAGGTGCTCGTTGGTGACGTTGAGCCCCGTGACCGACACCTGCAGGTTCGGGGTGAAGTCGCGGCCGACGGTGAGGTCGAGGATCGCGTAGCTCGGCAGGTGGCTCGGCTGCCAGGTGGGCGGTCCCGCGAAGCCGTTCATCAGTCCCGAGTTCACCGACAGGTTGCTGCCGAGGAAATACCCCCGCGGCAGGTTCACGTTGTAGCCGACGTTGAGCGTGTTGCGCTGATCGTGATCGAGGGAGGTGTAGTCGCCGCAGGCCGTGCCGGGCACCACGAGCCCGCCGCTGATCGATCCGAAGCACTGCGCCGTCTGGTTCGAGTAGGCAAGGTGCACGCTGCCGTACTTCCAGAACGCCGGCGAGCTCACCGTGAGCTCCCGGCCCCGGATGAGCGCGCCCTGGTCCGTGATCGGCAGATAGATGTCGGACTCGCCGATCGGATTGTGGTCGAAGAAATTCCTCGCCTCGGTGACGAAGTAATCCGCCTCGATCTGCCAGCCGTCCCACGGGATGGTCACGCCGAACTGGCGCTCCTTGTCGCGCTCGCCGCGCAGCGGCTGGAAATGGCTGTTTTGCGCGGTGGCGTAGCCGAGGATGGGGCCGGAGAGGGACTCGAGCGGCGGCGCCTGGTAGTACTTGCCGTAGAAGGCGCTCAGCACCCAGTGCAGCTTCGGCAGCTCGATGGTCGCGCCGTAGCGCGGATCGATCGCGGTCTCGGTGACCAGGCCCTGAAAGTGCGACTCGCGCACGCCCGCCTGCAGGTGCAGCCATTGCACGGGATGATAATTGTCCTGCAGCCACGCATCGATGAGCCCTCCGGTGGGGCTTTGCAGCTCGGTGAGGCTCGCCGCTCCGCTCGTGAAGCCCAGATTGAAGTCGGCGTGGTCCTGCTGCGCGAAGCCGTAGACGCCGGCGGCGAGGTGATTGTGCGCAAGGTGCCAGCGCAGGCTCTCCTCGCCCGCCTCGTACTGCGAGCTGTGGTGGAAGTGGGTGATGATCGGGTAGTCGTGGGCGCCCCCGTCGTAGGCGGCCCGCTCGAAGTGATACATCACCGAGCTCGTGAGCACGATATTGTTCGTGAAGGTGTGCACCCAGGAGAGCAAGGCGAACTCGTCCGCCTCGCTTTGCACGTCGCCGAACTGCCCGACGCACTGCGGGTCATCGGGCAGCGGCCGCAGGCAGTTCGGTATCTGGTAGCTGTCCTGGCGCAGCTGGGCGACGAAGCGCAGCTCGTTGTTGGCGCTCGGGTCGTACTGGAGGTTGGTGAACAGCCCGTAGCCCTGCGACTGGTCGTGAATCACCTGGGAGACCGGGGTCTGCAGGCCGAGGTTGCTGCGGTTGCCCTCGACGCTCGCGTAGTACGCGAAATTATGGGCGTGGCTCGCCACGCTCAGGTAATCGTCGGTGTGGCCGAAATTTCCGGCCGAGACGGCGATCTCTCCCTGGTTCTTCTTGCCGAAGCCGCTCTTCGGGATCACGTTGAAGATGCCGTAGGTCCGATCGCCCTCATTCGCGCTGTAGCCGCCGCGCTCGACCCCGAGCGTCTGGATGTCCTCGGGGGCGACCGCGGGCCCGAGGCTCTCGGCGATGTTGGTGTTCGGGATCTCCACCCCGTCGATCAGCCAGCTCGTCTGATGCCCGCCGCGGATGTGCAGCATGTCGTGGGCCTCGTAGGCGCCCGGGACGTAGTCGGTGATCATCGTCAGGCTGTTGACGTTGATCGCCCCGGGGGTCTGCAGGATCTCCTGCGAGCTCACCAGCGTGATCGGGGTGACCGAGGCGACCACCGGCACCCGGCTGCCCGATATGGTGACCCGGGCGAGCTTGGTGACCGGCACCAGGTGGATGAGGGGCGCGGGAAAGTATCCCGCCTCCACCGTGACCGCCTGTTTCCCGGCGGCGAAGCCGTGCCGGCTCGCGCTGAGCAGGTAGCTGCCGATCGCCACCGTCGGAAAGACCACATGGCCGCGCGCATTTGTGCGCGCCGTCAGAACGCGGCCCGAGGCGGCGCGCAGCGTCACCCGCACCCCCGCCATCGGCTGGTTGTGGATGTTCTCGACCGTCACCCGGACGCTGCCGAAGGCGCCTGCCCAGCTGCGTGCCGGCGCAAGCCCCAGGGCCGCCACGACCCCGAGGCCGGCGCCCACGGATGCGGAAAACCAGAAAGAGCGGCGGCGCCCGCGGCCCGCCTTGCGATCGATGTCTGTCACGCCTCGAACCTCCGGATCCGCCGCCGGCGGACCCTCGAATCCCGAAGGGCAATGCCCTGAGCGCCCGGACAACCAGCGGCTGCGGGCGAATCAACGAACGGAAGGCTCAGGAGAGGCGGGGCGGCGCGCGCGCCTGGGGGATGTGAGCGAGACGGACGCTCTGGGTCGAGGTCTCGAGGAAGCGCACGACACCGATCGCCACGGGCGCGACCCGGACGATGGCGGGAAAGGCGAGCGCGGGGGCGGGACTGGTGCCGTTGCAGAAGGCACAGTGCGCATCGCGCCCCGAGCCCGCCGCTTCGCGCCCATGCAAGCCCGCCCGGCGCTCCTCATGCGAGAACAGCCGCGCGGGAAAGCCTTTGTGGCACAAGACCAGGGAGAGCGAGCCGTGGGCCGGCTCGAACCCGAGCGGGATGAGCGCCCGCAGGGCGAAGCCGACGAGCGCCAGCGCCACGGCCCACGCGGGCGCGCCGCGCCGGGGCGCGTAGCGCCGCTGTCGGGTGAGTCGTGCGATTGGCCTGCCGGTCACTGGTCGTCGATCACTGCGCGGCCCACGCGGCCGGATCTGTTCCTGGACGGGCGGATTCTAGCCAATCCGGACACAGTCCAGGGACCACCCACCTCCCGCGGTGCGCCGAGCCGAGCACCCGGCACGCTGAAATGAGCTCGAGGGGCCTGGGGGCCTCGGCCGCGACCAATCCGTCCCAGCGCACCGGCCATCGACCCGGCGCCGGAAGCCCCTGCTTCTCAGGCTTCTTGGGGCCTGCTGCGCCCCCCGGCACCGCCTCAGAACGAATAGCCGACGGACACCACTACGGCGTTCGGCCAGAAGTGCACCTCGTTCGAGCGCAGGATCCCGGCGGTATCGGTGGTGAGGCGGCTGTTGACCTGCGCGACCGAATAGGAGGCGTTGAAGTGCCAACGCGCGCTCCAGCGATAGGTGACGCCGGCCGTGACCGCGGGCCCGACGGAGGATGGCAGGGAGATCGAGGTGGGCCCGCCGCTCACCGCCGCCCCCTCGGCGGTGATCTGCCGGTCGATGAAGCGCGTGTAGTTGACTCCGACCCCGACGAAGGGCTGCCACTTCGACCGGGGGCTGAGGAAGGTGTACTCGAGCAGCAGCGTCGGGGAGACCCAGCGGATGCTCGCGATCTCCTTGCCGTTGTAGGGCAGCGAGCCGACGGTCGCCGGTCCCTTGCCCTTGGCATAGGTGACCGGGGGATAGCCGAAGGCGAACTCGACCTGGAAGTGAGCCGACAAGGTGCGCACATACGCCAGATACAGCGTCGTGACGCTTCCGATGCTGGTGTTCAGCCCCGGGGGCGTAAACGGACCGCTGATGTCGGTCGCGACGCTGTCGTAGTGGACGAAGTACGCGCCGATCCGGATGTCGTTCGGGTGGCTGTTGTGCGCGTAGGCCCCGGATGCGGCCAGCGCGAGAGCGGTACCGAGCGCCAGTGTGATGATCTTTTTCTGCATGGTCGTCTCTCGCTGTGCTTACTGGACTTGCCCGAAGAAGTCGCGGGCCGCGACCATGCAGAACGGCACCTCGGTCGTGTGGTAGGCCTGCAGGGCGGCGCTCGGGCCCTGCGCCGCCACCAGCCCGGCGTAGGTCGTCTGGAAGGCGGTCTGCAGGGGCGCGAACTGGCCGCTCGGGGTGGCGTTGAGGTCGAGCACGTTCACGAGCGTTCCGAGGTACGGGCTCCACTGCGCCGCCATGATCTGCGTGTTCAGGAAGAACACCTCCGGGTCCTGGTCCCCGCCGCACATCAGCATCGGCTCCTCGGGGGCCCAGTCGCCGTTGCGCATGTCGTTCAACTTCAAGTCCTGGCGCAGTCCGACCGCGGGGGAGGCGGCGAGGCCGACGTCGCTCGAGGTCAGTGTCTGGTGGTTGAGGATCGCCATCTCGGCCTGATCCGGGTGCAGGATCGCATCGTCCACGTAGGCGACGCGGTAGGTGTTGTTCACCAGGTAGGGGGTGCCGAAGCCCGCATCGAACAGCGCCGCGAGCGACGCTCCGTACTGGGCGCTCGATGGCAGCGCGAGCAGCTGGTCCGCCGCCGTGTCGAGCGCCGGTATGCCGGTGGACGAGGTGGGCGTGGTGCTGTCGAACAGCGCCGCCTCCGGCAGCTTGCCGTCCTGGAACAGGGTGGACAGCGGCGTCGTACCCGGCAGCAGCGTGTCGATGCCCGCCGCGTACGTCGAGGAATAGATATCGGACGTCTGGCTGTAGGCGTTGCCGTAGGCATGCTGGTAGCTGGTCGTGATGAGCGGCGCGAACACCGTCGAGCCGATGTCGACCTGCCCGAAGAATATCGCGTCTGCGAACGCCTCCAGCGCATAGGGTCCGGAGGATGGCGCCGAGGCGGTGACGGTCTCGCCCGCCGCCTGCATCGCCTTGACGGTGGCCATCGCCTCATAGCCTCCCTCGGAATACCCGGTGACGTACAGCCTGCCGTCGTCGCTGGTCTGGGGCGTGAAGGTGCTGAGCAGCGCCTTGCGGGCCGCCGCCAGCGCATCGATCATGACGATCGCGTTCTCAGCGCCGTCCACGTACGGGTGATAACCGAGCGTGGAGATGTCATAGCCCAGATAGTTCGGCGCCACCACGATGTAGCCGTGCGCCGCGAACACCGCGGCGATGACAGCCGACTCCGCGCTTGCCGGATTGGCAGGGTTCGTGACATCCGCGATGTCGTAGGTGGAAGAGGTCGCCGTGCCGTGCGCGTACTCCACGATCGGCAGCGGACCTGAGCAGGAAGGCGCCGGGCCGGTGGGCACCATGAGCGCGGCGGAGGCAAGCTGCGGGGAGTCGTCCGGCGCCACGGTCCAGTATTTGAGGTAATAGACGTCGACGCCGCAGACCGGCGTGCCCGCGAGCTGCAGCAACGAGGAGCCCGACGGCTGCGCGGTCAGGTCGGCGGCGAGCCCGCTCGCCGAGAGCGAGGCCACCCGCAGGGGCGGATCATTGACCAGCGTGCCCCGCTGATGGGTGCTCGCCACGGTACCGGTCGGACTGTTGTGACCGCAACCGGCCACGCCGAGTACGGCCATCGCGACGCACAACACTGTCCCGATCTTTTTCATCATGCCCCCTTCCCGGACCCACCTGCCCATGAAGTAAAACAATCGTTCGTTTAATGCAGAGTGTGTCGGTGAGCATACAGGGTCAGGGGCGCCGAGGATACCCCCATGGGCGCCTGGACAGAGCCTTTTGGCCCTTTCCTGCGCAAGACGGCAACGGTCCAGGGTCGCGGGTCGAGCATGGCGTTGCTTTACCACAACATCTACTTCGCCTCAATGCGAATTATCAGGTTTACCGGTGGCCTCGCACATCCTCGCGGAGCGGGCGGCCCGATCGGATGCCGTGCCATGGCCCGGGCGGCGCAGCCTCACGATCGAGGAGAGCATGCCCGCTCGCGCGGCCCCCGCCTGCCGATACGGTCGGGGCCGCAGCGCCACGCAGGCCGGCATGGGTCGCGCGACCGCCGCCGCATGCGCTGCGGTCGCGCGCTCTGCGCCGAGCGCGGCGGACCGCCGGCGGCCATAGCGGCGCAGGAACGCCTCGCGGGAGATGATCACCCGCGTGCAGTTGGTGCGAAGCAGCCCCGCGCGCAGCGAGACCGGATTGGCCGCCAGGATGAGCAGCGCCACCAGAACGTTCTCGCCGAGCAGGTGCAGCCGGCCCGGCAGCCCCCGCTTGGGGTACGCAACCGGCTCGAAGCCGAATCGGCGGAAGATGCTCGCGAGCTGCGCGCTCTGTCTGTCCGTACGCAGGCGCATCTGGGCGCGCAATGCGACCACCCGCCGACAGTCAACAGACTGGGTCAGGTGTTGGCCGAGCTCGCGCAGCGACGCGTCCATCATGCGTGCGGTGCGCCGGCCCCAGGCGACGCTCGGCCCGCGCCCCATGGGCGGGACGTGCTCGTTCCACAGGTGCAGCTCGAGCAACGGGTCGCCGGGGCGCACCTGCAGGCCGTCGGAGAGCAGCACGCCCTCATCGGCGCACCTGAGCTCGGCGCGAAACAGGCAGTCCTCACGCGCCGAGTACTCGTAGATGCCCAACCGGCGGCAGAGCCAGCGGTCGAGCGCGAAGATCCACTGACCCGAAACTGCCCCCAGGGTGCGTTTCTGCGCAAGCTCGCCTGACACGGCTGACTCCTTGCAAGGTGCACCAAGCAGACCTGAGCATAGTCCCGGCGATGCGCAAATGCATACCTCGTAGAACCCGCAAGGGAGCCGCAAAGCTGCCGCGGGCGCACCGGCAACGGTCGCGCTTCAGGATGAACGATGTCGAGTCAGGGTTGGAGCCGGGCGGATCTCAGGCCGCGTCCCGAGCCGCGCCCCGTGTCATCGCCCAATCGAGCAGGCGGCTCGCCATGCCGCCGCCGAAGCTCGCGCCGGTCACCTCCGTGAGCCGATACTCCGCGCCGCTCACGATGGCCTCGGCGGCGGCGAGGCCGCTGCGCACGGCCGGTCCGATGCCCTCGGCCAGGTCGCGCGTGGCGAGCCCCGCGGCATCGCCGGCGATGAATGCGTTGCCCCGGCGGACGGCCTCCACGCGGCCGCGCAGGTAGTAGCTGTAGCCGGCCGGGTCGTAGTGCGCGCCCCTGACAAGGCCGCGAGCGAGCTTGGCCGTCAACAGCCCCCAGTGCTCGTGGATCGAGCGGCCGCTTCGCTTGAGGCGCTCGGCCATGCCGCCGATGCCGATGTTGAGCCAACCGTTCTGCTTCGGCACGTACCAGGCGTAGCCCGGCAAGCCGTGCTCGAAGAACCACAGGTGACAGTGCGGATCGCGCCAGTCGTACTCGATCTCGTGCTCGAGCGTCACGGTCTGCAGCTCGGTGGCGCGCGGATTTAACTCGCGAAACAGCGTCCGGTACACCGGACAGCGCGTGCCGCCCGCGCCGATGAGATAGCGGGCACGGAACTGCTCGTCGATCACGTAGGCGCCGCCATCCTCGCGGATACGCCGCACGCAGTGCTCGATCACCGGAGCGCCCGAGCGCTCGAGCAGCCACGCATCGAACTCCAGGCGGCGGATGGAGTGCTGCACGCAGCGCACGGGCAGATCGAGCCCCTTGAAATGCAGGTGCATGCGATCGAAGGTGAGGAAGCGATGCGGGTAGGCGCCGATGTCGATCTTCAGGTCGCGCACCACTTCCGGCGTGATCCAGCCGGCGCACAGCTTCAGGCGCGGGAAGCGGGCCTGGTCGAGCACCAGCACATCGCATCCGGCGCGACGCAGCCTCCAGGCCGCACTCGAGCCGGCCGGCCCGCCGCCGACGATCAATACCTCGCAGCTGCGCATGGGTCGCTCAGGCGTACAGGTGCGCGCGCGTGCGCGGAACGTCGTCGTTCTCCGGCGGCGCGAACACCACCTGGAACAGCTGCAGCGTCCCGGTCGTGAATCCCGCGACGGAGCCGGCCAGGTACATCCGCCACATGCGCACGAACTTCTCGTCGAACATCTGCCGCACCCGCCCGCTCTGCGCCTCGAACCGCTCGAGCCAGTGGCGCAGCGTCTGCGCATAGTGCAGGCGCAGGTTCTCCACATCGAGGATGGAAAGCTCCCAGGGCTCGAAGATCTCCATCATCTGCGCGAGCGAGGGCGGACAGGCGCCGGGGAAGATGCGCTTCTCGATCCACGGCTGCAGGGGCGCGGGGGAGTTGCGGCCGATCGAGTGGATGAGGCCCCGGCCGTTCGCCCCGAGGCAGCGGCGGATCACCTCCCCGAGGGAGCGGTAGTTGGCGACGCCGACGTGCTCGAGCATCCCGACCGAGACGAAGGCGTCATAGCGGCCGTGGATGTTGCGGTAATCGTCGAGGACGTACTCGACCTGCGAGGCGAGGCCCTCGCGGGCGGCGCGCTCGCGCGCGTAGGCCACCTGCTCGCGCGAGATGTTGAACGCGCGCACCTTGACGCCGTAGTGGCGCGCCATGTGCAGCGCGAGCGTGCCCCAGCCGCAGCCGGCCTCGACCACGCTCTCCCCGGCCCGCAGGCGCAGCTTGCGGCACACGTGGTGCATCTTGGCGGCCTGCGCCGCATCGAGCGGCGTATCGGCCTCGGGATAGTAGGCGCAGGTGTACGCCATGGTGGCGCCGAGCCACAGCGTGTAGAACTCGTTGCCGATGTCGTAGTGGTGATGGATGTTCTGCCGCGAGCCCGCCAGCGTGTTCAGGCGCGGCCGGTGCAGCCGCTCGAGCAGCCGCCCGAGCGCGGAGGGCTTGCCCCGACCGGAGGCGTGATAGACCTCCTCGAGCAGGCGCACCAGATCGCCCTCGATCTCGAGCCGCCCCTCGCTGTAGGCGTCCGGGAAGCGCACCTGCGGATCGGCGAGGATCGACCACAGCGTGCCGCGCTCGAGGATCCGCACCCGGCAGACCGGCTCCGCGGCCGCCAGGATGCGCTCGCCGTTCCACAGGGTGAACTCGATCGGCGGGAATCCGAGCCGCTCGAGGAGCCCGTGCAGCAGCCGGCTCTCGAGCGACCCGCCCCTCTGTCGGGGCTGCTGCGCGCTCTGCGGCAGGGTCCGGGCATCGGTCGAGGAGTTCAGGCTCTCGTCGCTCGCGTTCAAGGCGGGGCACTCCAGTGCACAGTCCAAGGGGTGTAAATCTAGCACGGCTCGGCGTCCGGGCCGAAGTCCGCCGCTTCCCGCGAGCCCGGGGGGCCGGGAGGCAAGGGGCGGCGGCCCGCAAGGGCGAGCGGCTGGGCGCCCGGTGCGCGCCCCGGCGCCGGGGCGCGCAGCCTCAGTACCGGTAGATCGCCGTCAGGCCGACCGTGCGCGGGCGCAGCGTCCACTGGGTCTGCAGCCGCGAGGCCCGCTCGCACTGCGGGGTGGGCGGTGAGCACAGGCCCGGATCGATCGACCAGGAGTAGCTCGTCACCGGGTGGGTATCGGTGAGGTTGTCGACGAACGCCTCGAGCCGCCAGCCGCCAAAGCGCATGCCGGCGCGCATGTTCATCATGTTCGAGGAGCCGATCAGGTAGTTCGCCGCATCGAACTGCAGCGCGTTCGGATCGGTCTGCGGGGTGAGCCAGCGCTGCGCGGCCTGGAAGTTGTCATCGACCCGCACGAACGAGTCGTGGCCGGTGAGCCGGAAATCGTACTGCAGGCCGAGGGAGACGCTGAACGGCGGGGTCGGCGTGCCGACGCCATCGCCGCTGTTGCCCACCGTGATCGCATCGCCGCTCGAAACGACGGGGGTGGCCTCGGTGAGGGAGAGCCGGGAGTCGGCCACGTAGCGCGCCGAGGTGTAGCCGGCGGTGAGGTCGGCCCGCAGATGGCGGGTGACCAGGAGCGTCGCCTGCAGGTTCGCGCCCTTGGCGACCGCGTGGCCGAGATTGTCGATGAAGGAGATCTGGCAGATCGGCGGCACCACGAGCTGCTGGATGTTGTTCCACTGGATGTAAAAGACGCTGGTCGAGAGGCTCAGCCGCCCGGCGATGATGTTCTTCGCGCCGATCTCGTAGTCGTCCACCCAGTCCGGCTGATAGGTCTTCGGCGCGCTGTTGATGCCGAAGTTCTGGAAATCCGTGGCGCACGCCGCGTAGGGCACCGGGTTGTTCGCCCCGCCCGGCCGGAACCCTTTGGCGTAGGTGAGGTAGTACAGGTTGTCGTTATCGTACTGATACGCCACGCTCACCTTGGGCGTGAGGGCATTCTGCGCCTGGCCGCCGCTGCCGCTCTGCGGCGGCAGGTACAGCTGCGGGCCGCCGGTGAGGGTGTTGAACGAGAAGCGCATGTGCGACTCGCGCAGTCCGAGCGTGAGCTTCCACTGCCGGGTGAACGCGTAAGTCGCCTGCCCGTACCAGGCGTACTGGCTGTCCTTGGCGAAGGTCTGCAGGAAATACGAGTCGTTCGGGAAGCTCGGATCGTAGGTGATCGGCTGATAGGGCTGCACGCACGCGCCCGTCACGGCGCTGAAGTCGCAGAACACCTGCGTGTACGGGATGCCGAGATAGGCCTGGGTGAGCTCGTTGAGCAGCGGATCGTGGATCTGCTCGAGGTAGTGCTGGCGGTCGCTGCTGAAGAACAGGCCCGTCGTCCAGGTGAGCGGCGAGCGCGGATCGGTCGACTCCAGGCGCACCTCCTCGACGATGTTCTGCTGGCTGTTGTTGATCGTCGCCGGCGAGCGGTAATTGCTGGCTCCCGCCGGCAGATGCACCCCGGTGGCATCGAGCAGCAGCGGCAAGCCCGAGGCCACCGAGGCGAACACCGCCGGGGACTGATAGAAGCCGAGGTTGTAGATCGTGCCCTCGTAGCCGGTCGTCTCCGCGCGATGGTAGTAGGCGCTGTCGAAAATGAGGCGAAAGTCCCCGAAGTTGCCCGTGAGCCGCAGCGAGGGCAGATAGAACTTGTCGGGCACCTCCTGGCGGTCCGGACCGCCGTCCACAAAGCGGTTCTGCCCGGGATTGGAGTAAAGCGGCCAGTAGACGTTGGTATTGTTCGCGACCCGGCTCTGGTAGTAAAAGCTCGGCCTGAGGCGCCAGCGGTCGTTGATCTTCCACACCCCCTGCAGGCGGAACATCGCCCAGTTGATGTAATTGGCGTTGTGCTGCACGGTGTTGAGCGTCACCGGATTGATGAGGTCGATGTAGCCGCCCTCGTGCCGGTAGTACGCATCCGCCCGTATCCCGAACCGGCCCGCGACGATCGGCGTGCCGGCCGCCACACCCACCTGGTAGCTCGGCGCCCCGCCCTGGGTGTAGGCGATCGTCTCCTGGCTGTACACGCTGGTTTTCGTGAGGCTCGCCGGGGTGGTGATGTAGCGCACCGTGCCGCCCTCGGAGCCGGCGCCGAAGAGCGTGCCCTGCGGGCCGCGCAGCACCTCGATGCGCTCGAGGTCGAACGCCACCGGCACCGCCTCATCGGCGTTGAAGGCGAGGCCGCGCATCTGGATGGGCGTGTCGTCGATGTAGATGCCGGTCGTGCCCGCCCCGCCGTTTGCGGCAATGCCCTGGATGGCGATGCTGTGGGTGCCGGCGCTGTCGATGTGCACGCCGGGGATGAAACCGGCCAGGTCCTCGATGTCGTTGATGCCGCGAATGGCCATCTGCGACTTCGACATCGCCGAGATGCTCATCGGCACCTTCATGATCGGCTCCGCCCGGCGCGTGGCGGTGACGATGATCTCCTTCAGCTGCGGGGCGGCGGTGGCGGCCATCGCCGGCGCCCCGAGCGCCGTGCCCAGGGCGGCGAGCAGCAGACTGCGGCCGAAGCGCGCCGGCCGGTGAAGCGTGCGGATGCCGGGTGCAAGATCGTGCATGCGAGTGACTCCCCTGATTCTGCGAGCAAACCCCGCGGATCGATTGCCTCGCCGTGCCCGACCCCCCGTCCGGACACGCGCAGCGCTGCCCGCTGATATATCGATTAACAATACTTATGCATCGGCGAATGAACTGTAGCGCAGCGGCGGCCGAAGCGTCAAATAATGCTATCGGTTACCGATAGGCATGTATAATTACCCGCATGGCCGCCGTACCGAGACCCCTGCCGGGGAAGAAGCCCCCGGCCAAAGCGCGCCGCGGCGCGCCGCGCCGCCCGGCCGCGCCCGCGCACGATCCGCTGTTCAACGATTCGGCGCAGAAGGCGCTCGCGGTGCTCGAGGCGTTCGGCGCCGGGCGCAGGCTGCTGAAGCTCGCCGAGGTCGCCGAGATCGCCGCCATCAGCAAGGCCTCCGCGCAGCGCTGCATCCACACGCTCGAGGTGTTGGGCTACCTCAGACGCGACCGGCGCGGCACCGGCTGGGGGTTGACGCCGCGCGCGCTCGGGATCGCCCGCGCGTACCTGTCCGGCTACCGCCTCATCGAGCAGTCGACCCGCCACCTCGTCGATCTGAACCGCGCCACGGGCGAGTCCGTGAGCCTCTCGGAGCCCGACGGCGCCGACATGGTGTTCGTCGCCCGATTTCCCAGCCACAAGCGCTTCCTCATCGATTTCCCGCTCGGCACGCGCCTGCCCATGTACTGCACGGCCTCGGGACGCGCCTATCTGTCCGCGCTGGCGCCGGAGGAGGCGCAGCAGCTGCTGCGCGCCTCGGCGCTGCGCGCGCTGACACCGATGACGATCACCGATCCGCGGCGCATCCTGGCGCTCATCGAGGCGGTCCGCCACGACGGCTACGCCTGCTCCGAGCAGGAGTGCTACCGGGGCGACCTCACCGTCGCCGCGCCGGTGATCGGCGAGGGCGGCCATCCGGTCGGCGCGATCAACATCTCGGCGCCGACCAGCCGCTGGAGGCTCGATGAGATGCGCGCGAAGCTGGCGCCGCTGCTGATCGAGACCGCCCGCGCCGTCTCGAGCGGCGCCGCCCCGCCCGCCCACGGCTCCCATCCCCCCCTGCTCGGGTAATCATCATGCCGAACCCGTCCGCCCGTTCGCTCACCGGCCTGTGGTGCACCGCCGCCCTGCTCCTGGGCGGCCCGTGCAGCGCGGCCGCCGCCGCTCATCGCAGCGCGGTCTTCGACGCCAACTGCTCCATGTGCCACCAGCTCGGCGCCGTCGGCGTACCGGGACAGTTCCCGCGCCTGGCGGGACGGGTGGGCAAGATCGCCTCGACGGCCGCCGGGCGCAGCTACCTCGAGCACGTGGTGCTCTACGGCATGATGGGCACGATCACGGTCGACGGCACTGCGATCGTCGGCGGCGTGATGCCTTCCTTCGCCTCTCTTTCCAACAAGGATCTCGCCGCCGCGCTCAACTACGTCGCGAGCCTCGATGCCGCCGGCAAGCTGCACTGGAAAGGCCCGGTGTTCAAGCCGGCGGCCATCGCCCGCGTGCGCGCCGGCAAGCCGCTCTCGCCGCGGCAGGTGCATCGGCTGCGCACCGCGACGCTCGGCAAGGGCAAGCGCTGAGGTCCGATGAGGGGCTGCGCCCGCTCGTGATCAAGCGCATCCCCCGAGGCCCGCCCGCGCTTCACGAGCGCCCTCCTCGGCCGATGGCGGCTTGCCGGGCTGGCGCGGCCGATCCCGTGCGCCACTGCAACGGGCATCGCTTCGAAACAGCACCGCCGGTGCGCAGGCAACAGGCGCGAGCGCCTCGAGGAGCGCCCTGCGGGCGAGCTCAGGAGGGGTGCGGCGGCCGGCTCAACTGTCGGGCGATGGGCAGGCGGCGGATGCGCCGGCCGGTGGCGGCGAAGATCGCGTTGCACAACGCCGGGGCGATCGGCGGCAGTCCCGGCTCCCCGACCCCGCCGAGCGGCACGGCGAAGCTCCCCGGCTCAAGGTGCACGCGGATGTCCTGCGGCGAGTCCGGCAGGCGCAGCACCGGGAAGTCGTTGAAGTTCCCCTGCTGCACGCGCCCGTCCTTGAAGGTGATCTGTCCGTGCAGCGCCAGGGTGAGCCCCATGATGCAGGCGCCCTCGAGCTGGGCGTGCACGCGATCGGGATTGACCGCCGCGCCGCAGTCAAAGGCGATATCGACCCGCGGGATGGCGATCTCGCCGGCGGCCCCGACCTCGACCTCGACCACCGCGGCGGCGTAGCTCATGAAGCTGTAGGTGGCCGCCAGGCCCAGGCCCCGCCCTTTGGCCATCGGCCGACCCCAGCCCGCCTCGGCGGTGGCGCGCTCGATCACCGCCCGCAGCCGCCCGGTGTCGAGCGGATAGCGTAGGGGCGACTCGCCGTAGTTCCACTGGTCCGAGAGCGCGCGCGGATCGATCCGCCGCGGCGGGCCGATGAGGGCGAGTTGATACTCGCGCGGGTCGCGGCCGGCGGCACGTGCGAGCTCATCGAGGAAGCTCTGGATCGCGAAGCCGTGCGCGATGTTGTAAACGGAGCGGAACCAGCCGATGCGGGTGTAGGCCGGCACCTTCGGGATCTCCAGGCGGATGTTGGGAATCTGAAACGGTATGTTGATCATTCCCTGGCCGTACTCGGTATCGTCCTCTCCTTCGGCGCCGGCCTCGAACGTGGCATCCTCGGTCGGGGAGGCGGAGCGGTGCAGCCACGCAAGCGGCAGGCCGTCCCCGCCGAGGACCGCCTGCAGCCGCTCGAGCGCCGCGGCCTGATAGTAATCGTGGCGGATGTCGTCCTCGCGGGTCCACATGAGGCGCACAGGCGCCCCGTGCATCGCCTGGCTCAACAGCGCCGCCTCGCCGGCGAAGTCCGGCAGCGACTTGCGGCCGAACGCCCCGCCGAGCAGCGTGATGTGCACCGTGACGTGCGACTCCTTCATCCGCAGCAGGCCGCTCACCAGCTCCCGCGTGGCCTGCGGCGCCTGCGAGGGCGCCCACACCTCGCAATGCCCCTCGACGATGCGTGCGCTCGCCGCCGGCGGCTCCATCGAGGCATGGGCGAGGAACGGCAGGTAGTACTCGGCCTCGACCTGCCGCCCCGGGCCCTTCAGCGCCGCGTAGGCATCGCCGTCGTTGCGCACGACCTTGGCCGGACGGCTCACCGCCTGCTGCAACAGCGACTCGAACTGTTGCGAGTCGAAGCGCGCATTGGCGCCCTCGTCCCACTCGATCTTCAGCCGCTCGCGGCCCTGCAGGGCCGCCCAGGTGTTGCGGGCGATCACCGCCACGCCGCCCAACGGGTAGTACTGCGCCGGCAGCGGGTGCGAGGGAATCTCGAGGACCCGCACCACGCCCGGCACGGCGAGCGCCGCCCGCGCCTCGTAGCGCCGCACCCGCCCGCCGAGCACCGCCGGGCGCGCGATGACCGCATACAGCATGCCCTCGAGCTCGGTATCGATGCCGTAGCGGGCCCGGCCGCGCACGATGTCCTCGCCGCTGACGTTGCGGGTGCTCAGCTTGCCGATGTAGCGAAACTGCGCCGGGCTCTTCAGGCGCAGCCGATCCGCAGCCGGCAGCGGCTCTCGCGCCGCCTGCGCGGCGAGTTCCCCGTAGGTGAGCCGCCGGCCGCTGCCGCGGTGCCGGACCTGCTGGCGCTCGGCGTGCACCTCGCTCACCGGCACGCCCCAGCGCGCCGCGGCGGCGCTCTCGAGCATCATGCGGGCCGCCGCGCCCACGCGGCGCATGGGCATGAAGAACTGGCGCATGCTGCGCGAGCCGTCGGTGTCCTCGTTGCCGTAGCGCCCCTGGTCGGCCGGGGCCTGCCTGACGCGCACCCGCGGCCACTCGGCCTCGAGCTCATCGGCCACCACCAGGGCAAGACTGGTGCGAATCCCCTGGCCCATCTCCACGCGCTGCACCGTGAGGGTGATCGTGTCATCCGGATGGATCGCGACGAACACCAGGGGGTTGTCGACCGCGCCGCCCGGCTCTGCGGCCGCTCCGTACTTGCGCGGCGCGGCGAGCGCGATCTCGCCCGACTGGCGCAGGCACAGCACCAGAGCACCGAGGGCGGCGGCGCCTCTTACCACCGCGCGACGCGTGACTTTCGGCCCCTCCCCGGCGTCCCCGGCGCTCATGGGTGCTGGCTCAACGCTTGCGCCGCGCGGTGAATCGCCGCCCGGATGCGCGGATAGGTGCCGCAGCGGCAGAGGTTGCCCGCCATTGCGGCATCGATGTCGGCGTCGGTCGGGCGCGGCGAGCCGTGCAGCAGCGCCACCGCGCTCATGATCTGACCGGCCTGGCAGTAGCCGCACTGCGGCACGCCGAGCGCGATCCAGGCGGCCTGCACGGCGCGGCCGACCTGATCGTGGTGGATGCCCTCGATGGTGGTGATCGGTTTGCCCTGCACCGCCGCGAGCGTCGTCACGCACGTGCGCACCGGCTGGCCCGACACGTGCACGGTACAGGCCCCGCACAGGCCCATGCCGCAGCCGAACTTGGTGCCGGTGAGCTTCAGCTCGTCCCGCAGCACCCACAGGAGCGGGGTGTCGGCGGCCGCCTCGACCGCGACCGGGCGCTCGTTGATGCGCAGCAGAATCGGCATGTGTCCTCCGATCGGCTCTCAGCTCTTGGGCGCGGCAGATTTTACGCGCGCCGCGTACGCCTCGCCGTAGACGTTGAGCGCCGCGGGCACCGCACAGCGGGCCTCGATGCGCGCCACCACCCGCTCCCGATAGGGCGTGAGCCCGTTCTGCGTCAAGGGCTCGCGGCGAAGCCGCGCCACCTCCGCCACCGTGTAGGGGCGGGCGTTGCCCCCGCCGGCCACCGGGGCGCCCATGTCGAACACCACCCAGTTCATCACCTCGGTGAGCAGCCGGCTCGAGAGGCTGCTGAGCGCCACATCGGGCAGGCGCACGATGAACCGGCGCCCCTGGCGCGTGCAAAGGAAACTGCCGGTCAGATGCCTCAGCGTCGGCACCGCCTTCGGCGCCGATGCGCCCTCGACGCCATGACAGCCCCCGCAGGAGGTGAGGTAGGCCACCTGCACCGGCGTCAGGCGGCTCACCGCGGGCGCCTCAGAGGCGCCGCCGGCCGCCCCGATCCGAGCCGCCGCCTGCGCGCGCGGCGCCGAGCGTCCGTGCGCGCCGCCAGGGCGGCCGTCGCGCACGTGCGCGGAGGCGGCGAAAGCCGCCGCCAGCATCAGGCCCGCCGCCGCCGAGCGCGCCGGGGTCTGCCTCATGGCTCGCTCATGCGCGGCGGCTCACTCGGCCAGTCCGACGAGCACCGCCATCGAGCAGTGATACTCGAAGCTCTGCGTGCCGAAGCACCAGATGATGTGGTTGTTGGCTTGCGGGCGGTAGATGGGCATCGCATGGTCGGTGTTCAGGCAGCTGCACTTGTTGCACTCGTTCGCCCCGCAGCAGTCCCGATAGGCGATGAGGTACGCGCGCGAATCGTCCGGATTGATGCAGCTGCCGATCCAGGAGGTCGGCGAGGGCTGCGATCCGGGCGGACAGGTGTGCACGCTGCCCCCGCAGCACGAGCAGAGATTGCCGTCGATGCCGCAATAGCGCCAGTAGTTGCAGGCGGTGTCATCGTGCGTCTGCGCCGCGCGGCTGAAGTCGGTGCCCGCGGCCGCATCGGCCGCCCTCGCCCGCTGCACCGGCAGCAGTGGGAAGGCCGGCGCCGCCACGAGCAGCGCCCCGAGCCGGGAGAGCGCGCTGCGCCGGGAGAGCCGGGCGGCGAGACGGCGCGTGAGCCGCTCGCTCCAGGTATCGAGATCCGATCGGTTCATGACATTACTCCCCTTTCACCCCGACCAGGCCCGGCTCCACGATCTGCGTGGCGCGGCGCACGGCCCCGGATTCGGCGTTCATGATCCACAGCCACCGGTACGACAACGCGAACAGCAGCGGATGCGCATCCTGGGTGACCGCGAGCAGATAGGCGTGCTCGGGCACCTCCCAGCGCTCGAGCAGCCGGTGCGTGCGCACATCGAGCACCCAGATCTGGCTGCCCGGCTTCTCGAAGCTCCACGGCGGCCCCTCGTGCATCAGCACGAACAGCCGGTGGCGGGAGCGCTCGTACGCAAAGGGCACCTGTCCGCCCGGCCGCCAGGTGATCGCACCGACCTGCGAGGTGGCCGGGGACATGCCGGCGGCCGCCTCGATCGACCAGGGCTTCTCGAAGCGCGGCCGGTCGGCGAGCTCGACCGGGTGGACCCAGCCGTCGTAGGTGATGAAGAGCGCCAGACCGCTGTGCTCGTCGGCGACGCTCTCGTCCATGACCGGGTCGCGCAGGACGTCGAAGAAGCGCTTGGTGCGGTGAACGACGTATTTGCCTTGCGCGTTGACGTCCGCCACGGCCATCGATCCGTCGGCGCAGAGCGAAGCGAAGCCGCGCTTGCCGAAGGGAAACACCAGGCCGCAGCCGGGCACTTCCACCGAGGTGAGCACCCGGCGCGTGCGCAGATCGATCACGGTGACCGCGGGGGCCGGCTGGAAGCTGTAGTTGTATGCGTAATGGCCGTCGGGGCTCAGCGCGAAGGTGTGCGTCTTCGGATCGGAGATGAGCCGGCCCGGCAACGCGATCTCCCCTTCGTTGCGCAGCGTCGGGCCGCCGTAAATCGACAGCACGTCCTCGCGTTTGCCCCGATTGCCGAGCGTCCAGTAGGTTTCGGAAATGTAGAGCGTGCGCCCGTCCGGCGCCCAGGCGAAGTTCGCGTACTGCGAGGAATACACCGTCGCCACGGTCCTCGCCGTGTCCCCGTCGATGATGCGGATGCCGCCGGTCGTCACCCCGTCCATGCCGCTGTAGGTGAGCTCGTGCGCCCTCAGGCCGGTGAAGGGGGTGACGCCGGCCGTCTCGCTCGCGAGCACCGGGGGCCCCCGGCCGCCCCCCGCAGGGCCGCCCGCCCACGCCGGGGCGCTCAGGCCCGCGGCCAGCAGCACCGACAGTGCGACCGCGCCGGCGGCCGCGCACGCCTGTTGCAGGATTCGCTTCATCACTTCGCCCCCTTGTCAGTTGTTGCGGCAGAGGATCAGCAGATCTGCTTTGCCGCGGCGACGCGCGCCGCCACGGCCTCGATCCGCGCCGAGTGCAGCATCGCCCAAGCGGCGTACGTCACGACCGCCGCCACCAGCCAGCGCAGCGTCGCGAGCGGCAGGCTCTTCACGATGAACGCAGCGATCAGCACCCCGACCACCCCGGCGACCGCGAACCCGATCGAGGGCCCCCAGGCGAAGCGGCGGCTGCGCAGGAAGCGCACGCCCGCCACCGGCAGCATGGCCCCGCCCGTGCCCATCATGATCGGAAAGGCGGCGCGCAGATTGAACCCGAGCAGCGCGAGCACCACCATGGTCGGGGCGTACCAGCCGATGCCGATGGTGCTGAGCGCGCCCAGGATGAAGTTGGCCGCCACGGCGGCGGCGAAGCGCCAGCCGGTGAGGCCGAGCGCCGCCCCGCCGACCGGAAACGTGCCGAGGTTGCCCATGACGAAGAACGCCGCCGCGATGAGCAGCGCGGCGCCCATGAACAGCTGGATGGCGCGCCGCGGCATGCGGCTCACGATCCCCGCCCCGAGCCACGCCCCGACCGTGGCGCTCGCCACCATCGCAAGCAGCAGCGTCGGATCGACCTTGATCAGGGTGACGAAGATGACGGTCTCGGCGATGCCGACGGCGACGCTGCCGACGGTGAGGGTGCCGGGGATGAGCTCATCGGCGGGGCGCCCGCGGAGCTTGTAAAGCGCCGTGGTCGTCGCGTACGAGCCGATGCCGAGGGCGTCGCCGAAGTTGGTCAACAGTCCGATGCCGAAGTCGGACCAGGTGGGCCGCTCGCGCAGCTCCCGGCGGCGCGCGAGCCGCAGCCATTGCGCAAAGAACAGCGCGCTCAAGAGCCCGATGAGCGCAAACAGCCCCACCTTGGCCGCACTCACCCGAGCCCCCCGGCCGATGCCCCTCGCAGCCCCCGCTCGAGCGCATCGCGCGCCTGCAGGTAGCGGATCGCGGCCCGGGCGCCCGCGCGGCTCAGGGCGTGCAGGCGGATCGGGCGCACCGGTGTCACCGGGAAATCGAGGCTCTCGGGCCCCTCCCCGAGCGCGCGGCGCGCGAGCAGCCGCCCCATGGCGCTCGCCATGGCGACCCCGCGGCCGTTGTAGCCCAGGCCCGCGAGCAGTCCCGGGGCCGGCTCGTGCAGATGCGGCAGGCCGTCCCGGGTCATGGCGACGAACCCGCCCCAGCGATACTCGATCGCCGTGCCCGAAAGCTGCGGATACAGCTCGCGCAGCGCGCGCTCGTGCGCGGGCGTCGCCGCCGGCGCCGGAATGTCGGCATAGGAGCCGCGAGTGCCGAGCACGAAGCGTCCGGCGGCATCGAGCCGGAAGTACCGCAATATCCGTTGAGTGTCGGAAACCGACTGTCCGCCCGGCAGGATGCCCGCCCGCACGGACGGCGGCAGCGGCGCGGTGGCCACCTGTATGGAGGGCACGGCGACCACCGTACGGCGCAGCTCATCGAATGCCCGGCCGGTGTACGCGTCGGTCGCGACGATCACCGTCGATGCGGTAACCGAGCCGCGCGCGCTCTCGATGCACCATGCCTCGCCGCGGCGCGAGAGCCGCGAGGCCGGGCTTTGCGGGAAAAGACGCGCGCCGGCCCGCACAGCCGCCTGCGCGAGGCCGCGCAGGTACGCGAGCGGCTGCACCGTGCCCCCGCGCCGATCGATCCAGCCGCCGCTATAGCGGCGCGTGCCGGTGAGCTGGGCGGCCTCGCGCTCGCCGAGCACGGCCGCATCGGCGCCGAGGCTGCGCCACTCGGCGGCGCGCCGCTCGAGGAGCCTGAGGTGGCGCTCGCCGACGGCGAGCTGCAGCCAGCCGGCGCGCACCGCATCGCAGTCGATCCCATGGCGGCGGATCAGATCGAAGACCAGATCCGGCGCCGAGCCGGAGCAGGCCGTGAGCTGCGCGCCGATCCGCTCCCCGTAGAGGGACTCGAGCACGTGCGGGTCGTGCTTGAGCCCCGCGATCACCTGCCCGCCGTTCAGTCCCGAGCCGCCCGCGCCGATCTGCCCCGCCTCGAGCACCAGCACCTCGCGCCCGCCCGCGGCCGCATGCAGCGCGGCGGACAGGCCCGTGTAGCCGGCGCCGATCACCACGATCTGCGCCCGCGCCGCCCCCTCGAGCGGCGCAAGCGCCGCCATGGGCGCCGCGCTCGCCGCCCAGAGCGAGCCCGCCGCCGGCGTCGCGCTCACGGATGTGCCCCGTTCATTTATTGATTATCGATATCTAGTAATCGAAACACTCGGGCAGGATAGGCCAGCGCGCGCGGCGCGTCAATGCGCCCGGGCACCCGGTAGTGGGTCAGTTTGACGCGCCGTCCGCCAAGGCCGCGATTTCCTCGAGCTCCCAGACGTGATCGGAGACGCCAGCCGCCATCGCCGGAGTGACGCGAAGCGTCTGATGGATGCGGCCGAAATTGTAGTACATGAAGTGCAGCGCGACCGCGTGCCCAAGGTTTTCTAGCTTCTTCGAGAAGCCGTTCGTCAGGCGCGTGAACCGGCGCATGCTCATCCGCATCGTGAGGTTCTGGCGCTCGACGTAGGACGTGCTCACATGCGCCATGTCGGGATCGCCGGAAACCATCGTCGGACGCGCGCCGAGGCAGACGTTCGGACTGTACTTGCGCTCCGGCCCGGCATTCGGCGCGTCGCCATAGAGTTTCACGAGCTGCGCAAAGTCGATATTCGAGCCGAAGGCCGCTTCGGTCGCCTCCAGGTAAGCCTTCAGGCCGTCCGTCGTGAGCTGCACGCGGTTCGCGAGCCGGCCGGCCAGGTCCTGCATGAACTCGTAGGCGACCCCGCCATCACGCGGGCCGATCATCCAGCAGGGCACGAGCTTCGTATCCGCATCGATGGCCGTCCACGTCCAGGCGTCCCCTGCGCCCTCCGGGGCGGCTTTCGCGGTCGGGACGTTCTTGGCCTTCGCGTACACGAAGGACCAGATTTCATCGCACTGTAGGCGCTTGCAGGGCAGGCCCCGCAGCGCCTTGTCCTGGTAGGCGGCGCAGGCCGCCCCGACATCCGCCAGGAGCTTCACGACCGTATTTTTCGCCGCCCCCGTCATCCGGACCGTGGCGCGGATCGAGTTGCCCTCGACGAGGCAGGCGAGGATGCGGGCGCGGGTCTTGATGTCGAGCTTGTTCATGGTCACGTCCCTTAATGTGACCATTATGCTTGAGCGGTAATGCATATGCAAGCACTTTCTGGGAGAAATGCTTGCTAAGATACCGTAGGCCAACTATTATGCAAGCAATGTTCATCGAGGATGCTTGCATGTCTGAGGATGAGAGCATTTCCGGAAAGGCGAAAGGCGGTATCGCCAGGGCAATTTCCCTTGATCCAGAAAGGCGCCGCGAGATCGGCAAAGCGGGCGCCGATGCACGCTGGAAAAGGCGCGGAGAATTGCCAATCGCGAAGTTTGGCTCCCCGGAACGGCCGCTGCACCTAGCCGACGGCGTCGACATCCCATGCTACGTCCTCAACGATGGCACCAGGGTTCTGACACAGGAGGGCTTCCTGTCGGCGATTGGTCGAGCGGGAAAGGCAAAGGGCGGCCAGGGGGCCGCTGCGGCGATCGACGGGAAGGTCGACAGAATGCCCAGCTTTTTGGCCGCAGCGAACCTTAATGCGCTGATTACTGAGAATATTAGGAGGTCGACGACACCCATTGTTTTTACTACTCCGGGCGGCTCTCGGGCGTTCGGATATCGCGCAGAGTTGCTACCCCAAGTCTGCAATATCTATCTGGATGCGCGCGACAAGAAACTCCTGAAGCCTTCGCAGTTTCACATCGCCGACAAAGCTCAAATCCTCGTTCGCGCTCTCGCCGAGACCGGGATTATCGCCTTGGTCGACGAGGCGACGGGCTATCAGGAGGTTCGAGCCCAGGATGCGCTTCAGAAGTATCTCGAGAAAGTCATCCGCCGTGAGCTTGCGGCGTGGGTTAAACGCTTTCCCGATGAGTTCTACGAGAACATCTACAAGCTCAGAAATTGGCCGTGGCCCGGCATGGGCAAGAATCGCTTTAGTGTGGTGGCGCATTACACGCGCGATCTTGTCTATGATCGACTCGGCCCTGGCATTCTTCGTGAACTGGAGACGAAAAGCCCCAAGACGGAAGACGGCCAGCGGAAGAGCAAGCTGCACCAGTGGCTCACGGACGACGTTGGCCATCCGATGCTCGCTCAGCATCTTCACTCGCTGATAATGTTTCAGCGGTTGGCGATTGCGAACGGCTACGGTTGGAATCGCTTTGTGAAGATGGTCGACCAAGTGCTGCCGCGACGCGGACAGACTTTCGAGCTGCCGCTGCTGCCTACCGATTCGGACGACGCCAGCGAGCGGCCGCAGCCCGCTTAGCTATCGCGGAGCGTTTACTGGCCGATAACTTCTCAGCGCGCGCCTTCCCGCCCTTGAGTCCGCCCTTGCGGCCGAGCGCCACCGCCGCCGGGTCCTTGCCCTCGTCCGGCTTCTCAGGCTCGGCCTGTCCCGTGGCAAGATCGGTCACGAGCTTGGCGAGCTGGTTCACGTCGCGCGGGCGCTTGCTTGAGCGGTTAGGCATGATCCAAGTATCCATACAGCCGGCCCCAACCGCAAATATCTCTTGCGATGTATCTTTTGAGATATATAATACTTCCTGTGAACGGCAAGCAGATCATCAAGGCGCTGGAACGAAACGGGTTCAGGGTTATTCGGATCAGCGGTAGCCATCACATACTTTCCAACGGTCAACGCAAAGTCACAGTCCCGGTTCACGGCGCGTCCGATGTGAAGACCGGCACGTTCAAAAGCATCGAGAAGCAATCTGGGGTAAAACTGAAATGACCACTAACATCCGTTACGTCGCTGTGCTGGCGCCCCAGCCGGAAGGTGGCTTTACCGTGACTTTCCCGGATATCCCGGAAGCCATCACCGAGGGCGATGACCGGGATGCGGCTCTGTTTAATGCCGCCGAGGTACTGACGCTGTGCCTGGAACAGCGCATGGAGGATGGAGAAGCCATTCCAGCCGCAACCAAAGTCAAAGGCAAAGGCGCGGAATGGATTGAGCCCGCCGCTGCTGTGCAGGCCGCGTTACTCATGAAGCAGGCGCGTGAAGCTCAGGGCAAGTCCTTGGCTGATCTGGCGCGGGCCTTGGACACTTCCTGGCCTGCCGCCCAGCGCTTGGAACAGCCGGGCGGTAATCCGACGCTCAAGCAACTGGAGCGGGCAGCGGCGGCACTCGGCAAGCGCTTGGTCGTTGGGCTTGGCTGAGCCTCAGATTTCAAACTGACCCACTACCGGGCACCCGCCCGCCGCCCGCGGGCGAGGCAGACAGAGGGCGGGCGCGACGCGAGAGAAAGCGGGGAGTGCGGCAGCGGGCGCCGCCGTGCTGGCCGCCCGTGCCGGCCGGCCGCTCAGGCCGAGGGGGCGGCGCGGCGGGCGAGGTATTCCTGCACGGAGCGCAGGCCGAGCGCGTGCGCGGTGGTGAGGCTCTCCAGGTGCTCGCGGCTGTTGACGAGCCCCTGCGCGGCGATGACGCCGAGCTCGTTCACGAGCACCGCGTAGGGGAGCTTGGCGACCTGGAAGGCGCGCCCGGCCTCCGGGGCGTTCGCGAAGCGCTCACCGGCGATGCCGAAGCGCTGCGCCATCTGCCGCTGCTCATCGACATCGCCGTCGCCGATGAGCAGCAGCTCGAGCTGCTCGCCGTGCGCGAAGGCCTTGACGGTGGGCAGGAGGGACTTGCAGATCGGACAGGTCGGTGAGACGAAAAAGAGGAGCCTGAGCGGCGTGCCCGGCAGCGGCCCGCCGATCTGCGCCGAGGTGCCCGCCAGGGTGCGCACCGTGAGCCGCGGGGCGGCCTCCCCGGTCTGCGGTCCGCGCCCGAGGGCGAGCGCCCCGACCGGCGCGATGCGCTCATGCAGCACCCCCACCTGCCGTGCCAATGCCAACACCGCCACGGCGAGCGCGAGCACGGCGAGCCACAACATCGCCTGGGAGATGAGCAGGATCATACGAACCTCTTGCGAAGCTCCGCGGAAGACTGGCGCAGCGCGAGCAGCTCCCCGCACACCCGGTAGAGCGCGTAGGCGGCAAGGCCCGCCCCGAGGGCATCGATCCACTGCAGCGGGGCGGTGAGCGCAGCGGTGGCGCCGAGCAGCGGGGTCATCGCGGCCGCGAGCAGGAGGTTGCGCGCGATGAGCGGGGCGCTCAGGCGCTGGCGCAGCCCCGACTGGAAGCAGCCGCAGTCGATCTCGCGCCGCCCGCGCGCCAGATTGACGGCCATCGCGAGCGCGAAGGCGCACAGCAGCGCGATCGCGAGCGCCGCGCCCGCCGCAAGCCGCTCGCCGCTCGCGAGCGAGGCGGCGGTGAGGATTTCCAGCGCGACGATCAGCCAGGCGGCGCCAGGGGCGAGCGATTCGGGCAGCAGGCGGTAGTTGGCCACCACGCCGGCGAGCTCGCGAGCGTGTCTCACCTTGGCGCCCGCCGCCGTGGCGAACACCAGCGCCCCGAGGACTCGGGCGCCGAGCGCAATGGACGGATCGACCGGCATGGGCGCGCCGCTCAGGCGATGCGGCGCAGCACGCCCCGCAGCGTCTCGACCATGTCGCGAATCTGCTCTTCGGTCGCGATGAAGGGCGGCGCCACCGCGAGGATATCGGCGCTGAAGCGCAGCAGCAGTCCCGCCTGCACGCCCCGCTCGAACGCCTCCCGCGCTCTCGCCCCGGGCTGTCCGTCGCGCGCGCCCAACTCCACCGCCGCGGCGAGGCCGAAGTTGCGGATGTCGATGACATGCGGCTCGTCCCGCAGCGAGTGCACGGCCTCCTCGAGCACCGTCGAGAGCTGCGCGGAGCGCTCGACGAGGCCGCCTTTCTCGAGCGCCTCGAGCGTCGCCAAACCCGCCGCGCAGGCGACCGGATGGCCGGAGTAGGTGTAGCCGTGGAAGAGCTCGATGGTCTGCTCCGGCCCGCGCATCAGGGCGTCGTAGACGCTCTGGTGCGCGATCGCTCCGCCGAGGGGGATCACCCCGTTGGTGACCGCCTTGGCGAAGGTGATGATGTCCGGCGTCACCCCGAGGCGCTGCGCGGCGAAGTTGGCCCCCAGACGGCCGAACCCGGTGATGACCTCATCGAAGATCAAGAGAATCCCGTGACGGGTGCAGATCTCGCGCAGCCGCTCGAGATAGCCCACCGGCGGCACGATCACCCCGGTCGAGCCCTGCATCGGCTCGACGATCACCGCGGCGATGGTCGAGGCGTCGTGCAGCGCAACCAGCCTCTCGAGCGTATCGGCAAGATGCGCGCCCCAGGTCGGCTGGCCGCGGCTGAAGCGCATCTGCGCCGGCTCATAGGTGTGCGGCAGATGATCGACGAAGGGTGCGCTCAACGCGCCGAAGACGCGGCGGTTCGGGCCGATGCCGCCGGCGGAGATGCCGCCGATGCCGACACCGTGATAGGCGCGTTCCCGGCCGATGATGCGCACCCGGCTCGCCTCGCCGCGCGCGTGGTGGTAGGCGAGCGCGATCTTCAGCGCGCTGTCGACCGCCTCAGAGCCGGAGTTGCTGAAGAACACGCGGTTCAAGCCGGCGGGCGCCCACTGCGCCACCCGCGCCGCGAGCTCGAACACCTTCGGATGCCCGACCTGGAAGGTCGGCGCGAAGTCGAGCTCGCCGATCTGGCGGCGCACGGCCTCGATGATCTCGGGCCGGCCGTGCCCGAGCGGGCTGCACCACAGACCCGAGAGGCAGTCGAACAGCCGCCGGCCGTCGGGCAGGCGGTAATACGCTCCCTCGGCACCTGCAACCAGGGTGGGGTGGCGCTTGAAGTACCGGTTGGCCGTGAAGGGCATCCAAAAGGCCGACAGGTCCGGCGCGGTCGTGGTCGTGGTCGTGGCGTTCATGACAGGGAATATGGGCTGCGGCGCCCCGGGCACCGAGCTACACTCGCGCCGATAGATCACCAGACTGTACTGGCATGATCTACGATACGGTGATCATGAGTGCCCAGCCCGCCAGCCTCCCCACCCGGGTCGAGGCAATCTCGGCCGATCTGCGCGGCCGGATCCTTGCCGGGCAGGTCGGTCCCGGGGACCGCCTGCCCTCGGTGCGTGCGCTCGCCCGCTCGCGCAGCGTGAGCCCCTTCACCGCCGCAAGAGTCTACGAGCTGCTGGTCGCCGAGGGCCTCATCGAGGCTCGCCGCGGCTCCGGCTACTACGTGGCGCGCGATGCCGACCTGTTCGGCGCGCGCCAGCTGCCCGGATCGGAGCCGACGGTCGACTCCCTCTGGGCGCTGCGGCGCGACTATGACGGCCCTGCGCTGCAGATCGACGCCGGCTGCGGCTGGCTGCCGCCGGAGTGGCTGTTCGGCGGCGGTGTGCGCTCCGCGCTCACTCAGGTCGCCCGCCGGCCTGCCGTGTGCGCCGGCCGCTATGGCGGCAGCTTCGGGCTGCGTGCGCTGCGCCATCATCTCGCCCGCCAGCTGACGCTGCGCGGGGTGGAATGCGCCGAGGAGCAGATCGTGCTCACCCAGGGGGCAAGCCAGGCACTCGAGCTGGCGATCTGCGCCCTCACCCGCCCCGGGGAGCCGGTCCTCGTCGATGATCCGGGCTATCCTTACGTGCTCGCCATGCTGCGCGCCCGCGGCAACCGCCCCGTCGGGGTCCCGCGCACCGAGCGCGGACCGGACACCGGGGCGCTCGAGCGGCTCGCGCGCGAGACGCGCGCGCGGCTGTTCATCACCAACACGACCTATCAGAATCCGACCGGCACCACGACCTGCGCCCAGAGCGCGCACGCGCTGCTGCGGGTGGCCGAGCAGCATGCGCTGACGATCTGCGAGGACGACATCTTCGCCGAGCTCTGCCCCGAGCGCACCACCTCGCTCGCCTCGCTCGATCGCCTGGAGCACACCCTCTACGTCGGCAGCTTCTCCAAGACCATCGCGCCGAGCCTGCGCGTCGGCTACCTCGTCGCGCGCACCGATCACGCCGAGCACCTGGCGTCTCTCAAGAACGTGATGTCGCTTTCCTCCTCGGAGCTGATGGAGCACATCGTGCTCGCCATCCTCACCTCCGGGCGGCACCGCACGCACCTCGAGCGGCTGCGCCGGCGCCTCGGCGAGTCGCGCGCCCGCCTGACACACCGGCTGCGCGAGGCGGGCATCGAGGTGAGCGCGCGCACCGGCGGCATGTTTCTGTGGGCGAAGCTGCCCGGGGCGCCGGCGGAGATCCTGCGGCGCGCCAAGGCGCAGGGGATCCTGCTCGCCCCCGGGGAGATCTTCAGCCCCCAGGGGCAGCCGAGCGAGTACTGGCGATTCAACGTCGCCTACGCCGACGACGAGCGGCTCTACGGGTTCCTCAAGGCCCTGCCCGGCTGATGCGCCCCGCAGGGCGGCGGGCCGGCCCCTGCACGCTTCGCTTGCCCGCTCCGGGCGATCCGGCGGCCTTCGCCGGAGGTTGCATCGATCGTGCGGCGGCGCGAGGTCGGCAATCAAGCAGAGGCTCCCGCCGGCAATTGCGCCGGCGATCCATCATTCGGGCCACGGCAACGACTGCACCGCAGCGGCCTTCCGCGACCGCGCATCAAGCTCCGGATCACGCGCCCGATGGGCGCTGTCGGCGATGGTTTCGATGAGGGAATCGCCGTTTTCCAGAGTGCAGGCAGAGGTGTTGAATCGGCAGCGGCGCACAGCAGGGGTCGCGGGGCGCAGGATTCGGCACTTACTTGCACGGCCGCCTCGGCGTCAGAGGGGCGGGCACGGACCGGCAGCGTGAGCGTGCGCGCGGAGTGTCCCGCTCGGAGGCGGGGCAGCGTGTCGGCGGCCGGGACGGTGGCATTCCGCCCCATCATTTCTGGCGCCGGAGCCCTGGCGGGCTGGACGCCGGTCGGCCAAATGGGTTCCTGAGGTGTTGTCGGACGGCCGGTGCATGGGAAAGCACACGAATTGCCAACACTCGAGTGGTTGCACACAGACGGCGAAAGCTGGCCGGAGGCGGCAAGTGTGTATGCAAGCTCGGTGGGTCACCTGGCGAAGCAATCGCCATGCGTCAACTGACAGTGAGGCACGGGGAGTTGATGCGTCACTCTCGATTCGCTGTCGCAACCGACAGCCTGCCCCATCACGGCCCGCCGGATCTCCGAGCTGTCGGGTTCGTGGTACGGCCTGTTGCAGCAGGCGCTGATTTCGCTTGGCCCGCACACGCGTTGAGGGCATTCATCTTGCGTGTGGCTTGGTTGACGCTCTCACTGGCCGCAGCAGTCAATGTCTTTCTGACGCTGCCGATCGCGCCTGTGGGCAGGCAGTCCGCCGCGCGCTGCAGTGCTGCCGAGCTCGGCACTATGATCGCGCGCGCTGCTAATACCGCCCGCTGCGGCGGCGCTGGGGGCTTGCGCCAAAAGAGCGAATAGGCTCCCCAGAGGACCATGGCGGTCACCAGCACTCCATACACCGTGAGTCGCGGTTTCGGAATCCGCAGCGTCACATGTTCGGGCACTGCGTACTCCCAACGGGCATCCTGGGCTCCAGGGTCTGCGCGGGATCAAAGGACGAGCGGCGACGCAGGGTTCTCGCCGGGCACCCCTGTCGTGCAGCATCTCGAGGCGCGCAGCGGGCGTGCCCAGAGCCATCACCGGCCGCGCCGCTCGTGATCGCGCGTACCTCGGTCACGGCCGACCGCCGAACCCGACGGGCTCGACCAACGCCGGCGCGCCGAAGTCCATGATCCGGGCGTGGGATGCGTTGAAGTACAGGGTCCAGAATTGCTGCAGCTGTTGCAGCGCCTGCTGATGGTCCGCCGGCGTCGATGCTGCAATGGATTCGGATGGGGCGCTCGGTCGACCTGCAGGGGATGTTGGAGTCGATGGCGAGACGCTCGCAGCCGCCGGCGCGTGCTGCGCGGCGAGCCACTGCCTGGACGGCTGATCTCCGGCTGCGGCCGCCCGCTTGATCCAGGATACCGCGAGCTTGTGATTGGGGGGAACGCCGACACCGTGCAGATAAAGCACGCCCATGACCCTCATGGCCGCAGGCAAGCCTTGCACGGCCGCCCGGCGGATCCAGGCGGCGCCCGCCGGGGGATTGCGAGGCGCTCCCGATCCCTGCACCAAGTCGAGTCCGGCAGCGAAACTGCCAAACGGGAGTCCCTGCCGGGCCGACAGCATGAAGTGGGCAAAGGACTTGGCGGGGTCGGTGGCAACGCCCGTGCCCGGCCGACCGTTCGAATACAGCTCCCCCAACACAAACTGCGACAGCGGGTCGTGGATCGCAGCGCCTGCCCTGGCGAACTTCAACGCCCCGATCCCATGCACACGCAGGCAGTAAAAGAGCATCGCCATGCCCCCGAGGAACGCCGGCTTGCGCAGTGTGCGCAACTGCGCGGGCTCGGCGATGCTGGCCTCACCCGGGTGTTGCTGATGACAGGACACCACGGCAATCCGCCATGCCAGGATATCTTGCTGCACGGCAGGGCTCATCATGCGACTGCGGGCCGGTGCCGTCAGCAGAGCGGTCACTGCAAAGAGCGCAAGCACTCGGGCAATTCTCACGATCCAGCCCTCCCGAAACCTACGGGGCGTACCAGTGCTGGTGCGCCGAAGTCGACGATCTGTGCGTTGGATGCCCGGAAGTAAAGAATCCAAAATGATTGCAAACTCTGCACGACTCGCTGCCGGTCTGCGCGCGGCGCGACGGGCGCAGATTGCGGTGCGGATTGCGCCACGGCAACCTGCTGTCGCTGCTGCAGCGCTTGCAGGGCGGCGAGCGCACGCCTGGATCCCTGCGCGGCCGCCTTTTCGTACCAATGCACGGCCTGCGCACCGCTCTTCGGCAGCCCGCCCAGGCCGTTGAGATATGCAGACCCCAGGTTCGACTCCCCCGTCGCATTCCCCTGAGCGGCTGCCTTCTCCCACCAGTAGACGGCCTGCGCACCGCTCTTCGGCAGCCCGCCCAGGCCGTGGCGAAATGCATACCCCAGGTTCGACTCCGCCCTCGCATTGCCCTGAGCGGCTGCCTTCTGCCACCAGTAGACGCCTTGCCTGGCGCTCTTGGGCCGCCCGCCTCTGCCAAAGAAGTAATTATTCCCCAAGCGATATTGAGCTATCGGCATGCCCGCTTCGGCCTGTCGGACGAGCACTGAGAGCGCGGGTGCGTTCTGTGCCTGTGTACTCGTAATCGCACTGACAACAACCGCGCCGGTAGTGAAAAGACACCACATCAGACCGCGTGTCACACCCCAACCCACAGGAGCGCATCTCGCAGATGTCGGCCGCCTGCGGCCATTCATGGCGAGAGTCCGGCGCCGAGCACGAACACCCGCGCGCCGCCGAAGTTCGCGAGCAGTCGTTGCGCACGCGCCTGCTGCAGCATCCGGGTGGGATTCGGCACCCCGGCGCTGAAGTTCGCGAAGCTCGAGTTCTCAAACCCGTCGGTCACCAGGAACAGGACCTTCTTGGTGGCCCGATCCTGCGCGATCACGGCAGCGACCGTCTTCAAGGAGAACAGGATGTCATTCGGCTCGTTGGCCCCGCCCGCCGCCGACTGCAACGCGCGTTGGGCAGTCGTGTCGGCAATGTGCACGGCATACATCGCCTGGCCGCGCATGCAGCTGTCAAAACCGGAGAGTGAGCTCACCGGCACGTTGGCGCGCTCCGCAGCACTCATCGGACCTTCGACGATGCCGGTATACAGCACATGCAGGTAGTGATTGTTGGTGGTGCGGGAGAACTCCGCGATCACGAACTTCGTGGCCGGACCAAGCGCATGATTGATGTTGTCGATCACGGATTTCTGCAATGCCGGACTCAACTGCCCCACCTGATCGATGAGCACGTACAGCAGATGCCTCGGCGGCGCGCTGGCAAAGCTGTAGTGGCTCGCTGCGTAACAGCTGGGAATCTGGTTGACCAAGGCAGCCTCGGCGGGCGCCGCAGCGCCGAGCAGCAGCAGAACGGCAGGCACGGTGCACCATCGCGTGGACATGGAGATCTCCTATTCTTTGAACAGGTCTTCGGCCAGGGTTTGCACGCGGGCATGCTCGTCCTTGATCTGATTGAAGAAGTCGAGCAGCTTCATCTGCTCGGCACTGTCGAGTCCCGCCGATCGCTCCCGAAAGCGCGCCTTGCGCGCCGCGGCGTCGCCAAGGGCATAGATCTCCTGCGCCGCGGCGTGCAACTCCTTATCGGTCGTGCCGATCATCCCGACCGCCGCCACCGCGGACGGGGCCGACGCGGTCGGGCCGGAAGCGGCAATTGAGGGCGGTGCAGCGGCCGCCTGGATCAGCCCCGCCAGGTCCTCCTGGCGCAGTTTTTGGCCCTGTCGGCGGTTGTAGAACGCCATGAACGAAACCCGGCAGGGACTCTGCGCATACTCGGGAATGTGCTCGGTCAAGTACTGGCGTAACTCGGCGAGGCGCGATTCGCCGCGATTCAGATACGGGGAGGCCACGGCGCGCACGTACGTTTCATGATGCGATTCTCCGCGGGTGAGCTCGAACGCCTGCTCGCCATCGCCGAGAAAGGCATGCTGGTACGAGAAAAGAAAGCCGGCGCTCTGGGTCATGATGTAGATGAAGGACAGGAGCACCGCGGCGCCGAAGCCCTGTCCGGCCTGCTCGCGCGCGATCTCCTTGGCCACCCGGTCACGGGCCTTGCGCTGCGCGCGCTGAATCGCCGGCGGCAGGGGCGCTGCGGCGGGACCCGAGGTCATCGCCGCGAACGGATTGGCGCTCGAGGAAGAGGAGATGCCGTGCTGCTCCAGATGCACCACCTGATGGGTCTCCGCCTCCTTGATGCCCTCCCAGCGGATGTAGAAGATGAACGCCAGTGCTGCTCCCAGCACCAGCACCGTCGCAAGCGTCGGCCAAAGCGAGCCCCGATCGCGCGAGCCCTTGGAGACCCGCGCCACGAAGCGGATCTCGGGCTTTTGCGCCGCGTCGGCGTCCTGCTCCATGGACAGGGAGATCGGCCGCACGCGCTCGAGCGTGTCCCGATCCTTCTCGCCCACTACACTCTTGAACAAGGCCGCCTTCTTGTAGGATCGCCCTGCGGAGTGCGTGAGGATCAGCATGCCGAAGGCGAAGGCAAAGGCAATGATCCAGCCGACATAGCCGATCTGAGCGGCAGACATCTCCTGCGACACCCAGGGAGCGAGCAAGAACCCGGTGCCGGCTGCCTCGGCGAGGGTCAGTGCCAGCAGCAACAGGTGCTGCCAGAGAGCCATCGGGCGGGTGTCGCTCTGGTAGGAATGTACCAGATAGGCGTAGGCGTTCTCGAACACCGGCTTCGAGGAGATGTTCTCACCGAAGGCAGCGTAGTAATCGGTGCACAGGCGCGACTCCGGATCCGGCATGCCGAGCGGATCCTCTCGCCAAGCGTTTCCCGGCAGGCTGTGGGTTTCGGTCTTTAAGCGCGTGAGCTTGCCGATCTGGCCGAATAGCGGCACCGGAAAGGCATAGAGAAAATCGAACAGCTGCGCTTTCATCGCGACACCTCGATCCTCGCTCTGGCGCGGGAGGCGCGTACTCGGGCCGCCGCGCCGCATGGCACGGGGTGACTCACTGGCGGACCGCGAACGTGGCGGTCGCCAGATAACTCTGGCCGATCCGCGGATAATAGATGCGCGCCGGCCCGCGGCCGGCGTGAGCCGGCACGAACAGATCCAGGCACTGCATCGGTCCGCCGACGAACACGCGGTACAAGGTGCCGCGCGGCCCGCGGTAGACGTTCACCGGCGCGAGTCTCGAGTAGGTGGGCTGGCGTTCGTGGAATCGGCCGTAGTCCCGATAGATGTCGACCCGCGGATCCGGTACGGGTAACCCGGAGGATTTCGGCACGTACGCATCGAGGATCGCCACCAGATTGCCATGCGGCTCGCTCAGCCAGGGGGCGCCGTAGAAGCCCGGCAGGTCATCACGAACCGGCAATACGCGCCCCGAGGACAGATTGCGCACCGCGCTCGCGAGGTGCGGCCGGTCGCTGGTGCAGGCCCCGATCAGCGCCGGGGCGTCGCCGGCATGAGCCGCACGGATGAAGCTGAACATCGAACGGCTGTGCAGCCTGCCGAGATCGATCGGCGGCTCGCCACTCTGCAGCGGCGCTCCACCGAAATCGTAGGCTCCGGGCGGCAGGCCCGCGCGGTGCGGCGCGACCGTTGCCGGTGAGATCGCAACGACCGCCACTGGCGGGTGTGGGACGGATCGGTGCCGTACTTTCCACGCCAGACGCTTGGCGCGGGCTGCCACACGTTCAAGAAACGAGGCATCAGGACCGGCCCGCGGCGGCTCAGCGGCGCTTGCCCGGCCGAGCGGCGGTGGCGTCGGGTGGTAGGTCACGCCGGAGAAATCCGCTGGATTCGCCGTGCGCAGCCCGAGATAACGCCTCAGCTCGATCATCGACGCGACATCGACGATCTGCACTCGCCGGTTCTGCTCCCGGCCTTGCGCCGTTGCATTGTTCGCGATCGGTAGCGCATCGCCCGCACCCTGGTAGTAGAGGTCATAGCCCGGTACGCCGCGGGCAGCGAACACCTCGGCGACCACCCGGGCGCGCGCCGCGGACAACCGCTCCGCCCACAGCGGATCCGAGGTCTGGGCCGCATGCGCCACGATCAGCACCTTGCGGTGCTCGGCGGCCGCGATGGCCTGAGGCGGTGCCTTCGGCCCGAGCGCAGCGACCAGAACGCGAGGCGTGTACTGCGCGGCGATCTGTTCGAGGTCGCCACGTGCCCCCGGCACCAAGCGTGCCGAGTGCGGCTCGAAAATCACACCCTGATCCTGGATTTGCACGTCGAGTCCGAGCGCATGTTGACCGCCGACCCCGAGCTTCGCCGGCGTGATGGTGGCGCTGGCGAGTTTGAGGTGATCCTTCTCGGCGATCTGGTACAGCGTGCAGCGGCGCTCGTCGATGCTGTGCCCGATCAGTCCTCCCACCGTGGCACCGACGGCCGCCCCCACCAGCACGCCCTTGTCGCTCTTCTCGACTCGATGACCCACGAAGGCGCCAACCACCGCGCCGGTCACGATGCCGATGTCACTCGCGTTGTTCGAGCAAGGGTTCGGATTGTCGAACAGGTCGGTGACTTTGTGCTGCATCGTGGCGAGGAATTGCGGCTCATGCACGCCCGAGCTCGTCACGCAGCCGCTCGAGGCGAGCAGCGTCGCAGCGCACAGGCTACCGAGCACGGCTCGCATCCGCCGTCTCATCGCTGCTTCCCGCCGCGACCGATCGAACTGATTGCATCGATTGCGCTCGGCGCGCGCACCGTCGGCATGACCCGTCACCTCGTGTTGTTCTGCTGGGGCGGTTCCTTGCGCAGCCCTGCCGCGCATGTTTGGGCACCGTGGCCTCGGCGGGCAACCCCCCCAAACGGGGGGATCGCTATTTGCGCGGCGGGATGGAAACTTTGCGCCCCGCAGCTGAGCGATGGCCGAAGGACTCCGATGGGCAAGCGTTGGGTATCGGCAATGCTCGTGCTACTGGTGCTGATCCCTGCGGTCGGTGCGCAGCAGCCCGCCGCTCCATCCGGCGGCCACCCGGTGCGCGCCATGCACTCTGCGGGCGACCTCATCAAGCTGTTCGGTGTGAAGCCGCCCGCGCCGCCCCTTCCGCCGGCCATGGCCGCAGCTCTTGCCCACGTGCCGCCGGCTGTCATCGCCGCCGCGCACGCACCGCCAGTCGGTGCGCCGGCGATGCGCCGCTCGAGCGCAGCGGTGCGGCGGCAAGCCATGCGCGAGAATGCGCTCGGCGTCGAGTACGACAAGGGCATCGGCGAACCGCAAGACGCCGCCATGGGCGCCTACTGGTTTGGCCAGGCTGCGCGGCTCGGGTATACCAAAGCGCAGTTGAACCTTGCGGGTGATTACTACCATGGGCGCGGGGTGCCGCAAAGCTACGCTAACGCCAACGCTTGGTTCAGAGTCGCCGCCCGCCAGGGCGACAAGTGGGCGCAGTGGTGGCTGGGGCGAGATGAGTACTACGGTCGCGGTGGGCCGAGAAACTGGCCGCGTGCGCTTTATTGGCTCACGCGGGCCGCGGCCCACGGCCTGCACGGTACGCAGCTCGATGCACTGCAGGTCTGGCAGCGCCAGCGCCGCGAGCGCGCCGAGGCACGGGCAGTGCCGCCCTCGAACGGCTGCGCCAGCCAGAGCGGCCCCCGGCAGGTCACGGTGATCGACGAATCTGCGGACGCGAAGCGAATCACGCAGGTCGACATCGACGGCAGTCCCTCGCCGTTGTTCGGCGTGAACGAATACCTCGCGCCTGGCCACGAGATGGTCTTCCCGACCTTTCCGTACGCAACCGACCCTGAACACTACACCGTCACGCTGGTCGGGATCCGGCACTCATTCAGTTATCGCGTCCGCTCCTGCAATCAAATGACGATCGTCTTTCGGCAATAAGAGCGGTAATCTGATACCAGGGGTGCGCATTTGTCATCGGCGCACCGCTTCATTACATCCGAGCGCATAGCGCATCGGGGCGGGTTCTTCATCCGGGGAGGCGGCGGACCGGTACCGATCGAGCCGGACGCGCCCAGATCACGTTCAACAACGAAAAATCGCATGCATATCCTGCTGGTGGATGATCACGCCTTGTTCCGCGGGGGCTTGCGGTTACTGCTCGCTTCGCTCAGTCCCGAGGTCCGTTTCCTCGAAGCCGCGAACGTCGAGGAAGCCGTGGCGCAGGCGCGCGAGCATAAAGACCTGCGGGTCTGTCTGCTCGATCTCGACCTGAAACAGGATCACGGACTGCCGGCGATCGGCCGGATCCGCCAGTGCGCGCCGAATGCCGCCATCGTGATCGTCTCGGCGGCGGATGATCCGATCACCGTGCGCGCGTGCATCGAGGCCGGCGCCATGAGTTATATCACCAAGAGCTCCCCGCCGGACCTGTTGACCCTTGCGCTGCGGCGGGTGCTCGATGGCGAGGTGGCCCTGCCGCGCAGCGTCCTGGCCGCAAGCGACGGGACGTACCGCGCGCGCATCCTCACCCCGCGCCAGCGCGACGTGCTCGCCGGCCTGAATCGCGGGCTTTCGACCAAGTCGATCGCGCGGGAGCTGGCCCTTTCCGAGCACACCGTCAAGGAATACCTCTGCGACATTTTCCGCCTGCTCGAAGTTCACAACCGTACCGAGGCGGTGATCAGAGCGAGCCAGCTGAGTCTGCGCGCGGACGCCTGAGCGTGCCCACCCCGAACGACCAAGGCGGGGAGTTGCGGGGCGAGTTGCTCACGCTGCATGCACGCATCCTGCTGCGCATGCCGATTTTCGAGCTGGTCCTGATCGGCGTGATCGGTTGGATCGTATTGCCCGACATCGCGCTATCCGTGTTTCTCGCCTGGGCGGGATTCGCCTTCGGTGTCGAGTGCATCCGCGCCGCGACCGCGCGCCGGGCGCTGGTGCGACTCGCCGCCGACCCGTCGCCGCGCATCCATACGGTGTTTGTGGCGCTCGACGGAGCCGCCGGGCTCGCGACCGGCTTGGCGGCCGTGCTGTTTTTGGCGCGCATCCCGATCCTCTCGCAGGCGATCCTGGAAACAACGCTGTATACCGTTGCCGGCGCGGGTGTTGCGGTCGCGGTGTCTTCCAAGCGCTTGCCTGGCCTGTACTCTGCGTCGGTCTTGGTCTGCGCCGCCGCGGCCTGGAGCACGGTCCACCCGGCTAAGGCGCTGGTGGTGATTGCCCTCACCGTCGCGTACTGGTTGTTCCTCATCGGCGTGTCGGGGGACAGCGAGAGGTTGCTGCGTCGTTCGCTCGCCATTCGTCGCGAGCGCGATGCGGCGCTGCGCGAACTGGAGCGGCGCAACCAAGAGATTCAAGAGCTGGCCGCGCGCGCCGAGCGTACCGCTCTGACGCGTGCCCGCGTGCTGGCCGCCGTCAGCCACGATCTTCGCCAGCCCCTGCACGCGCTGTCCGCCTACAGCGCGGTGCTGCTGGCGAGCCCAAGTGCGCAGACGCTGCGGGAGGCCGGGCACAACATCGATACGCTGGTGCGTTCGCTCGGGGAGATACTGGGCGAGCTGTTCGACTTGTCGCGACTATCGAGCGGCGGCTACTGCCTGCAGCACGAGCCGTTCGCGCTCGATCGGCTGACGGCGGGCGTGTGCGCGGAATTCACCTCAAGCGCGGCGGCGAAGGGCCTCTCGCTCAACTGGGAAGTCGCTCCTGTGGAGCTGATCGGCGATGCGAGCGCGATCGGGCGGATCGTGCGCAATCTGCTCGATAACGCGATCAAGTATACCGAGCGGGGCGAGGTGCGCGTGATGCTGGCGCAGGTCGCAGGTGAAGCGATTCTCGAGGTGTGCGACACGGGCCGAGGCATCGCCGCTGAAGAGCACCGGCGCATCTTCGAGGAGTTCTATCAGATCGAAGGTGCGAGCGAGGACCGTCCGCAGGGTGTCGGTCTCGGCCTCTCGATCGTGAAACATCTGTGCGAGCTGATGCGCGCGCGGATCGAGCTGCGCTCGAGCCTCGGCGCAGGTACCCGATTCACGGTGATGATGCCCGGTGCCCGCGCGGGCACCGGTGCCGCCGGGGTGCTGCGCTCGATAGAGGCCGGCCGCGAGTCCTGGCGCGGAGCGCGGGCCTACGTGGTCGATGATGATCCGGCAGTGCGCACCAGCATGCAGGTATTGCTAGCGCTCTGGGGCTTTGAGGTGCACTGCGCCGGCTCCGCCGGCGAAGCCGAAGAGCTTGTCGCTCAGCGCGGCCGGCCCAATCTGCTGCTGATTGACCTGCGGTTGCCGCACGCTCAGGATGGCGCCGCCGTCGCGGCGCGCGCATGCGCCGCCCATGGCGAGTTCCCGGTTCTGGTCATCACGGGCGAGAGTGGGGAGTCTGCGTTTCGCAGCGCCCGCCAGCATGGCTACACGGTGCTGCAGAAGCCGGTCCCGTTCGACACCCTGTACGCGGCCGTGAGCACCGCGATGCAGCGATCGCCCTGACCGGCTGTCGCTGCCGCCTGCCGCGGCCCCCGCCAGCCTCGGTGTCCGACATCGCAAAGCCCATGCGCTCGTAGAAACCGACGGCGCTTTTCTTCGCGTCCGTTATGAGAAGCCGGCAGCCGACGCGACAGGCCACATGATCTTTGACCAGCGCGATTATCCAGTCGATCAAAGCGCGCCCGAGGCCCTGCCCGGCTGATGCGCCCGAATCGCCTGCTCTCACGCGCTACACAGCCCCGTGGTCCCTCATGACGAGTCCCGCAGGGCGGCGGGCCGGCCCCTGCAAGCTCCGCTTGCTCACTCCGGGCGATCCGGCCGCCTTCGCCGGAGGTTGCATCGATCGTGCTGCGGCGCGAGGCCGGCAATCAAGCAGAGGCTCACGCCGGCGTAGCTCTCGAACTTCATCTTTATCCCGGGACCTATCACGGCTTTGTGCCTGCGTTGCCCGAGGCTCGGGTATCCATCGATGCCGAACGCGACAGTCGCGCGGCATTTGCAGAAACTGACCGCCAAAGGATGCCTGACTGAAACGGGCCATACGAGGAATCGCTCCTACAAGCTTGCCGCGCTATCCAGCTGGCAGCGCACATGCCAGATTGTTCCGGGCTTGGCGAAGGACGTCGTGTGGACCGACGACGTGTCACAAGCTCTCGGGCAGCTACCTGACAACGTCAAAAACATTTGGCATCATGGCTTTACCGAGATGTTCAACAATGCCATTGATCACTCGGAGGGCAAGTCAATTGCGATCACGCTCACCAAGACCGCGGCCAGTGCCAACATGATGGTGTCGGACGATGGCGTGGGCATTTTCACAAAGATTCAAAGCAAGCTGGGGCTGCTCGATGCAAGGCATGCGATCGTTGAACTCTCCAAAGGCAAGCTCACCACGGACCCCAAGAATCATTCCGGTG
>JAJYUA010000026.1 GCA_021792755.1 Pseudomonadota bacterium
CAAGGGACCCGAGGTGATACCGTCGACATTGACGGTGAAAAGCCCGAACGTGGTCTGGGTCAGCAGCAGGCCGAGCATGACCAGAATACTCAAAGCGCCGAGCGGATTGTGACCGAGTGGTGCCGGCGAGTCCTCGGCGCGAGGCCCGAAGAGCTTGCGCACATAGCGAAAGGTGGCTGCCGGGCCACGGACGAACTCGCAAAAGCGCGCCGTTTGTCCTCCACAGAATCCCCACGCCAGGCGAAACCATACCGCGAAGAGCACGCCGTATCCGGCGAGGCGGTGCCATTCCCATCGGCCGCCCTCAGCGGTCAACCAGCAGACCACGAACAGAACGACAATGCTCCAATGCGAGAGCCGGGTCGGCCAGTCCCAGACGCGAACCCGTACCGCCCTAACGCACTTATCGGTCACGGTCACTCACCACAGGTGCCACCAACTGCGGTGCGCCCGAAATCGACGGTGACAGCTGTCGCAGCCCCGGCCGAGGCTTCTGGCA
Organism: Pseudomonadota bacterium; assembly: GCA_021792755.1. Classification (GTDB taxonomy): domain Bacteria; phylum Pseudomonadota; class Gammaproteobacteria; order Steroidobacterales; family Steroidobacteraceae; genus 13-2-20CM-66-19. The sequence continues at coordinate 500 of JAJYUA010000026.1, forward strand.
CGCAGCCTGAGCGCACGGACATCGTGGCTGGCGGCGGCCTGGCGCAACTGCTGCGCTCGATGCAGAAGCCTGCGCGCGAATCGTGCGAACTGCCGCGGCTCCGCCCAGATCGCCGGCCGCGCCCTCGTCCTGACTCCATGGCCCTGGCCGCTGCCTGCGGGAAACCAGCTCGGCAGCGCCGATGCAAGCCGCTCGACTCTGTCCGCATCGGCCTCGACGACGGCCCAGTTCGGATGCGATCGCCCGGCCTGATCCCTGATGGACTTGGCGGTTCTCCCGAGGGTCCGGAAGTGATTCTGGCGGGCATGGATGATTTGCGCGATCCCGCTGGCGCCCGCGCTGCCCGCAGCGCCCATTACCAGTACGGCACTGATCACCAACATCCTACGGCCGACGCCGCTTGTGATTGCCATGAAATTTTTGCTCCTCGACTCTTGATATGTACGATACGACAAACCGATCACTCCGGTGCAAAGACACGGGGTCGCGTACAACGACAGCTCTATCCGGTCAAGTCTCGCGGGCGGGGCGCCGAGACTTCTCCTGCAGTCTGACGCGATGGGCCGATCGTCTCGACGTACGGAAAGCAGGCTCAGCGCGACGCCGTCTTTCACTGTCGCGACGCGCCCCTGTGGCGGGGTTCCCCTCTGCTGACAGACGGTTGCTCCGGAGGGCCTTCCGACCAGTGGCCCGCACCGCCAGCCTGCGGGAAATCGAGCAGGATCTGTACAGCGGCAGCGACACCGTCATGAACATCGGCTCCTGGCGGATCGATCTGTCTGTGACCCCACGGGTCCGCCAGAGTTCCGCGCCTTCCCAGCCACCGGCGGACCGCTCCGGCTGCCCGGTCACGACCGCCACCGGTCGGCCATTGCGTCGCGTCTTCTGAGACCCACTGTCCGATCGACCCCCGATGACGAGCCCGGCCGGCGAGCATACGGGGGATTCATTACAGTTTTTGGTCAACATCGATGGGTGCCCAATTCTGACGAGTTCGCTTCGCTAACGGCCGACGGGTTCGGTGACGATGCGCCTCACCGCCGGGCTCGCGCGGACGCTGCCCGCGTGCTTCCTGAGCGACCATCAACTGCGTGAGCCGGCCACGAAGCGCGAGTGGCGTCTGCGGATCCGGCGCGAGCGCTCCACGCCCGCCAGAATCACACTTCAACAGCCTTGGTCATCCCGTGCCGGTGACTGCCCCGAGCGACTGCGGCCCGGCGCCTTGCCGCCATCGGACGCGAGACACGGGACACTCGTTCTGCGCACCGCTCCCGAGGAGCGCCGCAAGGGATGAGCCGCTACCCCGCGACCGTTCGTCCTCGTCCTGTTGAGGGAGACGACGGAGGGCCTGCCGACACCGTCCGGCCACCCCGCTGATGTTGGGCGCCCGCCGCCGGCGGGCATGATCGGGAAAATCGGAAAGAACGCCTCCTCAGAGCCGGACAAAGGCTGTTCGCGGCAATCGTTGAGATGCCAAGCACGGCCATGAGCCTGACCTCAGGCTTTAGCGTCAGCTTTCGGCGAGTCGACCCGAGAATGTCGCGCCGGTCCCGCAGACGAGGCGATGGAAGTGACAGTTGTCATCAAATCGTCATCATCTTGACAAAATCGGCGGCTACGGTGGGGTTTTCATCGGATCAGAAAGTGCTCATGAGCCTCCATTATCTTGCGCACCTTGCCGATTATTCCGACGGCGTGTTGTATGTCATGATGGGGCTGCTGCTCATCGCCCTCACCGTCATCATCGACCGATTCTGGTATCTGCGCCGCACCATTCTGCGCGGCGACATCATCTGCGGCGCGCTGAGCTCCCGGGCCGAGCTCGACCGGGCCACCCTCCGCCAGCTCACCGAGCACGCCGGCGATCTGCCCGAAGGGACCCTGCTGCAGTGCGCCCTGCGCCACCATGGCCTGGTGCGGGGGGAGGCGTTGGCCAACCGCCTGGAGGAAACCATCCTTCTTACCAGCCCTTGCCTGGATCGGCGCCTGTGGCTGCTCGATACCATCGTCACGTTGGCTCCGCTGCTCGGCCTCTTCGGCACCATCATCGGCATGTTCCACGCCTTCTCCGTGCTGGCCAGGCCCGGCCACGCTCCCACCCGGGTGACCGGCGGCGTCGCCGACGCCCTGGTGGCCACGGCCTCGGGCCTGTTCATCGCCATGCTCGGCCTGGTGGCCTACAACGCCTTCAACAATCAGGTGCGTCAGATCGTCAATCAGCTCGATTCCCTCAAGACCGTGCTGCTCAACCGCATGGACGGCCAACCCGTCGTCGTCGAAGAGCCGGCCGGAGCCATGCGGGACGCCTCCGCCCTGGGCCCGATGGCGGCGACGGAGCGCTGACATGGCACGCCGTTACTTCGAAGCCCGCAAGGGGCGCATCGAGATCATCCCGATGATCGATGTGATGTTCTTTCTGCTGGTTTTTTTCATCATGATCACCCTGCAGATGATCCCGGACCAGGGACTTGCCTTGCAGCTGCCCCGATCCAGCCGTTCCAGGCGCCTCCCGCACCCGCATTTCACCATCGATATCGAGAAAAGCGGCAGCGTCAGCGTCAAGGGCCGAACCTATGACATGACCCGCCTGGAATACCTCCTGCGCAGCGACGGCGATCCGGCCAAGACCCGGCTCACTATCGCCGCCGACAGAAACGTTCCCTTTCAGGACTTCATTCACGTCATGGACACCTGCCGGAAGGCGGGTGTCAGTGACATCGGCATCGCCGCCAAGCCGGCCGGCTGAGCCAAGGTGCTCGCCACCAGGTCACACCCAAGACAACACTTGCGCGCCGTACCGATGAGCACGCCCTGGCCGACACGCGCCGCTTCCCGACCCGACCGGTTCGGCCGAGCCTTGCTGGTGGGCGCGGCACTGGAAGGCCTGCTGATCGCGAGCCTCCTTTGGGCAGGGTCGAATACGCCTTTCAAGCCCGCTTCCCCGGCACAGCACATCATGGCCGTACACATGCTGCAGCCGACACCGGCGAGACCCAACCCCTGTCCCGCGCACTTCAAACCGGTGATCCGCCACCCTCTGCCCAAGCCCATATCCCGACCGGTCCCCGTGCCGATCCCGACCGCCGTGCCCGCGCCGGCGCCGCGACTGCTCTTCGCCACCCACCCCGCAGCCGACACGCCCTTCTTTGCGCTTCCGCCGGCCCTTTCCATCCGCCCTCCCCAAAACCCGTCCGCCACCCGGGCAGCCCAAGGCGCCGCGCTCGACCTCTACGCCGCCCTCGTGCGAAGCCGGGTCCAGGCGAACCTTGAGGTTCCGGAAGCGATCCGCCTCATGCGCCTATCGGGAAGGACCGAAGTGGCATTCGAGCTGCAACCGAGCGGCACTCTCTTATGGGCCCGAATCGAGCGCTCGAGCGGCATCGGCGCCATCGACCGGGCGGCCCTGCACACCGTGAAGACAACGGAATACCCGCCTTTTACGAAAGACATGCCGAAGCTCTCCACGACTTTCGCCATCGAGGTGCGCATCTCCGGCCGCCGCGCTTCCTGACAGCGAGGGGCGCCTCTAACTGAAGGCTGACATACAACACCGCGCTCAGGGCAGTTCGCGGCGTCGACGACGGAATTCGTGTGCCCACACGAATCTCCCGACGCCGCCCGCAGAAGCCCTTGCTGTAGTAATTCACTCTCATCCGCGAACCCCGCCGCGTCCGGACGGCACAACCGTCATGATAATGACATGCATCTACCGTAAGGTCCGCCACCAGCACAAATAATGCGCCTTCGCAATCCACGCCCACGCAGTGTCAGACGCCGCCGCAAAAACCTCCGCTTCGACGCCGTGCGCGCAGCACTTCTCTTGCTCCCCGTCGCATGAACATCCTCTCCCCGACGCAGATCCCTGCGTCGGGCCGTGCAGGAACTCCCTGATCCCGCATCAGGGCCCACTCTCCCCATCCGCCGCGCAGACCTGATCCGGTCCGTGACATCTCTATCCACACTGGAGCACTTCATGCCACACGATTGCGACCCAAACCCGCCCGCAGCGCGCTTCGCCCTGATTTCCATCGCGGTGATCGCGGCTCTGTACGGCTCGCGCGCGAACGCGCGCGACTCGCAGCGAGCCCCCACCAAAGCAAAACATGGCACGATAAACGTCGGGACCGTGTCCAAACGCGCGCATGCGCGCATCCACGAGAGCCGCGCCGATTCGGCTTTCGATCACCGGCTCATCACCCACGCCGAGATTCTCAAATCAACCCAAAGCATCGCAACCGTCACTCCGGAACAGGCGAAGATATTCGGGCCGAACGCAAGCGCGACCCAGGCGCTCACCATTCAGCCGAATGTATACGTCAGCGGCCCGAACGTAGGCGGCGTGTCCAACCGCGCCACCATATCGATGCGCGGCATAAAGGTCGGCGTCACAGGTTATATCGGCGATCTCGAATACAACGGAATCACCGGCCTCTTCGACGGAATCCCCATCCAGAACACCGTCGAGGGCCAAAGCTTTCATACATCCGAGACGCCGATCGGATCATTGCTATCCGGCATCAACACCATATATGGACCGGGAAATCCGCGCACCAGATGGTTCGACAGCATCGGCGGCACCATCAACTTCCTCCCCGTTCAGCCGACGCGGCATGCGTACGCGAGAGCCGCCGTGTCTTACGGAAGCTTCAACTCCAAGATCGTGTCCGCCGCCGCCAACACCGGGGACTTATCCGGTTGGTCCGCCGTCGCCGCCGCAGCTTACGCGCACGGCCACAGCTTCCGAACCGGAGCACATCTGCCGAGCGGCACGACTCAGGCCTACTTCAAGGTCCGCAAGCGCGAGGGTACAAACAGATACAGCCTGGGAGCCTACTATGATCGAAACTGGTCCTATAGGCCGAACCAGATACCCATCAATCCGGTGCCCGGCGTGACACTGAACGGCCTGCCCGGCGGCCCGCCGTACAGCGAGCAATCTTCCGGATTCTACTCCGCGCTCCCCAATTCGGTGTGGCAGAAGACCTTCCATGAAAACATGTTCCTGCTCTATGGACGGCAGCACCTGAAGATGGCGCACCACGTTTGGACCACCAACCTGTTCTGGTACCGGGACAGCACGCTGCATCACGCGGGAATCAACAATTTCTATCCACCGCTCGCCAGATCCGGCGAGGAACAGACCAATTGGTACACGAATACCTTCGGCGACAAGTTCGCCATTGACATACATGCGCCCTGGAACGACATTGCAGTCGGCGGCTATGTCATCAACGCGAAGACCAATGTCAACGGGTTTGCCGGCAATCCTCTGGTCGGATACCCGATACCGCAGCATCCACGGGCCATCACGGATCACACCTACACGACGACGTATGCGTCCGCCTTCTTGCAGGACCACATCAGACTGCTGCCCGCTCTGCTCATAGTGCCCGGCGTCGATTTCATGGATTTTCAGACGCACTTTTTCCAAAACAGTCCGTCCATCGTCGCCGATTTCTATCCCACCGTGCAATACAGCGATTCCCCGAGCATTGCCAAGGAATACCAGAAAGTAGAGCCTTCCATCGGCGTCAACTTTCAACTGATGAAAGATGCTGCGGTATACGCTCAATATTCCGTCACCTACCAAAACCCAACCGCCGGCAACTACAATGCCGCGGCCGGACCGTTGACTGACCTCGGCGAGCTGTATCCGGTGAAGAGCGAGGACTACGAGGCGGGATTCAAGTGCTCCCGCAAAGGATGGCTTGGGCTCGATGACGTGTTCGCCGATGTGAACTACTTCGACGACAAATTGAGCAACGAGACGATTCCCGTGACGTCACCCACCAACCCGCTGCTGACCATATTCAGCTACGGCACGGCGACCTTGAGCGGAGCCAACCTTGCGCTCGACGTCAGGGCCGACCGAAGCCTCTCCGGCTTTGCCGACGTCGGCTTTCTGCATGGATATTACAATATGTACTTCTCCACGGCGGACAATCAGTACTACAACGGTGCTCCCGTATCCAGCACGCCGAACGTCACGGCGAACGCCGGCGTCACATACCGGGCTTTCCTGGACCAAAACGCGCTGTCCGCAACGCTGTTTGATCAGTACTATGGAAGACAGTACCTCTTCAATAACAACACCGGCGCGCCGTCGCGCCAGCAGCTGGGCGGCTATAGCGAGACAAACCTCATGCTGCGGGCGAAGACCACCGCTCTCGACGACTGGATCCCGGGAGCGAAGTACGCGTCATTGGCGCTGAACGTGACCAATCTCCTCGACAAGCGGTACAACTCGACGGCCGACATCACCGGCGGCGGCTATTTCAATACCAATGCCGCCGGGTATGTGATCGTAAATCCAGGCGCTCCCCGAGCCATCTTTGGCACCATCGCCGTGGTCTTTTGAGAATGCCGGGCAATCCGCGCAGCATCCGGCTGGCAGGCGCCGTGGTAGCCCAGCAGCCCCGGAGGCTGTCATTCCAGGGTGTACAGTGAATGAATCGATACGAGCCAGGAAGCCTCATCAGGCCCGGCGGTACAAACCCGCGGAGCGCACCAGCATGACAGACGAGGAGTCCGGCGGATCGGACCCACGGAGGCGGGCTCACGGTGGCGCGCACCCGGGCGCCACTTCCGCCCGCACGCTCCGCGCCGACACTGCCGCCGGATATGGCCTCGGCGGCGCGCAGGCCCGGGTGCAGGAAGCCCTGGCAAAGGGAGATTACCGGTCCGCCTTGACGATGTTTCGCGAGCCACGGGAAAGCACGCGGGATGGAGCTCACCACGCGGATCCATGCGATATCACCGGGGTGATTGCGCGCGCCGACCTCTGCGATTGTCAAACCCTCGCAAAGCTGATCGACACCGCGTTGGCTGTGAATGCCGATGAGGTGGCCGAGGAGGCTGCGCGGCGCCTGCTCTCACTACGCAGGGATGATCCGGCGGCGGTGTACTACGATATCGCCAGGATATACTTCTCCAGGGCGCGCTACCGCGAGGCGTTGATGGCCGTCGCGGAAGCTCATCGCCGCAATCGGGGTTGCGAGAAAATGGCGTTTTTTCTCGGCATGGCTTATCAGCATTTTGGATGGCTCTCGGCGGCGGCGGGTGTATATGGGAGATTGACCGAGAGAAACCCGGCTCACGTCGGCGCGATGGTGAACGGCGCAGTCTGTTACAACGCGCTTGGGGACACCGAGCTCGCGATCGGCATGCTCGAGAGAGTGCTCGCGTATGATGCCGGCAACGAGGTGGCCGCGGCGAACCTGATCATGTGCCTGTGCTCGGCGGGCATCACGGAGCGCGCAGAAAAACTGTTTCTCACCTTCGAACCGCGCGCTTCCGGCTCGTTTCCCGGGCCGCTGCTGCGGGCATTTCTATTTGAGCGCACAGGCCGGCCGCAGCAGGCCATTGCCCTATTGGAGCCGCTCGTGGCGGCGAGCGGCTGCGCGCAGCTCGTCATGGTCTACGGCCGCTCGGCAAAACAGCTCGACGTGCGTCTGAGCACCCGCCCCCTTGAAGCCATCGGCGCGTGGAAGCGCAAAGTGTCGGCGCAGCTGTCGGTTTCAGATTTGAGGGCGACGAGCTTCCTCCTGGGCGACCTGCATGACAAACGCGGCGAATACGACCGCGCTTTCCGGTGTTATCGGGAAGCGAACTCCATCATGCCGCCGAGGTTCGAGCGGCAGCCGATGAAAGACCTTTTGCGCTCCATTGAGTCGGCGTGCGTCGACAGCGTGGAAACGGGGCCGGCAGGTCCGCAGAGAAATCTCCTCTTCATAGTCGGAATGCCGAGGTCCGGAACGTCGTTGCTGGAGCAGATCATCACAATGAGCCCTCTTGCCCATGGGGCGGGAGAGCGCCCGACCATCGGCCGAATCGCCCGAGAGATCTCCGGGGGAAACGTCTGCGCATACCCGTCCGCGCTCGCCTCACTGTCGGCCGAGAGGAAGCTGGCCTTTGCAAGGCTGTACCTGCAGCAGTTCCGGCACATTGCGCCGCATAGGTGGATCGTCGATAAGATGCCCGCCAATTTTCAGTATGTCGGATTGATTTTCGCGCTGTTTCCGCAGGCAAAGATCATACACATGAGACGCGACTGGAGGGATGTCTGCCTGTCCTGCTACTGCCATGATTTTTCCGGCAGGCATCCGTACAAGCACCGGCTGTCGGATCTTGCCTTCTATTATCGCATCCACGCGGACATGATGCGCCATTGGCGCAGTACATGCGACGGCAAGATCATGGGCGTCGACTACGAGGACCTGATCCTGCGCTTCGATGACACGGTGCGTGGAATGTTCCGGTTCATAGGCATTGACGAGCCCGCGGATAGCCGCAATTTTTTCAACAATGATACGCCGTGCCGGACAGCCAGCTACCGGGAGGTCAGAAGCCCGATCTACGCGACCTCCATTGGGCGATGGCGGAAATACGAAAGACACCTCGCCGAGCTCTACTCGGAAACGTGATGTGCGCTCGCGCCGGATGGCTCTCGAGGTATTCTTGTGATTGGGCGACAGCGTGCCGGCGCGCCGGTCTTCAGGCCGCCGACTTCTCCCGCAAGTCGCGGGCACCCCAAGGCCGGTTTTATCGAGACCGTTGCCGGCAATGCCCGGCACCGTGGCTGCGAAGCTGCAAGGCAGAGCATGCCGTCAGGTCTCGTTTCGAGCCTCACGCCGCCGGCTCGGCTGTCGAACGCCGGGAGGATTTTTTGCGGTTCAATGATGTTGGGGAGAGATCAGTGAAAAGAGTCCTGACGCTGTTTGTTCTAGCTGCATCGCTCGCTCTGTTGGGGTGTCCGCGTGCCGAGGCGGCTGGCCTGCACTTCAAGCTCCTCAAGATCATCCATCTGCCCACGACGGACGGGGGCGGCGATGCGGTCGGCTATGATGCCGGGAGTCGCGATATCTATGTCTCGATGGGCAAGACCGATTCCGGCGGAGTTGTCATCGATGCGGACAATGACTCCCTGGTCAAGGTGATCCGCAATGGCATCGTACGGCCGTCCGGCATGGCCTGGGATCGCCGGTATGTCTATTGGACATCGGACTTGCACCTGAAGGCGAATGAGCACGGACGAGACAGGACGATGAGGCGGTTTGCAGAGGTGGTCGTCGTCGCCAAAAGAGGCTGGCACGTGGTGGATACCTTCACCACGGTCGGAACGGGCGCTGACGGCATCTGGGCGGACCCCGGCCGCGATCGCCTCTATGTCGCCTTGGATGACAGCAATTGGATCGATGTGTACACCTTGGGCGCAATGCCGCGATTCATTCGGAAGATTGCGCTTTTTCCGCACACGGGAAGCGGTCCGGATCTGGGTGTTCTGGTCCGCTCGCGGCACCTGTTGTACATGCCGGATGATTCCTGGGAAGAGAAGCTCGATCCGCGCACCGGGCGGATCGAGGCCAAGACGAGCATCATCCCGTATCTGCGGCCTACGGCGCGGCACGGTGATCCGAACACGAGGGGCCAGATCTTTGATGCGCGCGACGATACGCTGTGGGTGGGAACCAATCGCGCGCGGATTTTTGTCTTCGATGCCCGAAATCTCAAGGAGATCGCCCATTTGCCCGCCCACGCCGGTATCGACCAGGTCGCCTATGACCCGGCGTATCGGCTGGTATATGCATTTGAAAGCGACGCAAAAGGGTTCGATGTCTATAATGCCGCGACGATGCAGCACGCGGCTTTCGTCTCGACCGGGTACGCCAAGACCCACACCGGTGCCGTGGATCCGGTCAACCATGATCTATTCGTTTATGCCGGCGCGGCCCATGCCGTGTACGTGTACCGGCCGGTTCTTTAGGAATTGACCGGATCGAGGGCCACACGGGATACAAGCGTCGAACGGCGGAGCCCGCCGCGGCGCGCAGATCCGCGTGGCACAGGATCCATCGTTCGGCACGGCGGAGAGCCCCCGGGGAGGTCCGGGTGAGGATCTCCTCATCAACCTATAAGGGTCAGCGTAATGAGCACTATTGACAGACGTTCTTTCCTGCGCGGCGTCGGCCTGGTGACGGGCTCGGCGCTGGTCGGGCCGCATTTATTGGGAGTCGCGCGCGCCGGCGGGCTGTCCTTCCGGCACCAGCTGCAGCACAGGATCGAGCATATCGTCGTGATCTTTCAGGAGAATCGCAGTTTCGACCATTACTTCGGCACCTTCCAGCCGCGCAATGGCCAGCAGGTCGCGAACCTCCTGGATCAGGACGGGAAGATAGATCGGAGGTTCCATGGGCTGCAGAAGAATCCGGTCGGCATCCCCTACCCCACCTTGCCCCTGCCTTACAAGCAGATACCCGCGTTCGACAATGTGGAGCTGCCCAACCTGCCCTTCCACCTGGCCCCGTACATACCGGCCAAGAGCAACGTGCACTGGGATCCTAAGCACCGTTTCTTTCGCATGATGGCGGAAGTCAACGGCGGCAAGATGGATCGGTTTGTCGCTCTGGCGCTGGGCAGCGGCTCGCATCTCGGTACCGAGGAGCTCGAGAAGCTGAGTCCCGATGATCTGGCGCTCGACCTCGCCGCGCCGAGCGGCCCGGTGCTGGGACACTACCGCGCCGAGGACATTCCCTTCTATCATCAACTCGCTCATCGGTATGTCCTGTGTGATCGCTTCTATCAGGCAATGAGCGGCGGCAGCACCGGAAACGCGCTTTACCTGGCTGCGTGCAGATCCTGTGTCAATCCGGGCATCACCGCCGCCCATATGGCCCCTTATGACCCGGGAAAGGCGGGGTTCAAGAATGCGTTCTTCGACCGGCCCTACGACCACGACCGCCTCATGATCAACGACCTGTCACCCATTCAAGGGCCGACCGGAGCCAATAATCTGCATCAGTTGCGGATTTCGCCGCCGCCGCAGGCGCAGACCTACCCGAACATCGGCGACCGTCTGAGCTCCGCGCACGTAGACTGGGCTTGGTATAACGAGAATTGGAATCTGGTCAAGCCCTGGGCGTTGAAAAACGCATTTGGCCCGGGCGACGGCTCCGCCGTGATCGACAGCGGCCGCATATACGAGGCGCATCACAACCCGTTTCAATATTATCCCGGCTGGTACGATTACGTGAAGCAGGGCCACATCCGTGACGCTCATGATTTCCGTGAAGATGCCCGCCAAGGCAGGCTGCCGGGAGTCTCATTCCTCAAAGCCAGCGCCGCGCACACCGAGCATCCCGCGGACTGCGCCCCCTATTACGGCATGATCTGGGTTGAGGAACTGGTGCGGGCCGTGGCGGCGGGGCCGGCATGGGGTAAGACGGCAATTTTCATCACCTACGACGAAGGCGGCGGCTTCTGGGACTCGGTCCCGCCGGTTTCCGTGGACAATCACGGCTTCGGCACGCGCATTCCCGCCCTGCTGGTGTCTCCCTGGGCGCGACCCGGCCTGGTGGACCATCACGTCGCCAGCACCGCGAGCATTCTCAAGTTCATCGAAACCCGGTTCGGTCTCGCTCCTCTCAACCAGCGGGATCGTGATGCCTATGATTTCTCGCGGGCGTTCGATTGGGGACGGCGGGTGCAGGACTTCGCACTCTGACCGAGCCGCGCACAAGGGGGATTTTCGACCAAGACGCATGGCTCCCGGCTGGGATTATAGGAGCATTTTTCCGCACAGGCTTCCTGCGGTCCCTGCTTTCATCCGAACTCCTATGAATCCGCAGCACACGCCTAGCCAGCGGACCGACAGGCCCGGTATCGTGGGCAATCACAGCCGAATCGAGGTCCCAGGGTGGCCGTTTCGAAGACGATCCGAGATCTGTTCGCCGACCGGCGGCGGGGCTACTGCCTTCCGCAGGGGCTTTATGTCGATCCCGGCATGCTCGAGTTTGACATGCGGGCGGTCTTTCACCGGCACTGGCTGCAGGCAGGCCTGGAAGCCGAATTACCGAAGCCCGGGGACTACCTCACACTGAGCGTCGGGGAGTCGTCGGTGGTCGTGCTTCGCAACGCGCAAGGGGCCATCGGGGCGTTCTTCAACACCTGCCGTCACCGCGGCGCACAGATCTGTCGTGAGACGCGTGGTCATATGCGGCGCCTGGTCTGCCCCTATCATCAATGGAGCTATGATCTGTCCGGCCGACTGGCCCACGCTCCCTTCATGCACGAGATCGACACCGATGCTCACGGCCTGCTGCCGGTGCGGGTCGAGACGATGGCGGGAGTCATCTTCATCTGTCTTGCGCACAGCCCTCCCGATTTCGCACCGTTTCGCGCGTCGCTCGAGCCGATGCTCGAGCCTCATGACCTGCGCAATGCGCGAGTGGCCCACACTGCCACATGGGTCGAGCGCGCCGACTGGAAGCTCACGATGCAAAATGCGCGCGAATGCTACCACTGCCGGGCGGGACACCCACAATTGCTGCTCTCCTACAGTGACTTCACCGGATCGGACGGCTCCGCAGACAGACAAGCCCGGCTCGCGGCGCTCGAGTCTCGTTGCCAGGCTCTAAGACTCAAGACCGGCTCGGTCATCGGCCCCTGGTACGAAATCGGGAGATTTCCGCTCTTGGAGGGCGCAGTCTCCTACACGACGGACGGCAAGCCCGCGGTCGCCAGGCAGCTGGGCAGGGTGGGCGACGGGGATGTCGGAGTGATGTGGTGGGGGCTGCAGCCCAATAGCTTCAGCCACGTCGTAAGCGACTATGGATTTTTCTTTCAGGCATTCCCGACGGGGCCGCAGGAAACCACCGTGACGGGAAAGTGGATCGTGCACAAGGACGCGGTCGAGGGAGTCGACTATGATCGGACACGCCTGCTCGAGGTCTGGACCGCGACGAATGAGCAGGATCGGGCGCTCGTCGAGAACAATCATCGCGGCATGGTCTCGATCGCCTATCAGCCCGGACCCTATTCGCAGATCACCGAGCAGATGACGATGAGATTCGATGAGTGGTATTGCGCTGCCGCCGAAGCCTACATGGCGGCCGGTTAGTCCGCCTCGCTCGCCGGACGTCTCTTGCACTCATCGATCGGTCGCATGCGAATATCCCACTGCTTCGGCGGCCTGCTCGTCCGGCCAGCCCGATGGCGCCCATCGGCTCCGGCCCCGTGCCCCTCGGTACGAGGCCCGCGCGAGACTTGTAGCCGTACCACCTCGGCCCGCTCTCCCGAGGATCCTCGAGAGGCATAAGAAGAAGCACCTGCACGGCGATGAACGGATCGGTCGCTGGATTCGGCTGCGCATCCCTCAAGACCGCAACCCCGCGAGGAACCGGTCGATCGCGGCGAGCTCCTGCGGCTCCTCGAGCAACGGCGCATGGCCGCGCCCCGGCACGGTGAGCGACTGCAGATGCGGCTTCTCGCGCCGCATTCGCTCGAGTATCTTCGGGCTCGGGATGGCGGCGCGAGCAGCGTGGCGAGCGCGAGGCCGCCTCCGGCGGACTCCCCGAGCAGAAACGCCCGTCGCGCCGCTGCGCGTCCGTCCGGCCCATGCTCACGCATCCAGCGAACAGCCGCAACCGCGCCCTCGAGCGCGGCAGGGAACGGATGCTCGGGCGCGAGCCGGTATTCGATGAGCAACACGACGCAGCGCCTGCGCGAGCCACATTGCGCAATTGCGATACGCCGTGATGCCGCCGGCCACATAGCCGCCGCCGTGCAGGAAAAAGCATCCGCCGGCTGCAGTCCGAGTGCGCCTCGAGGAGCCCCTCTGCGCGCAGCCCCCCCCGGGGGCGGCCGGTAGGCGGTTCTCAGAGTCGATGACGCCGCACGCGTCCCCGGGAATCACGATTCATCTTGCGCAGAATCGTGGGACACATCCTGTTACCGGGGTGGGCTCATTTTGCCGAGCAAAGTCGCGCTCAACTTGCCGAGCGGCGCAGTCCCCCCGAAGGACCTTCCATCCGGTTCGCGCTTCTTTACGGTCGGACTTGCCTCGCTCGGCTGGACCGAGCGGCGTCACGGATCCGCTGCACGCGCTTTACGTCCCGCCCTCTTGGCGATAGAGGCTTTAACATGGCTGATATTTCATACAGCTGCGCGAACCGATGCAAGGTCTGGGCAAAATCGTCTCTGCCGGCGCACATCCCGCGGCGCGGTGATTTAATCCGCCGGGGTCGCTCACATCCCGGTGTGCCTTATGGCCGCGCGGACGACAACCTCGGGAGACGGCGCCGGCGAGGCGGCCATGCGCCGGCCGAGCCCGATCAGGTGTTGCCGCACCGTCTCGAGTTGCTTGGAGGGAATGCGCGCCGCCTAAAAGTGCGCCCGCAGTACGATGCCCACCGTTCGTGGCTGCGCGAGGATGACGGGGGTCGGCGCGGGATCGAGCGCGGTGTGTTTCAGATTGCGCACGTGTGGCTCGGCGTGGCGGCGATTGGCGCCATGGGTACGCGCGTGGCGTACTGGTATACGCCGGAGTTCGAGCTCACCTCCCAGTGCGTGGCGGAGGTGTACGCGCAGTTCGCCTTGCGCCTCCTGGGCGCCCCCGAGCCAACCCAACGAGGCGCTTGCTGATCGGTCCGCCCGAGGCCTCCGGCCTTCAAGCGTGCCGCCACTTTGCACGTTCGCGGCCATCCGCCGCTGATCAGGAAAAGGCGGCAGTATTTGGATCAAACGTCCCGTCCGTTCATGTCCGCGCAACGCCTGCTGTCGGCCGTGACGCTCACAGCCTCGAGACGGGGGCGAAATATAGAGAGGGCGCCCCAGGCCGGTGCACAGGACGCCGGAGAAGCTGAACGGACATGGGCCCTCGTGTCACATCGGGATCGACGACAGGCCTTTTCCTCGGCGGACTGCAGGGAGTTTGGTCGGCACCGGCCGCGTGGCTGGCGATTCGCGGCCGCCCTGGGCGCGGTGCTCGCGCCTCGCGCCGCGGTGCAATCTCCCGAATGCCGGTAGCCTCAATGCCTCCCGCGCCTTAGAATACGCGTCCGGCTCCTTCCTGCGCCCCGAACTCGAACGAGGAGATGTGAATGAAAACCTCTCGGTTGCGACAATCCTTCGTAACGCTCGCCGGCCTCGCCTTTCTCACCATGGCGGTCGCACACGCTGCAGCGCTTTCGTTTACGGTGCATATGACGGGCGCGCAGCAGGTGCCTCCCGTCCAAACCCACGGCACCGGCACAGCCAGGCTCACCTACGATCCGGCTTCCCGGGTCGTCACCTGGCGCATCACCTTCACCCACCTCTCCAGCGCCGTGACGATGGCGCACTTTCACCACGCCCCGGCCGGCCGGAACGGGCCGGTGGTCCTGTGGCTGACCCGTCGCGGCGGCGCAATCACCAGCCCCATCACGGGTCGGGCGACTCTATCGCGGACCGTGGCGAAGGAATTGCTCGCCGGCGACCTGTACATCAATCTGCATACCAAGGACCACCCGGCCGGAGAGCTGCGCGGCCAGATCAAACCGCCGCAAGTCAGATGACGGCGGTTCCGGCGCCCGCCCCGCCCTCCCCGGCACGGACCCTCTTCGCTGCGGGGCGTCGCCGTCGTGCGGAAGGAATCCTCACCCTGTGCGCCCAGGCGGCGGCAAGACAAGCCGAGGGCGAAGGGGACCTCACAGGTACCTCAGCAGCAATGCCGCGATAATCGCACCGCCGGCCAACAGCACGAGAGCAAACCAGACGGGAGCCCGCCGGGGCGCGGGGATGCCGGGGGGCAGGCGTTTGCGGCCGGTGAGCATCGGCCCCAGCAGATTGTCCCCTCTGGCGGCGTAAAGCACGATGACCGCAACATGCAAGGCCACGGCTGCAAGCAGTACGTCCCACAGCAGGGAGTGCAGATCCATGATGCCGTTGGCCACGGACGCCGGCACCCAATCGGTGAGCGGCCCTTGATTGGCGATGTCGTTGTTGACGTAGATCCCGGTCAGTGCCTCGCCCAACAGTAAGGCGAGCAGGAACAGCACCATCCACCCGCCGGCCGGATTGTGCCCCACCTGTGAATCGGGCTCGTGCCGCACCATCCGGCGCAGGTGCCGCAGCGCCGCGGCGGGCGAGGCGAGAAAGCTGCGAAAGCGAGCAGTCTCACTGCCCGCCCATCCCCAGAGCAGCCGGAAGATCACGAGCGCAAGCAGCGATTCGCCGATGCGCACGTGCCAGTGCATCCAGTTCAGCCGCTCGGTGAGATAGGCTCCCGCCACCAGGACGACGATCATCCAGTGGAAGAGGCGCGTGGGCAGGTCCCACACGAGCACGGAGCGCGGCCGGGATGCCTGCCCGGTAAGCCCAGCAGATTCGGCTTCGCGGTCGCTCACGGGCGATGAGTCCAACGGCAGGGGTAGAGGGCCGAACACCTCCATTGCCGAGCCTGGCCACCAGGCGGCCGTGCCCGCCGCCTCGCGCACCGCCGGGCCGGACCTGCGCCCATGCGCCGTGGGCGCGCGCGATCAGGGCGCGAGTACGATCTCCACGCGCTTGTTGCGCTTACCCTCGTTACGGATGCGGCTGACGCGAATGCCGCCGATCTCCGCGATGTTGCCGACATGCGTGCCTCCGCACGGTTGCAGGTCGATGCCCGGTATCTTGACAAGCCGCACACGGCCGACGCCGTGTGGTGGCTGTACGCTCATGGTTTTCACCAGCTCCGGCCGCGCATCGAGCTCCTCATCCGTGATCCACACGGTTTCAGTGCTGACCGCCGAGGCGATCAATGCATTGGTGTCGCGCGTGATCCGCTCCGCCTCGAGCAGACCCATGTCGATGTCGAAGTCCAGGCGTGCTCTGTCCGGAGCAATATTGCCGCCCGAGACCGGAGCGGCGACGACGCAGGAAAGCAGGTGCAGCGCGGTGTGCAGACGCATGAGCGAGTAGCGGCGATCCCAGTCGAGCTCCAGCGTAACGCGCTCACCGGGCTCAGGGAGTGAGACATCCGCAGCGGGGATGTGCCGCACGCTGCCCGGCGCCTCACCCTTGCGGGTATCGGTGATCGCGATCCTGGCGCCATTCTCCCGCACCAATACCCCGCTATCGCCCGGCTGGCCGCCTCCGAGCGGATAAAAGATCGTGCGATCGAGCTCGATGCCGCGCTCGTGCACCGCGACGACACGGGCCAAGGCGCTCTTGAGATAGGCATCTTCCCGGAATAAGAGCTGAGTACTCACGCGATCTGACCCATGGGCGCATGCAGCCGCCTAGAGCTTGAAGAACATCGTATCTTCGGCGATCCGCACGCCGCCTGCCAATAAATCAAGCGATTCAGGCCCCGGGGGGCACCAGGCAGGGTCAATCTCTCGCTGCCGAGCGCGCGCGCCCCGGCAACCCGGCGAGACACGCCAAGCACGCCACCCGCGGCCGTTGAGCGCGGCTCCCCGCGGCGCTTGGACTTTCAGCGGGCTGCACCGCAACGCCTCGCGGCGCCTCAGACTGCTGCCGACTCACCTCCGGTACGGCAGGACCGATCCGCGGCGCTGAGCCCGCCGGGTACGAACCGCGCCGCGAAGGCGAGCGCAGAGTGAGTGCCGCCCCCCTCCCGCCTGGGCCTCGCCGGCCCGCTCGGGATGGGCGATCACCCGGATACCCCGGGCCGCAGCGAGATGACGGGATTGCGCGGGCGCCCGTGAGCGTGAACGATCGATTCGCGACGGGCAGGCTCGGCGGCGGCGACGGGGCGCCTCGCCGATCTCAGCAAGCCCTGTGCCGGGCGATTCGCCGTCCGCAAGCTCACCGCCGCCGGGCGTGTGCCGGGCGCGGAGCGCGGCGCCGCTGTCTGCCGATCACGACGGTGGTGGCGGCCGGCGGCACGGCGGCGCGATACTCAACGGTTGACCCCATCGGGAACGCGGAGCGAGATCATGAATGCCGACACTGCTGCATCAGCGGCCGGGTCGATCACCCTCGGCACGGAGCTGCGGGTGAGCCGCCTGGGCTTCGGGGCGATGCGCATCACGGGCCCGGGTGTGTGGGGCGATCCGCCCGATCTGTCGGCCGCCGTCAAATTGCTGCAGCGCGCCGTCTCTCTGGGCGTGAATCTGATCGACACGGCGGATGCCTACGGCCCCGAGACCAGCGAGGATCTGATTGCGCTCGCGCTGTACCCGTATCCCAAGGGCCTGGTGATCGCGACCAAGGGCGGACTGGTGCGCCCGGGTCCGCACGTGTGGAACCGCGACGCCCGTCCGCAGCATCTGCGCCAGGCGTGCGAGGCGAGCCTGAAGCGCCTGAGGGTGGAGTGCATCGACGTGTATCAGCTGCACGCCCCCGACCCCGAGGTGGCGCTGGAGGACTCGATCGGGGAGTTGGTCCGGCTGAAAACCGCCGGCAAGATCCGCCACATCGGCGTATCCAACGTGAGCCTGAGTGAGCTGAAGCGATGCGAGCGTCTGACGCCCATCGTGTCGGTCCAGAACCGCTACAACCTGGAGGATCGGCAATCCGAGGATGTGATGGTTTACTGTCAGGGCAAGGCAATCGCCTTCCTGCCCTGGGCCCCGCTCGGCTCCGGGCGGCATGCGGCGCGTTCCGCGCCGATGCGCGCGCTCGCCGCGGTTGGGCAGCGTCACCGGATCTCGCCCGCACAGGCGGCGATCGCCTGGCTGCTGCGCCGCTCACCCGTGATGCTGCCCATTCCCGGAACCGCCTCACTCGAGCACCTCGAGCAGAACATCGCCGCCGCCTCGATCCGCCTGAGGCCGCAGGACATGCGCGAGCTCGACTGAGCCCATCGCTGCGATGCGAGCCCCGGGCGCACGGCCGCCTCAGGCGACGCAGACACCTGCCTTCGATGCTCGGATCGGCAGCGGGCGGCGCGCCGCGCAGGATCCCTCCCCTGGGGGGAAGGAGGCGACGGCGGCGCAGACCCTGCGCGAAGGGCTCATATCCGTCGGCCGTAATAGAGTGCCGACACGTGCGTGGCCTCTGCGAAGAACAACCAGCGCTCGACAGCCAGGCCGAGCGCCGCGCACGCCAGCGCGAGCGCCGTCGCGGCCATCGGCAGCGGCGCGAACTGCCCGAGAATGCTGAAGGCGAGCGGCAGGGCAAAGCCGAGCAACAGAGCGAGGGAGCGAAGCTTGGCGGCGTGCCGGCGCGCGATGGCGAAGCCCATCTGGCGCAGAATGAAATTCTCCGTGAAGTGCGGCGCATCGAGCGGCCTCGCCTCGATGCCTTTGGGCAGGCCGATCGCGGCGGCGAGCGTCGCGAGCGGCGCCTGCGCATCGATGTGGCGCCAGTAGGCGCGCTTGGCGAGCAACGCGGCGGCGGCGGTGGCGGCGGCGACGGCGCTCGCCATCGCCCCGGGCGCCCCGAGCGCCGCGGTGCGCAGCGCCGCGAACAGGACGGCGCCGGAGAAAACCGCATAGAGCAGATAATCCGGCGCGGTGTGCGTGTTGTGCCACTGGCGGATGGGCTTCAGGCTCGCGTAGATCATGGCCGTGCAGTAAACCGTGCCGAGGGATGCCACGACGGTGGCCGCGCCGAGCAGCCGCGCGAGGAGGTGCTGCCCGTCGCGCCAGAAGGCAACGCCAAAGGCGATCGCCAGCGGGTAGGTGAGTACGGCGGCGACACCCTCGCGAGAGAGCCACGAGGAGCGCCACTGAGTGAATGCGCGCCATGCGCGCTCCTTGCGCTCCAGATGAAACACCGAGGCGATGAGCCCGATGCCGGCGAAGATCAGCGCGACGGCGATGCCGGCGGCGAGCAATCCGCGCGCCTGGGCCGGCAGCAGCCCCAGAGCCGAGTACGCCCCGAGCCAGGCGAGCAGCCCAAACCCGAACCCGGTTGCCGTGGTGAGCAGCAGCACGGAGGCGGCCGGTTTCATCGGCTGAGCGCCTTGTCGAGAAGGCCGAGCAACGCCGCGCCGATGCCCTGCGCGCCGGCGGCGGGAGGCTTCACCGGCGCGGTCGGAATCCTCGCGCGGCGCGGCGGAAGGTATTTGTTGGTCGGTCGATAGCCGAGCCCGGGGAGCAGATCGGCGCCGCCGCGCGCCTCGATGAGCTTCGAGACCTCGCTCCCGGGGTCGGCGAGGTCGCCGAAGTGCCGCGCCCGCGAGGGACAGGTCGAGACGCAGGCCGGCACGCGCTCCTCCTGCGGCAGGCTCTCGTTGTAGATGCGGTCGACGCACAGCGTGCACTTGCGCATCACGCCCGCCTTCTCATCGAGCTCGCGCGCGCCGTACGGACAGGCCCAGGCGCAGAGCTGGCAGCCGATGCACTTGTCGGTGTCGACGAGGACGATGCCGTCCTCGGCGCGCTTGTAGGACGCCCCGGTCGGACAAACGGTGACACAGAGCGGGTTTTCGCAGTGCAGGCACGAACGCGGGAAGTTGACCGTCCGCGAGCACCCGCCTTCGTCGGTCTCGTACGAGTGGATCCGGTTGAACCACACTCCGTCGGGCTGCGGGCCGTACTTGTCGTAGTCGGGCAGCGGCCCGGCCTCCCCCGCCGTGTTCCACTCCTTGCAGTTGACGGCGCAGGCGTGGCAGCCGACGCAGGTGTCAAGATCGATCACCAGGCCGAGCCTCTTCGCGCCCTGCCCCCTCTCAGGCAGCGTGCTCATCGGTCACTCTGCGCAGCCTGCCGCACGCGCAGCGGGTTCGCGTCCCAGCGGGGCGAGATCTCATCGGGCGCGCCGGGGCCGCAGGGCTCGAGGGAGACGGTGAGATCGAACCAGGCGGCCTGGCCGGTCACCGGATCGGAATTGGACTGCGGCGCCGCCCCGCCCTCGTCCGGCAAGTATTCCGAGATCAGGTGATTCAACAGAAATCCGCGGCGGAACTCGGGCGCATCGTGCGAAAGCGCCCAGGCGCCGGCGCGCTTGCCGATCGCGTTCCAGGTCCAGACGGTGTCGCGGTTGACCCCGGTCATCGTGCGCGCCCGGCACCTGAGGCTGCCGCTGCGCGAGCGGACCGATACCCAGTCCTCATCGCCGATACCCAGCCGGGCCGCGAGCTCGCGGTGCAGATAGAGGCGGTTCTCCGGCAGGATCTGCCGCAGCCATGCGTTGTGCGAGCCCCAGGAGTGATACATCGCCATGGGCCGCTGGGTGATGGCGTGCAGCGGGTAGGCTGCGCGGTCCGTCATCGCCTCCTCGAGCGGCACGTACCAGATGGGCAACGGATCAAAGAAGCGCCTGATGCGCTCGCGCAGGCGCTCGGGCGGGCGAGGCGCCGCGTGTCCCTCGGCCGCCAGACGGAACCGCTGCAGCGTCTCGCAATACAGCTGCAGGACGATCTGCGAGTCGTCCTCGATCAGGCCCATCGCCTTCGCGCCGGTGAGATAGGCGCGGTTGGCGTGCTTGAAGTACAGCTGCTCGTGCGGCAGATCGTGACTCCAGAAGCTGCCGTTCTCCACATAGCGCTCGAGCTGGTGCGGATTTGGCGCCCCCTTGCCGATGGCGCGACCGTCCTCGCCGCGAAAGCCGGCGAGCGGGCCGATGCCGGGCCTTCGCTGGTGCCGGACCATGTAATCGGCGTAGGAAGAATAGAGCGGCCTGCCGTGCTCGTCGGCGAAGTGAGGCAGGCCGAGGCGGCCGGCGAGATCGATGAGCACGTCCTGGAATGGCCTGACATCGCGTTGCGGCCGCAACACCGGTATGCGGATGGCATCGGCCGGACCGTGCGCCGACCCGATGGGGCGGTCGAGCAGCGAGATGCAGTCGTAGCGCTCGAGATACGTCGTGTCCGGCAGCACCAGATCCGCATAGGCGACGGTCTCGGAGGAGAAAGCGTCGGCGACGATGACGAAGGGGATGCGGTAGTTGCCCGCCTCGTCGCACTCGCTCAGCATCCGCGTGGTCTCACCGGGGCTCATCGCCGAATTCCACGCCATGTTCGACATGAAGAGAAACAGCGTGTCGATCCGGTCCGGGCCCGCCTCGTACGCGCGCGCGATCGCCATGTGCATCAGGCCGTGAATGGCGAGGGGAGCTTCCCACGAAAACGCCCGATCGAGCCGCAGCGCCTCACCGGCCTCATCGACGAGCAGATCCTGCGGGCCGCGCGGGAAGCCGAGCGGCGTTGCATCGAGCGGCCCCCCGCGCCGGCGCGGGCGCCCGGGCGGTGCCCCGCCGGGGATCGGCTTCGGATAAGGCGACTTGTATCGCCACGAGCCCGGGGTATCGAGCGCGCCGAGCAGCATCTGCAGCACATGGATCGCCCGGCAGGTGTGAAACCCGTTCGAGTGTGCAGAGACCCCGCGCATGGCATGGATCGCGACGGGCCGGCCCGTCATGCTCGCGTGAGGGCGGCCGGCCGCATCCGTCCACGGCTGATCGAGCACGACCGGCTGATTGAATGCGACCTCGGCGATCTCCGCAGCGATGCGCCGGATCGCGGCCGCCTCGATGCCGCAGCGGCCGGCAACCGCCTCCGGGGCGTATTGCGGGTCGGCATAGCGCTCGGCGAGCAAGGCAAAGGCCGGGCGGGCGCGCCGCCCGTCCGCCAACTGGAAGGTGCCGAGCAACGCCGGATCGGTTCCGATCGCCTGCGCCTCGAGCACCGAGCCGGAGGCGCGATCGAAGCACAGCTGCCGGCCCGCCGCATCGCGGGCGATCAATCCGTGCCCGGCCTGCCCGGGCGCATCGATCACCAGGTGATGGGCGTTGGTGTAGCGGATGAGGAATTCCGCATCGATCCGGCCCGCCTCGAGCAGGCAGTGGATGAGCGCGAGCACGAGCAGCCCGTCGGTGCCGGGGGTGATGGCGAGGAATTCGTCCGCGATCGCGGAATACCCGGTGCGCACCGGATTGATCGAGAGGATCTTGGCGCCGCGCTCCTTGAGCCTGCCCAAGCCGAGCTTGATCGGATTGGAGTCGTGGTCTTCGGCGACCCCGAAGAGCAGAAAGAGCTTGGCATGCTCCCAGTCCGGCTCGCCGAACTCCCAAAACGCGCCGCCGACCGAGTAAAGGCCCGCCGCCGCCATGTTCACGGAACAGAACCCGCCGTGCGCCGCATAGTTGACCGTGCCGAACATGCGGGCAAAGTGGCCCGTGAGCGACTGCGACTGGTCCCGACCGGTGTAGAAGGCGAGGCGCCCGGGGTCGGTCGCGCGGATCGCGGCGAGCCGTTGCGTCGCGATCCTCATCGCCTCTTCCCACGAGATGGCCTCGAACGCCCCGGAGCCGCGCGGACCGACGCGTTTCAGGGGCGCGGACAGCCGCGCCGGGGAGTTCGCCGTCATGATTCCCGCCGACCCCTTGGCGCACAGCACCCCGCGGTTGATCGGATGGTCGCGGTTTCCCTCGATGTAGCGCAGCCTGCCGTCCTCGAGGTGTACCTTGATGCCGCAACGGCAGGCGCACATGTAGCAGGTCGTGCGCGCAACGGTGCGCTTCGGCTCTGATTGCCGGGTCGCCGCCATGATCGATGCCTCGCAAGCCGTTCCGGACGAACGCATGGTGGCTCCGGGCCAGCTATATATCCAATATAAATAAGGCAGTTGTTCCATATACTTTGTCTATATGAAATCCCCGCCCTTCCGCCGCTACTACGAAGCGCTGGATCGGGGCTCCTGCCCCGCCCAGCGCCGTTGCGCCCAAAAGCGTGGTTTTTGCCTCAACGTCCGCCACCTGTGGCGGCGGGGCACACTCCCTGTGCCTGGGCAGCCGCTCGTGCCGTGTCATGACTCGGGGTGCGCCGGCGTACCGGGACGCACTCACGCCAATCTCCCGCCGCGATCCGCTGCAACAGGGGACGATGAGTCAACCCGCGCGCGCCGCCGCGTATTGACTGCGCTCTGACGTTGGGCAAAGATGCCCCGGGGCTTGAGCGACACACGGCCGGCCCGTTCGCCGGTCTGCCGGCGTGAGGCCAAAGGGTTTCTTCATCCACCGGAGAGCGCAATGAACGAAGACACCTTCAACATGAGCGTGCGCAAGTTTCTCAAGTCCTTCGGACTGCACGGCCAGCGTGAAATCGAGCAGGCGGTCGCGAAAGCCATGGCCAGCCGCACGATTTCCGGAGCGGAAACGTTTCCGGCCACGATAACGCTGCAGATTGCCGGCTTGAAGCTCGACGCCGAGTTCAAAGGGGAGATTGCGCTGCAATAGCAGCGCGCGCCGCGACGAGGTCCAGGGCGGATCGCGGACCGGCCGGGCCCGGGGCTGGCGCGAGCGGATCGCTCGGCGGCCGCCGGCGAACCGCCGCACTGGCGCGCGCCGGCGCTCGCAGGCACGCGCCGGTAGCCCTCTCGGCGTCCCGACTCTCCGCCATACGCGCTCGCACCACAGACCCACGCTCCTGCGATCGCCGCCGAAGAAGACCCCGTCAGGATCAGGCCGAGCGTGTGCGGGATTTGAGGTCGGCCTTGACCCGACCGAGCAGCTTCTGTGCGCCGAGCACGTTGTCCTCCTCGATACGCCGCCGCGCCCGGCCGAGCCGGCTCTCGAGCGCGGCCGCCCGCGAGCGGCTGATACGGTGATGATCGAGGTCGGTGGTCGTCTCGGCGCGCAGCCCGCGCAGCTCCCTGTAGGCACGCGAGCGCGCATTGAGCTCGAAATGAAACGCGAAAGCGACCGCAACCACGCCGAGCGTCGCCGCGATAATGGCCCAAATCCTCGCCTTCATGGGCGCAATTGTAACGGATGCGGCTACGGGCGCGCCAGGTGCGCTCAGTCGCGCGCCAGCCCGGCATCCGCGGCGGCAAGCGTTGCGATCGCCGACCAGTCGAGTGCCTCCCCGCCCCGGGCGAGCAATGCGAGCAGCCGCTCGCGCAGCACCGCGGCAAAGGGCAGCGGCACGCGCAGCTCCTCGGCGGCGGCCAGCACCAGGCGGATATCCTTGTATCCGAGCGGGGCGGCAAAGCCGGCCGGCTGGAACTTCCCGTCGGCGATGAGCATGCCGTAGTTGCGGTAAATCGGGACGTTGAACAGGCTCGAGGTCAGCAGCTCGATGTATTGATGCGCATCGACGCCGGATTTCCCCACCAATGCGAGCGCCTCCCCGAGGGACTCGATGACCGAGGCGATCAGGAAGTTGCCGCTCAGCTTGACGAGATTGGCGACTTTGGGCGTTCGAGAGACGACGAACGTTCTCTGTCCGACCGCCTCGAGCAGCGGCGTGGCGGCCTCGACAGCCTCGGGCTCGCCGGCAGCGATGACAAACAGCTGTCCGGCCGCCGCCACCTCCGGGCGGCCGAACACCGGGGCCGCGACGTAACGGTGGCCGGCCGCGGCATGTCGCTCGGTGAGCTTGCCCGAGAGCTCGACGCTCACGGTGCTGCAGGAGACGTGCACAGCCCCCGCGGACAGGCTCTCGAGGATTCCCCCTCGTCCGAACACCGCCTGCTCGAGCGCCTGGTCATCGGCCAGCATCGTGACCACCGCCTCTGCGCGGCAGGCCGCGGCCACGCTGTCGGCGGCCTTCGCGCCCTGCGCAAGGAGCGCCTTGCCCTTCTCAGCGGTGCGGTTGTACACCGTGACCTCGTGGCCGGCCTCGATGAGATTGGCCGCCATTCCCGCTCCCATTCGTCCGAGTCCGATGAAGCCGACTTTCATGATTGCCTCCTCGTGCCACGCACCCATCAGGGTATACGGCCATTATGGCGAATCAGATCACCGGAGCGGGCGCGCATTTCTCACCCGAGCGGGCCCGGTCAGCGGATGGCTCGCAGGACGCTCGGTGCGAGCAGCCAGCGCAGGATCGCCCCTTCCGCGCGCGCGACGGCCTCGAATGAGAGCCAGGCGACGCCGCACTTCTTGAGCTCGATCGCCTGCGGATACACCGTGCCCGCCAGGCAATAGGCAATGAGCCGGCCGAGGCACGGCTGATGCCCCACGACCGCGATCCGCTCGCGCGGCCGGGCCTGCAAGGCTTTGAGCGCGGCCTCGGGGGACGCCTCGGGAGCGAGCGCCGCGCACTCGAGCGCTGCGGGCCAGCCGGCACACTCCGAGAGGATGGCGGCGGTCTGCCGAGCCCTCACCAGGGGGCTCGTCAGCACGAGCCCCGGAGGGTCGGCGATGCGCCTCAATCCGGCGGCTGCCCGCCGCGCGCGCGCAGAGCCTTCGGGCGTGAGCGGCCGTTCGCGGTCATCCGGCCATCGCTTCGGATCGCGCCCGGCGGCAATGGCGTGTCGCACGATCAACAGGTCCATTCAGTTGCCTCTCCCGGCTTGAGTCACCGGCGCCGCTCGCCGCCCTGACGGGCCAGGCCGGGCAGGCCGCCTGCGCCGCTGCCGGCACAGGGTCGGCTGCGGCGCACGATGAAAAATTCGTAACCCCCGCCCACGGGGCGATCCCCTTATCATCCTCTTGCGCGCCGCAGGGCGTGAGCCACTCCAGGTCCGCCGAGGAGCCTGCTCCGCCCGGCTTCGACGCCCCCCAGCACCGCACGACCGCATGCGCCGCGCCCCGCTCATCCTGTCCATCCTCATCCTGGCGGCCTGCCACCGGCACGCACCGCAGCCGGCTGCCGTGACCGCGATGACGCGCCCCGCCTCCCCCGCGCCGCCGCCGATGGCGGTAACCCTTGCGCCGCGGATCACCGGCGCGGACTTGCTTCGATTCGACAGGGCGCTCTCTTCCACTGCCTTCGAGGGCCGCAAGCCCGGCACCCGCGGCGAGGTGCTGACGACCCATTATCTCATCGAGCAGCTCAAACACATGCACCTCGCCCCCGGCGACCATGGCTCGTGGCTGCAGGCCGTGCCGATGGTCTCGACGCGGCTGCTGAATACCGGCTCACCCCTGCAGATCAGTCTGCCCCACGGCATTCAGCTCTTCGCTTACGGCACCGACATGTTGGCCGGCACGCAGCGGGCCAAGCCGCTGGTCATCCTGAAGGACTCCCCCATCGTCTTCCTGGGCTACGGCATCGATGCGCCGCGGTGGCGGTGGAACGATTACCGGGACATCAACATCAAGGGCAAGACGGTGATCGTGCTCAGCGGCGATCCCGGCGACGCCACCGCCGATCCGCGGCTGTTCAACGGCCGCGCGGCGAGCCGCTACGGACGGCGGCTGTACAAGTACGAGCAAGCCGCGCGCATGGGCGCCGCGGCCTGCTTCGTCATTCACTCCACCGTGGCCTCGGGGGTTCCATGGACGGCCGTGCGCAACGCCGGCACCGGCGTGCAGCAGGCCCTGCCGGCGAGCGCGGCCCCAGGCCCTCGCCTCGCCGTGGCGGGATGGCTGACCCATCGGGCCGCCGTGCGCCTGTTCCGCGCCGCCGGAGTCAGTCTGAGCACTCTGGCGGCCGAGGCGGCCCATCGCCGCTTCCAGCCCGTCGCGCTCGCTGCCGCAGCCTCGATCACCCTGCGCAGCTCGATCCGATACAGCTGGTCCGACAACGTGCTCGCGCTGCTCGCGGGCAGCCGGCACCCCGATCAGGTGGTGGTCTACAGCGCCCACTGGGACGGCTTGGGGCGGATGCGCAATCGGCGCGGCCGCACGCAGATCTTCCCCGGCGCGATCGACAACGCCGTCGGCGTGGCCGCCCTGCTCGAGATCGCCGACACCTTCGCGCACCGCGAGCGCCCCCGGCGCAGCGTTCTGTTCCTCATGCCGACGCTGGAGCAAGCCGGTCAGGCAGGCTCGCGCTACTACGTCGAGCATCCCGTCTTCCCGCTGGCGCAGACCGTCGCCGACATCAACATCGATGACTGGCCCATCCTCGGGCGGGCGCGCGACATGACGGTCTTCGGCGCCGGCCAGTCCCAGCTCGGGGATGACCTGCGGGGAATGCTGGCGCTGCAGGGCCGAACGCCCTCGCCCGAGGCCGCGCCACAGGCCGGCCTGTACTATCGCTCCGATCAGTACAGCTTCGCCCGGGCGGGAGTGCCGGCGCTGCTCGCCGGTCCGGGCCTCGACCTGATCGACGGCGGCCGCGCCGCCGGCGAGGCCGCTTTGCGCAGCTATCTCCTGCGCCGCTACCACACGCCCCATGACGTGTTCGATCCCCACTGGCACCTCGGCGGCACTCTGGAGGACATCCAGACGCTCTACCTGCTGGGCCGGAAGCTCGCCAACGGCGCGCAGTGGCCCGCCTGGTCTGCGGACAGCCCCCATCGGCCGCTGCGCGAGGCGATGAGGGCCCGAGCGATTCACGAATCACGACGCCGTGCCGGCGCCCCGGCTGCCAACAGCGGCTCTTCGCGCAGGGTTGCCCCGGGCACCGGCGCTCGCGGGAGCGCGCCTCACGGGCCGGAGCGCGAAAAACCCACCTCCACCACCTTCTCCCACGCGAGCGGCACGACCTCGCGCACGGTGAGCCGCAACTCACCTTCGGTCGCCTCGCACCGCTCGGCGCATACCGCCGCGACATAGTCCGTGCGCGGCGTGAACTGCCAGAACCGCCACCGCTGCGGCGAGTCGGCAAGCCGGCGCTCGCAGGACAGCCGCAGGCCGCGCTCGCCGACGAAGTCGAACGCGACCGCATCGAGCGGCAGCTTCAGGCCCACCCCCCTTGCCTTGAGGTACGACTCCTTCAGCGTCCAGAGCTCGAAGAACCGCCGCCGCCGCCGCGCCTCGGGCAGCTCGAGCAGCGCCTCGCGCTCGCTCGGGGCAAAATAATGGTGCAGGCGATCCGTGTCGGTATTGCGCGTGATGCCCTCGACATCGACGCCGAGCGCGCGGCCGGTGCCGACGCCGAGCACGACCAGCCCGCCGGAGTGCGAAAGGTTGAACTCGATGCCCGGCCCGGGGGGCGGGTTTGCGATCCGCGGGCGTCCGTTGACATCGGCGCAAAACGCCCACTCCCGCGGGGCGAGCGCCGCGTAGCGCGACAGCACGGTGCGCACGAGCGCACGCGCCACCAGGGCGCGCCGCCGGTCCCCGGCGAAGTGCAAGCGCTCCATGCGCACCAGCTCCTGCGCCCCGAGCAGCGGGCGATAGCGGGGCAGGAGGCCCGCCTGCGCGATGTCATCGATGCATGCGCACCACAGGTCGATGCGGCCGGGGTCGAGGTCCACGCTCAGGCGCCGGCGCGCGCATCCTGCGCCCTGCCTTTCCATTGCCCGCCCCTGCCCAGGGCGTAGCGCACCGCCGAGTGCAGCGTGGCGCCGGCATAAAACAGCGCAACCGCCGGCAGCAGCAGCGCATAGAGGGGCGCAATCCGATAAAAGCGCACCATCGGCAGGTAGCACAGGGTCATCAACACCCAGGCGGCGGCGGCGCAGGCCGCGAGCGCCGGCTGCCCCGACCACGCGAGCAGCGGCGGGGCGACATACGTGACCAACAGCCCGAGCAGCGCCGCCGCCAGGCGCCACCAGGAATGGCGCAGCTGATTGAACGCCGTGCGCGAGATCATGGCGCCGATCTCACCGAAGGAGCCGTAGACACGCAGGCTGCGCGCCGTGCGCGTCAGGCCGAGCCAGAGCGAGCCGCCGCTGCCCTTGACGGCCGCGGCCAGCGCGCAGTCGTCGATGATCCGGCCGCGGATCGCGGCAAGCCCGCCGGCACGCTCGAGCGCCGCCGGACGGATCAGGATGCAGCCGCCGGCGGCGCCCGCCACGCCCGAGCGCGGCGAGGCGATCCATCGAGGCGGGTAGAGCTTGAAGAAGAAAAACACGAAGGCCGGGATCAGGCAGCGCTCGGCGAAAGTGGCGGTGGACAGCCTCACCATCAACGACGTCAGATCGAGCCGGTGCGCCTCGGCGAACGCGGCGAGCGCGGCGAGCGTGCGCCGCTCGTGCTCGATGTCAGCATCGGTGAACAGCAGGTAATCCGGTCGAAACTGTGTTGCCGCCGCGACGCCTTGCGACATGGCCCAGAGTTTCCCGGTCCATCCCTGTTGCAGTGGCGCACCGGTGAGCACGGTCAACCGCTCGCTCCCGCCTGCCGCCGCCGCCGCGGCGCGCGCCGCCTCCGCGGTGCCATCCGTGCTGCCGTCGTCGACGACGATGACCCGCAGCGCAACGGGCAGCTGCTGCTCGAGGAGCGATCGCACCGCCCGGCCGATCGTCGCCGCCTCGTTGCGCGCCGGCACGACGGCGACCACGCGGGCGCGCGTCTCGCGCGAGGGCGGCGCCAGCTCGCGCGGCAGCCAAAACCGGCCGCGCAACAGCAGAAGATACAGCCAGATGGCCAGCGGCACCGCCGCGAGGATATCGATGAGAATCACAGCTTCAATCCGCAGCGAGTCCTGTGCAGGATCATGCCCCAAACCGCCGCACATCGATATAATCCGTCGATTGCCTGCGTCTCGTCGCATTCGCCCCCTGCCGCGGCGAGCCGGCAGAGTGCCGCAGCGGCCCGCCCGATCCTCTGCACCCGGAGCCGCGGTCAAACGCCGCGGAGAATGTGCTGACTGCCGAAAGACGCATGATCCAGCTGTCCAGGAACCCTCGCAAAGCTTGGAGCGATCCCTCGTGCCTGCGTGCAGCCGTGATAGCCGCCGCGGCCGCGTGCCTGGCGAGCTCCGCCCGGGCCGCGCAGCGCTCGAGCCCGCCCGCCACCGGCCCCGCCTCGCCGAGCCCCCCGGCAGCCCGCAGCGCCGTGCGCGCCACTGCGCGGCGCGTGCACGCCGCGGCCGAGGCGTCGCAGCCGGCCGCGCACACGTTCAACTGGCTCAATCCGACCACCTGGCCGGTGCTGCCGGTGCCCCTGACCGCCGTCGATCCCTTGAGCGGCACCACGCTCGGGGTCATCCCGACCTGGCTGCACACCAATTCGGCCGGCCAGATCACGCGCATCATCGCCCCGGACGTCAACTACAACCCCTACTTCGGCTTCGGCTGGGACGCCCGCATTTACGAATATCCCTCGCCGAACACACAGTGGTTCCTCACCGGCGGCGCGAACCAGCACGTGCAGAGCGGCTTCGATGGGAAGTTCGAGACCGGCCGGCTGCGCGACGGCCTGCTCTCCTGGAGCGTCGAGGCCGTCTACGACCGCAACGGCACGCCGCGGTTCTACGGCATCGGCAACAACTCGCTGCGGATCAATCAGACCGTCTACACCGACCAGCAGATGTGGGTCAACGGCACGGTCGGCTGGAACATCACGCACGCCTGGCAGCTCGCCTACACCTTCATCGCGCGCAAGGTGAAGATCGGGGCGAGCCGCCTCATCCATCTGCCCTCGATCACCCAGCGCTTCAAGGACATCCTGGGGCTCGGCACCACGCACGAGCTGCTCAACCGCGTCTCGATGGTCTACGACACGCGCAACAACATCGTCATCCCGACGCGCGGCGCGTACATCATCGCCTACGGCGGCATCGCCAGCCGCAACGTGGACATCGGCGACTCCCTGTTCACCGAGACCGGCGTCGATGCGCGCTTTTACTGGTCGCCGAGCCGCACCCTCACCGTGGCGACGCACTTCGACGTGCGCTACGAGCCGACGGCCAATCACGTGCCCTTCTGGGGGCTGAGCAGACTCGGCGGCGATGAGGATGTGATCGGCGGCTCGCAGCCGCTGCGCGGCTACGGCAGCTCGCGCTTCTATGCCCGCAACGCTCTGGTGGCGAACATAGAGCTGCGCAAGACCGTCCTCTCCTTCCATGCGCTCTCGACCCACATCGAGATCCAGGTGACCCCGTTCTTTGACACCGGCCGGGTCTTCAGCCACGGCTTTCTGCCGCTCTACCATCTGCACAACGTCGTGGGCATCGGCTTTCGCGGCATCGCCCCGCCCTCGGTCGTCGGCTATGTGGACATCGGCAGGGGCAGCGAAGGCACGGCGGTATTCACCGGGATCGGCTTTCCCTTCTAACTCAGGTACCCCTCCTCACGGAACCAGCGCACGGCGTCCTCGAACGCGAGGCGCGCGGGCCTGAAGCGGTAGCCGAGCTCGCCCACGGCCTTGTCGCTCGAGAAGTACATGCGCTTGCGGGCCATCCGCACGCTGTCGACGCTGATGCGGGTCGGCTTGCCGGTCAGCCTGGCGAGGCATTGCGCCGCGTACGCGATGGGCAGCACCACGCCATGGGGCAGGCGCAGGCGCGGCGGGGAGCGTCCGGCGAGCGCCGTCACCTCGAGCAGGATGTCCCGCAGCGGCAGATTCTGCCCCCCCAGGATGTAGCGCTCGCCGACACGGCCGTGGTGAAACGCCAGCAGGTGGCCCGAGGCGACGTCATCGACGTGCACCACATTGAGCCCGGTATCGACATAGGCCGGCGTGCGTCCCAACGCCGCATCGAGCACCATCCTGCCGGTCGGCGTGGGCTTGATGTCCCGCGGTCCCACCGGAGCGGCGGGATTGACGATCACCACCGGCACCCCGCCGGCGGCCGCCTCCAGCGCCTTCTGCTCCGCGAGGAACTTCGAGCGCTTGTAGTGGCCGACCATGTCCGCAAGGCTCACCGGGGTCGTCTCGGTGCCGGGGCCGCCCTCGGCCGGCAGGCCAATGGTCGCGACACTGCTGGTGTATACGATACGTTGCACCCCGCCCCGGTGAGCCGCTTCGAGCAGCTTCTGCGTTCCCTCGACATTGGCCCGATACATCTGCTCGGGGTCGGGAACCCACAGCCGGTAGTCGGCGGCGGCGTGAAAAACCGCATCGCAGCGCTCGACCGCCCGCTCGAGGGATGGCGCATCGGTGAGATCCCCGGGCACCGTCTCGACCGTCAGGGCGCGCAGGTTGCGCCGGTCGGAGCCGGCGCGCACCAGCACGCGGACCTGCCAGCCCGCCGCACACAGCGTTCTCGCCAGCGCCGCGCCGACGAAGCCCGTGGCTCCCGTCACCAACGCTCTCACCTCGCCCCCCACTGCGCCCCGGTCAGCGCCCGCAGCGCCGGCAATCCCGGCTCGCCGATCGAGGAAAGCACGGCGCACGCCGCCTGGAATCGCCTCGCCAGGCGAATCAGCGCGCCGATCTCCCGGGGCGCGAGCGCCAGCCCGGCCAACAGCTTCAACAGGGACGGGCGCCTGCCGCCGCTTGCGCCCAGCACCGCCCGCGGCAGATCCTCGCCGGCGCTATCGACGATGACCCTGACGGCGATGAAGGGCAGGCCGGCGGCGGCGGCGGTGCGGGCGATGGCCGCGCTCTCCATGTCAACCGCCACGCTGTGCGTTTCCCGCCAGGCGATGGCCTTGTCGAGCCGCGAGCCGAGCGCCTGGCGGGTGCTGAGGAGCCGTCCCGAGCAAACGCGCTCGCCCGGCAGCGCCCGCTCGAGCGCCTGCCGCCAGTGCCGGTCGGCCGGCACGGGCGCGCCCTCGAGCGAGACGACTTCCTCCGGCAGCACGATCGCCC
Organism: Pseudomonadota bacterium; assembly: GCA_021792755.1. Lineage (GTDB taxonomy): Bacteria > Pseudomonadota > Gammaproteobacteria > Steroidobacterales > Steroidobacteraceae > 13-2-20CM-66-19. The sequence continues at coordinate 33,464 of JAJYUA010000026.1, forward strand.
CGCAGCCGAGCGCCGGGTCGAGCGCGCCGGCGGTGCCGACGCTCGCGAGCGCGGTCGCGCCCGCGGCCATCAGCGCCCCGGTCCCCTCGAGCGCCGCCTCCCAGCCCATTCCGCTCACTGCAAGCAGCGCCTCGCCCAGCCGGTGAATGCGGGTGTGGCCGATCTCGGCCGCACTCGCCATCCCGGGGGCGAGGGCGCGGGCCTCGCGCGAGAGCGCCGTGACGATGCCGACCCGACTCAAAGGGTGCCGGGCCCGGCCCGCCGGCCCGTCCGGCGACGATAAGCCGCCAGCGCCCAGAGCGGGAAGAACGCACTGTAGCCGTGGTACTTCAGGTAAAACACCCGCGGAAAGCCGGGCGCGGTGAAGGTGGGGTGCCGCCACAGGCCCTCCTCCTGAGTGCGCAGCAGGTACGCGACGCCGCGCCTGACGGCATCGGAGCCGGCCTCCGCGGCGCTCATCAGCCCGAGCAGCGCCCAGGCGGTCTGATACGGCGTGCTGACGAAACGAGGATCCTCGTATCGCTCGAGGTCGTAGCTGTCGTTGCTTTCCCCCCAGCCGCCGTCCTCGTTCTGGCGCGAGAGCAGCCAGGCGACCGCCCGGCCCACCGCCGCATCGGCGGCGGCGACGCCGGCCGCCTCGAGGGCCACGAGCACCGACCAGGTGCCGTAGATGTAGTTGGTCCCCCAGCGTCCGAACCACGAGCCGTCCGCCTCCTGCTCGGCCCTGAGGTAGGCGAGCGCGCGCTCGATGACGGGCCGGTCCTGCGGCCGGCCGGCATACGAGAGCACCGTCACCACCCGCGCGGTGACATCGGCGGTGGGCGGATCAAGCAGAGCGCCGTGATCGGCGAAGGGAATCAGGTTGAGGTTGTAATGCGTGTTATCGACATCGAAGGCCGCGAAGCCGCCGTTGCTGCTCTGCATGCCCGCAAGCCACTCGAGCGAGCGCTCGACGGCCTCCGAGTAGCGGCGCGGCGCCGGCTCGCGGACCTCGGCCTGGTGCATGGCCCAGGCGACCACCGCGGTATCGTCGAGGTCCGGATAATGCGCGTTGCGGAACTGGAACGGCCAGCCGCCGGCCCGCAGGCGCGGCCGGCGAATCCGCCAGTCGCCGATGTCCTCGAGCACCTGTCGGGGCCGCAGCCAGTCCAGGCCCCGCAATGCCGCCGCGCGCGCCTGCGGATCGCCGGTCTCCTGCAGCGTCAGGCAGGCGAGTCCCGTGTCCCACACCGGCGAGACACACGGCTGACAGTAGGCCCGATCGCCCTGAACGACCAGCAGCTTCTCCAGCGCGCGCTTGGCGGTCAGCCGGCGCGGATCGTCCGCCGGGTAGCCGAGCAGCACCATCATCTCGAGCGCATTCACCATCGCCGGGAAGATCGCCCCGAGGCCGTCCTCGCCGTTCAGACGCTCGAGCGTCCACTGCTCGGCGCGGCGCGTGGCGCGCGCTCGTATGCCCGCCGGAATGAGCGGATCGATCAGCCGGCCCAGCCGATCGAGCGCGAAGAACACCCGCGCGAGCCACCTGCCCCGGCGCGGCAGGCGAAAGTAATGCCGCTCCTGCTCCGCGGGCGTCGTGAACAGCTCGGCGATGTGCACATTGCGCGGGTTGCGCGCCACGGGCTTGCGCGTACACAACACGAACAGCGGCACCATCACCGTGCGCGACCAGTACGAGACCTTGTCGAGGTGGAACGGAAACCACTTCGGCAGCAGCATGATCTCCACCGGGATGTAGGGCACGGCGCGCCAAGGCACCTCGCCGAACAGCGCGAGCGCAATCCGGGTGAACACGTTGGCGTGCGCCGCGCCGCCGCGCGAGAGCACCGCCTCGCGGGCGCGGCGCATGTGCGCAGCCTCCGGGTCGTCGCCGGCGAGCTTCAGGGCGAAGTAGGCCTTGACGGTGCAGGACAGATCGAGCTGCCCGCCGGCGTAAAGCGGCCAGCCCCCGTGCGCGGCCTGGTGCGCGCGCAGGTACACCGCGATCTTGCGCTCGAGCTCCGCGTCGATCTCATCCAGATAATGCATCATCAGGATGTATTCGGCCGGGATGGTGCAGTCGGCCTCGAGCTCGAACAGCCAGTGACCGTCGCGCTGCTGCAGCCGGATGAGCGCATCGCGCGCCTCGCGGATCGAGCGGGCGAGGTCGGGAATGTACCCGGGCGCCTGCGGCGCGCAGGAGGATGTCTGGAAGAGCGCCTCGGCGGTTTCCGTCTGCACGTTCTCGCTCAAGAGGCCGTGCCTCCCATCTGCACGGAAGGGCGTGGGCTCTCCTCCTCGGCCCCGCACCACACCCCCGCGGGCTTCAGCGCCACCGGCGCCTCGGCGAGCGGCAATCCGCGCGCGGCACGCTCGAAGAGCTGGCGCAGCACCCGGTCCTTGCGCACCGAGAGATTGGTCAGGGTCTGGGTCATCGCCACCGCCGAGCGCGAGACCTTCACCTGTTGCCCACAGGTGTAGCCGGGATTGTCCTGGATCTTGCGAAGCGTGAGGGCCGCCAGGCCGACCGCCCACAGGCAGAAACGGCGGATCCCGACCTCATCGCCGGGGATGAGCAGCGTGAAGGCGAGCGCGTTGCGCAGGTGCCGGTGCGCGACGGCGACCAGCTCCATCACGCCGGCGTGGAAGCGCGCATCCGAGTGCTCCGGGGTGAGCGCGGCCAGATCGACGCCGTGGCGGCTGAACACCTCCTGGGGCAGCCAGCAGGCGCCGCGCTCGCGATCTTCCCACACGTCCTTCAGGATATTGGTCATCTGCAGGCCCTGGCCGAAGGACGGCGCGAGCTCGTACAGCGCCGCGTAGTGGCGCCCGATGAGCGGCGAGTAGGCGCAGAACAGCTCCGTCAGAGTCTCCCCGACGATGCCCGCCACGTAGTAGCAGTAGGCATCGAGGTCGGTGCAGCGGGCGAGTCCCCTCAGGCTGGCGGTGCGCTGGAAGTGATGCATGCCGTGGCACATCACCTCGATGCAGCGGCGCATGGCCCCGCGCTGGCGCGCATCGAAGCCCTCGACGACGCGCATCACCCGCGCCGTGTTGGCGAGCAGATCGCGCTCGGCGGGCAGCGTGTGATCCGAGAGCCTCGGGGTCACCTCGAGCGCGAAGCGCGAGGCATCCTCCCGGCCCTGCACCACCGCGGTGAAGCGCTGCAGGCACGCGTAGGTGTCGGAGGCGGACAGGGCCGGCTCGTCCTCGATCGTGTCGGCGATGCGACAGAGCAGATACGCGCTCGTGACCGCGGTGCGCAGCTGCGGCGGCAGCTGCGGGATCGTCAGCGCGAACGTGCGCGAGACGTGCGGGAGGATCGCGTCCTGGAATGCCTCGTCGGATTGGGCGGGATCGAACAGCATGGGTCCGCCGGTCAGTTCCGCCGCGCCAGCAGCCAGTCTGTCACCGCGCGCAACGCATCGGCGCTGCCTCCGAGCGGCGCGAGCGATTCGAGCGCCTGCTGGTGAAGCCGGCGGACCCGCTCCTGCGAGGCCGGGATGCCGAGGATGGAGGGATGGGTGGACTTGCCGTGCTCGCGGTCGGCGCCCACGGCTTTGCCGAGCGTTGCGGTGTCGCTCAACTCATCGAGCAGGTCGTCCTGGATCTGGAACGCGAGCCCGATGGGTGCGGCGAAGCCCGCGAGCGCGCGCTCGAGCCCCGGGTCGAGGCCGCTGACACAGGCGGCGCCCATCATGACGCTGGCGCGGATCAGGGCGCCGGTCTTGAGCGAGTGCATCCGCTCGACCTGCTCGATGCCGAGCTTCATCCCCTCGGACTCGAGGTCGATCGCCTGCCCGCCGGCCATTCCCCGGCTGCCGATGGCCTCGGCGAGCAGCCCCACCAGGCGCACGCGCACGGCGGGGTCCTGCGGCAGCGACGGGTCGCGGGCGAGCAGTTGGAACGCGAGCGACTGCAGCGCATCCCCGACGAGCAGCGCGGTCGCCTCGTCGTAGGCCTTGTGGCAGGTTGGCCGGCCGCGCCGCAGATCATCGTCGTCCATCGCCGGCATGTCGTCGTGCACCAGCGAATAGACGTGCACCAGCTCGATCGCACAGGCGGCCGCCTCGACCTCGACCTCCCTCAGCCCCAGGGCGCGCGCGGTGGCGAGCAGCAGGATGGGGCGCACCCGCTTGCCCCCGCCGAGCACGCTGTAGCGCATGGCCGCGTGCAGGCGCTCGGGCAGCTCCTCCGCGCGCGGCAGCCGCCGCGCCAGAGCCTCCTCCATCCGCGCCCGCCAGCTCTCGAGCTGCGTGCCCGCGATCTCAAGCGCCGCTGACACGGCGGCCTTCCCGGTTCGCGCTCGCACGCACCTCGGCAAGCGGAATCGTCACTTCCGCGGGCACTTCGGCCTTGAGCGGCGGCTCCTCGTAGAGCACGGGCAGCTCCGGGGCCATCGGGCCGCTGACACGGGGGCCGCGCAGCGAGATTGCGAGCGCCTTCAGCGGATGAGCGAACGCATCGTCGACCGCGGTCCCCTCGTAGCCGCAGTGCGCCATGCAATTGTTGCACTTCGGGTTGCGCCCGGCGCCGTAGCGCTCCCAGTCGGTCTCCTCCATGAGGGAGCGGTAGCTCCCGGCGTACCCCTCGTCGGTGAGCAGGTAGCAGGGCCGCTGCCAGCCGAACAGGTTGTAGGTCGGAGTGCTCCACGGCGTGCACTGATAGCTCTGGTTGCCGGCGAGGAAATCGAGAAACAGCGCCGAGTGGTTGAACGACCAGCGCGCGCGGCGCTCGCGGCCGCGCTTGAAGATCTCGCGAAACAGCTGCTTGCTCGCGCTGCGGCCTAGGAACACGTCCTGGCGGGGCGCGTGCTGGTAGCTGTAGCCCGGGGAGACGGTGATGCCCTCGACACCGAGGCTCATCGCGGTGTCGAAGAAATCGGCCACATCCCCCGGGTCCTCCTGCTGGAAGAGCGTGCAGTTGACCGTGACCCGGAACCCCTTGGAGCGGGCGAGCCGGATGGCCGCCACGGCCTTGTCGAACACCCCTTCCTGACAGACCGACTGGTCGTGGCGCTCGCGGTTGCCGTCGAGGTGCACCGAGAAGGTGAGATAGGGCGAGGGGCGGTACTCGTCGATGTGCTTGGCGAGCAGGATCGCGTTGGTGCACAGGTACACGAAGCGCTTGCGCGCGACGATGCCCGCGACGATGGCCGGCATATCCTTGTGGATGAGCGGCTCGCCGCCCGGAATCGACACCATGGGCGCCCCGCACTCATCCACCGCGGCGAGCGCCTGCTCGACCGACAGGCGCTTTTGCAGGATCTCCTTCGGATAGTCGATCTTGCCGCACCCGGCGCAGGCGAGGTTGCATTGGAACAGCGGCTCGAGCATCAGCACCAGCGGATAGCGCCTTTGCCCGCGGAGCTTGCGGCCGAGGATGTACCGGGCGACCCGGTACTGTTGAATCAGTGGAATGCCCAAAATCCGCTCTCCCGTGGTTGGGCCGGTCTGCTCGACCGGCCGGCTCCGCCAGCGAAGCCGCTACTCTACCTGCGCAGACTGGCGCTGCAGTGCCTGCAGCGCCGCCTGGTGATCCCGCCTGATCCGCTCCCACTCCAGGGTAAACCAGGGCGTGAAGCGCTCCGAGCCCACGCCTCGCATCTGCTCATCGAGCGCCTCGGGACTCACCCAGCGCCATGCCGCGATCTCCTCGCGGTTGGCGCTCACGGGTGCGCCGCAGCGCCCGATGAACACCGAGCACAGCTCATGCTCGGCCCCTGCACCGTCAAATTGTGCTTGATACTGGAACTTGAACAGAAAGTGCAATAGGCATTTGATCCCCAGCTCTTCATACAAGCGTCGATGCACGGCCCCCTCCATGGTCTCGGCGCGCCGCGGATGGCTGCAGCAGCTGTTCGACCAATACAGCGGCCAGAGCCGCTTCGCCGCCGATCGCTGCTGCACCAGCAGCTCGCCCCGGTCATTGAAGATGAACAGCGAAAACGCCCGGTGCAGCAAGCCGCTGCCCTGGTGGCAGCGCCAGCGGCTGGCATGACCGATCTCGCGATCCGCCTCATCCACCAGAATCAGCGAATCCGGGCCCGTCAAGCTGTCGTTCTCCAGCAACATGGCGCTGCCGCCTTGCTCCATTATCGCATCCCTCGCAGACCTTCAAACGTGTACCCTATACGCCCGTTCACGGACTTGAAATCCTCTGCGCAGGTGCTCATCGGCAGTCCGCAACGTGCGGATGTTGTTGGACATGATAACCGGCTCCACGTTCAGTGTAACTGGCCAGACCCTGGCCGTGCTCGGCATTGTGCTGGCCGCGGTCGCGCTCGGCTATCAGCTCACGGCCTGCGCGGCTGTGTTGCTTTCTCGCCACAAACGGGCTCCGAGGCCGGCGGGCGCTTTGCGCCCGGTGACCGTGCTGAAGCCACTGTGCGGAGCGGAGCCTGCGCTGTACGAAGACCTGCGCTCGCTCTGCGAGCAGGCCTATCCGCTCATGCAGATCATATTCGGAGTGCAGCATCCGGCCGACCCGGCGCTCGAGGTCGTCCGGCGGCTGCAGGCGCAGTTCCCCCGGCTCGACATCGCCGTCGTCATCGACCCCCGCCGCCACGGCCACAGCGCCAAGGTGAGCAATCTCATCAACATGATGTCGGCGGCACGGCACGACTGGCTGGTGCTCGCCGACAGCGACGTGCGCGTGCCCCCGGGGTATCTCGAGGGCGTGTGCGCGCCGCTTGCCGACCCGGGGGTCGGCATCGTGACCTGTCCGTACCGGGGCCGGCCGGTGCGGACCGCCGGGCGCGCCCGCCTGTGGTGCGAGCTCGGGGCGCTGTTCGTCAATGACTGGTTCATGCCCTCGGTCCGGGTGGCGGCGCTGTTCGGGTCACGCAGCTTTGCCTTCGGCGCCACCATTGCGCTGCGGCGCGACGCCCTTTCGGCCATTGGCGGGTTTCAGGCGATCGCCGACCAGCTGGCCGACGACTATCGGCTCGGGGAGCTGACGCGCCGCCGGGGTCTTGCGACCGTGCTCTCGCACGTCGTGGTCGAGACCTCGGTCGAGGAGCCCACCTTCCGGCAGCTCGTTCAGCACGAGACACGGTGGCTGCGGACCATCCGGGCGGTGCGTCCCGGGGGGTACGCCGCCTCGGCCGTGACCTTCAGCCTGCCGGTCGCGATCCTCGGTTGCGCACTCGCCGGCGCAAGCGGCAGTGCCCTCGTCCTGTTATGCGCCACCGCCGCGGCGCGGGTAATGCTACATTTCCTGGTTTACGCTGCGGAGCCTGCCCTGGGCGGGGCCCGCAGGCGGCTGTGGGCGCTGCCCGCCAGTGATGTGCTCGGCTTTGCGCTCTGGTGCCGGGGTTTCGCGGCGCGGGAAGTGCACTGGCGGCAGCAGCGCTACCGTGTGGCCCGTGACGGCTCGGCCCACCCGATTACCTGAGGAAGAGCTCATGATGAAGACCCTGTTCCTGCAAGCCCCGTCCTTCGATGGTTTCGACGGAGGTGCCGGCGCGCGCTATCAGGCCAAGCGCGAGATCCGCTCGTTCTGGTATCCGACCTGGCTCGCCCAGCCCGCGGCCCTGGTGCCGGAGAGCCGGCTGCTCGATGCGCCGGCCGACGGACTGTCGATGGCCGAAGTGCTGCCGCTCGCGCGCCAGTACGACCTGCTCGTCCTGCACACCAGCTCCCCCTCCTTTCCCACCGATGCCAAGGTGGCCGAGCTCATGAAGGAGGAAAATCCGCGCCTGCTCGTCGGCATGGTCGGGGCGAAGGTGGCGGTGGACCCGGCAGGCTCGCTCGGCGCCTCGCACGCGATCGACTTCGTGGCCCGCGAGGAGTTCGACTACACCTTGAAGGAGGTCGCCGAAGGGCGCCCCTTCGCCGCCATCGCGGGGCTCTCCTTCCGCCGCCCGGACGGGCAGGTCGAGCACAACCCCGCCCGCGCGATGATCGAGAACATGGACGATCTGCCGTGGGTGACACCGGTCTACAAGCGCGATCTCACGATCGAGAACTACTTCATCGGCTACCTGCAGCACCCCTACGTGTCGTTCTATACCGGCAGGGGCTGCCGCTCGAAGTGCACCTTCTGCCTCTGGCCGCAGACCGTGGGCGGGCATCGCTACCGGGTGCGCAGCGCCGCGAGCGTCGTCGAGGAGGTTCGCTGGATCAAGGAAAACATGCCGCAGGTGAAGGAGATCTTCTTCGACGACGACACCTTCACCGACTTCCGCCCGCGCGTGGAGGAGATCGCCCGCGGCTTGGGCAAGCTCGGGGTCACCTGGTCGTGCAACGCCAAGGCCAACGTGCCCTACGAGACGCTGAAGATCATGAAGGACAACGGCCTGCGGCTGCTGCTGGTCGGCTACGAGTCCGGCAACGACCAGATCCTGCACAACATCAGGAAGGGCCTGCGCACCGACATCGCCCGCCGCTTCACCAAAGACTGCCGCAAGCTCGGCGTGACCATCCACGGCACCTTCATTCTGGGCCTGCCCGGGGAGACGGCCGACACCATCCGCGAGACCATCCAGTTCGCGATGGACATCAACCCGCACACCATCCAGGTCTCCCTCGCCGCCCCCTACCCCGGCACGCAGCTGTATTCCCAGGCGGTCGAGAACGGCTGGATCACCGCGCACGAGAACTTGAACCTGGTCAACGACCGCGGGATTCAACTCTCGCCGATCAGCTATCCGCACCTGCCGGCGAAGGAGATCTACCACGCGGTGGAGACCTTCTACAAGCGTTTCTACTTCCGGCCGCGCAAGATCGCCGAGCTCACCGGAGAGATGCTGCTCAGCTGGGAGATGACCAAGCGCCGGCTGCGCGAGGGTGTCGAGTTCTTCCGCTTCCTGCGCGCGCACGAGGCCTGATGGCGGCCCGGCCCGCACAGCCATGACTGAAACGACAGGGGGACCGAGCACGGGCGTGAGGCGGCTTTTCCGGGGCGCGGGGGACAGCACGCCGGCACGCCCTCTCGGACCGTTTCCTCGGCCACTCGCGGCCGCGACCCGGGATCCGGCAGAGCTGCTCGCGGGGGCGCGAGCGACGGCCTGCCCGGCCATGGGCTCAAGGCGCACCCGGACAGGGCGCTGAAGGCAGCGATCCGGCAAACGGCTCGTCATTGAAGTTCCTCATCATCACCGCCGATGACTTCGGGCTGCACGAGGCCGTCAACGAAGCCGTCGAGCAGGCCGCCCGCGCAGGTGTGCTCACCTGCGCGAGCCTCATGGTGGCAGCGCCGGCGGCCGCGGACGCGGTGCGGCGCGCGCGCGCGCTGCCCGGGCTCGCCGTCGGTTTGCACCTGGTGCTCGCCGATGGAGGGGCGGTGTTGCCGCCGCAGCGTATCCCTGCGCTCGTCGACGCCTCGGGCCGCTTCGGCGGACACATGGCCCGCGACGGCCTGCGATTTTTCGCCCTGCCCTCGGCGCGGCGCCAGCTGCAAGCCGAGATCCGCGCCCAGTTCCAGGCTTTCGCCGACACGGGCCTGGCGCTCGACCATGTCAACGCCCACAAGCATTTCCACCTGCACCCGACGCTGCTCGGGATGATGCTGCGCATCGGGGAGCAGTTCGGACTGCCGGCGGTGCGGCTGCCGAGGGAGCCTGCATGGGCGGCGCGGCGCGCCGGCGCGCTCGCGCCGGCGAGCAGCGGCCTGCTCGCTCCCTGGCTTGCGCTCATGCGCCGTCGCCTCGACGCCGCCCGGGTCGCGCACAACGATCAGGTCTTCGGCGTGGCCGGCAGCGGCTCGATGCACGAGGCCGCGCTCCTCGAGATCCTCGCGCGTCTGCCCGAGGGCGCAAGCGAGATTTACCTGCATCCGGCCACGCGCGACGGGCTCAGCCCCGCGATGAGCGCCTACCGCCACCGCGAGGAGCTCGCCGCATTGCTCAGTCCCGCGGTGCGTGCGGCCGTTGCGGCCTCGGGGGCCGTCACCGGAGGATTCCGCGACCTGATCCGCGCGCGGCGGGCACCCCGGGCGAGCGCGCACGCCGCATGAGACTCGCCGTACGCATCGCCCTGCTCGCCGGCCTCGCGCTGCTCATCGGGCTGATCGCACACGAGGGCGGCTCGATCCTGACACCCATCATGCGCGCCGGATGGGTGCTGCTGTGGCTGCTGCCGCTGCACGTCGTGCCCCTGGTGCTCGACTCGCGCGGCTGGCAGGCGCTGCTCGAGCGCCAGGTCCACGCCGCCCGGCTGCTGTGGATCGCCACCGTGCGCGAGGCGGTCAACCGGCTGTTGCCGGTGGCCAACATCGGCGGAGAGCTCGCCGGCATCCGCCTGCTCGCCGCCAGCGGCACCGACGGGATCGAGGCGGCCGCCAGCGTGACCACCGAGACGCTGCTGTCGCTGTTCAGTCAGTACCTGTTCGTCGCCCTCGGAGTGGCCTGCCTGCTGCGCGTGACCCACACCGTACATTCGGTGACCGATGCGTTGATCGGCCTCGGCGCGAGCCTGCCGGTGATCGTGCTGGCGGCAGTGCTGCTGCGCTACGGCTCGCTGTTCGAGCGCCTGGAGAAGCTCGCCGTGCGCATGCTCGGGGAGGAAACGCTGAGCTTCCTCAACGGAAAGTCGGCGAGCCTCGATGCCGCCATCCGCGCGCTCATCGCGCAGCCCGCGCGCCTCATCGAGACCCTCGGCTGGCAGTTCGCGGGGCTGCTCGCCTCGGCCATCGAGCCCTGGCTGGCGCTGCGTTGGTTGGGACACCCTGTCGGCTTTGGCGCCGCGCTCGCGTTGGAGAGCCTGGCGCAGGCGGCGCGCAATTTCATCTTCGTGGTGCCCGCGGGAATCGGCGTCCAGGAAGCGACGCTCGTCGGAGTCGGAGCCCTGCTCGGCATCAATGGCGATCTCGCGCTCGCGCTGTCCCTGACCAAGCGCATGCGGGAGATTCTCTTCGGCACCCCGGCGCTGCTATCCTGGTACTGGATGGAAGGAAGAAAGGAGTTGCAGCATGTCCGTGATTCCAGCCGATATTGAGTCCTCGACGGTCCGGCCGGGGTCGGCCGGGCACCGCCGGCTGCTCGCACGGTTTTTTCTCGACACGCATGTCGAGTACGTCCCGGAGAGAATCGCCTGGCCGGCGCTGACCGAGGCGGAGCTCGCGCGCCTCACCGGCCTGCCGTTCTGGCAGGAGGCGGTCTCGACCGAGAACGTCACATCCAACACGGTGGCGGCCGCGGCCGACATCGAGCCGGATCCGCAGGTGCGCGCGGCCATCGCGCTGCAGGGCTTGGAGGAGCAGCGGCATGCGCGGCTGCTCACCGCGCTCACCGCGCACTACGGCATCCCGATCGAGCAGCCGCCGCGGTTCGCGCCCCGCGCGCTGGAGGACGATTTCCTCTTCGCCGGCTTCGGCGAGTGCTTCGATTCCTTCTTCGCCTTCGGACTGTTCGCCCTGGCACGCGAATCGGGCTACTTCCCCGCCGGTCTGGTGAGCATCTTCGAGCCGGTGATGGAGGAAGAGGTGCGGCACATCCTGTTCTTCGTCAACTGGGTCGCATGCCGCCGCTCGCGCCTGCCCTGGTGGAAGCGCCCCGCCTTCCGCGCCCGCTGCGCCCGGATCATTCTCAAGCAGGTCGCATCGCGGGTGAAAACCGCGCGCGCGCTCGGCAAGGGGCCGCGGCAGGAACCGGCGCACTCGGCCGAGAACTTCACGCTCACCGCCCATCAGGAGCTCGGCGCCGGGGTGACCCTGCACCGATTGCTGCAGACGTGCCTGCGGGAAAACGACCGGCGCATGGCCCGCTACGATGCGCGGCTGCAGCGCCCGCGCCTGGTGCCGGGCATCGCCCGCGTCCTTTACCGGTTGCTTCCCGCAGGCATCTGATCGGCGGCGCCGCTGGACGCCTTCAGCGTCCGGTAGACGGTGTTGCGGGATACCCCGAGCGAGCGCGCCGCCGCCGACACATTGCCGCCGTTGCGCTGCAGCATGGCGGCAACCGCGGCCGCGCGCAGGTCCTTGAGCCTCGCCTGGCACGCAGAAGCCTCGAGCGGGGCCTGGATGGATGCGCGCGGACCGGGCTCGCCGAGCTCCTCGATGAGGTCCTCCGGCAGCTGCGCCTTGCCGATCGAGCGTGCGCCGCCCGCCATCACGCTCGCGGTGCGCAACACGTTGGCGAGCTGGCGGATGTTGCCCGGCCAGCCGTAGCCTCGGAACAGGCCGAGCACCTCGGCGGTCAGGGTCAGCCCGCAGGCCGCCTCGCCCTGCGAGGCGAGGATGCGCCGGATCAGCGCCTCGAGATCCCGGCGCTGCCTGAGCGGCGGCAACCGCACCGCCAGGCCGTTCAAGCGGTAATACAGGTCTTCCCGGAACTGCCCCCGCCGCATCATGTCCTTCAGGTCGCGATGCGTGGCGCAGATGACCGCGATATCGACCGCGATCGGCTTGTGCCCGCCCAGCGGGCGCACGGCGCGCTCCTGCAGCACGCGCAGCAGGCGCGTCTGCAAGGCGAGCGGCATATCGCCGATCTCATCGAGGAACAGCGTGCCGCCGTTGGCGAGCAGGATCTTGCCGGGATTGCCCCGGCGGCGGGCGCCGGTGAACGCGCCCTCCTCGTAGCCGAACAGCTCCGCCTCGATCAGCGACTCCGGAAGCGAGGCGCAGTCGACGACGACAAACGGCTGCTGGCGGCGGGCCGACTCGTTGTGCACCGCCTGCGCCAGCACCTCCTTGCCGGTGCCGGTCTCCCCGAGAATGAGGAGGGGAATGTCGTGAGACTGCACCTTGCGCACCTTGGCGATCACATCGGCCACCACCGGATCGCCGCTGTCGAGATCGGCGAGCGCAGGCCCGCCCTGCGCAGCGCGCGACGCCTGCGCGGCGCGCGGCGCCTGGGCAGCGGGCAGTGCCTGGGCGCCGTGCGGTGCCTGGGCGGCGCCCGCGGCCGCTTCGCCGGCGCCTTGCGCGAGCTGCGCCGCACACGCCGCGGCGCCCGCCGCCCAGGCGCGCTCCCCGGGTTGCGCGCGAAAGTCGATCCGCGCCACCACCGGCGTGCCGTCGCGCAGCTGCAGCCGCAGCAGCTGCTGCTCGCTGCGGCATCCGCCGAGCAGCGCCCCCGCATCGAGTCCGAACAGGGACGAGAGCGTATGCGGCTGCGCGCCGTGCGTCTCGATCCCGAGTTGCGTGAGGCCGCTCGGATTGGCGGCGAGGAACCTTCCCGCCTCATCGAACGCCGCGATGCACTCGAGGAGCGTGCCCATCAGCTCCCGGCGGCTGTGGAAGTGAATGCGCAGAGCCTCGCCGAAGTGATCGACGAACAGGTGGTTCTCGATCATCCGGGTCGACATGCGCACCAGCGCCAGGGTGTGCGCGTGGTAGCTCTCCTGCGGCCCGGACACATCGAGCGCGCCGATCACCTCGCCGCGCGGGTCGCGTATCGGCGAGCATGAGCAGGTGAGGAAGCGGTTGACCGCCAGAAAGTGCTCGCCGCCATGCACCAGCGTCGCGCGGCGCTCCGCGAGCGCGGTGCCGATCGCATTGGTCCCCTTGCTGTCCTCCGACCACAGCACGCCGGGCTTGAGCGCCACCCGCTCGGCCTTCTGCAGGAAATCCGCATCCCCGAGCGAGTGCACGATCGTGCCGCGCTGATCGGTGAGGATCACCATGCTGTGGGTGTTGAGAATCTGCTGGTGGAGCATTTCCATCACCGGCAGGGCGTGGCGGTAGAGCGCGTGGTGCTGCTCGACGAGCCTCGCGAGCTCGCCGCGGCCCACCGCGCCGAAATCCGGCCGCTGCCCCTCGGTAAGCCCCAGGCGGCGCGCCCGCTCGTGCCACAGCGATACCACCTTGTTGCGCTCGCCCGCCGGTACGGCGGGCGCCGCGCTCTGTGATGCCGATTCGTGCCTCATCAACCCCCCTCGAACCGCCTGGCGCGCCCGCTTCTGGACCGGTTCCAGCGCTGCTGAGGACCATAGGGCGCGCCTGCAACGGCTGTCCATCGTGGAATACCGCAATTCCCAGGCCGGCGCAAGCCATGGCGGCGCGGCGGGCGTTGAGTGTTGCATTTTGGAGCAGTCGGCCGTGCAGCGCGCCCGACAAGGCGCGCAGCCTAGCTGTCGGGCTCGGCGTCGGCTGCTGCGGCTGTTTGCGCCGCGCGATTCGAGCGCGCCGCGCCGCGCCGCCCGCCCCCCGGCAGGGCCGCCAGCCCGCGGGCGCCGAAGCCGATGCCGAATGTCGCAACACCCAGTGTCAGGTCGCGCGCACGGCGCGCGAGCGATGCGGCCACCGCCACGGCGGGCGGAATGCCGAACACCGCGCAGGCGAGCACGTAACTCGCCTCCTGCACGCCGGCGGCCGCCGGCACCATGAACACGAACGTCCTCAGCCCCGCCACGACGCTGTCGATCACCAGGGCATCGAGCGCGCCCACCGGCCGGCCGAGCAGCGCAAACACCAGCCACAGCTCCGCGGCGCCGAGAAACCAGCACAAGGTGTGCAGCGCGAGCGCCCCCCACAGCCGCCCGCGGGGGCGCAGGATGCCGCTCAGCACCGTCTCGAGGTCGCCTTTCAGATGCACCTCGCGCAGCGAGGCGAGCACCGGCCAGCGTGCCGCGGCGCGCCGCACGACGGTCTGCAACGTCGCTCCCGCCCGCCGCCCGATGAGCAACGCCGCCGCGACGGCCCCGAGTGTCACGCCCAGTCCGATTTCCATCGGCGTCAGCAGGTCCGATGCCGGCGCCAGCGCAAACAGCGCCAGCAGGCCGGCCAGCACGTAAGGCAGCTTCGCACAGAGCTCGATCACCAGGTCGACGCTCATCGAGAGCGCTGCCTTGAGCGCCTGCACCCCGCTCGAGCGCAGCGCGCGCACGCCGAGCACGAACCCGCCGATCTGCGAGAACGGCAGCGTCTCGGCGGCGGCATCGCGCACCAGCCGCGCCCATATGAACCGGGCCCCCGAGGCCGGCGGCTCCTCGCCGGCGGCCAGCCGCCAGGCGAGCCCCATCAGCGCCTCGATCGGCAGGTGCGCGAGCACGATGAGAAGCAGGCCGGCCAGACCGAGCCCCTCCAGCGCCCGCACGATGGCCCCGGCGCCCGCGTACAGCACCACGGCCACCAGGATCGCCGCGCCGGCGAGCAGGCCGGCCGCCGTGCGCCCCTTCATCTCATGCCCTGGCGCACACCGCCCGATCAGCCTGCCATTCCAGCTCGACGCCGAAGGCGTCGGTGTAGGGCGCGAATCTCTCGCGCAGGACACGGGGATCGAGCCCGAAGGGCTCCATGTGGTACGCATGCGGCCGGTGCGTGCGGTTGGCCCGATTCCCCAGCCACTTTTGCATGCGCTGCGTTCCCGCCTCGCTTGCGGCAAGCCCGCCGTGGCGCAGCACCCGCTGTGCCGCCTCATGCGGCCGCGCCACGATCTCCCGGTAGCGCAGGTGCAGAATGGCGTCGGAGCGGGCCGCGGCGCGCATCATGCGCCCGGCGCCATCGAGCCAGGCGTCAAAGACCTGCCGGCCGATTTCCTCGAGGTCGACACGATGGGTGAACGGGCGCCTGAGCACTTCGGTGAGCTTCGCGACCGAGGCGAGCACCGCCACCGGATCGCGGTGGATGAATACCCAGCGCGCATCCGGGTACACGCGGGCGATGTCCTCCAGCGCGAACACGTGATCGGGGGATTTGAGGATCCAGCGCCGGCCGGGCGTCTGCGCATCGAGATGCTGCAGAAAGCGCCGGTGGAAACGGTATGCCTCGAGGTGCCCGTAGCGCTGCAGCCAGCCCTGGTAGCTCGGCACGCGATAAACGCTGTCATAGCGCAGACTCTGAAACACCTGCGCGGTGATGTCGGTGCATTCCTCGGGCTCATCGGGGGCGACATGATGCAGCGAGTCGAGCTGCGGAGCGAGCCGGCGCATGATGTAGAACTGACCCTGAACCCACGCCTTGCGCAGCGCGGTGCCGAGATGCCCCGCCGGGGACGGATAGGGGTACACCAGCTGCCAGGACAGCGGCGCGGCCACCCGCGGATCGCGCCAGAGCAGCCGGTGCAGGAACGTCGTGCCGCTGCGCGGCATGCCGGTGATGAAGATCGGACGCTCGATGGGCCGGGAGAGCAGCGCCGGCTCGGCCCGCTCGCGCCGCTCGAGCTGCAACAGGTTCTTGAGGCTGCGCAGGATCTCGAAACGCGCCGCCCGCCGGCCGAAGGCATTGAGATCACCCTCCTCGTTGCAGGAGGCGATGAGACGGCTCAGCGGCGCGACGAACGAGCGGTCCGCGAAGTCCCGCCCCCCCCCGCGCCCGATTGCCGCCTCGAGCAATTCCCCGGCATCGAGCGCGCCCAGGCGCTGCGCCGAATCCCGAATCGTGCCCGCTGTTCTTGCCACCACTCCTCCTTCGCCATGGCGGCTCATGGGGCGCCCGCGCCCGCCTCATCCGGACCGAAGGTCCCGGGGTACCGTCTGGGGACGCTGGCGGGCAGCCTTCCCGGCAAGCCGAGCCGAGGCTGCGAGCCACACCCTTTTACTTTACTAAATTTGGAGCGAGCCCAGGCATGAGGGAATCCCACAGGGGCGATCGGCAGAAGACGCCTCGCGGCCGCACGCCAGGCGCCCTGCTCCTCCCGCCCTCGCCTGCGCGGGGAGCGCTCGGGGCGAGCAGCGGCTTGCCGCAAGGCCCGCCGCCACGGCGGCCGCGAAAGCGCGGACTTTTACGTTGCGGGAGGCGAAGCCGGGGCGCCTTGCCTCCCCGTCACAGGGCAGGATTTGCGCCCCTCACCGGTACACCAGCGCCACAGTCGAGCCGCTGGCGATCCGAGCCGTCAGGGTCGTCTTGCCCGCGGGGTAACCGTTCTGCTGAAGCAGAAAGGCCATGAGCTCGAGGTATTGCCGGGCAGTGAGTGAGCCCGGTGCATCCGCCGGCATGTCGACGGACAGGAACTCGAAGATCTGCTGGACCGTGAAGCCGGCCTTGACCGAGGCGAACTTCCCGCCCGTCAAGGCCGGCCCCACACCGCCCTCGAGGTGCCGTCCATGGCAGACGGCGCAGTGCCGCTCGAACACGGCGTGACCCTGCTGCGCCTGCGCCGGCGTGTACAGCGCCGGCGGGGCGCCCGCCGCCTCACCGCGCTGCGCGAGCAGCGCGGTGAGCAGGAGCGCGCAAGCGGTCGCTTGCAGCGTGCGGGTTCCCGCGGATCGCTTACTTGAGCGAGAAGACATAGAGCTCCCCGCCGCGCGGGACATGGGCCACAGCCTTGACCATCTGCCCGCCCCAGATCGGCACACCGCCGCCATAGCCGGCGAGGATGGCGACGTACTGCCTGTCACCGACGCGGTAGGTCACCGGTGGCGCGATGATGCCCGAGGCAAGCGTGGGGCTCCTCCACAGCACCCTGCCCGTGCGGGCGTCGAAGGCGAGCAGATGGCCGTTGACGGTGCCGCTGAACACCAGACCGCCGGCCGTGCTCATCGCGCCGGCATCCCAGGGCAACTTGCTCTCGTGATCCCACACCCGCGTGCCGGTATCGATGTCGAAGGCCTGCAGCGCGCCCCAGTTGTGATCGAGCGGATCGTGCACCACCTTGAAGGTCTCCCCGAGGTAAGGCAGTCCCGCCTTGTAGAAGCTCGGCGCGCCCTTCATCGTCATGCAGGTGTGAATGGTCGGTACGTAGACCATGTGAGTGCGCGGATCGACCGACACCGGCCACCAGTTCTTGCCGCCGAGGAAGCTCGGGCAGGTGAAGACCTGGCGGGTCAACGTGGGCCGCAGCGCATTGTTGGTATAGGGCAGTCCATCCTTGAAGCCCGCCACCGAGGTCGCATGCGCGAAGCGCACCGCGTAGATCAGCTTGTGGGTGCGCAGGTTGATCGCATAGAGCCAGCCATTGCGATCGGCGTGGATGATGGCCTGATACCGCTTGCCGTGATAGGTGAGGCTCGTGATCACCGGCGTATTGACGCCGTCGTAATCCCAGGAGTCGTGCGGCGTGTACTGGTAGTACCACTTGCGCCGGCCGGTCGCCGGGTTCAGCGCCTCCACCGAGTCCGTATACAGGTTCTTGCCCGGCCGCAGCGTCGCGAGCCACGGGCCCGGATTGCCGACCCCCCACAGCAGCGTGTTGGTCGAGGCGTCGTACGTGCCGGTGAGCCACGTCGAGCCTCCGCCGGTCTTGTACATGCCTTTGGGCCAGGTGTTGCCGCCGGGCTGCCCCGGGGCGGGAGTGCTGTAGGTGCGCCAGAGCTCCCGGCCGGTGCGGGCGTCGAGCGCCTCGACGAAATCACGGGCGCCGTACTCCCCGCCGGAAGTGCCCACGATCACCATGCCCTTCAGCGCAAGCGGCGCCAGCGTCATCGCATAGCCGACGTCGGCGGGCTCGAGCTGCTTCTGCCACACGACCTTGCCGGTGCGCGCGTTCAGGGCGACGACGTAGTTGTCCAACGTCGCCATGTACACGTTGTCCCCGTAAAGAGCCACGCCGCGGTTGACCACGTCGCAGCACACGGTTTTGAGGCCGGTATCGGCCAGGTTTTTGGCGTACGTCCACAGCACCTTGCCGGTGACCGCATCGAAAGCGATCAGGTGATCCAGGGGCGTGGTGACGAACAGGTAGCGGCCGTTGACGATCGGGCTGCTCTCGAAGCCCTGTTTCATGCCGATGCGATAGCTCCACGCCAGCGTAAGGCCTGCGACGTTGCGCGTATTGATCTGACGGAACGGCGCGTAGCTGTTGCCGGCGTAGTCGCGGCGGAACATCAGCCAGCCGTTGTCGGTGGCGGCCTTCGCCAGGCGTGCGCTGGTCACTGCGGGGTAGCCGGCCCCTGCCGATGCGGCAACCGGCGCCAGCGTGGCGGCCAGCGCGATGCCGAGCCACAAACGGCGCCGCGGATGCGGTGCATGGATGATCGTCATACTCGTTGTTCCCCTCTGTTCTAAGGTTGCACGACCGGGCACGGCGTGCGTGCGGCCCGGGTCGCCCGGTCAGTCTGCAAGCCTCGTGCCACCGCGATGTCACGGCAGGAGCGAACCGGTCGCGGCCCCTCAATCGTTTCCCATCGCGACGGTCGACCCCGAGGCATGAAGCATCACGGCCGTTTGACAGGCACAGGCCGGTGCCCCGCCGCCGCTAGCCTCTCGCCCCGCTCACCGGCTTGCCGACATCCGGGGGGAACCCGCTCCGGTGAGCGCCGCCGCCGAGCGCGCGGCGCTCGTGCCGCGATCTCTTATGATTTTTCTGTTCCGTTTTGAAACGCCCCGCGGAACACCATCATGCCGCGGTGGAACGCCTTGGCGTCAGGGAAATCCGAGGCCGCCCCGCCGGCCGCCCCGGGCGAACTGCCGAGACGGCCGCACGGCCTGAATCATTGCGGCGGCTCGCCCTGGCCGACGAGCTTGTAGGTCCGCCCTGCGACGTATTGGTAGATCGCCTTGAGCTGTCTCGGCGAGAAAAAGCCCGCCCAGGACGGCATGCCCTTGGCCTTGATGCCCTCCATCGCGATCTGGGTCATCTGTGCTTCGGTCATCCCATTTCTTACCGCCGTGCGCAGATCGGGCGCGTACTCCGAGCCGACCGCATCCTCGCCGTGGCAGCGGAAGCAGTATGAATTGAACAACTCATAGCCGCGGAACACCCTCTTCGTCACGTTGTGCGTGCCGGGCTGGTACACCGGAAAATCGAGCACGACCTTCTTGCCGTCGACGACATAGGTGTAGGTCTTGTGCACGACGGCGGCCGCGGCCTGCGGCTTGATCGACAGCACCCAGGTGATGACCTCATCGAGCTGCAGGGGGCTCAGCTTCGGGTGCGGCGGCATGGGGATCTGTCCCCAGGTGCCGACGTGGCCGAACTTGACGGCATGCATGAGCATCGCCTTCGCCCCCGGCTGGTGCGCGAAGCGCTTGGCCACCGCCTGAAAGGCCGGCCCGACCACCTTGTGATGCACGGCATGGCAGGAGAAGCAATTGCTGCCTCGCGCAACCTTCTCCCCCGCAGGCACTTTGGCCACCGCCGCCGTGGCCGGCCCTGCCGCCGCCAAGGCGGACGCGAGCGCCGTGACGCCCAGCAGGACCTGGATGATCCGCTGCCGAGTCTGATGCCGGTTGCTGCGAGCGGGAGCGGAAGCTCGGCTGGAGAGGGTGCAACTGGGATGGCTCATGAACTGCATCGCTGTCATTGGTCTTAAGTGCGTGTGAGTGAATGTCGCAACGTCCGACGCCCGCTCAAGGCAGGATGCGGACATTGTAGGCGGTCATGATCCGCTGGATCTGCGCCTTGTGTGTCCTGATCACCTGATCAAGCTGGTGCTTGAGCGCCGTCTCGCCGGGCGCGACCCCCATCGAGATGAAAAACAGGTAGCGTTCCGGCGCGCCGAGCGCATCGGTGTCAGGCACCCGCATCATGGTGAGGTTGCGGAAATCCTTCTGGATGAAATAGCCGACCAGCGGCTCCCAGGTGATCAGCACGTCCACCTTGCCGTCCTCGACGGCCTGCAAAGGAGCCTTGGGCGAGGCCGTTTCGCTGCCGGCCGTGTTGAAGGGAACCGCCGACAGCACGAGCCCGCGCATCTTCAGCCCCGCCTCCACCGGCGTGCCGACCTCGAAGCCGATCTTGACGTGGCTGAGGATGGGCGAGTCCATGCCCTCCGAGAGATCGTAGCGCTTGCCCTTCTTGTAAACGAACACGTAAGTCGAGCCGTAATACGGCTTCGTGAAGGTCTCCTCGTAGTCCCCGTACGGGAGATTCATGATCATGTCGCAGCGGTGCTTGTCGAGGTTCAGCGCCAGAAAGTTCTCGAACCCGCCCTTCTGGCGGTAGCTCGACCACACGTACTGCACGGGACGCCCGAGCGCGTGCCCGACCAGCTGCGCCACCTTGTTCTCGAAGCCCTGGCCGAGCTTATTGGAATACGGCATGTAGTTGGGATCGGCGCACACCTTGAGCGGCTTGGCGAACGCCGCGTGCGCATAGCCGCCCACGAGACAGGCCACCGCCAGACCCCAAACCCACCCCGTGATCGTTTTTTTCCTCATCGGCCCCTCCGAAAATCAATCCAGGACTGACTGCGATGCTGGCACTTCCGCTGCCGGAAAAAAAGAGGCAGGCGGAAAAAAGCCCACACCGAAAAAAAAGGCCGCGCCGGAGGTTTCCGGCGCGGCCCATTCCCACTATGAAGGAAGCGCGACTCTCACCCTACACCCGCGGCGCTTCCCTTACGCCTCAGGCGCGCGGCAGCGCGAAGACCATCAGCGTTCCGCCGAGCTGCGTGTAGTTGTGCAGATTGGCAACCAGACCCACTGCGCCGAGCCCGGCGGTGGACTTGTGCAGGTCGTTGGTCATGCCGATGGCCGCCCAGCCTCCGACCCCGCTCAGCACGGCGACATACTGGCGGCCGTCATGCATGTAGGTGATCGGGTTGCCGATGATCCCCGAGGGGCAATGGAAGCTGTAGAGGATCTTGCCGGTGTGCACGTCGACCGCGCGGAAATCCCCCTTGAGCGTGCCGTAGAACGCCAGGCCGCCGGCGGTCGTGAGCGCCCCGCCCCAGTCCTGGAACTCGTCGTGGATCTGCCACGCGGTCTTGCCGGTCTGCGGGCTGATCGCGATGAACCGTCCGCGGTAGCCCCCCGGGCCGGGCAGCATGTTGACGATCGCCCCGACGAACGGGAAGCCCGCCTTGTACTTCACGGCAAACGCCTGGTAGTCCATGCACAGGTGATTGAGCGGCGCATAGATGAGGCCGGTCTGCGGATCATACGACACCGGCTGCTCGTCCTTGTCGCCCTGCGCGGCCGGGCAGATGCCCTTCACGTTGACACCCGCTTTCGTCATGTACTTCGGGTCGACGATGGGCTTGCCCTGGGCGATGCTCCAGCGGGAGGCCCAGTTCACCGACGGATCGTACTTCTCGACCAGCAGAGGCTTGCCGGTGACCCGATTCAGCACGAACATGAACCCGTTGCGATCGAAGTGCGCGAGCGCGGGGATCGTGTGGCCGTCGACGTGGTCATTGAACAGGATCATCCCGTTGACACCGTCGAAGTCCCAGCCGTCGTGCGGGGTCATCTGAAGCACCCACTTTGCCTCGCCGGTTTGCAGGTTACGGGCGAAGATGGTCATGGACCAGCGGTTCAGGCCCGGCCGCTGCGAGGGATTCCAGGTGCCCGGATTGCCGCTGCCGTAGTAGATGAGGTCGAGCTTCGGGTCGTAGGAATACCAGCCCCACGTCGTTCCGCCGCCCTCTTTCCACTCCGTGCCCCGCCAGGTCTTGAGGCTGGAATCGACGCCCACCGGCTTTCCGGTGGCGCCATTGATGGTGGTGCGCGGGTTGAACAGCAGCTGGTTGTCCGGCCCCTCGCTATAGGCGCGCCACATCATCTTGCCCGTTGCGGCATTGAGCGCGGTGAGATAGCCACGCACGCCGAACTCACCGCCCGAGACGCCCACCAGCACCACGTCGCCGAACACCTGGGGCGCGGCGGTAATCGTCTGGCCGTCCCTCGGATAGGCGTTCTTGAAGCTCCACATCACGTGGCCGTTCGCGGCATTGAGCGCGTAGACCATGCCGTCCAATGCCGTCATGTAGACCATGCCGTCGCGATAGCTCACGCCGCGGTTGACCACGTCGCAGCAGGCGACCGGCGGTGCATTGGCGTCCGGCGGCGGCGTGAACTCCCACAGCACCCGGTGGTTCTTATCGCTCAGGTCGACCGCGTACACGTGATTCGGGTACGGGGTCTCGAAGTACATCCTGTTGTTGATGACCAGCGGCTGACCTTCGTGGCCGCGCAGCACGCCCGTGGACATGGTCCAGGCGACCTGCAGCTTGTGCGCATTGCCCGTATTGATCTGTCTGAGGTCGCTGTAACGCCAGTTGTAATCGTTACCCCCGACCTTGGTCCAGTTCGCCCCGGTGGGACCGAGGACATGGGCCTGGACCGGTTTCGAGAGGGAGCAGGAGTAAAGGCCGGCGGTGAGCAGCGCGGCGGCGGCGCCCGTGAGCAACCATCGCCATTTGCGCCGATCCGCCCCCCCTGGCCTGCGATCAGTTTGCGTATACACGGTTTGGTTCTCCTACGTTAGGCTGTTTTGAGTTTGTACGCCGTATGTCAACTCGAAGGTCGCTACTATGCGCGCGGCGGTCAGACCCGGCACAACGGGCGGCCCAAGTGCTCGCCGATGAGCCGGATTGACCTATATTTGATACACCAGTGTCTCGTTTCCGCCCGAATGCGATCGCCGCTTCGCGCCGTGGCCGGCTGGCTGCCGCCAAACTGCCGCTCACGCTTGCCCGCAGCCCGTGCCGCGGCGCCCGAAGACACTGTGTGAACATCGATACCCCCTCAATGGATCGCTCAGCCCGCCAGCACACCCTTCTGCTTGGCCGCATGCGTGGCGATGGCATCCATCAGGGCGGGTGAGAGGCAGTCGTAAGGCTCCAGCTTGAGCTCTTTCAGCCGCGCGCGCACCTCGCCCATGCGCGCCGGAGGGAACCCTGACTCGATGATGGACGAAACGAACGCCGCGAACTCGGGCGCCGCCCAACCGTGCTCCTTGAAGAGCTCCGGATGGACGAAATCGAACCCATGGAAGGCGTGGTCCGTCTTCTCGATCCGCCCGTACAGGTGCACGCCGCAGCCGGTGCAGCGGTAGCGTTGGATCACGGCGCTCTCGTCGACGATCTTCAGCTTGTGCGCATGGGCGGTCACCTTGAGCTTGTCCCGGGGCACCACCGCCACGAGCGAGAACAGCGCCCCGGCCGGCTTCCAGCACTTGGTGCAGCCGCAGACGTGGTCGAACGCGACGTTGGCCCCAATGCTCACCGTTACGGGATCGGAAGCGCACTTGCACGTGAGGGTGCCGCCGGAAAATGACGGACTGCCGGCCTTGACGCCGTGATCGACTAGCGGATGTATCGAGATAGCCATGATGTTTCCTCTGTAGTAGCTGCAGGCGTTCAGAACGTTACGACCGAGCGGATCGACTCCCCGCGGTGCATCAGGTCGAACGCGTCATTGATTTTTTCCAGCGGCATCACGTGCGTGATGAGATCGTCGATCCTGATCTTCTTGTCCATGTACCAGTCGACGATTCTCGGCACGTCGGTGCGGCCGCGCGCCCCGCCGAAAGCCGAGCCCTTCCACACCCGCCCGGTGACCAGCTGGAACGGGCGGGTCCTGATCTCCTGGCCGGCGCCGGCGACCCCGATGATCACCGAGACGCCCCAGCCGCGATGGCAGCACTCGAGCGCCTGGCGCATCAGCTCGACGTTGCCCACGCACTCGAAGCTGTAATCGGCGCCGCCCTCGGTGAGGGCGATCAGGTGCTGCACGAGATCGCCGCCGACGTCCTTGGGGTTGACGAAGTGGGTCATGCCGAAGCTCTCCGCGAGCGCCTTGCGCCGCGGATTGAGGTCCACGCCGACGATCATGTTGGCCCCGACCATGCGCGCACCCTGAATGACGTTCAGTCCGATGCCGCCCAGGCCGAAGACGACCACATTCGCGCCCGGCTCGACCTTGGCGGTGTTGATCACCGCACCGACGCCCGTGGTGACGCCGCAGCCGATGTAGCAGACTTTCTCGAAGGGCGCATCCTCGCGGATCTTCGCCACTGCGATCTCCGGCAACACCGTGTAGTTGGAGAAGGTCGAGCAGCCCATGTAGTGGTGCACCATCTGCCCGCCGATGGAGAAGCGGCTGGTGCCGTCGGGCATCAGGCCCTTGCCCTGGGTGGCGCGGATCGCGGTGCAGAGGTTGGTCTTGCGCGACAGGCAGGATTTGCACTGCCGGCACTCGGGCGTGTAGAGCGGGATCACGTGATCGCCCTTTTTCACCGAGCTCACCCCCGCGCCCACGTCAACGACGATGCCCGCGCCCTCGTGGCCGAAGATCGCCGGAAAGAGCCCTTCCGGATCGGCGCCCGAGCGGGTGAACTCGTCGGTGTGGCAGACGCCGCTCGCCTTGATCTCGACCAGCACCTCGCCGGCCTTCGGACCTTCAAGGTCCACGGTCACGATCTCAAGCGGCTTGCCCGGCGCGTACGCGATTGCTGCTTTGGTTTTCATGGATGGCTCTCGACTGGGGGATCCGCCCCCCGGAGGCGGCAGTCTACGCGCGCCGGCGGCGGGTTCACGCGCCGTACGCATCCGGTGCGTGTGCCGGAAGGCGCTGTCCCGATTCGGAACACTCTTCGGGCCTCATGTATCGGAATCGATGCTCGCCGGCCTGGCCGCCGGCGCGGCGCATAATGGCCGAGACCGGTGGAGGGGGAGGAATTCGCTCATGCTCCAGGCCGATCATGTGCGCTACATCCAGGAGGTGCTGCGGGGCACCGCGCGCGACGAGTGGCCGGGCACGCCCGAGTACATCAAGCGCTCCTGGCTGCGCTGCCTCAACGAGTACCACCTCGATCCGCAATCCGAGCGAGAGCCGTTCGTGCTGCCGCGCCAGGAGCACCTCGCCCGCAAGGAGCGCAATCAGGCGCTGATGGCCCTCGCCGATGCGGAGATGGCCCACCTCTACCACCAGCTCGCCGGCTCCGGGTACTCCATCATCCTCACCGACCGCGACGGGGTGCTGCTC
>JAJYUA010000027.1 GCA_021792755.1 Pseudomonadota bacterium
CCACGAGCGACTCACCGTCCTGACCCGCTCCGGAGAGCTCCTGCGCGACGAGCAGGGCTATCGCCTCGGCCGCTCCAGCGGCCTCCTGACTCCCTCGGGCGCCTGACTCCGTGGGCGGCAGCGAGCCGCACAGGGAAGTGCGGCGTCGCCTCTTGCGCAGGGACGCTCAGGCTCATCGCTTGCGGGTGAATCTGCGTCCCTTGCCACAACGCTGAATGAGTCAGCGCCCCTTGCTCGCATCACTTCTCGTTCCCGTTCCCACTCGTCACTACAGCGCACGGGAACGGGAACTGGGAACGCCATCCTCTCCCGGATATCCCGCTATCCGCCGGGAACGTGTCCCCGCTCAAACCGCCCGAATCCGCTTCCCATCACGCCGCTTGTCTCCCTGGAACAGCTCGGGTCAACCGGCCGGATTTATCGCGGGACGTAACACCGGGTAGCGGTCGATGGCCGTCATCAGCGCCGGTAGTTCCGCCGGCGTCACCGCCGGCATCGGCGTCTTCTCCACCGCCGGCAGGACCCTGGAGAGCCCCGCCCCGGGATGCGACTCGATATCGCCGTGATCGACAGCGTGATCGAGAATCGCGCGGATACGCTGCCCGAGACGGTGTGCGGTCTCCCCCTTCCCCGCCGCCGCGACGCGGCGCACCACATCGACCAGGTCCCCCCGGCGCAGCTCGTCGAGCCGGTGCCGGCCAATCGCCGGCAGGACATAATCCCGGATCGACTGCTCCACCGTGCGCTGGCTGTTCGCGTGACTCAGCTCCGGCAGGTGCTGCGCCAGCCAGCGCTCGGCGGCCTCGGCAAACGTGATGGCAGTACCCCCGCCGCGCAGCGCGGCCTCGCGCTTCGCCGCCCACCGCTCCGCTTCCCGGCGCAGCTTGAAGAGCCGGGACTCCCGCCGGCCGGCGACGAACAGGTGCGCCCGCCAGCCCTCGCCGTAGTGCGTAATCGATGCCATTGCCGTGCGGACTCCGTGCGTACTTTTTGGCCGGGAATGGCATTTTGACGGGACGCAGCACGACAGGCAATAGCCCAATTCGTTGATTTGTCAGGCTTTGTCACGCTGGACAGACAGGGCCGGACAGAGCTGGCGGAGAGGGTGGGATTCGAACCCACGAACACCCGTGAAGATGTTACTGGAATTCCAGTCCAGCGCCTTCGACCGCTCGGCCACCTCTCCGCGTCCTTTGCATATTGCTCCAACACCGCGCGCGGTCCGATGAGGACCCTACCAGAATCGTCTTCGGCCGGGCACCCAGCCAGACCGCGGCAGCGCGCCCGCGGCGGGGCCGCGCATGATACTACGGTCCGGCTCCGCCGGCAGGGGGGGGCGACGGATCCGCCCTCCGTGCGGCGCCTCAGGCCTTGGGGGCGGGCAGCGGGTGCGGTACGTTGAAGGACGGCGGCGCGTCCAGGCAGGGCTGCCCCGGCTTCGGCGGCGGGGGTGCCGGTCCCTTCAGCGCCGGCACCACGAGGGCATTGCTGGTATTCGGGCTATCCAGGCCTTCAGGAATCCTCAGCGGAGGCACGCTCCGGGCGCGCATGTAGGGCTGCGGCTCATAGCAGGAGGCGATGCGCGGTCCGTGATGCCACGGCATGTGCAAAGGAATGGAATGACAGCCGGCCAGCGCAGGCAGCGCGGCAGCAAGAACCCATGCGGCTCTGAACTTCATCCGATCTTCAGCCTCTTGATTCGGGGCTTTCCCCTGCCTTGCGGGAGGAGAAAACGTTGACCAAGCACCCCTGGTGAAATACTCAAATCGTCCCGGCGGTGCGCATGGCGGCGAGCAGAGCCGGCCGAGGCGCCTCGGACAGTTCCGTCAGCGGCAACCGGATGCCGTGACCGATCCGGCCGAGCTGCGCAAGCGCCCATTTGACCGGGATGGGATTGGGCTCGAAAAACAGGCCGCGATGCAACGGCGCCAACGGCGCATCGAGGCGCTCCGCAGCCGACGCATCCCCGTGCATCGCGGCGGCAACCATCTGCGCCATGGCCTTCGGCGCCACATTCGCGGTCACCGAAATCACCCCCTTCGCCCCGGCGAGCATCGCCTCGCGCGCCGTGGCATCGTCGCCGCTTAGAACCACAAAACCCTCGCGGCTGGCCGCGAGAATCTCGCCGACCCGCTCAGGTCCCGGCACGGCTTCTTTGACCGCGACGATACGCTGAAGTTGCGACAGCCGGCCGATCGTCGCGGGCAGCATGTCCACGGCGGTGCGCGCCGGCACATTGTAAAGCACCACCGGCTTGCCTGCGGCCTCCGCCACGGCCGCGAAGTGCCGATACAGGCCCTCCTGGGTGGGCTTGTTGTACGCCGGCGTGACGACCAGGATGGCATCGATCGGCAGCTCCGACAGCCGCCGGGAGCGGCCCACCGTGGTCGCCGTGCTGCTCGTTCCGGCGCCGGCGATGATGGCGATGCGGCCGGCTGCCTGCTCGCAGGCACGCCTCACGAGCTCCTGCAGCTCCGCCTCGGTCAAAGCGGCGGACTCCCCAGTGGTGCCCCCGACCACAATGCCGGCTGTTCCGCTCTCGATATGCCAGTCGATGAGCCTGGCCCAGGCGGCGTAGTCGATTGCTCCATCCCCATCCATGGGCGTGACGATGGCGACGAGGCTGCCTGCGACGACGGGACCGCGACCGTTTGCCGCGGATGTGAAGGAAGGATTCACGATTTCTGACCGAGAGGGCCGCAGAGGACGGATGGCTTTCGAGTATAGCCGCTATCCACCCGCTATCGGCAGTCCCCCGCCTGCGGAACGCGGCTCCGCCGCGCCGGGTCAACCCCCTGCCGCCAGGCGGTTGCCGTGACCTTTGGGCGTAGCCGAGCGTGCAGAGCCGGCATGGGATAGGCCCGTCGCAGGTAGTAAGCGGCAGGCAAAAACCACGCTTTTTGCACGCTCTTTGCTCGTTGCCGTGGCGGGTGCGGGCAGAGCGCGACGCATGCGTCGCACGGGCGGTCAGGGATACGCACGCCCCGGTATTACGCGCAGCGGGGCCTGCGTGCAGGGCAATGCCCGGATCCAGCGCCTCGCAGGAGCCCGGACGCCGTTGTCGCCAGCAACCCGCGCTCCCGGTACACTCGCGCTCCAAGCCCATTGATGAGCGCTCCCACGGAACAAATGAAGCAGCACCTTGCCGTCTCGGCGATCGGCAGCGACAGAACAGGGATGGTCCACGAGCTGACCCGGGTGATCAGCGAGTGCGGCGGCAACATTACCGAGAGCCGCATGGTGGCCCTGGGGGCCGAGTTCGCGATGTTGCTGCTGGTCTCGGGCAACTGGCACGCACTCGCCAAGCTGGAAACCGAGCTCAAGCGCCTGGCCGAGGCGGGCAACCTCAGCGTGCACATGAAGCGCACGGAGCCGCGACCTGCGCGTACGGACATGCTGCCGTACTCGATCGACGTCGTCAGTCTCGATCAGGGCGGTATCGTCGCGGGCTTGTCAGGCTTCTTTGCGAGCCGCAGCATCGACATCGCCGAGGTCTCCACTCGCAGCTATCCTGCGGCGCACACCGGCGCGCCCATGTTCTCGGTGCAGATGATCGTCAATGTGCCCAGCCGCATTCCCGTGGCGCACCTGCGCGAGGAATTCATGGACTACTGCGATTCCCTGAATCTCGATGCCATCCTCGAACCAGTGAAATCCTAGGCAGCTTTATCCACGATGCCGAAAATCATCCCTGGGGCCAAGGTCCCCGATTTCTCGCTCCCCGCCACCGGCGGCGGCACCTTCAGACTGAAGGATGCCGCAGGGCGCGCCCTGGTGGTCTATTTCTACCCCAAGGACCTGACCTCGGGGTGTACGCGCGAGTCCCAGGACTTCCGCGACCTGCATGCCACGTTCCGCAAAGAGGGGGCGGACATCGTCGGCATCTCGCGCGACAGCTTGAGCTCGCACGAGAAATTCAAGGCCAAGGAGCGGCTGCCGTTCCAGCTGCTCTCGGACGAGGAGCAGCGCGTATGCAAGCTCTTCGACGTCATCCGGGAAAAGAGCCTCTACGGGCGCAAGTTCCTCGGCATCGAGCGCAGCACCTTTCTGATCGATGCACAGGGCGTGCTGCGGCGGGAGTGGCGCAAGGTGAGGGTCCCGGGGCACGCGGAGGAAGTCCTTGAAGCAACGCGGTCTCTCTGACGACGCCCGGCCGGCAGGCAGCGCCCCGCGCGCGAGCGCACCCCACCCCCCCGAGCGTCCCTTGCCTCACTCCGAGCCCAGAGCCAGGCCGCGCGGCGACAGGCGCATCTTCGTGCTCGATACCAATGTGCTGATGCACGACCCGGCCTGCATCTTTCGCTTCGAGGAGCACGATGTCTACCTGCCCATGGTGGTGCTCGAAGAGCTGGATGCCCACAAGAAGGGCCTCTCGGAAGCCTCCCGCAACGTTCGTCAGGTCAGCCGGTTCCTCGACGACATGATGCGCGGGGCTACCAAGGAGCAGATAGACCAGGGACTGCCGCTACCCGGGCGCTACAGCGGCAACCATGGCAAGAAGCCGTCCTCGGGCCGGCTCTACTTCCAAACCCGTCAGCCGACCCCGGCACCCGCCGGCGCACCAGGTCCCGGCAACGACAACGTCATCCTGACGCAGACGCTGACGCTGCAGCGCGAGCTGCCGGACACGCGCGTCATTCTCGTCTCCAAGGACATCAACCTGCGCATCAAGGCGGCGGTCCTTGGTGTGCACGTCGAGGATTACTACAGCGACAAGACGCTGGATGACAGCGACGTTCTCTTTGGCGGCATGACCGCCCTGGCGGGCGACTTCTGGGAGCGCCACGGCCAGGGCATGCGCTCGTGGAAGGAAGGCGAGCGCACGTTCTACGAGATCGCAGGCCCCGCGGTAGCCGGCTGGCAGCCGAACCAGGGGGTGTACGAGGACAGCCCGCGGGGGATAGAGGGCATCGTGCGCCGGATCGAGGGCGGATCGGCCGTCATCGAGCTGCTGCGGGACCACCGCAGCGAGCGACACAGCGTCTGGGGCATCACCGCGCGCAACCGGGAGCAGAACTTCGCCCTGAACCTGCTCATGGACCCGCAGATCGACTTCGTGACGGTGCTGGGGCCGGCGGGAACCGGCAAGACATTGCTCACGCTCGCAGCAGGGCTGACGCAGACGCTCGAAAGCAACCGCTTCGTCGAGATCATCATGACGCGGGTGACGATTCCGCTCGGAGAGGACATCGGGTTCCTCCCCGGCACCGAGGAAGAAAAGATGGAGCCCTGGATGGGTGCTCTGATGGACAACCTCGAGGTGCTCACCGGCGGCCAGGAGGGAGGCAATTGGGGTCGGGCGGCCACCCAGGACCTGCTGCGCAACCGCATCAAGATCCGCTCGCTCAACTTCATGCGCGGGCGCACGTTTCTCAACCGTTTCGTGATCCTCGACGAGGCACAGAACCTCACGCCCAAGCAGATGAAGGCGCTCGTCACCCGCGCCGGTCCCGGGACCAAGCTGGTCAGCCTCGGCAACGTCGCCCAGATCGACACCCCGTACCTGACTGAGACGACATCGGGCCTGACCTATGCGGTCAACCGCTTTCGGGGCTGGCCGCACTCCGGGCATGTGACCCTGTTGCGCGGAGAGCGTTCCCGGCTGGCGGACTTCGCCTCGGACAATCTTTGAGGCCCGCGCTTTTTGGTAAGCTGGCCGTGTCGCCGGCGGGCCGTTCTGTGCCTGAAGATTTGTAAGCTTCTGTATTTCCAGGGAAACCGTTTCCCGTTGGTCGAGGTCCAATCTGCATGCGCGCGCTCGTCTGGGTTCTGCTGGCCGCCTTCGTGACCGCCACGGTGGCGGCGGCCGGGGTGCCTCCTGTCTCGCCGCCGATGCCGTTGAGCACCGTGCGCGAGCCTTCCCGTGGGCCTTCCAAATTTGTCTCCCCTCCGCCCCTGCCGCCGATCCCGCTGACCACAGATCTGCCCTCGGCGCTCGAATCCCAGCTGCCCGATCTCAGCAGTCCGGCCTCGGTCGTGCTGCCGATGCAAGAGCAGTACCAGATCGGCTACGAGATGATGTTGCAGATGCGCGCACAGCATCAGCTCATCGGGGACCCCGAGGTCGAGGAGTACCTGAATTCCGTCGGCAAGCGGCTCGCCGCGCAAAGCCCGCTCGGGGCGGCCAGCTTTCACTACTTCTGCGTCAACACCCCGGTGATCAACTCGTTCGCCGCCCCGGGCCACAACGTGTTCATCAACTCCGGCCTGATTCTGTTCACCCATACGGAGTCGGAGCTCGCGGCGGTGATGGCCCACGAGACCGCGCACGAGGTGCAGAACCACATCGCCCGCAAGCTCCTCAACGCGCAACACGCCAACATAGATTCCCTCGCCGCCATGCTGGCGACGATCCTGCTCGGGGCGGCGAGCGGCAGCGGCAACGCCATTGCCGGCGGCATCGTCGCCTCGCAGGGGCTCGCGGCCCAGGAGCAGATCGACTACAGCCGCAGCGTGGAAGAGGAGGCCGACCGCGTCGGCCTGGAGCTTCTGGCGGCCGCCGGCTTCGATCCCGAAGGCATGCCCGACGTATTCGAGAAACTGATGCGGCTGCAGGGCCTGCAGGACGCCTGGGTCCCGGCGGTGCTCATCGGTCACCCGATGACCGCCGATCGCGTTGCCTACACGCGCGCGCACGCGGCACAGTATCCGCCGGTACCGGACACCAGCTCGGCCGACTACTACCTGATCAAGGCGCGCATCCGGGTGCTGACTGCGCCGGCGGACGAGAACGTGCAGCGGTATTTCGCCATGAAGATCGCCCACGGCGATCACAGCCTGGGCACGATGTATGGGGATGCGCTGGCGCTGATGCGCGACCGTCGGGCGCCGCAAGCGGTGAAGCTGCTCACGCAGCTGTTGCGGAGGCACCCCGACCTGCACCTCCTTTACATCGCGCTCGGGCAGGCGCAGGCGCAGGCGGGCGAGATGCCGCAGGCGCTCGCCACTTTCGCGCACGCCGAGCGGCTGTTTCCGCTCAATGTGCCGGTGACGGTGCGGTACGCCCAGACGCTGATGGCGGACGGCAAGAACGCGCAGGCACACGTGCTGCTGCGCAACCTGTTCAACCTGGTGGACCCGACTCCCGGCGAGATCGAGCTCACCGCGCGCGCCGCCAGCGCGGCGGGCGATCTCGGGGGCGCGTACTACTACATGGGCTACTACCAGCTCGACACGGGCAATGTGCCGCTCGCCGTCAAGCAGTTCCAGATCGCCCTCGGCATGCCCAACCTCAACCCCGTGCAGCGACAGCGCATCAGCGCGGCGCTCAAACAGGCCAAGGGATACCTGATGAGAATGCGCCGACATCACGGCAGCTGATCCCCGCAGCCTGCGCAGTCTCCCTGGATTCTCGAGCTCAGCACCCCGCCTGAACGGGTCCGGGCGGCGAGAACTCGTGTCTCTTTTCATTGACTTGGCCGCGCAAAGTTCGAAGACTGCGGATTCCGCTGCTACAATGTGATTTTTGCACAAGGACAGGTCATGCCAGGCAATCGCATCAGACTCTCGCTTGCCCTCGCCCTCGGGTGCCTGACGTTCGTCGGCTGCGCCACGGTGCCACCCTCGGAGCGCGATCCGCGCGACCCGTGGCAGCGGATGAATCGCGCGACGTGGAGCTTCGACTACGGGTTCTACACCGATATCGCCGAGCCCGTGGCCAAAACCTACGTACGCATCACACCGCATCCGATCCAGACCGGGATCGGCAACTTCTTTCACAACCTCACCTACCCGGAGGTGATCGTCAACGATCTGCTGCAGGGACAGGTGCTCGACTTCGGGAAGGACACGGTGCGGTTCGTGGTGGACAGCACCTTCGGCATCGGCGGGCTCCTTGATCCCGCCACGAGCATGGGCCTGGTGCGCCACGACCGGGACTTCGGCCAGACTTTCGGCAAGTGGGGCATCCCGACGGGACCTTACCTGGTGCTGCCGTTCCTGGGCCCCTCGGACGTGCGGGACGCGATCGGGCTGGTGCCCGCCGAGTTCGCCGATCCGCTGCACTATGTGCAGAACACATGGGCCGATTACGGCACCCGCGCGGTCGGTACGCTCAACACCGGAGCGCATCTGCTGCCGATTTTGCGCCTGGACCAGCAGGCCTTCGATCACTACGCCTTCGCGCGCAATACCTACCTGGAGCAGCGCAGATTCATGGTCAAGGGCCCGAGGAAAGGCCCGAGCGGAGCCGAGCAGGAGCTCAAGGAGCTCGAGAAGTCGGGCGGCAACTAGTGCGCCGACACAGTAATTTCGCAATGTCCGGACAGCACTCGACATCGAGCGGCAACCATCAACACCGACTCCGCTCTACCCGGAACGTTGCGATACTTGGTCTGTCGCGCTACCAGTTCGTGCCGACCTGCGCAGCGGGCGCTGCACCCCGGAAACGCCGCGAAGCGGCGGCTGCGGGTGCGGCGCGAGGAGCCCCTCTCAGACTCCCTTTTGCAGCAGCTCCTCCACCGCGCTGATGTGCGCCAGCGCCAGCACGCCCTGCGGGAGTCGCTGCAAGCG
Source organism: Pseudomonadota bacterium (assembly GCA_021792755.1). Classification (GTDB taxonomy): domain Bacteria; phylum Pseudomonadota; class Gammaproteobacteria; order Steroidobacterales; family Steroidobacteraceae; genus 13-2-20CM-66-19. The sequence goes on from JAJYUA010000027.1 coordinate 8,512, forward strand.
CAGCGAGCACCCCGCGCGCCTCGCCGCCGCCAGCCAGTCGAGCAGCACGGCGAGCCCGGCGCTGTCGGCGTGAGAGATCGCGCCGCAGTCGATCGAAAGCTCCCGGCCGGCACTGCGCAGCACCAGCAGACCCTGCTTGCGCGCACGACGGGCGGTCGCGAAAGTGAGCGCCCCGCGCGCCTCGCATCGCTGCGGCGATGACACCGACAGCTCGAACGAGGCACCCGCCGCCGACCCGGCATGGGGGACGGGCGCCGTCGTGCTCATGAGCCGCTGTCCGCGTGAACGATCGCGCTCGGCTTCGCGCCTTCCTGCAGGCGCTTGATCACCGCATCGAGGCCCTGCTGCCTGATCTGCGAGGCGAAGTCTTCCCGATAGCTCTTGACGTAGCTGACGCCGTCGATATGGACATCGAAAGCCTGCCAGCCCCTCGGCGTCAACTGCATGAGGTATACCACCGACACCCGGGAGCCGTTGCCGCGCGTCATCTCCGTGCGCACCGTCGCGAAGTTGGTACCGGGACGCAAATGGGTCGGAAAGACCTTCAGCATGTTGGATCGGAAGTCGGCGAGCGCGCCGCCGAAGTTGACCATCATCGAATGGTAGAACGCATCGATGAAGCGCCGCCGCTGCTCCGGGCTGGCCGTGCGCCAGTACCGGCCGAGCACCAACTGCGCGGCGAGCCGCGTATCGACATGCGGCAGCAGGTACTTGTCGACCAGCGGGGTCACCTTGGCCGGATCCTTGCGGTATTCTTCCCGATGGCCTTTGAGCGCCTCGAGCAACTGCCGAGCTGCGGTCTCTATGACTTGCGAGGGCTGCACCCACGCGGGGGCGGCCTGCCGCTCTGCCGGCGCCGCCTGCGGCGCGGGGACGGCATGGGCGGGAAGCTGCACCATGGCGGCGGCGAGCGCCGCGCCGATCACTACTATCGCTGGTCTCATCACTTGGGCCCCTTCGAGCCGCCCTGGCTGCCGGAGCCGCTCTTGCTGGAAAAGTTGGCGAAGAACTTGTTGATCAGATTCTCGAGCACCAAGGCCGACTGGGTCTCCATGATCCGGCTGCCGTTCTTGAGGTAGGTCGTAAGTCCGCCCGGGCTGATGCTGACGTACTGCCCGCCGAGCAATCCCTCGGTGTCGATGCTGGCGAAGCTGTCCACCGGGATCTGGTTGTACCTCTTGTGGATGTTCAACCACACCTTGGCGCGCTCGCTGTTGGTATCGAATCCGATGTTGGTGACCTCGCCGATGCGCACGCCAGCCATCTTGACGGGCGCGCCGACCTTCAGATCGCCGATGTTGTCGAATTCCGCCGTCACCTGATAGCCGGGAGGCGTTCCGAAGCCGAACTTCATGCCGCTCGAGGGCAGCTGGGTGGTAAGAAACAGGAGCGCGGCCAGGCCCAGCAGCACGAACAGGCCCGTTCCGATCTCCAGGGAGCGATTGGCGCGCATGGGCGACTATCCTCTTACAAAAATGCAGCGGTCAATACGTAATCGAGCAACAGCGTCATCACGGACGAGGCGACCACGGTGCGGGTCGTGGCCCTGCCCACACCTTCGGCGGTCGGGTCCGCGTGGTAGCCCTCGTTGACGGCGATCAGGCTCAAGACCGCCCCGAATACCACGCTCTTGACGACCCCCTCGGTCACGTCCTTCAGGGCGATCGCGCTCTGCATCTGCGACCAGAAAATGCCGCGATCGACCCCCATCATCTGCACGCCGACGAGCTGCGCTCCGAACAGGCCGATGACGATGAAGATCGCCGTGAGCAGCGGCAGGGCGATGAGCCCGCCGAGGAAGCGGGGCGCGGCGACGTGACGCATCGGATCGACCGCCATGACCTCCATTGCGGTGAGCTGGTCCGTGGCCCGCATCAGGCCGATCTCCGAGGTGAGCGCGGTGCCGGCCCGGCCGGCGAACAGCAGCGCGGTGAGAACGGGCCCCAGCTCTTTGAGCAACGACAGCGCCGCGGCGATCCCCAGGGCCGATGTGGCGCCGAACCGCTGCAGCAGATCGTAGCCCTGCAGGCCCAGGACCATGCCGGTGAACAGCCCCGAGAGCATGATGATGATGAGCGAGCGGGCGCCGGCGTTGTAGACCTGCGCGATGATGAGCCGCGGGCGCGCGAGCGCCGGCACGCACGCGGCGAGCAGCCTGCCGAAGAACAGAGCCGTGACGCCGGTCTTGCGCAGCGCTTCCTGCACGCCTTCCCGAGAACCGTTGCTCATCCTCTTTCCGCTCCTAGCAACTCGGTCGCGTAATCGGCGGCCGGATAGTGAAAGCGCACCGGCCCTTCGGCGCTGCCGGTCATGAACTGCTGGACGGTCGCCGAATCGCTCGCCGCGAGCTCCGCCGGCGAGCCCGAGGCGACCACGCGACCATCGGAGAGCAGGTAGCTGTGATCGGCGATCGTGGCGATCTCGTGCACGTCGTGGGAAACGACCACGCTCGTGATGCCGAGGACATCGTTCATTTGCTTGATCAGGCGCAGGATCACGCCGAGAGAGATCGGGTCGAGACCGACGAAGGGCTCGTCGTAGATCAGCACTTCCGGGTCCATCACGATGGCCCGGGCAAGCGCCACGCGGCGTGCCATGCCTCCGGAGAGCTCCGCGGGCATCAGTTGCGCCGCCCCGCGCAGTCCCACCGCTTCGAGCTTGGTCAGCACGAGATTGCGGATCAGCGGCTCCGGCAGATCGGTGTGCTCGCGCACGGGAAAGGCGACATTTTCGAAGACAGTCAGATCGGTCAGCAACGCCCCGTTCTGAAAGAGCATGCCCATGCGTCGGCGAGTGGCGTAAAGCTCCGCCCGGCCCATGTCGGCCACTTCACGGCCGAACGCCGACACCCGGCCCCGGTCGGCGTAGATCTGTCCGGTAATCAGGCGCAGCAGCGTCGTCTTGCCCGTGCCGCTCGGCCCCATCACGGCGGTAATGAGGCCCTGGCAGACGCGGATATCCAGCCCGGCGAAAATCGGCCGGCCATCGATGGCGTAGTGCACGTCACGTACGTCGATTACCGCGTCTGTCTCGGCGGCGGGATGTAAGGTGGGTTGTGAATCGGCCACGCGGGTACTTTCTTCCTTGGAGGTCTCAGGCCGCCTGAGCTTCCATGTCGGGCGTATAGCGGCCCGTGGTCGCGAGCCCGTTGAGCCGGGCACGGCGGTGGAATTCCCGCTGCCCCGCGGCAAATCCGGCCGGCTGGCCGCCCCATGCCTTGAGCGCAGTGTCCTGCAACGCGCGGCCGTAGCTGAAGGTGAGCGCCCACGGCAGCGGCCCGAGGCGGTTGATCAGCGACAGGTGCTGCGTGGCCTCGGTGGGCGACTGTCCGCCGGAGAGAAAGGCGATGCCCGGCACCGCCGGCGGCACGTGACGCTTCAGGCAGCGCACGCTGGCCTCGGCGACCGCCCCGGGCGGGGCGCGGTTTGCGGCCTTTTTCCCGGAGATGACCATGTTGGGCTTGAGCACCATGCCCTCCAGGTAGATGCGATGCTCGTGCAGCTGCTCGAAAACGGCGCTGAGCGTTGCGTCGGTCACTTCCTCGCAACGCTCGATGGAGTGATCGCCGTCCATGAGGACCTCGGGCTCCACGATCGGCACGATGTCGTTTTCCTGGCACAGCGCGGCATAGCGCGCCAGCGCATGGGCGTTGGCACGAATGGCGAACGGCGTCGGGACGCCCGGGGCTATATCGATGACCGCGCGCCACTTGGCAAAGCGCGCGCCGAGCTTGCGGTACTCGATCAGCCGCTCGCGCAGCCCGTCCAATCCTTCGGTGATGGTCTCGCCGGGAAAGCCGGCGAGCGCCTTGGCGCCGGCATCCACCTTGATGCCGGGGAGGATGCCCTGTTTCGCCAGGTAGTCCGGGAACGGGATGCCGTCGGTGGTCTTCTGGCGGATGGTCTCGTCATAGAGAATCACGCCGTTGATGAACTCGGCCGCCCCGGGCGCGGTGAACAGCAGCTCCCGGTAGGTGCGCCGGTGCTCCTCGGTGGACTCGACCTCGATGGCCGCAAGACGCTTGCGGATGGTGCCGGTGCTTTCATCCGCGGCCAGTATCCCCTTGCCGGCGGCGACCATGGCTCGGGCGGTTCGGGCAAGCTCGGTGCGGTTCATGACGGTTCTCCATACAAGGTGGGCCGGCGGCGTACACGCGGTGCCGGCCGAGAAACGCTTCGATATTCGCGTCAGGGGGAGCTAAGGATACCGAAACTTGGCCGCGCCGCTAAGCGGACCTTGTACGTTACACTTGGTTCCGGGCACAATTAGTACTAAACTAGTCCTAGTTCAGAAGATCCTCACCAGGCTAAAGGACAGGTTCATGGTCCGCATCAGCCGGCTCACCGACTATGCCACAGTGCTCCTGGCGGTGCTCGCCGCGCAGCCCGAGCGCGTGCAGACCGCCACGGCGCTGGCCGAGCAGACACACGTCGCCGCACCGACCGTGAGCAAGCTGCTCAAGCAGTTGCAGCGCGCGGGGCTCGTCAGCTCCACCCGCGGCCTGCACGGAGGCTATCAGCTCTCGCGACCGGCAATCGAGATCAGCGCGGCGGCCATCCTCGATGCGCTCGAAGGGCCGGTGGCGCTCACCGACTGCTCGGTGGCGCACGGCCAATGCGATATCGAGGACACCTGCCGTGTCGGGCACGTGTGGCAGCGGCTCAACCTGGCCATCCGCCGGTCTCTGTTCGACGTGAATCTGGCTCAACTGGCAGGCCTTGACCCGATCGAGGTTCCCCTGCCGACGCTCGAGCGCGACCTCAAGGCGGCCGTGTCGCGGGCTGCCTTGCGCCTTCCAAACGCCTGAGGCATCCATTTGGTTGACTCCATGAGTGAAAGCACCCCTTTGAGCGAGATCGGCGATCCGATCGCCCCGGTCGAGCAGCGGCCCACCCCGCCACCGCTCGAGGCCCTCGTCTCCCGCGGCTACCAGCACGGCTTCATCACCGAGATCGACGCCGATACGGTGCCTCCTGGCCTCGACGAGGACGTGGTTCGGTTGATCTCGCGCAAGAAGCGCGAGCCGGCCTTTCTCACCGAGTGGCGCTTGAAGGCGCTGCGGCACTGGCTGACGATGCGCGAGCCGCATTGGTCGCACACCCGCTACGCGCCGATAGACTACCAGGGAATCTCCTACTTCTCGGCGCCCAGGTCAAAGACAGACGGCCCCAAGAGCCTCGCCGAGGTCGACCCGAAGCTGCTCGAGACCTATGAGAAGCTCGGCGTGCCGCTGCACGAGCGGGCGCGGCTCGCCGGCGTGGCGGTCGATGCGGTATTCGACAGCGTCTCGGTCGCCACCACATTCAAGGCGCGGCTGAAGGAGGCGGGGGTGATCTTCTGCCCGTTCTCCGAAGCGGTGATCGAGCACCCTGAGCTGGTGGAACGTTACCTCGGCAGCGTCGTGCCCTACGGCGACAACTTCTTTGCATCGCTGAACTCGGCCGTATTCTCGGACGGATCGTTTGTGTATGTGCCCAAGGGCGTGCGCTGCCCGATGGAGCTGTCCACCTACTTTCGCATCAACGCCGCCAAGACCGGCCAGTTCGAGCGCACGTTGATCATCGCCGACGAGGGCGCGCAGGTGTCCTATCTTGAAGGATGCACGGCTCCCCAGCGCGACGAAAATCAACTTCATGCCGCGGTGGTCGAGCTCATTGCGCTCGATGAGGCCTACATCAAGTACTCCACGGTGCAGAACTGGTACCCGGGAGACGCCGAGGGCGTCGGCGGGATCTACAACTTCGTCACCAAGCGCGGCGAATGCCGCGGCCGCAACTCGCGCATCTCCTGGACCCAGGTGGAAACGGGCTCGGCGATCACCTGGAAATACCCGAGCTGCGTGCTGCGCGGGGACGGGTCGGTGGGGGAGTTCTACTCCGTCGCCACGGTCAACAACCGCCAGCAGGCCGACACCGGCACAAAGATGATTCACATCGGCCGCGACACGCGCAGCACCATCATCTCCAAGGGCATCTCCGCCGGCCGCGGCCAGAACGCCTACCGGGGCCTGGTGAAGATCCTGCCAAGCGCCCATGGGGCGCGCAACTTCACCCAGTGCGACTCGCTGCTGATGGGCGGTCAGTGCGGCGCGCACACCTTCCCCTACGTGGAGGTGAAGAACCCCTCGGCCACGGTGGAGCACGAGGCGAGCACCTCGAAGATCAGCGAGGACGAGCTGTTCTACTGCCTCGCCCGGGGGATCTCGGAGGAGGACGCCGTGAATCTCATCGTGAGCGGCTTCTGCAAGTCGGTCTTCAAGGAGCTGCCCATGGAATTCGCCGTCGAGGCGCAGAACCTGCTTGCCGTCAGCCTCGAAGGCGCGGTGGGCTGATCTCAAGGTCAACGACATGCTGAAAATCGACAACCTTCACGTCGCCGTCGAAGGTCAGGAAATCCTGAAGGGCCTCACCCTGGAGGTCCCCGCCGGGGAAGTACACGCCATCATGGGCCCGAACGGCTCGGGCAAGAGTACGCTCGCGCACGTGCTCGCCGGCCGCCCGGGCTACGAGGTCGTAAGCGGCACCGTCACCTTCCAGGGCCGCGACCTGCTGTCACTGCCCCCCGAGCAGCGCGCGCGCGAGGGCATGTTTCTCGGCTTCCAGTACCCGGTCGAGATCCCGGGCGTCAACAACGTCTACCTGCTCAAGGCCGCGGTCAACGCCGCCCGCAAGCACCGCGGACTGCCGGAGGTGGACGCGTTCGAGTTCCTGACGCTGGTGCGGGAGAAGATGCACCTGATGCGCATGGACGAGAGCATGCTCTCGCGCGGCGTCAACGAAGGCTTCTCCGGCGGGGAGAAAAAGCGCAACGAGGTGCTGCAGATGCTGGTCCTCGAGCCGCGCCTGGCGGTGCTCGATGAGACCGACTCGGGCCTGGACATCGATGCGCTCAAGGTGGTGGCCAACGGCGTGAACACTCTGCGCGCCCCGGAGCGATCGCTCGTGCTGGTGACCCATTATCAGCGGCTGCTCGATTACATCGTTCCCGACCGGGTGCACGTGCTCGTCAAGGGCCGCATCGTCCAAAGCGGCGACAAGACTCTCGCGCTCGAGCTCGAGCGGCGTGGGTATGACTGGCTGATCGGCGAGCCTGAATCGCCAGGCCGGCGAGCGGCCGGCCACGACGGCCGGGCCGCAAGCGCCATCGAGGGAGCGAGGCTCGCGGGAAGACCCTCATGAGCGCGGCGCTACTGGCCCGGCTGAAGGACGAATACGGCGCGGTCCGCGGCGCCCTGCCCGACAGCGTCGTCGGCGGCGCGCGGCGCCGCGAGGCGATCGAGACCCTGTGCGCGCAGGGCCTGCCGGCCACGCGGGAGGAAAACTGGCGATACGCCAACCTACGGGTGCTCGAGCGCGCGCGTTTCGCTCCCTGCCCCTGCGCCGCGCAAGTCGCGGACCTGCCCGCGCCCCTGGAGGGGTTTCCACGCTTAGTCTTTGTCGACGGAGTCCTTGCCGCAGGCGAACCGGTGCAGCACGCCGGGCTGGAGGTCCACAGCCTGCGATCGGGCGCGCAGGGCGCGGACTCGTCCTCGGCGCAACGCATCGCCGCCCTGCCCGAAGCCCGCCTGGCGCTGCTCAACGAGGCGTTCGCCACCGATGGGGCCGCACTCCGGGTGAGGCGCGAGGCCGGGGCGGCGCGAATCGAGCTGCTGTTCGTCGCGTGCGCGCCCGCGCAGACCGGCGCCTCGTACCCGCGCGTGCACCTGTCGATCGAAGCCGGCGCCCGATTGACCCTGGTGGAGCGGCACCTGAGCGCAGGCGATGAGGCAAGCCTGGTCAACGGCGCGCTGCGCGTGGATCTAGCCGAGGGGGCGTGCCTCGAGCACTACCGCCTGCAGCAGACGAGCGCGCGCGCCGCGTGGTTTGACACGGCCGAAGCGACGCTCGCGAAGGACGCGCGCTACAGCCTGATCGCCTTGAGCGCCGGGGCGCTTGCGGCGCACTCCACCGTGCACATCCGCCTGGCCGGACCGGGGGCGGAAATCGCCCTGTGCGCAGCGGCGATCGGCGATCGCCAGCAGAGCCAGGACACATACGTGCTGAGCGAGCACATGGCGCCACGCACGCGCACCGAGCAGATTTTCCGCGGAATTGCCTCCGGCCGTGCCCGGGTGGCGTTCAACGGCAAGATCGCCGTACGCGAAAACGCCCGCGGCACCGACTCGCGCCAGTCGCTGCGCGGCCTGCTCGCCGGCCCGGAGGCCGAGATCGATCTGCGGCCACAGCTGGAGATCTACACCGACGAGGTCCGCTGCAGCCACGGCGCCACCGCCGGCAAGCTCGATGAGAACATGCTGTTTTACCTGCTCTCGCGCGGCCTCGAGCCCGAAGTGGCGCAACGCCTGCTCAAGTGGGCGTTTCTCGAGGACGTGGTGTCGAGAATCGAACTTCCCGAACTGCGCCGGTGCATCGAGCACGAGCTCGCCGGCCGGATGAGCGAGCTCGCCTCGCTGAAGGAGTTGCTCCGATGAGCGCCACCGCCTCGCTTGCCGCCCCCCGCCCCGCCTTCGACGCCGCACGGGTTCGCCGCGACTTCCCCATCCTCGAGCAACGGGTCAACGGCCGGCCGCTGGTGTATCTTGACAGCGCGGCCTCCGGTCAACGCCCTCTGCCGGTGCTGCGCGCCGTGGAGCGTTACGAGACGCACTGCCACGCCAACGTGCACCGCGGTGTGCACGCGCTCAGCCAGGCGGCCACCGAAGCGTTCGAAGGGGCGCGCGAGCGGGTGCGGCGATTCATCAACGCGGCCTCGGTGCGCGAGATCGTCTTCGTGCGCGGCACCACCGAGGCGATCAACCTGGTAGCCCAGTCCTTCGGGCGGCCGCGGCTTGCCCCCGGCGAGGAGATCCTGATCACCGCGCTCGAGCACCATGCCAACATCGTGCCGTGGCAGATGGTCTGCGAGCAGACCGGCGCCACGCTCAAGGTCGCCCCGATCGACCGGCGCGGCGAGCTCGTGCTCGACCGGTTCCTCGAGCTGCTGTCGCCGCGGACACGCGTGGTGGCCGTGGCGCAGGTGTCGAATGCGCTCGGGACCGTCCTGCCGGTCAAGCAGATCACCGATGCGGCGCATGCCCGGGGCGCGGTAGTTCTCATCGACGGCGCCCAGGCCATCCCGCATTCACGCATCGACGTGCGCGAGCTCGGATGCGACTTCTACGCCTTCTCCGGGCACAAGCTTTACGGTCCGACCGGGATCGGCGTGCTGTACGGGCGCGAGGAACTCCTTGCCGCCATGCCGCCGTGGCAGGGCGGCGGCGACATGATCCGCACGGTCTCGTTCGAGAAGACCACCTACAACGATCTGCCGTGGAAGTTCGAGGCCGGTACGCCCAACATCTCGGGGGCCGTGGGTCTTGCGGCCGCCATGGACTATGTGAAGGACCTCGGCCTTGCGGCGATCGCCGGACACGAGCAGCGTCTGCTCGAGCTCGCGACCGCCGGACTTGCGCGCATTGCCGGCATCCGCATCATCGGCACGGCGGTCCGGAAAGCCTCGGTGCTGTCGTTCACGATGGAGGGATGCCATCCGCACGACCTCGGCACGATCCTCGACGCCGAGGGGGTGGCGATCCGGACGGGACACCACTGCGCGATGCCGGTGATGACCTTTTTCGACATTCCGGCGACCGCCCGCGCCTCCTTCGGCTGCTACAACACCGAGGAGGACGTCGAGGCGCTGCTCGCCGCGCTCGCCAAGGCCCGGGAGGTGTTCGGCTGATGGATCTGAAGGAACTCTATCGCGACGTGATCCTGGATCACAACAAGCGGCCGCGCAATTTCGGGACGCTCGTGCCCTCGGACGCGCACGCCGAGGGCCACAACCCCCTGTGCGGCGACCAGCTGACCGTGTGGCTGCGCATGAAGGACGGGGCGATCGAGGACATCCGCTTCGAGGGCAAGGGGTGCGCCATCTCGACCGCCTCGGCCTCGCTGATGACCGAGGCGGTCAAGGGCAAGGACAGGACCGCCGTCATGGCGCTCTACGGCAGGATCCACGCACTGCTCACCCAGCAGGACGCCGTGCCGGATGCCTCGCTCGGCAAGCTCGCCGCGCTCTCCGGCGTGCGGGAGTTTCCCGCGCGAGTCAAGTGCGCGAGCCTGTGCTGGCACACCCTCGGCGCCGCTCTCGAGCGCGGCGCCGCCACCGTGACCACGGAGTGACGGCCCCCGATGCGCAGCTACGACAGCGAGCCCTTCGTCGTCGAGCGCGAGGTCCGCGCGGTGTTAGTGCCCGCCGGCACCGAGCTCACCTTGCAGCCCGGCACATCCGGCTACATCACCCAGGCGCTCGGCGGCAGCTTCACCGTGTACATCGAGGGCAACCTCTATCGCATCAGCGGCGAGGATGCCGAGGCCATCGGCAAGCAGAGGGTTGCGCCTCCGGATCTGCCCCCCAACGCCACCGAGGACGACGTGCTGAAGCTCGCGTGGGACCAGATGCGCACCTGCTACGACCCCGAGATCCCGATCAACATCGTGGACCTCGGCCTGGTATACGACTGCAGCGTGCAAGCCAACGAGGACGGCACACGCTCCATTGAAGTCAAGCTCACCCTCACCGCGCCCGGCTGCGGCATGGGCGAGATCCTGGTCGATGACGTGCGGGACAAGATCGGGCGCATTCCCACCGTGAGGGAGGCGCGCGTGGAGCTGACCTTCGACCCGCCCTGGAACCAGAGCATGATGTCCGAGGCGGCGCGCCTGCAGACCGGGATGTACTGATGAGCTGGGTGGATGTAGCCGGCGCGGCGGAGCTCCCCGACAGTGCGCCGCTGCCCGTGGACCTCGACGGACTCGCGCTGCTGGTCGTGCGCTGCGGCGAAGAGATCTACGCGATCGACGATGTGTGCACGCACGACGGCGAGCCCCTGGCGGGCGCCGCAGTCGAGGCCTGCGAGATCGTCTGCCCGCGCCACGGCGCCCGCTTCTGCCTGCGCACCGGCGAGGCGCTCACCCCGCCGGCCTACGAGCCGCTGCGCACGTACGGGGTGCGCATCGAGAGCGGCCGGGTCCTCGTTGAACGCCCGCAGGACTGACCGTGCGATCTCGGTCGCGGGCGGTGAGCCCCCCCGGCGCCCCGGGTACGCTCGCGCACGGGCGGATCCTTTCCACGATAATCACCGCCGACGCCATCAAGCGGGGGAACACGCATGAGCACGAGAATCGCCCCTGGTGCCGGGCTGCTGTGCCTGATCCTCGCCTCGGGTGCGGCCGCGGCCGCCGTGCATGACCTGACCGGCGCATCGGTCTCGACGCTGTCCGCCGACCTCGCCTCGCATCGGGTCACTTCACAACAGCTCGTCGCGGCCTACGAGGCGCGCATCAGGCGGCTCAACCCGAAGATACACGCCGTGATCGCCCTCAATCCGCGCGCCATGGCCGAGGCGCGCGCCTCCGATGCGCGCCGCGCGGCCGGCCATGCCTTGGGGCCGCTCGATGGGCTGCCGGTCCTGGTCAAGGACAATATCGACATCGCAGGTCTTCCGACCACCGCCGGCTCCCTGGCGCTGCTCAATAACGTTCGGCGCCGGGATGCCACGGTGATTCGCAATCTGCGCCGCGCCGGGGTGGTCATCCTGGGCCGGGCCAACCTCTCGGAGTGGGCGAACTTCCGCTCGAACCACTCCGTCAGCGGCTGGAGCGCGGTCGGCGGGCTCACACGCAATCCCTACATGCTCGATCGCACCGCCTGCGGCTCGAGCTCGGGTCCCGCCGCCGCGGTCGCGGCCGGAATGGCCGCGGCGGCCATCGGCACCGAGACGGACGGCTCGATCAGCTGCCCGGCCTCCATGGACGGGGTGGTGGGCCTGAAGCCCACGGTCGGACTGGTGTCGCGGACCGGTATCGTGCCCATCAGCCGCACGCAGGACACCGCCGGCCCCATCGCCCGCACCGTGCGGGGCGCGGCGATGCTGCTCACCGCGATGGCGGGCACCGATCCGCAGGACCCCGCTACGGCCGACGCCAATGCGCATCGAGCCAACTACGCCGCGGCGCTCAATCCGCGCGCGCTCGAGGGTGTGCGCCTCGGTGTCGCCCGCTTTCTGCTGAAGAACTTCACCCCGAAGACCCTGGCCGTATTCGATCGTGCGCTCGCGCAGCTCAAGGCGCGGGGGGCAATCCTGGTGAACGTCGATGACTATCACATGGCGCCGATCGTGAAAAACGAGAACCTCGTGCTGCTCACGGAGTTCAAGGCGGACCTGAACGCGTATCTGGCCGGCTCTGCCCCGGCAGTGAAGGTCCGCACCCTGCGCGAGCTCATCGCCTTCGACAACACACACCCGCGGGAGATGACCTGGTTCGGCCAGGGTTTGTTCATTCAGGCCGAACGTACCAAGGGACTGACCGATCCCGCCTACCTCGAGGCGCGCGCAACGAACCTGCGCCTCGCCGGTGCCGACGGGATCGACCGGCTGTTGAAGGAGCACCGGGTCGAGGCGCTGATCTCGCCGGCGCAGAACCCTGCGGCCGTGATCGACCTGGTGAACGGCGACGCCGGCATCGGCGCGGGCGACAGCAGCCTGCCGGCCATTGCAGGCTACCCTTACATCACGGTCCCCATGGGCGAGGTTCAGGGCCTGCCCGTCGGGCTGTCATTCATCGGGCCGAAGTGGTCGGAAGCGCGTTTGTTGGGATTTGCATACGCCTACGAGCACGCCGCCCGGGCATTGCCGCCGCCGACATTCGCGCCGAACGTGCAGCACTGGCGCGCGGCCGAGGCCGCATCCGCGCACCGAGGGTGAAGAGCGCGCCCCGCTCGCCGGCCCGAGCGGCAATCGACCTCACAGAATGCTCTGCGGCAGTCTGCTCTGACCCTGCCGGCAGGCGAGGCCGGCGCCACGCTCAGCAGGCCCGGCGGGCGCCCTTGCGAGCAGCGGCGCCCGCTGCGGCGGCGATCAGCTCGAGCGCCTCGGCAATGAGGGCTCGCATGGCATCCGACGCCCGCCCGGGCTCGCCGGCGAGGACGGCATTGAGTACCTCCTCGTGCTGGGAAATGTCGGCGGCGCGGCCCTTGATGCGGTTGGTGAAGCGGATCGAGATCCTGAGCGCGGTGTTGATGAGCGGGTCGAGCTGGGCGAAGAACCGGTTGCCGGTGGCGGCGAGCACCGCCGTATGGAAGGCGATGTCGGCGGCCACCGTCTCCTCCTCGCCCCTCGCCGCGGCCACCATGCGCTTGAACCCAGCGCGCATGTTGGCGAGCGCGGGGGCATCGGCGCGCTGTGCCGCGAGGGCGGCCGCGGCCGGCTCGATCGCCAGGCGCATCTCGGTGAACTCGGCCAGCAATTTCAGGGAGAACTTGCGCTCGAGCAGCCAGCGCAGCACATCAGGATCGAGCAGACTCCAATGCTCTTCCGGCGTGACGCTCGTGCCCTGGCGCGGCCGGGCCTGCAGCAGCCCCTTGGCCGTCAGCATCTTCACCGCCTCGCGCGTGACCGAGCGGCTGGTGCCGTGCCGGCGCGAGAGTTCGCCCTCGGTCGGAAACGGCCTGGTGTCGAACTCGCCCGTGACGATCAGCTGACCCAACGATTCCACCAGGCCGTAGGTGAGACTGCGGTCGCGGGGAATGCTCGGCGGGGGCACGGCGTGTCTTTCGGGCCAGCTGTTGTAGCGGCAAGTATATCCTGCGGCGGTGTCGAGGGTGCGCAAAGCGCCGCGCTCCCCGTCCGTCCGCCGCACCCGCTGCCTCTCTTGGCCCGTCAGGACCGCTCGGAGCGTATCCTTCGGACTCGTGACGGGCGGCGGCGTGCGAGATATACTTAGTCATATTATATGATTATACAGTCCTCACACCCATCCGCCGTCGACGATGTATTGCTGGCCGGTGCAGGCGCTGGCTGCCTCCGAAGCGAGAAAGACGACGAAGCGCGCCACCTCGGCCGGCTGAAGGCTTCTCTTCAGGCACTGGCGGGCCATGATTTCCCGCTCCGTCTCGGGAGTGACCCATTTTTCGAGCTGGCGCCGGGTCATGATCCAGCCCGGCGCGACCGCGTTGACCCGGATACCGTAAGGGCCGAAGTCGCGCGCCAGCGAGCGCGTCAGGCCGAGCACCGCGGATTTCGAGGCGGTGTAGGCGACCATGCCGCCCTGGCCGATCATCCAGGAGATCGAGCCCAGGTTGACGATCGAGCCGCGTTGCGCGGCCTTCATCTCGGCCAGCACCGCCTGGGCACAGAAGAACTGCTGCTTGAGATTGACGGCAATGCGCTGGTCCCAAAGCTCCTCGGTGACATCCTCCGTGGCGTGCCGCTCGTCGCTCGCCGCGTTGTTGATCAGGACCTCGATCGGTCCCGATCGCGCGCGGATCGCGCCGATGCAGCGCCGCACGGCGGCAACATCGGTGAGGTCGCAGTGCTCGAACTGCGTGACAATGCCCGCGCCGGCGAGCTCGCGCACCAATGCCTCGGACGGCTCGGCCGCGATATCGAGGAACGCGACCCTGCAGCCCTGCGCGGCGAACTCTCGCACCAACGCCTCGCCGATCCCTGAGCCGCCGCCGGTCACCAGAACAACCCGATCCTTCAAATCCGAATACGTCGCTGTCATAGGAGATTACCGACCCAATGGCCCTTTGCGGAGAGTTGTTCATCGGCCTGAAGCGCCAAGCCACCGATTCGAGCTTTCACGCGATCGACCCCGCGAGCGGCCGCGCGCTCGCGCCCGCATTCAGTGCCGCCGGCGCCGCGGAGGTCGACACCGCTTGCGCGCTCGCACGCTCGGCGCTCGAGCCGTATCGGGCGATGCCGCCGGAGCGGCGCGCCGGGTTTCTCGAGTGCATCGCCAAACACATTCTGGAGCAAGGCGAGCCGCTGTTGCAACGGGCGCACGAGGAGACGGCTCTGCCGCTCGCGCGGTTGGCTGCAGAGCGGGCGCGCACGGTCGGGCAGCTGCGCCTGTTCGCCGCGGAGCTGCGCGCTCGGGATTGGCTCGGCCTGCGCGCCGATCCGGCTTTGCCGCGGCGCGAGCCGGTGTCGCGGCCGGACCTGCGCCAGCGCAGGATTGCCCTGGGGCCGGTGGCGGTGTTCGGCGCCAGCAACTTTCCGCTCGCATTCTCCGTGGCGGGCGGCGACAGCGCCGCCGCTCTCGCCGCCGGGTGCCCGATCATCGTCAAGGGCCACCCGGCGCATCCCGGTACCGGCGAATGGGTGGCGCGCGCCATCGTGGCCGCGGCCGTCGAAACCGCGATGCCCGAGGGGGTGTTCTCCCTGCTCAACGGTCCGGACACGGCCCTCGGCGCGGCGCTGGTCACCGACCCGCGTATTCGCGCGGTTGCATTCACCGGCTCGCGCTCCGGCGGGCTCGCCTTGATGAAAGCGGCCGCCGCGCGGCCCGAGCCGATCCCGGTGTTTGCGGAGATGAGCAGCGTCAACCCCGTGATTGTGCTGCCCGGCGCGCTCGCAGCGCGCGCCGCCGAGCTGGGGCGGGAGTTCGTCGCCTCGCTCACCCTGGGTGTCGGCCAATTTTGCACCAACCCCGGCCTGCTGCTCGCGATGGAGCACGCGGGGCTCGGGCAATTCATCGAGGCGGCGCGCGCGGCCATCACCGCGGTGACACCGGCGGTCATGCTGACCCCCGGCATCCATCAGCACTATCTGCGCGCGCTCGAGCGCCTGGCGGCGGGCGCCCGACTCCTTGCCCGCGGCGCCGATCCCGGCGGGCCGAACTGCGGACGCGCCGCGCTCTATTCGGTCGCGGCGCAATCGCTGCTCGAGAATCCATGGCTCGCCGAGGAGGCATTCGGTCCGGCGGCGCTGATCGTGCGCTGCGCAGGCCTCGAGGAGGTCCTCGCGGTCGTGCAGACTCTGCCGGGTCAGCTCACCGCGACACTGCAGATGGCCGGATCCGATCTGCCGCTCGCACGCTCGCTGCTACCGGCACTCGAGCACAAGGCCGGCCGGCTGATCGTCAACGGCTGGCCGACCGGCGTCGAGGTGTGTCATGCGATGGTGCACGGCGGACCGTTCCCGGCCACCTCCGACGGGCGCAGCACCTCGGTCGGCACGCTCGCCATCGAGCGCTTTCTGCGCCCGCTGTGCTATCAGGGCTTCCCTGAGGAGCTGTTGCCCGCCGAGCTTCGCGACGCCGAGCTCGCCCGATCGCCGCATCGATTCGACGGGCGGCAGCTGGCGGGCGAGGCAAGCTGAGCGCTCGGCCGGGGACGCAACGCGCGGCGCCGGGCTTGACAGGCAACACCGTCCCTGCATATTGTATGAGTTAATAGCGGACCACGGCGCCGACTCCGCCGCGGAGTCGGGCCGCGCGACCCGGAATCCTTACGATGGCATTTTCCATTGGCGCCGATCCCTACGCGGCGCAGGCGCGCGACGGCGGGCCCGGGAGCTACACCGCGGCGCTCGTGGTGCTCGCCAGCGTGTTCTTCATGTGGGGATTTGCCACCGTCCTCAACGACATCCTGGTTCCGCACCTGAAGTCGGCGTTCCGGCTCGACTACGCGCAGTCGCTGCTCATTCAGCTCGCGTTCTTCCTCGGCTACCTCGTCATGGCGCTGCCGTCGGCCAAGGTGCTCGAGCGCACCGGCTACAAGTTGGCCGTCGTGATGGGATTACTCGGCATGGCCGGCAGCGCCGCCTTGTTCATCCCCGCGGCCGCGATCGAGTCCTACGGCCTTTTCCTGGTGGCGCTGTTCCTGCTCGCCTCCTCCATCACGCTGCTGCAGGTGGCGGCCAATCCGTACGTGGCGGTGATCGGCTCCCCGCAGACCGCCTCCAGCCGGCTGAACCTCGTGCAGGCCTGCAACTCCGCCGGAACCATGCTCGCCCCGCTGTTCGGCGGGCTGCTGATCCTCGGTCGCAGCGCAGCCGGTGCCACGCGCGGCACGATCGCCCTGACGGCCCGGCAGCACGCCGCGCAGGTCAGGACCGTGGAGCTGCCCTACCTGCTGGTGGCGGCCGTGCTGCTCGCGCTGGCGATACTGATCTGGCGCGTGCGGCTGCCGGATCTCGGCAGGGAGACGCGCCGGGCCTCCCGCGCGGCGCGCGCCCAGCACAGCCTCTGGAGGCACCGCAATCTGGTGTTCGCCGTCCCGGCCATTGCGCTTTACATGATCTGCGAGGTTGGTATCGGCTCGACCCTGGTTAACTTCATCTCGATGCCGAGGATCGGCGCGATGAGTCACGAGCGCGCCGCCGCCTATCTTACGCTGTACTGGGGCGGGGCCATGATCGGGCGCTTCCTCGGCGCGTGGGTCCTGCGCCGCGTGGCCCCGCAGCGCATGCTCGCGGCGGTCACGATCGGCGCTCTGCTGCTGCTCGGCATCGCCATCTCATCGAGCGGGTATCTGGCCATGGGCAGCCTCATCGCGGTGGGGCTGTGCAACTCGATCATGTGGCCGACGATCTTCACCCTCGGCATCCGCGGCCTGGGACCGTTGACCGAGGAGGGCTCGGGACTGCTCATCATGGCGGTCGCCGGCGGCGCGCTCGCCGAGCTGCAGGGCGTGCTCGCCGACCACATCGGGCTGCAGCTGTCGTACCTGCTGCCCTGGGCCTGCTACGGCTTCCTGCTCTTCTATGCGCTGCGCGGCTACCGGGCAACGGGTGCTCTCCTTGACGAGCGGCTCGCATGACCGCCGGCACGCATGACACCCGTGTTGACCCGACACTCCAATCGGCAAGAAAACCAGGCGTGCCGTGCGCTTTCGCACCTGCGAGCGCCGAACGCTCTTGCCTGCGGCGGCCAGCGCCAGCGACCGCTGCTGCCGCGCGGCACCATCGCCCGTGGCATCGGCGCGCGGATCGTCGGCGCTCGAGCCGGGCTGCGTGCTGCAAGGGCAAATCGAGCCGCGCGCTGGCGCCCTGTCTCCTGGCCATGGTAGCGGTATTATTACCGTCGACCCTGAGCCGGATACGGCAGGCGCATCGCGGTCCCTGAGACGGCGTCGGCGGGCGATCCGAGCGATCGGGTTGTATCAGGCATATTAATCATATTAGTATGACTCATGATGATCACAAGTTGGTGCCCAACTCCATGAGCACAGACGGCGCAAGAAAGGATCGCTCCCGGCGGCTGCGCTCGCGCGCCTGGTTCGACAACCCGGCCGACCCGGGCATGACGGCGCTGTATCTCGAGCGATATCTGAACTACGGCCTCACCCTCGAGGAGCTTCACTCCGGCAAGCCCATCATCGGCATTGCGCAGACCGGCTCGGATCTGTCCCCCTGCAACCGCCATCACCTGGTGCTCGCCGAGCGCGTCGCGGCTGGAATTCGCGCCGCCGGCGGCGTGCCGATCGAATTTCCCGTCCACCCCATCCAGGAGACCGGCCGCCGCCCGACGGCGAGCCTCGATCGCAATCTCGCCTACCTAGGCCTGGTCGAGGTGCTGCACGGCTATCCGATCGACGGTGTCGTGCTCACCATCGGCTGCGACAAGACGACACCGGCCTGCCTGATGGCTGCAGCGACGGTCGACATCCCGGCCATCGCACTGTCCGTCGGGCCGATGCTGAACGGCTGGTACCGCGGCGAACGGGTCGGCTCGGGCACCATCGTGTGGAAGGCGCGCCAGCTTCTCGCCGCCGGAGAGATCGACTACGCGGGCTTCATGGAGAGGGTCACCGCCTCGACGCCCTCCGCCGGCTACTGCAACACCATGGGCACGGCGAGCACCATGAACTCCCTCGCCGAGGCGCTCGGCATGCAGCTGCCGGGCTCGGGCGCCATCCCCGCGCCGTATCGCGAGCGCGGCCAGATCGCCTACCACACCGGCGCGCGCATCGTGCAGATGGTGCACGAGGATTTGAGGCCCTCGGCCATCATGACGCGCGATGCGTTCCTCAACGCCATCGTGGTCAACTCCGCGATCGGCGGCTCCACCAACGCCCCGATTCACCTGGCGGCGATCGCGCGCCATCTCGGCGTGGAGCTGCCGCTGGAGGATTGGCAGACTTACGGCTACGAGGTGCCGCTGCTGGTGAATCTGCAGCCGGCGGGCCAGTACCTGGGCGAGGACTACCATCGCGCCGGCGGAGTGCCCGCGGTGATGAACGAGCTCATCAAGCGCGGCCTGATCCGCGAGCACGCGCTCACCGTCAACGGCCGCACCGTGGGCGAGAACTGCCGCGGACGGGAGATCCTCGACACCGACGTCATCCGTCCCATCGACCGGCCGCTCAAGTCCAACGCCGGCTTCCTGGTCCTGACGGGCAACCTGTTCGACTCGGCCATCATGAAGGCCAGCGTGATCTCGGAGGATTTCAAGCGGCGCTACCTGAGCGACCCCGCCGACCCGGAAGCCTTCGAGGGACGGGCGGTGGTCTTCGACGGCCCGGAGGATTACCACGCCCGCATCGACGATCCGTCGCTCGGGATCGATGCGCATACGTTGCTGGTGATGCGGGGCACGGGCCCCATCGGCTACCCGGGCGCGGCGGAGGTCGTTAACATGCGCCCTCCCGGCTATCTCATCAAACAGGGCATCGACGCCCTGCCTTGCATCGGCGACGGCCGCCAGTCCGGCACATCCGGATCACCCTCGATCCTGCACGCCTCCCCGGAAGCGGCGATCGGTGGCGGGTTGGCGCTGTTGAGGACCGGCGACCGGGTGCGCGTCGATCTGCGCAGGCGCAGAGTCGACACGCTGGTCGGCGAGGAGGAGCTCGCCGCCCGGCGCGCAGCCCTTGCGGCCGCGGGCGGCTACCGCTACCCGCCCTCCCATACGCCCTGGGAGCAGATCCAGCGCGCCCTCGTCGGACAACTGTCGGACGGCATGGTCCTCGAGGGAGCCCCGGAATATCGCAGGATTGACGAGCGATTCGGCATTCCGCGCGATAATCACTAGTAGCGCGACAGACAAGTATCGCGACGTTCCGGGTAGAGCGGAGTCGGTGTTGACCGTTCCTGGTCGATGTCAATTGCTGCACCGACGTTGCGAGCTTACTGGGTCGTCGGCACGAGTATGGGGCGCTCAATCCGGGCACCCGGCCCGGCTCGGCGCGACCGCGCCCACAGAGCGTGATTTTTGCCCGCCGCCCCCGGCGGCGGGTACCTCCCGTACCGGTGCCTTGCTCTTCAGGGTCGGCCTCTGGCGATGGGCTACTGCGAGGGGCCGCCGCGAGACCTGCGGCCCGCGCGCCAAGCGAGCCACAGCATCAGCGCCCCGAAGGCGAGCATCACCAGGCCCCACCACAGGTCGATGTCCAGGCCGAGCGAGCGCTGCGCGAGCGCCGGCCCGCCGGCGAGGCCATAGCCGGCAAGCAGCGTCCCGAGCACCGCGAACAGGGCGCCTATCGGGAGACGGATATCGAGTCTCATTGCCTCACCAGAAAAGCAGATTGAGCGCGAGCGCGCCGAGCAGCACGAACGCCCCGAGCACCGCCGGGCGCGCGTACCACGGCTGACCCGCCGAGCGCTGCCGCTGCGTGAGCGAGTAGACGAGCCCGACGAGCGCGCGCTCCTCGCGCGCTCGGGTGGCGAGACTCACCAGCACCGTCACCAGAAAACAGGCGGTGAAGGCCCAGATCGCCGTCCAGAGATTCTGCGCCATCAGGCTCGGGTAGTGGTGCAGCACGGCGATCCACCCTCCCTTGATTCCCGGCTGGGCACCGGTGGGAATCGTCAGCCCTTGGTGCAGCGCGGCGGCGGCCGTTCCGCCGATCAGCCCGGCGAACGCACCGTGGCCGCTAGCGCGTTTCCAGAACATGCCGAGCAGGAAAGTGGCGAACAGCGGCGCATTCACGAACGCGAACAGCAGCTGCAGCAGATCCATGATGTCACTGAAACGGCTGGTCAGGTAGGCTGCGCCGATCGACAGGCCGATCCCGGCCGCCGTGGCGATTCTGCCCACGACGAGGTAATGATGGTCGCTCGCGCGCGGCACGATGTGGGCCTGGTAGATGTCATAGGTCCACACGGTGTTGAAGGCGGTGACGTTGCCTGCCATCCCGGTCATGAAGCTCGCCATGAGCGCCGTCAGCCCGAGTCCCAGCATGCCGCTCGGGAAGTACCGCCCCAGCATCAAGGGGATCACCATGTCGTAGTTGAGCGAGCCGTCGGCCTTGTGCGGCAGGTGCAGGCCGCCCGCGCCCCCGTGCACCGTCGCGGCGATGGCGATCATCCCAGGCAGGATCACCAGGAACGGGAACAGCATCTTGGGCACCGCCGCGATGAGCGGCGTGCGCCGCGCCGCGTCCATGGAATCGGCGGCGAGCGCGCGCTGCACCACCAGGAAGTCGGTGCACCAATAGCCGAAGGAGAGCACGAACCCGAGGCCCATGACCATTCCGAGCCACTCGACCCCCATGGGGTTGTCCTTGGGGCTGCCCATGACGCTCCAGGTGCTGAGCCAGGCGTGCGGGGAGAACCCGCGCGACACCGACACCGTCTCGAGGCCCGCCACCAGCCCGTGCCAGCCGCCGATGTCCCTGAGGCCGAGCAGCGTAAGGGGCGCGAAGCCGAACACGATCAGGAAGAACTGCAGCACCTCGTTGTAGATCGCGGAGGTGAGTCCGCCGAGAAAGATGTACACCAGCACGATGAGCGCCGAAAGCGCCACGCTGGTGCCGAAGTCCCAGCCGAGAAGCAGCTTCAGCAGCAGCGCCATGGCATACAGCGAGATGCCGGAGGAAAACACGGTCATGATCGCGAAGCTGACGGCATTCAGCGTGCGGGTCTTCTCATCGAAGCGCAGCCGCAGGTACTCCGGCACCGAGCGGGCGCGCGAGCCGTAATAGAACGGCATCATGAATACCCCGAGGAACACCATCGCCGGGATTGCCCCGATCCAGTAGAACTGGCTGGTCGCCATGCCGTACTTGGCCCCGGAGGCCGCCATGCCGATCACCTCCTGCGCCCCGAGGTTCGCCGAGATGAAAGCGAGCCCCGTGATCCACGCCGGAATCGAGCGGCCCGAGAGAAAGAAATCCGTGCTGGTGCGCGTGGTGCGCTTGAGAGCCGCGCCGATGCCGAGCACGAAGGCGAAATACACGCCCATGATGACCCAGTCGATCGCCCTTGGATGCATGCGGCTCTCCGCTCAGGCCCGTTTCGTGCCCGTTCCGGCCCAGGCCGCGCGCAGCGCGCTCGCCCGCTCGCGCACCTGTTGCGCCGTATCGCCCGCCTTGTAAAGCGCGCCGCCCACTCCGATGCCCGCGGCGCCCGCCGCCAGCCAGACGGTAAGATCGAGCGCGCTGGTCCCGCCAACCGCCCAGATGCGGCTGTGGCGGGGTAACACCTCGCGCAGCGCCCTGAGATGCGCCTGCCCCACGCCCGCCGCCGGGAACAGCTTCAGGTGCTCGGCGCCGGCGGAGATCGCCGTGAACGCCTCGGTGGGAGACAAGAATCCCGGCAGGCAATCCAACCCGAGCGCGACGGCGCGCCCAATGACTGCGACGTCGGTATGGGGGCAGACGACGAGCCGCCCTCCCGCCGCCGCGACGCTCTCGACCTCGGCACCGGCGAGCACGGTGCCGGCGCCGATCAGCGCCTGAGAGCCGAATGCGCCCGCCAGGCGCTCGATGCTAAGGAGAGGCTCGGGAGAGTTGAGCGGCACCTCCATCATGCGGATGCCGCCGGCGAGCAGCGCCTCGCCGATCCCGAGCACCTCCGCCGGCCTCACCCCGCGCAGGATCGCGATCACCGGCATCGCCCCGCCATTGAGCATGTCCTGCAGCCTCATGTCAGCCCCGCTCATCGGCGGCCGCGAGCTCACGCAATCCTGCGAGCACGCAGCGGTCGCCATCGAGTGCGTGCGCGCTGATGCCCCGGTCGGTCAGGGCACGAAGATAGAATGCTGCGAGCGCGGGCTCGCCGATCAACGTGACCACGCCGGCCGCGGACTCGAGCACACCCGCCATGCTCGCGACTTCGGCGCCGATGAGCAGGCCCGAGAGGAACGTGCGGGCCCAGCCCGAGGTCCGCCCGCCGATGAGCTGCGCGGCGCGGGTCTCGAACAGGCTCGCGAGGAGATCCCCACGCGCGCCGGCACGCAGACCCGCCTCGAGCCCGTCCTCGCCGGCCTCGAGGCCGCCCCCGGCCCGCAGCAGCGAGGAGTGCCGGCACAGCAGCTCGAACAGCTCGCCCGTGAGGCAGGTCTGAAAGCGAACGATGCGCGCATCGCGCACCAGGACCCACTTGCTGTGAGTACCGGGCAGCACGATCAGACGCAGGCCGGCGGCCAGCTGCGGATCGAGCCTCAGGGCACCGAAGATCTGGGTTTCCTCCCCGCGCATCACGTCCGGCGCGCCGTGGAAGTTTTCCGTCGCGATCCCGGCGGCGACGCTCGCCTCGAGGTCGCCGGCGAGCGCCAGGCGGGCGCCTCGCCGCCACGCCTGCACCTCGGCAGGCGCGCGCACGTAAGGCACCTCCGCCAGTCCATTGCGCGAGCCGGCCATGCCGCAGAGAAACACTCGACCCAGGCGGTGGCCGGCCCGCCAGGGCGCCAGCACGGAGGCGAGAATCCGTGCGGGCGGCTCGCCTGACACGGCAACCCCGGGACCGTCCCGCCGGTCCGAGACGACGCCCCCCACTTCGAGGAACGCGCGCAGCCGGGTGCTGCCCCAGTCGCACAACACCCGCGCCGAATCGTTTACGGTGTCCACCGACGCCCTACGCCCATCCGCCATCCACCAGGTCATGTTGGCCGGTGCAGGCGCTCGCCTCCGCGGATGCAAGGAACACGACGAACTTCGCCACCTCGTGGGGCTGGAGCCGGGTCATGAGCCATCCCGGGGCGACGGCGTTGGCGCGGATACCATGCGCGCCGCAATCGCGTGCCAGCGACCGTGTCAGGCCGAGCACGCCCGATTTGCAGGCCGTGTAGCCGGCCATGTCTTGCAAATCAGGATAGATCGCCAACGAGCGGGCTCCCCGGATCAATCGCCCGGCACGAGCACCTGCGCCTGAGGCAGCCCTGGCGCGGGCGCGGTGAAGCTGAACAGGCCGCCCGCGAGCGGCTGCGCCGCGCGCTGCGCCGCCGTCAGGCCCTGGCGCGCGGTGGTGACGTACGCCGTACGCAAATCAGGGTCGCCGAAGGCGATCTTGGTCACGCGGCTGCACGGCATCCTCACGGTCTCGAGCAGTTTCCCCGACGGGCAGTAGCGACGCACGCACCCGCCCTCCCACAAAGCCACCCACAGGCAGCCTTCCGCGTCGACGGCGGTGCCGTCGGGATAGCCCGCCTGATCCTCGATCCGCGCGAATACCCGCCTGTTGGCAAGGGTGCGGACGTCGGGACGATCGAAGGCATACACGAGCCGCCGGACACTGTCGCAATGATAGAAAATCCGCCCGTCCGGGCTGAAAGCCGGACCGTTGGTGACGACATAGCCTTCATCGAGGGCGACACAGCGGCCGCGCTCCTCCAGGCGATACAGCACGCCCGTCGGCTCCGTCTCCCGATCGTGCATGGAGCCGAACCACAGCACCCCCTCGGGACTGACGCAACCGTCGTTCAGACGGTTGTCGGGCCGATGCGGCTCCACGTGCACAAGGTGCGACAGCGCGCCGCTCTCGGGCTCGAAACGGTGCAGGCCGGTTTGCATGCCCACGATGAACCCCCCGCCGGCCAGCGGCGCGAGGAACCCCGGAGGCGCCGGGGTGGTCCAGCTGCGCCGCTCGCCGCTCGATGGGCACCAGCGATGCAGGCGACAGCCCTTGATGTCGACGAACCAGAGCGCCGACTCGCGCTGCACCCACACCGGGCCCTCGCCGAGCTCGGCGCCCACCGCCCAGACCTGTCGCACCCGTCCCGTCACCGCCCCTCGCCGATCCGATATATATCGGATTAGTCTGATAAATTAGCGGGTGCCCGTCAAGCGCCTCGGCCTTCATGCGCGCCGGATCTGCCGCGGCCCTCATCGAGGCGCGGCGCGCACTCCTCGTCCGCCTGGCCCCGGTTTCGCGACTCCCGCCCGCGCTTTCAGCGAGGATAGCCGTAGTACTCGCAGAACCACTCCACGAAGCGGCGCACGCCGGCCTCGACCGGCGTGGCGGGCCGATAGCCGACGTCGCGCACCAGGTCCTCCACGTCCGCACAGGTCTCCGGCACATCGCCCGGCTGAAGCGGCAGGAAGCGCTTCTCGGCCTTGCGGCCCAGGCACTCCTCGAGAAGCTCGATGTAACGCAACAGCTCCACGGGCCGGCGATTGCCGATGTTGTACAGGCGAAACGGCGCGCCGCTGGCGGCAGGATCCGGCGAGTCCCCGCTCCAATTCGGATCCGGCCGGGCTACGTGCTCGCATACCCGAACCACACCCTCGGCAATGTCGTCCACGTAAGTGAAGTCCCGTCTGTGCCGCCCGTTGTTGAACACCTCGATGGGCTTGCCCTCGAGAATGTTGCGTGCGAACAGGAACAGCGCCATGTCCGGCCGGCCCCACGGCCCGTAGACGGTGAAGAACCTCAGGCCCGTGGTGGGCAGGCCGAACAGCGAGGAGTAGCTGTGGGCCATGAGCTCGTCGGCCCGCTTGGTGGCCGCGTAGATCGTCAGCGGATGGGACGCACCCCTGTGCGGGGAAAACGGCATGTCGGTATTGGCGCCGTAGACCGAGCTGGTGGAAGCGTAGACGAGATGCTCGACTCCGTGGTGCCGACAGCCCTCGAGCACCGTTAGTGTCCCGGTGACGTTGCTGCGGACGTAGCTGTAGGGGTCCTTGAGCGAGTGGCGCACGCCCGCCTGGGCGGCAAGGTGTATCACCCGCTGGAATTTCTCGCGTGCGAACAGTTCCGCCATCCCCGCCTCGTCTGCGAGATCGAGCCGCACGAACCGGAACCCCTCCCGGCTCGCGAGCCGCTCCAGGCGCGCCTGCTTGAGGGTGACGTCGTAGTAGTCGTTGAGGTTGTCGAGCCCAACCACTTCGTGGCCGAGCGTGAGCAGCTTGCCGGCGGTGTGGTAGCCGATGAAGCCGGCCGCGCCGGTCAGCAAGATTTTCATGGGAATTCCTCGATTCGGCGGCGCGACCCGTGCACCCCGCCGGTGATATTACCCGAAGTACGCGAGCCGGAAGGCGATCGGGGCCATCCATTTCGTTCGACGAGGCGGCGCTCCCGGGGCTCGCCGTGCGACCGCGGGACACCCTGACCGCGCCGACTGCGGCGCGACCGTCCCGGTGCCGGGAGTGATAGAATAGCCGCGCCAGGCCTCAGGTCACAATGAGTCGATAATGGGCTACGACTATCGCAAATTTTACATCGACGGCCACTGGGTCGCTCCGCTCGAGCCGCGAAACTACACCGTCATCAACCCGGCGAGCGAGTCGCCGGCGGGCGTCATCTCCCTCGGTTGCGAGCGCGATGTGGACCGCGCTGTGGCGGCCGCATGCAGCGCGTTCGAGCATTTCTCTCAGACCTCCCCGCAGCAACGGCGTGAATTGCTCGAGAGAATTCTTGCCATCTACCAGCGGCGACACCTGGAAATCGCGGATGCGATCCGCGAGGAGATGGGTGCTCCGGCGCGCCTCGCCAAAGGGCCGCAGACCGGCGCCGGATCCGGGCACCTTACGGCCATGATCGAGCTGCTGAAGACCTTTGCGTTCGAAGAGCGGCGGGGATCTTCTCGCGTGGTGCTCGAGCCCATCGGCGTATGTGCGCTGATCACGCCGTGGAACTGGCCGATGAACCAGGTCGCGGCGAAAGTCGTCCCCGCGCTGGCCGCCGGCTGCACCATGGTGCTCAAGCCCTCGGAATTCTCCCCGTTCAGCGCGGCGATCTGGACCGAGGTCCTGGATGAGGCCGGCGTGCCGGCAGGCGTATTCAACCTGGTGAACGGCACCGGTGCGCAGGTCGGCGCCGCGCTTGCTGGGCACCCCGACGTCGAAATGGTCTCGTTTACCGGCTCGACACGCGCCGGCACGGAGGTCGCCCGAGTGGCCGCCGCCACGGTCAAACGCGTCCACCAGGAGCTCGGTGGCAAGTCGCCCAGTATTCTGTTGGACGATGCCGACCTCGAGCGCGCGGTCACGGCGAGCGTGCTCGGCGTGATGCAGAACACCGGCCAGTCGTGCAACGCCCCAACCCGGCTGCTCGTGCCGGCCGACCGCCTGGCCGAGGTCGAGGCGCTCGCGAAGGAGGCAGCGCAGTCCGTGCGGGTGGGGGATCCCGCCTCCGCCGAAACCGCCGTCGGACCGGTTGTGTCCAAGATCCAGTTCGACCGCATCGAGAGCTACATTTCCAGAGGCATCGCCGAGGGCGCAACGCTCGTGACCGGAGGCGAGGGGCGGCCCGAGGGTCTCTCGAAGGGCTACTTCGTGCGGCCGACCGTCTTCTCCGGCGTGCACAACGACATGACCATAGCGCGCGAGGAGATCTTCGGCCCGGTGGTGGCCATCCTGCCCTATCGCGACGAAGAAGAAGCGATCCGAATCGCGAACGACACGCCCTACGGCCTGCAGGCCTATATCTGGTCCGGCGACCTTGCCCGAGCCAATCGCGTCGGCCGCCGGATTCGCGCCGGACGGGTGACGATCAATGGCGCTGCGGGCGACATGAGCCTGCCATTCGGCGGATTCAAGCGCTCCGGCAACGGGCGCGAATGGGGCGAATACGGCCTTCGGGACTTCCTCGAGGTGAAAGCCGTCATCGGCTCCGACACCCCGTAGCGCCGGCCCCGGGAAACGGGCGCAAACACCATCGCCTCTCAGGTGAGAGCCTCGACGACGCGCGTCCATGCGCGCGCCAGGTTGCGCCGGTCGTAGCCGCCGCCGCCCATCGCGAGCAGACGCCCCTCGCAGTATCGGTCTGCCAGCCCGCGCAGGCGCGCAGCCGCGTGTGCGTGTGCGGCTTCCGTGTACGCCAGATGCGTGATCGGATCACCGGCCAGCGAATCGGCTCCGCATTGCAGCAGGATCAGCTGCGGCCGTTGCGCCTCGAGGTAACCCTCCACCTGCTCGAAGGCGGCCATGAATTCGCCGTCTGCGGCTCCGGGCGGCATCGGCAGATTCAACTTCGTGCCGGCCGCCGGGCCGCGGCCGGTTTCGCCGCGATCCCCGGTGCCCGGATACAGGTAACGGCCGTCTTCGTGCACATCCGCGTAGGCCAGATACGGATCGCTCTCGAAACCGTAGAACACGCCATCGCCATGATGCGCGTCGATGTCGACATAGGCCACGCGCGCAAGCCCATGGCGACGCCGAGCTGCCTCGATGGCAACGCCGCAATCGTTGAACACGCAAAAGCCTGCCGCGTGGTCGCGTCCGGCATGGTGCAGGCCGGCGATGGGGATGAAGGCTCGGGGAACCGGGCCTGCGAAAATCCCGGCCAGCCCCTCGAGCGTGCCGCCGACCACGTTCGCGGCGGCCTCGTACACACCGGGAAAGGCCGGCGTATCGCCCGCGTCGAGCAAGCCGTGTCCGGCGCGAGAGGCGGCGATAACCCGATCGACGTAGGCCGGCGTGTGAAAGTACTCTATCTCCTCGCGCGTCGCGGGCCGCGCCGAACGCCGCTCGAGGCGCGGCGCGCACGGTGAGCGCTCCAGCTCGCGCATGAAGGCGTCGTGGCGGTCGGGCCCGAACGGGTGCCCGTGCGGGAACCCGTAAGCGGCGATCTCGGGCCCCGCGATCAGGATGGCCGTCGGCTGCATCGCTCCTCCTCATCCGGCATGCGGGCGTGCGTCAAGGACAGCAGCAGTTTACGCTGCCCGATGATCTGAAGCTCGCTTCGATCTGCGACAATCGCCGCTCCGTGCCGCTTGCTGCCGGCCTCGAGAAGAAGGCCCTTGGGACGCCTGCGGCAAGGTCGCTGCGCCTCGGCGACTGCGGCTCGCAGCGGTGCTCTCGGGGGAGGCGCTGGCGCTTGCCGGCCGAAAGGCATGCGGGGTTCAGCTTGACGATGAATTCAGGCAGCCGGTCGCAGAGCTCAAGCTGCGCAGATCGCGCACGCCTATAATCCTGCGCTCCACCACACGCGGCGCCCTGCCTATGAGACAGCTCATCAAGCACCTGATCGGCCTGACGGCCCTGATGTTGATCGCTGCGGCGCCGCTGTGGGCGGGCATCGCCGGAGGCAACGCCTCTCGCTACACGATCGCGCAGATCTTCGCCCGCCCAGGACTGACCGGCTACCACCCCGAGCAGGTGGAATGGAGCCCCAACGGGCGCTACCTCACCTATCTGCTGCGCCACGGCCCCGGCGGCCGCGCAAATCTCTACCTCGTCAATGTCGCACGCGGCACGACCTCGCTTCTGCTCTCCAGCCGGCAGCTCGCCGGGGCGGCCGCACCCGCTTGGACCATCAAGAACCAGATCAAACGCAATCGCATCACCCGCTACGGCGTGAAGAGCTATCGCTGGACGGCGAAAAGTGCTGCAATCCTGTTCCTCAGCCACGATCAGGTCTATCTCTACTCGCTCTCGTCCCGCAAGATCACTCAAATCACTCACCAGGCGGGCTCCAAGCGCAACCCGCGACTGTCGCCGAATGGGCGCTGGGTCAGTTACCTCACTCACGGCACACTCCGTTACGCCGCCGTGCGCGGGGGCCCCGTCCACCGGATCGCCGCGGCGCGCAAGGAGATTTTGAACGGCGAGCTCGACTGGGTTTACACCGAAGAGCTCGGTCTGCGCTCGGCCTACGCGTGGTCGCCCGACAGTCGCTACATCGCCTTCCTGCAGTTCGACGAGCGGCCGGTACACAGCTTTCCGATCGTCAACTACCTCGATGAGCAGCCGCGCCTCTACGAGCAGAAATACCCCACCGCCGGAACACCCAACCCGATCGTGCGCCTGGGGGTCCTCAACGTCGCCACCGGGAAGACCGTTTGGATGGCCATGGCCGGCACCCCCGACACCTATCTGGCGCGTTTCGGCTGGCTGCCGAAACGCGATCGGGTGTACGGCGAGGTGCTGAACCGCGCTCAAACCAGGCTGCAATTGCTCACCGCGGACCCGAATACCGGCCGCGCACGGCCGCTGATCACACAAACCGACCCTGACTGGGTCGACGTGCACGGCGGGCCCTATTACCTCGAGGACGGCCGGTTCATCTGGGGCAACGAGCAGGATGGCTGGTACCACCTGTACCTCTACGCCGGCGACGGCCGGCTGATACGAAAACTCACCCCCGGCGACTACAACGTACTCGGGCTCAACGGCGTGGCGCAGAAGCGAGGGGAGGTGTATTTCAGCCGCTATACCCACGGCCCGCTCTATACACAGCTTTTCCGTGTGTCGCTGCACGGCGGGCGGCCTGTCGCGATCAGCACGCGGCCGGGCACACACTACATTGACATGGGCCCGGGCGCACGCGCCTATGTGGACACTTATTCCAACGTCGTGACACCGCCTTCCGTTACGCTGGTCAACCTGAGGAGCGCTCGGCGCACCATGATCCAGCCGGCGGCCCGATTGCCGTACCGGTTCCAAAAGCCGCGCTTCCTCACCATTCCCGCCGCCGATAAACGCACTCGACTCTACGCACGTCTCACCCTGCCGCCCCATTTCGATCCGCACAAACGATACCCGGTCATCATGTACCAGTACGGCGGCCCGGACGTGCCGCCCTCGGTGCGAGACGTCTGGCGAGGGGCGTTCTTTCTGATCAGTCAGCGACTGGCGCGGCAAGGCTTCGTGTTGTTCGCCACCGACAACAGCGCCGCCACCTATTTCAGCCATCGAGCCCAGACGAAGGTGAAATTCCACCTCGGCAAGCTTGCGCTCGCCGATCAGCTCGCCGCGGCAAAATGGCTCAAGCGCCAGCCGTGGGTAAACCCGAAGCGTATTGGGATCTGGGGCTGGAGTTTCGGTGGCTACATGACCGCTTACGCGCTCACTCACGCCCCGGGCGTATGGCGCGCCGGAATCGCGGTGGCGCCGGTGACCCGCTGGCAGGACTACGACACGATCTATACCGAGCGCTACATGGGCACTCCCCGGCAAAACCCGGCCGGCTATGCCGAGAGCTCCGATGTCTCGGCCGCCGGGAATCTCGCCGACCCGCTGCTGCTCGTGGCCGGCACGGGCGACGACAACGTGCACTGGCAGAACACCCTGCAGTTCGTGCAGGCGCTGATCCAGGCCGACAAGCCCTATCGGCTGCTCATCTACCCCAACAAGACCCACGGCATCTCGGGGCCCACCGCCCGTACCGACCTGTTCACCGCCATGGAACGTTTTTGGCTGCGCGAGCTGAAGGCCGCCCCGGCGAGCCCATGATGACGTTCGTTGCCTGTTTCACCGCACTCGAACAATGGGCAGCGACGGCGGCGAAGCCGGGAGCCATGTGCCGTGCGGGGGGGGGGGTGGAATTGCCGAAACAGCGCGACACTCATGCGCCAAGCGCGCCACGGAAGAGTGACGCGCGAGCCATCCCAGCCATTGGCGTTTCAGCGCAGCGTCACGATATAGCCTCGCTCGCTGAGACAGGCGATCTGCGCTCGCTCGTACTCGGAAGTCTGCCGGCCGAGGTCCGAGGCGGAAACACCGCCTTCGCGGGAAAGCGGATCGAACCCGCTCCGCGCGACCGCAAACCGATGGCATTCGTGCCGATCGTGCGCCTGCTGGTCGACGCTCTGTCCATCGAGGGGCTCGAGCGCAAGCCTGTGCGCACCCGAGAGCGTGGACGGAGAACTGAAGGAGTTCGCACCGGAAACTACCCGTGGCGCGCCGACCGCAGCCTTCGGCTCGAGCCGTGGCCCTGGGTTGACAGACGCCGGAGCCTCGATGGGCGTGAGCGTCTCGATGGGTGCCAGTACCTTGACGGGCATGAGCGCCTTGACGGGCGCCTGCGCCAACACCGGCGCCTGCGCCTTTGCCGAGACGCGAGCGGTGGCAGTACTCTGCCGCCGTGTCTGTGGCACCGGCCTCACCATCTTGGAGCCCTGACCGCGCGGGGCCGGCAATGCGGCCGCCGCCGTGTCGATCGGATCGTTCACGACCTGGAATCCGCCAAGACCTGGGCGAGGGCGGTAAAAGACATCATTCGCATACAGAAAGGTCTTGCTCTGGTGTGAAACCCTTCTGACGAATGCCGGCAGTCTCCGAACGACGATGCCAATCGGCGGCTCAATCACGATGTAGACATCGGTGGAGGGCCATCGCTCATACCATACGCCGTCGGCGAACCAATATGAGATGCCCGCGTAGTACGCCGCCGCCGCGCCCTTCGGCAGGTGACGAACGACGGAGCCCCGATTCGGGTATACGTGATCGCTGCCATATCGCCGGTCGACGTGCACGTGATAGGGAGGCCGCGCGGTCTGCTCGGAAGCACGCGAAGAGACCCGCGCTGCGGCGTTGACCGCGCCGCGCTCAGGCTCACTCGAGTCGTCCCACCTGCCGGCCGGGCCGCCGCTTTGCATCCTCCCGGCGTCAACCGCGGTCAGCGCCGGTCGCAGGACTGCCGAACGGACGCTCGTCCGATAAAGTCTGCCGCTGCCGGTCAGCTGCTCTGCGGTGCGCGCGTGAAAGTCCGCCGGCACCGGTTGCGCAGCGAGCGGCTTGTCCGCACCGAGCCTCGCGGCGAGCGCGCTCGAGGTCCAGCCGCCGTCTGCGACCGGCACCCGCAGGCGATAGCCCTGTGGCACCTCCAGACGGCCCGTCCAGACGGCCCGGCGCAATGCCGGGTTCAGCTCGCGAAGCAGCCGCGGATCGATGTTCAAGACTCGCTCCAGCGTCTGCACTGGGGCGTACTCGGGCAAGGTCAATTCCCGCAGTCGCTGTTCCTTCCTCGGGGTGATCCGTCCGAAAAACCTCTGCGGGTCCCGCTCGATCTCGAGGGCTGCCAAGAACGACACATAGAAATTGCGCCCGGCGAAGCCGAACTCCGGGGAGCGGTAATGACGCACGATGGTTGCGATGTGAGTCGTGCCCATCGTCTCAACCGCCTGACGCACACCGGCGACGCCTTGATGGTAAGCGGTGATCGCCAGCGGCCAAGTTCCAAGCAGGCGATAGTCCTCGGCAAGCAGCTGCGCGGCGGCCTTGGTCTCGCGATAGGGGTCGAGCCGGTCATCGACCGCCGGGTCGATCGTCATGAAACGCCTGCCGGTCGCCGGCATGAACTGCCACAGGCCGGCGGCGCCCGCGCTCGAGTATGCGCGAGGATCGTAAGCGGATTCGATCAGCGGCAGGGCGGCAAGACCGCGTGGCAGTCCGAACCTCGCCAGCGTCCTGGCAATATAGGCATGCCACGCGCCGGCGCGAACCAGAGCGGCTTCAAAGCGATTGAGCTGACCCGGCTGGAAACGGATGTCGTGTGCGGCCTGGAGCAGCTGTGCGCGTGTCGCATCAGCACCCCATAGCGCCTTGATGCGCTTTTCCTCTCTCGTCAGAGGTCCCCGTCCCGAGGCGATCTGACGGAGCTCGGCCCTCAATCGGTCGACCGCGCGCTCGATGTGCTGCTGCCGCTGCAGCGGGGAGCTGTCCGGCGCGAAGCACAGCGTAGCGTATATGACGCCGAGGTGGTATTTGTCGTAGAGGAACCCCGCATCCGAGCCGATCTGGGTATACACACGAACCCAGAAACTCACGTCTCTCTCGAGCTGCGGAGGAAACGGCAAGGTCGGCGCTGCGGCGAGTCCGCACGTTCCGAGGGGCAGCAGGATCACCACCCAGAGCCAACGGAACGGCCCGCGCAGGGCCCATGGCCGCCGTGTCGAACTCACGATCTACACCCGTGACGAGCCGCAGCACGTTACCACAGGAAGATCGCCGCGCAAGCGTGGGCGACATCGCACCGGTTTACCGGTCCCGCGGAATCGCCAGCCTGAGCTTCATGGCACCGAGCGCCGTGCTTGCCGGCCTCGCCTTGACCGGGACTCTCCCCGGCTCCACGTGCGTCAACCGCCCCCGCGCTCGCCGAAACGCTCGGGGTTACGGTCTGGCCGGGACAGTCGGCGACTCGACAGTATTCCAACACGCCCTCGCCCGAGCTTCACGATGCAGTTGCACCGAGCCTGAAGGAGGCCCGGCAGGCCGCCCCGCATCGCCGCTTGCCGCATCAGCCCTGCTCGCGGTGCCGCCCGGGCGACATCTCACCTCGCTGTCCTCTCTCCACGACCCGTGCGCCGCGGCCGATTTCCCGATGTCCGTGCCGCGCGCTTCGCTCGGGCGCGATTCTGCCCGCCCCCTCGTCGGCCGCGCGACCAACCCGCAGAGCCCGATCGTTTCCGCCGATAGCCCGAGACGGACGGACGCACAGGCGAGCGCCCGATGAGCCGGCGATCCGTCGAAAGAAGCCGGATCAGGGAGCCGTCCGAGAAGCGATCCACTCATCTATGGTCAGGACGGCGGCCTGACGGGGGAAAACCTTCTCCGTGAGCACCCGGTGCACTTCGGGATCGGGATCGCAGCAGCCGTCCTTCAGCACGGTGAGCCGGTAATCGAGATCCGCGGCCAGGCGCACCGTCGACAGGACAACCCCGCTGGTGGCGATCCCCGCCAGCACCAGCGAATCGATCCCGGCGGAGCGCAGTACGACATCAAGATCACTACCCGAGAACGCCCCCACCCGGCGCTTGGTGACGAGCACCTCGCCCGGCTCTCGCCTCAGCGCCGAATGAATTTGCGTTTGCGGACCGCCTTCGATCAGGCGCTCCGTGCCGCGGAGGGCGGAGAAGGCTTGGTTTCGGGAAGAGACTTCGGGGTGTCCGGCGCGGAAGCCGACTACGACCCAGATCAGTGGCAGCTTCGCCCGCCGCGCGGCATCGATCGCCTCCTGAACGCGAGTCAGAAAGCCGGGATTGGCGTAATTGTCGACGATGTCCGCTTGTAGGTCCATCAGCAGCAGGGCGCTTCGGTCGTCTTGGCGTTGGCTCATTGCTCATCACTCCGTGTTTCGGTGGAACGTTGCGCGTCTCGATCTGCGGGACGGCGGTCAGTTCTGAGCGGCTGGGGTGTTAAACCGCGCCACCCGGGCGGCAAAAGCCTCGAGAAGCTGCCGCAGACCCTGGCCTGTCGGCTGATCGGTGCGCCGGCCTGCGCATCGAACTTTTCGCGCGCGCCAAGGGCAGGCAGCTCCGTCCGAGGCATCGTGCGCCAGTCGGTGAATTCGAACGCCCGGCGAAGCTGACTCTGCCCGCGCGCCGTTCCCGTAATGCCCGCCGAGGCGCCGATGATTGCCGCGGGCTTGCCGCTCGGCTGCGAATCGCGCGCCGGCCGCGACGCCCGATCGACGGCGTTCTCCGTCACCGCGCTCACTCGGCGATGGTATTCCGGCGTGGCGACGAGGACCGCATCGGCCTGTGCGAAGGACCCTCTGGTCCGCCCGAACTCACAATGCCGGCGCGACTCGTAGCGAGTAAGATAGCCCAAGGAGCCGCCGGCGGCGAGCGTTCATCTTGCGCGGCCGCCCAGAATGGGCCCGCCGTCGAGATAATGACCGACGCGGACGCCGAAATTTCGCCGCTCGGCGGTGGATGAGCAAACCGCCCCGAGTTCTCCGCGGGAGATTTTCCTTGTGCGCAAAGCCTGGCTCTCACACTTGCGAGCGCCTCCATGAAGTCCTCACGCATGCTCCCTCTCCTGCTCACCTTTCTCGTGCTACCGGCGCTCGCCTTGGCGTGGGACCACTACGCCTCAGTCTTGCCGGTGAGCGAAGCATTGCCTGATCGTGCGCTCACGCCGGGCGCCCTCAATCCCGCGGTTACGCAGGCCGACATCCGCCAGACGATCTGCGTGCGCGCCTGGACGCGGACAGTGCGGCCGCCTGAGTGGTTCACCGAGAGGCTCAAGCGCCGTCAGGTGCGCGAGTACGGCTACGCGGATCGCCGGCTCCGTGACTACGAGGAGGATCACCTCGTCCCTCTCGAGCTCGGTGGCTCACCCGCATCGCCGCGCAACCTCTGGCCCGAGCCGCACCAGGTCGTGGGCGGTTGGGGCAGCTACGCGAAGGACCGACTGGAGAACCGGCTCAACCACCTGGTCTGTCGCGAACAACTGACGCTCGCGAGCGCCAGGCGGCAGATCGCCACGAATTGGATCGCGGCGTACGGGCGATTCCTCGGGCGGGTGCCGGATAACCGGCGGCTGCGTTACCGTCGGTAAGGGACATGCAATGGCGGCAAGGCGCAAGGGTGCCCGCCTCCTCGAGACCAAATGCTCCCTCGCAGACCCCCACAGGCCGGGCGCGGAACCGCAGGCGAGCATGGCGCCCGACTCCTCGCGTGCGGCCACGAGCGGCGCCTGCGAGTGCTAGCCGGTCGCGGCGGCAATGGATTATAGTCCGAGGGCACCGCGCATCGGACCTCGCGCGCCGTCAGCCGCGAATTCGGGAGAACAACAGTGCGTCTTGATTGCCGAAGCCGTCCGATCAAGGTCAGCCGCACGCTGGCGGCCGCCGCGGCGGCCTTGTCTGCGGCTCTCGCCGGCTGCGCCACCACACGGCCCTATACGCTGCCGAACGGCAGGACTGCCTACGAGGTGCAGTGTTCGCTTTGGTTTCAATGCACCGGGCAGGCGAGGAAGATGTGCCCGCACGGCTACCGGCTCGTGCGAGGGCCGTTGCGTGCGCCGATGACACTGCCGAATGGGAACCTCGCACGCGGACCCAGCCGAATGGATTTTGTCTGCAAATGAAATGGCGCGCAGCCGCGAGCCACAACTCCTTCACCCCGGCATCGCGGCTTCTTGCGCGGCGCCCGGCGAACGCATTGCAAGCGTCGCAATCAAGACGACGCCTGCGCCCGCGGCCGCAATCCACAGCGGCACTGCCAGCCCGTATTGCTGCGCAACACCTCCACCCACCAGCGGCGCGAGAAACCCCCCGATCAGCTCGCCACAAAGCGTTGCGAAGCCGATCGCGGTCGCCGCGTATTGGCGTGGGACGCTCTCGGTGGGAACCAGAACGATGCAGATTGCGCTGATTGCCTGACCAGCCTGAGTGCAAAAGAGCACGATGGCGAGCAGCCAAAGCAGGTGGTACAGGAAGTGCGTCAGCATGGCAATCGGCAGGATTACGCTCAGCGCTGCGCAGATCGCCAGCATCGGCCGGCGCCCGACGCGATCCGACAGCGCCGGAGCGACCAGCCCCAGAACGAAACTGCCGAGGCCTGCGGCCCCCATGAGCAAACCTGCCGTCGTCCCGGACTGATGCTGAACCGCGGTGATGTACAAAGGCCCGAATGTATTGACGAGAAAGAGCCAGCTCATGAACCCGGCCGCTCCGATCGCGCTCGCCCAGAGATTGCGGCTCCTGAGCAGCCGCACGAGGTCCAGCGCTCCCGCTCGATGCGCCGCTGCGCGCCGCTCCCGGGGGACTTCCGCCACGAACAGCCCGATCAGTATCGCAAGCAACGCTCCGGGGCCCGCTGCCACAAGGAAAGCATCCCGCCATCCAAGATGAGCGGCGATTTGCGTCGTCAGCACAGGCGCAACGGCGAGGCCGATCACGGCTGCGGCGCTCACGACGATGCCGATATTACGCCCCCGGTGCCGCGCCGATGAGTTCTCCTCGACGAGGGCCATCATGACCGCCCAGCACGGGCCTTCGGCCAGCCCGAGCAGCGCCCGCAGACACAAAAGCTGCCGGAAGTCCTGCGCAAATGCGCTGCCGGCGGACAGCACCGAGAACAGCACCACCATCGGCACCAGGACAGCCTTGCGCCCCACCCGATCCGAGATGGCGCCGAACAGGAGCGCCGAGACGGCCCAGGAGACCGCCGTGGCGCCCGCCAGCATGCCCACCTGGGCATCGTCCAGATGCAAATCCCGCGCGATGTAGGGCGCCAGATACAACACCGACATCCGATCGAGGAATATCAATCCCCAGGTCGCGAACATGATGGCGACCATGACCCGCTCGCGCGATGAGCCGTATTCGTCGGCCACCGGCTCGGCTCTCACTCGGACCCGAAGCTGCGCGTGATTCTGATACCGTATTGGCGCGGATTTCCCAGAAACTCGTTGTCCGGATTCGTGCCGGCCGCCAGCTGCCCCGTCACGTACACCTTGTTGGCGAGATTCAGGCCGTAGGCCTGAATGCTCCACCGCCCCAACGAGTACGTGATGCTCGCATTCCACAGTCCATACGACGGCAGATAGTCCGTGACCGGCTTCTCGAACAAAGTCGTCCACTGCGACCCAAGGTAGGAATAGTTGACGCGAGGGGTAAGGATCCCGGACTGCCCAACGGCGATCGCGTACTGCAGTCCGGCGTTAAAGGTCCATTCAGGCGAGTACGGGTTCTGATCGCCGTTGAGGCTGACGAGGTACGGGTCATAATTGAAGCAGCCCGCCGTGACCGAGACCGAGGCGCACTGCGGCAAGGCCTGCGCCGTCACGCCCGGAGGCAGCGACTCGGTGTCGACCAGGTTGATCGCTCCCAGGCGCGAGTTCACATATCCGGCACCCATGTCCATTGTGAGTCCGCCGAAGCGGCCGCGCAGCTCGGCTTCCCCGCCCTTGATGACTGATTTTCCGGTGTTGAGCAGCGAGGTCTGTCCGGTGGCGGGAATCAGCGCGTTCACCTGAAGATTGTTGTAATTGTCCCAGAACCCGTCGAGGCTCGTCATCAGGTGATGATCGAGGAACTGGCCCTTCCAGCCGACCTCGTAGTCCCAGACCACCTCCGGCGCGAAGCTCTTCTGCGGGGTGGTTGCGGTGGCCGCATTGAAGCCTCCCGCCTTGAAGCCCTTCGCCACGAACGCGTAGAGGAAGTTCTGCGGGTCCACCGTCCAGTTGAGAGCCACCTTGCCCGTGACCGCCGAATCGGTCTCGAGCCCGCCCTGATTGATGTAGATCGGCGGCACCCCGGGGATACCGAGATTGATGGTGACGTGGCTCGACGTGGTCGCCTCGTTCCAGTCGTGGGTGTAGCGCAATCCCACCTGCAGCTGCAGGCTCGGCACTATCTTGTAGCTGACTTGCCCGAATGCGGCCGCGGTCTGCAGGATCTGCTCCAAGTCCGGCGACACCTGCGCGGGGACGGCCTGGCTCGTGTCGGTAAGCACGACCTCGCGAATGTCGTGCAGGTAGAACGCTCCCGCGACCCACCGAAGCCGACCGCCGCTCGGGGAGATCAGATCGAACTCCTGGGAGATGGGGCGCTCGATGATCGCCTGATATTCCGCGAGCGCCGGCGGTCCCGGCAAAGTGGAATCGGTGCCGTCGGAATCGTATATGTTGTGCACCCACATGTACTGATCGCCGGTGATCGAGCGCAGATCTATGCCGCTGCCGTCGATATTCCAGTCGATGCGCAGGCTCGGCCGGAGCGAGTACTCCTTGTTCTGGGTAGCCGTGTCGTAGTTGAGCGTCCAGATGTTCGGGCTCGCGTAGGGCGCGTACTCCGTGCCGGGCACCGGCCGGTAGGCGTAACCGCCGGTGTTCGCGTTGTCATACTCGACTTTCAGCAGGATCCTGAGGTCTTTCGTTGGCTTGCCGAGCAACCCTACGCGGACATTTTTCTCTTTGAGGGAGCCGGGATTGCCGAAGAGCTGGGCTCCGGGCGTCACCTTCGAGGCCGGACCGATGTCCTTGAAGAAGCTGTTGCGCTTCTCCATGTCCCAGGCCACCCGAGCCGCCCAGGCATGGCTCATGGGCAGATTGACCGCGCCCTGCAGCTGGGTGTCGGAGTAGTTGCCCTGCTGCAGCTCGATGTAGCCGTGCACGCCGTTGAAATCCGGGTTACGGCTGTTTATGAAGATCGCCCCTCCGGTCGAGTTCTCGCCCACGAAAGTGCCCTGCGGGCCGCGCAGGACCTGCACGCTCGCAATGTCGAACAAGCTCTCGCTCGTGACGATCGGCGGCTGCCAGAGGCCGTCCCGGTATTCGGCCACACCGGGCACCACGGACGGCGATCCGCTGTCAAGGCCGATGCCGCGGATGTTGACCGATGAGGTGAGGCCGGCCGGCGTGATCGACAGGGACGGCGAGGCGTTTTGTAGATCCTGAATGTTGAACACCCCCTTCTGCACGAGCTGGCTGCCGCTCAGCACCGTGGCGGAGATTGCGGTGGTCTGCAGGTTCTCCCGCCGGCGCTGGGCGGTGATGACGACTTCGTGCAGCGCTCCGCCGCCGAAATCACCCTGGCTGCTCGAGACGGCGGCCGTGGCGGCGCTCGCCGGCATTGGACGGGCGGCGGCCGCTGCCGGAGCGGCCAGGGCGGCGGTTGACAAGACTGCGGCCGAAAGGACTGCCGCCACCGCCCGCTCCACGCATGTGTTCGCAAAAGTTGGGCCGCAAGACCCAATAGCATCGAATTGGCCGTGCTTCATAACCCCCCCAAAAAAAAGCGAGTACGTAGGTCTATTTGTTCAATCGCTGGTCACGACAACCGGTGTGCGCGAACCCGCTGCCTCCGCGTCATCGACGGTGCCCGCCGGACCGCCGGCCTCAAGAGCTCTTGACACACGCGAAACTTTTTGCGCTCTTCGGATTGCCGCCCTCGTATCGGGCGTACCGGGGGTACGGGCACAGCGGCCGTGTCACCCCTGGGAAAGCCGGTCCATGCGCGATCATGCGCGCGGGCGGCTTCTTATCTTCGCTCCAGCGCACGATCGCCCTCAGCGGGTCAAATTCATCCGTCGCCGGTCCGCCGAAGCAGTGGTTCATGCCTGGCACGAGGAAGAGCCGGGCCCAGCGCTGCGGTCGGTGGTACTGCGCGATCAATTTCCGGTACCAGCCGATGATGGCGTTCGGCGAGAAAACCGGGTCGCTCAATCCCTGGTAGATGATGAGCTTGCCGCCGTGCGCTATGAAGCTCGAGAAAAACGTCCCCGTGGCGTCATTGATCGCCCGGGTCTGCCTGGTCGCTTGCAGCGCCCGGTTGAAATTGAAGGTCGCGGGAGTCATGCGCGGATCGGGCGGTGTCATGAAGTAGTAGCGCATCGCATCCACCCCCAGGGTGGCGTCCAGCGAGTTCGGCATGCCGGTGCGCGAGGTTCCGAGCTTCCAGAGCCGCCAACCCATCGTGTCAATGCCCGCATCGTACGGCCAGCTCGCGTACAGCGGATGCCCGGCGGAATCGTGGGGACCGCCGAAGATCGCCTCGAGCGTCCTCACCTTGGCCTTGCTCAGGCAGTGTGCGCGGGCGCCGCGCTTGCACAGCAGAACCTTGGGATTGAAGGCCTTCTGACAGGCGGTGAAGTTGTTGATCATGCCGTCGCGCAGCCCGTCGAGGTCGTCGCACGCCTTAAGGACCGCGTGAGAGACCAGCTGCAGGTCCGCGCTCGTGAACGCCTCGCTCAATATCGGACGTCCATGCGAGTCCTTCGGCGCGATCGCCTCCAGATGCTTGACGTTCCACATTTCTGCGATGGCCGCCCGAGCGAGATTGAACCCCGGGTCCCCCGCCACGACGCCGTTGAAAAGCGTCGGAAAGCGCTCCGCGACCATCATGGCCTCCCTGCCGCCGTTTGAGCATCCGTAAAAGTAGGAGTCGCGGGCGGGCCTGCCGTAATAGCGCTTGATGAGTCTCTTGCCGAGACGCGCCACCGGTCCGAGCCCGGCATAGGCGTAGTCGAGCCGGGCCTGCTGATCGGCGGCGAAGGCCGCCGTGAAGCCCTCGTGCCCCCCGTCGCTCGAGATGACGGCGAATCCCCGCGACAAGGCCGGTTTGTAGCCCGGCGCGACAAAGCCGATCGCGGGGGCGATGAAGCCATCGAGGCCGCCGCCGCCTTGGAACAGGAATCGCCCATTCCACTTGGCCGGCATGCGCAGCTCGAACCCGAGCCCATACTTCACTCCGCCGACACCCACGCGCGGATCCAGGACCCCGCGAACCAGGCAGTTGGCCGGAAGTCGGACCTGCGCGAGCATCGGCATCATCCGGGCGGCGCCGGCCGGCAGGGGACCGGCCTTCTGCCAGTGCGCGACGGATATCACGAGGTGATCGTTGGCCGCCGCCACGAGACGCCGGCAATTCGCCGCGACACCCTTGACGGAGTTCTGCATGTTTGCCAGCGCACGCG
Organism: Pseudomonadota bacterium; assembly: GCA_021792755.1. GTDB lineage: Bacteria > Pseudomonadota > Gammaproteobacteria > Steroidobacterales > Steroidobacteraceae > 13-2-20CM-66-19. The sequence goes on from JAJYUA010000027.1 coordinate 50,310, forward strand.
GCGCCACCACCCCCAGGGCCGCCGCCATGGCGAACACACCGACGATACGCCGCGCCCGGCTCATTGGTCGATGCAGGTACGAGTCTGTCATGTCTTGCCCCCCAAGAGTTCTGCTGTTCGATCCGGCCGGCGCCGGTTCCGCCGGCGGTCGAGCTCGGCGGCCCGCTCGATGCGCAACGGAAACCGCCGCTCCGTCCGCCCGGAAACGGCTATGTAATATACTATATCGTATACTAATTCTGCTGCGACGACTTTCCGTTGTCAATCGGCCGCAGCCACCCTCGCTGCGGCGCGCCGCCACGGCCGACTGGGCGCCTCTCCCGAGAGATCCCCTGCCGTGACCGCTCAAGACTCTGTGGCCGGCTTGACCGCGGTCTGCAGCTGTCGCTGCGGCGCGCGGCTCACGTGTTCTGCGGAGCACCGGTTCCGCCATCGCCCGGGCGATGAGCTCGCCTTTTCGGGGCGCGGCAAACGGGCAAATGCAAACCGACGGCACGGCGGCTTGCCGCTTGCGGTGCGCGTGACAGTCTTGTCTGCGCCTTGTGGGCGCCGCCCAGAATCAGGGCGTGCCGTCGCCGTTGGCGGCTACGCCGACCCCGATTGAGCTACCGCTCGCCGGTACGGGAAGCGTTCGGCTCCGGCGCCTGCAGATCCGCCGGCGCAGGCCACCTCACGGCCTCAATCGTCCTTCTGATTAGCGAGCGTATGGAGAACTCTCACGAACGCCGCACAATCGGCTTTCGGGATGTGCGAGAGCAGGTCGGCTTCAAGATCGTCCACGATGCCCCGGGCCTTCTGCGCGGTGCGCCGGCCCGCCTCGGAGAGCGTCAGTCCCTGAGAGCGCCCATCGACCGCCTGGCGGACGATAAGGTCCCGATCCGCCAGGCGAGCCACGAGAGGGGCCATGTTTGCGCTGACGACGCCGAGCAGGCGACCGATCTCACTTTGCTTCACGCCCGGATTGTCTGCGATCACCAGCAGCACGGTCGCCTCCGCAGGCCGCAGGTGAAGTCGCGCCAGTCGCGCTGCGAGCCTCGACATGAACGCAACCGACACGCGCCGGAGCGCATAGCCGGGAAGATCTTTCACAGGATCTTTGATCACGCTGACATTTTCCGTGAACGGCCTCGTTTTGCTTGCTCGGCTCGAGCGAAATGCTATAGGCTATAGTTATTGTAGCCGAAAAAAAGGGGCGCCCATGTTTTTCGAACGACTGAGTCCCATCACCGGCCTGGTCGTGAGCAGCGCCACCGCAATGAGCACCGCCGACGCGCGCGCGCTCGCAGATCGGGCTGCGGCCGGCTTCGGCGCGTGGGCCGACATGGGACCGAACGCCCGGCGCGCCGTGCTCGGCAGAGCCGCCGACGCGCTGGAGCAGCGGCGAGACGAGTTCGTCCAGGCGATGAGCGAGGAGGTCGGCGCAACTGCCGGCTGGGCGATGTTCAATGTGATGCTGGCCGCCAGTATGACGCGGGAAGCGGCCGCGCTCACCACCCGGATCGGTGGTGAAGTCATCCCTTCCGACAAGCCGGGCTGTCTTGCCATGTCGGTTCGCGAGCCCGTTGGGGTGGTGCTCGGCATCGCACCCTGGAACGCCCCCATCATCCTCGGCGTGCGCGCGATCGCGACCCCGCTCGCCTGCGGCAACGCGGTGATCCTGAAGGCCTCCGAGCTCTGCCCGCGCACGCATGAGCTCATCATCGAGGCGTTTGCCGCAGCCGGGTTTCCCGAAGGGGTCGTCAACCTGGTCACGAATGATCCCAAGGACGCCGGCGAAGTCGTCGGCGCACTGATCGATCATCCGGCCGTACGCCGCATCAACTTCACGGGATCCACCGCCGTCGGTCGGATCGTCGCCCGGCGCTGCGCGGAGCACCTCAAGCCCTGTCTGCTCGAGCTCGGCGGCAAGGCTCCGTTGCTCGTGCTCGAGGATGCGAATCTCGAGCAGGCCGCGAAAGCAGCCGCGTTCGGGGCGTTCATGAATCAAGGTCAGATTTGCATGTCGACGGAGCGGATCATCCCGGTCGCCGCGATCGCCGAGGAGTTCACGCGTGTATTTGCAGACAAGGCGCGCGCGATGAAGAGCGGGGATCCGCGCGAGGGCAGCACGCCGCTCGGGGCGGTAGTCGATCGCCGTACGGTCGAGCACGTCAACGGCCTCATCGACGATGCGGTGTCCATGGGCGCTCGCGTGCTGGCCGGCGGCAAGGCCCGGGACGTGATCATGCCGGCGACGGTCATCGATGGTGTCACGCCGCGGATGAGGCTGTACCGCGAGGAGAGCTTCGGCCCCATCGTGGCCATCATCCGGGCCGCCGACGAGGCCGAGGCCATCCGCCTGGCGAACGACAGCGAGTACGGTCTCTCGGCCGCCGTCTTCACCGGCGATGCCGCGCGCGGACTGCGGGTCGCGCGTCAGATCCGCTCCGGCATGTGCCACATCAACGGCCCGACGGTTCATGACGAGGCCCAGATGCCTTTCGGCGGCGTGGGCGCTTCAGGGTACGGCCGCTTCGGCGGCGCGGCGGGTATCGATCAGTTCACGGAATTGCGCTGGATCACGATCGAGACCGTTGCGGGCCAGTTCCCGATCTGACCGGCGCGGATCGCGGGATTGGGATTGAGACGACATCGGCGAGAGGACATGGGTGAGATATGAGCAGTGAGCAAGCGCAAACAGAGGCAGTGGCATTCACGGTGCGAGAGAGGGTTGCCTGGGTCCGGTTCAATCGGCCCGAGAAGCGCAACTGCATGAGCCCGACGCTCAACCGGCAGATGATGCAGGTGCTCGATGATCTCGAGTACCGAGCCGATGTCGGGGTACTCGTCTTGAGCGGCGAGGGAACGGCCTGGTCGTCGGGCATGGACCTCAACGAGTACTTTCGCGAGACCGAGGCCCAAGGGCTCGCCGCGGTGCGCCGATCGCAGCGCGAGGCGTACGGCTGGTGGCGGCGCCTGCGCTGGTACCAGAAGCCCACCATCGCCATGGTGAACGGCTGGTGCTTTGGCGGCGCATACGGACCTCTGTTCGCCTGCGACCTCGCATTCGCGGCCGAAGAGGCTCAGTTTGGCCTCTCGGAGATCAACTGGGGAATCCTCCCGGGCGGCGGTGCGAGCAAGGTCGCCCGTGAGCTGCTCACCTTCCGCCGCGCCATGTACCACGCATTGACGGGCGAGAGCATCGACGGGCGCACCGCGGCAGAGTGGGGCATGGTGAACGAGGCGCTGCCGCGCGAGAAGCTCGAGGAGCGGGTGACGGCGGTCGCCAGAACTCTGCTCAAGAAAAACCCGGTGGCGTTGAAGGCGACGAAGGATGCGATCCGCCGGGTCGGCGAGATGACCTACGACAATGCCGAAGACTATCTCGTACGCGCGCAGGAAGCGGCCAATTTCTTCGACAACGAGGGCCGCAAGGAAGGGATCCATCAGTTCATCGACGAGAAATCCTTCAAGCCCGGACTCGGCGCGTATGACCATTCCCGCCAGCGCTCAGTCAAGGTCTGAAGCGGGCGCGCGATTCAGCCCCAGAGCGATCGAGCGACTGCTGCGTCCCAGCTCGGTCGCGATCGTGGGCGCCTCGGCCACCCCGGGCGCTCTAGGGGCTTCCGTGCTCGCCAATCTGCAGCGATTGGGGTTTCGGGGCGCCATCCACCTCATCAATCCCAATCGAGCCGAGATCGGCGGCCGTCCTTGCCTGAAGAGCATCGAGGAGCTGCCGACCGCAGTGGATGCGGCCGTGCTCGCCATCCCTCGGGCCGGAGTGCTCGAGGCGGTCGCAGGTCTCGCCCGGCGCGGCGTCGGAGCAGCCGTGATCTTCTCGGCGGGCTTTGCGGAGGGTGGCGAGGCCGGCCGAGCCGAGCAGCGCGAAATCGCCAAAATCGCCGCCGAGCAAGGCATGCTCATCGAAGGGCCGAACTGCCTGGGATTCGTGAACCACGTCGACGGTATCGCCCTGACCTTCGTCGAATCGTCTCGTGCAACACTCGACGGACGGCCAGGGATTGGAATCGTCAGTCAGAGCGGCGCGATGGCCTGCGTCCTCGGCACCATGCTCGCGAGCCGCGACCTTGGGGTGTCTTATTCCATTTCGACCGGCAATGAGGCCCTGTGCGGCGTCGAGGACTTCATCGAGTACCTGCTCGAGGAGGCGCGGACTGCCGTCATCGGCCTGATCGTCGAGCAGTTCCGGCATCCCCAGCGCCTGCTGTCGCTCGCCCGCCGCGCTCGCAACAGGGGCAAGCGGCTCGTGCTGCTGCATCCCGGCCGCAGCGGCGCGGCGCGCGAGTCCGCCGCGACCCACACCGGCGCTCTTGCGGGCGACTACGCGCTGATGCAGGTGAAGGTCGAGGCTGAAGGCATCGTCACGGTCGAGACCCTGGAAGAGCTCGGCGACGTTCTCGAGATCGCGTTGCGCGCCCCGGCGCCGGGCCGCCCCGGCGCGGCGATCGTCACCGAGTCGGGCGCCTTCAAGGCCCTCGCGCTCGATCTCACCGAGCAGGTGGGACTTGCGCTGCCGAGGCTGGACGATGCGAACGCTCCGGCGCTGCGAGCGGCCGTGCCCGCGTTCGTTCCGGTCAGCAACCCGCTCGACCTGACCGCACAGGGGCTGGTCGACCCGGACCTCTACAGGCGCGCACTCTTGGCGCTTGCGCAGGATAAGCGCATCGGCGCGATCGCACTCGGCATCATTCAGACCGATCCGGCAACCTGCGAGCGCAAGTTCCCGGCCATCCTCGAGGCCTTGCGAGAGCTGCACTCTGCACCGCTCATCGTCGTGGCCGGACTCGACGAGGGGGCGCCGGTACCCGAGCCCTACATCCGGGCGCTGCGCACACTCGCAGTACCCTATTTCCCGTCGGCCGAGCGCGCCGTTCGGGCCATTGCGCGGCTTTTCGCTGCCCTCTCGCGCACACCGCTCGGGCCGACCGAACCGCTCGGGCGCACCGGTCTCCCCCCAGCCCAGGGGGTGATTCCCGAGCATCGCGCCAAGGCCTTTCTCGGCCCACTCGGCATTCCCTTCCCTGCCGGACGGCTCGTCCACACGCTGCAGGAGGCAGTCGAGGCCGCCGACGCCCTGGGCTATCCAGTGGTGCTGAAGGCTCAATCCCCGGCACTCTCGCACAAGAGCGATGCAGGGGGCGTGCTCCTCGGCCTGAAAGACCGGAAGTCGCTCGACTCGGGATGGCGGAAGCTTCACGCCGATCTCGCTCAGAGCCTGCCGGACCTGAGGCTCGATGGGGTCCTGGTCGAGGTCATGGCCCGGTCCGGCTTGGAGCTCATCGTCGGCGGACGAAACGATCCGGATTGGGGCGCCGTGATACTCGCCGGCATCGGCGGCGTGCAGGCAGAGCTGCTCAACGATGTCCGGCTGATCCTGCCCGGGCAGAGCCGGCAATCGATCATCGAGGCGCTCCGCCACCTCAAATGCGGCCCCCTGCTCGACGGATACCGTGGCTCCTCGGCACTCGATCTGCCCGCGCTCGCCGAGCTGATCGAGCGGGTTGGGCGAGCGCTCTGCGAGGAGCCCTCAATCCGCGAGATCGACCTGAATCCGGTGATCGCCTATCCGGCCGGACAGGGTGTCATGGCGCTCGATGCGCTCATGGTGATCAAGCAGCCCGAGCCGTGAGGCCTGCCCCGGCCCGCCCGGTCTGACCGTGCGCTCGATGCTTCAGAGCGGCTCGCGCGTCGGGCGTCACACGGGATTTGGGGCTGGGAAGCCCGCCCCATGAGGGAAGAGTCCGGGACGACAACGACTCTCACGAGGAGGTCCGCCCTTCGGGCGTCCCGCTTTGCTCCCGGCAAAAACGGTCGAACTCTACCGGCTCGAAATCCTGACCGCGAGCTCAAGCGGCGGCCGGTGAGGTTGTCCTCGAGCCCACCCGCGAATTGGCGTCCCCGACGGGATTCGAACCCGTGTTACCGCCGTGAAAGGGTCGGGACGTCGGATGCACCCTCCAAATTTGCCTTCGAGCACCCCCATGGATATACTTTTTAAATGTATATCCAGGAGATCTGCCATGCAAGTGTCCAAGTGGGGAAACAGCTTAGCCATTCGGCTGCCCGCTGCTGTGGTAGAGGCACTGGGGCTCAAGGAAGGCGACTGCATCGATATACACGCTGCAGGAAAGCGGGCGTTCGAAATCGAAAAGAGTCCCGGCGCCCGGGAGCTGCTGGCGCGCCTGCGGAAGTACCGTGGTCGATTGCCCAAGGACTTCAAGTTCGACCGGCTCGAAGCCCATGAGCGGAGCTGAGTCGTTTTTCGATACCAGCGTACTGCTGTACCTGCTGTCCTCCGAAAGCGAAAAGGCAGACCGCATAGAGACGCTGCTTGCTGACAGCGGCGTCATCAGCGTTCAAGTACTGAATGAATTTACTGCGGTGGCGACCAGCAAGCTCCGCATGCCGCTCGCTGACATCCGCGAGATTCTGGAAACGGTGCGCAACATCTGTCGCACGGAACCGCTCACCGTCGAGGCCCACGACCGCGCCGGCGAAGTCATGACGCGCTACAGATTCTCCTTCTATGACTCGCTCATCGTTGCCTCGGCGTTACGGGCCGATTGCAAACTGCTCTACTCCGAGGATCTGCAACACGGCCAGGTGATCGAGAAGCAACTCACAGTCGTCAATCCGTTTGACGACACATGAGGCGCCCTTCCGGAACCGGACGAAAGACGGCTTCGGCGGCACCGCTGCGCGCGAAGCCGCGCGATGTCGCCAGTCCCATGCCCATGGCCGCGCCGGTGACCCGCGCGACCTGCCCGAAGCCTACCGAAAACGTACCGACGTCCCGATACGCGCCAAGCGAAATATCGCAACTATCTGATTTAATTGGCGTCCCCGACGGGATTCGAACCCGTGTTACCGCCGTGAAAGGGCGATGTCCTGGGCCTCTAGACGACGGGGACGCGGCTGTCTTGAGACGGCGGACCCAGGCCGCCGCCCTTTCCGGACAGGGCGTGCAAGCTTACACGCCCGCCCCCCATCGAACAATCGCCCGATGTGCCGGCTGCGGGCCGCTCGGGCAGCGCGATCTGCAGGATCACATCCATATCTTTCGTACCGCGATCCACGCCATGGACGGCGGCGGCAAAACCGCCGACCACCGCGTATGGGATGCCGTCTGCGTTGAAAATATCAACAGCATCGAGCAGCAGCAGGTCGGATTGCCGCTTGCCAGTGGTTCTCATTTCTTGGCGCGCTGCGCCCGGAACTGCTTCCCGGCTTCAAGGAACCTCGCGAGCATCCGCTGGTGAGCGCGAAAGTCCTCCGCACGCTCGGCACGGCTCATCCGACGGATCTCTTCTCGACGCCGCTCATGGAGCCAGTCGCTGACTGCGCTGGGTTGACGCACTGCGGAGCCAATCTCCTCCGGAGTGAAAAGCCTAAGAACCGGGCTTCCGTCATTTTCTCCGGCTCCCGTCCCCGCCACTGGGACGGCCGCATGCCGTATTCAAGCCTGAACGCCTTGCTGAAGCTCCCGGGATCCTCATAGCCGACGAGCGCTGCGATATGCCTGATGGGCAGATCTTCCCTCTGCAGGAGGCTGCGCGCCCGCTCGAGCCTCAAGACCCGCTCGAATTCCCCGACGGTCACACCGAAGAGGCGCTTGAAGCCGAAAGCGAGCTTGTTGCGATTGATGCCCACCTGTCGCGCCAGGGCCCCTAGAGAGGGCGCGGGCGAGCTCGCCAGCAGCGGGCGACGTGCGGACCGTATCGCCTCGATATCCCTGGCGCTGAGGCGAACCGCAACACCCACCGCCGCGTCGGATTCGGGATTGCCGCGAACCCGAGCTAATGCGAGACACATGAGCTCCACGACTTTCGCCCGCAGATAGGGGTCGCGGATTTCCCGCGGCATTCTCGCGTGCATCAGCGATTGAACGGCTGTTCGCATCTCGGCGGTAAGCTCTCCCACAAAGGCGAACTCCACCTCCTCGCCCGCGCCGAACCGGCGCAGCGGCTCGGGCAGATTCTCCCCCACCCAGCGAAGCTCCTGCAGGGCAAGCGCCGGCGGGCGGCATACGATCCCGACCGTGCGCCAGGCACTGCCCAGGACATCACGGACCCATAACCCGGGCCGCGAGGTGGCAGAGAGAATGAAGCTCTCGCGGTCGAGACGCCTGCACCCGGCGCCGGGTATCTCCTCATTGCTCAGCCCCTCAAGGCGAAAATGCAGATACAGGCAGCCGCG
>JAJYUA010000028.1 GCA_021792755.1 Pseudomonadota bacterium
CCCAACCCGCCCTCGAATACCTCTTCCGCTCCTACAACCCGGAACGTACAGGTGGTCTACTTTTGGCAAGCAGGACCGGGCTCATTTTGGATAGCGCTTCAGCCCGTCTGGATCAACCCGAACTACAACGGCGAGGGCGGCGCGCTGATGCGCGCGCAAGCCGAGGCGGAGCACCAAGTCCTACTCGGAAAGGCACTCGTGGAAGGCCGCATCACCGGAATCACGCACGCGGGCGCACCGGTATTGAGTCCGTTTATCGCGCATGGCGTGTATGTTTCTGTCCGTGAGTTAGAACGCTACCTGTCGACCCTGCCGCTGCCTATCGCGTTGCATATGGACGAACCAGGCGAACAGGTGTCCGAAACGCCGGTACGTGAGGATGACCTTGCGCCGCTGATTGAAGAAGTGGCTCGCAGCATCGAGGGGGACGCCGGCACGGTCACACCCGCGAATGTTTATCCGAAGCTTCGTACCCTGGCTTTGTCCAAGCGTGTGCCGTTCACCGGAAATGAGATAAAGAAACGCGGCCTCGCATGGATTACTGCTTCGGGTGAAACGCGGTACTTCGACAGAGAAGCGCTCCGTAAGCGACTGGCCAGGCGGGACCGCCGCTAACCGCCGCTAACCGCCGCTTACCGCCGCGAGGCCTGCCGGCACAGTTTCACGCCTTACCGTCCGCATCACGCCGCAATTGTGCGGCGCGATAGGAGCGGACGAAATGCTGTTGAAAGACGTTGAGGTTGGAGCGCGCCTCGGTATGGCGCGGTCGACCACGTGGGACTGCGTGCGCGCCGGCACGCTGCCGCCGCCGATCCGGCGTGGCTCGAAGTGGTCCCGCTGGCCAAGTGGAGAAATTGACCGTATCGAGGCGACCATCACCGCTGGCGCATCGGACGATGAGCTGCGGGCACTGGTGAAGGAGCTGATCGAGGCGCGCACCGCCGGGAAGGATGCGGCATGAACGCCTGGGCCGACACTCCGCCGCTGGAAGATGAATTGCCGCCGGTCGACGTGTACGAGAACGACCCCGCCTGTGGTGACTTCGACGCTGAGGGCGCTGGCGATGCGGGCGCTGATGAGCCGGCCAGTAAGCAGGAATCCCAAGCCTCAACGCTGGTCGCTTTCGTGCGCGACCGCTGCGAGCTGGTCCACGACGAAAACGGCGACGTGTACGGCATCGAGAAGGCGACCGGCGAGGTACGCAACATCGAGCGCAAGGCTTTCCGCACGTGGCTGCACGCGCAATTCTACGACGCGACGAAAAAGGCCGCCCGCTCGCAATCGGTGGCCGAGGCGCTGACAACGTTGGCGGGCATCGGCCAGCACGATGGCGAACTGGTGGAGGTGCATATTCGCTGCGCCCCGCTCAGTGATGGCTACGTGATTGACCTGGGCGAGCCTGGAAAATCCCGCGCCATCGTCGTGCGATCTGGATCGTGGAGCATCACCGAGCACCACGGCGTCACGTTCACACGACCCGACTCCCTAAAGCCGCTGCCCGAGCCGGTTGGAGGTGAAAGCCTCAATCCGCTCTGGAGTCTGGTCAACGTGCCGACGAACGCGCGCCTACTGGTTACGACCTGGCTGCTCGACTGCCTGCGACCCGACACACCGTTTCCGCTGCTTGAGGCTCTTGGAGAACAGGGCAGCGCCAAGTCCGGCCTGCAAACCATCCTTAAACGACTGATCGACCCGAGCGCCATTGAGCTGCGGAGCGCACCGCGCAGTGGCGAGGATGTATTCGTAGGAGCGGCCCAAGGCTGGCTCCTCGCCTACGACAACGTGAGCCACCTATCACCCGACCTGCAAGACGTGTTCTGCCGAGTGGCAACCGGCGCGACCTACGCGAGCCGCAAGCTCTACACAAACGCCGAGGAATCGAGCATCCGCGCCAAGCGTCCCGTCACGCTGAACGGCATCGGGGCGAGCATCACCGCGCAAGACTTGGTGGACCGAAGCATCAGCCTTGAATTGCCCGTCATCGAGGACCGGCGCGAGAAGGCCAGCATCGAATCTGAGTTCAATGGGCTGCACCCCGAGCTGCTCGGCGCGCTGCTCGAGCTGTTCGCCAAGGCCCTGACCATCCTGCCTACCGTGGCCATCGAGCGCGACCGCAGACCGCGCCTGATCGAGTTCGCTCGGCTCGGCTGCGCGGTGGCGACGGCGATGGGCGGCACCGCTGATGACTTCCTGGCCGAGTTCGAGGCGATGCGTGCCGAGAGCATCGGCAGAACGCTCGACGCCAGCCCGGTGGCGGGCGCACTGCTCGCCTACCTGGAAGGCCGCCCCGACCGATTCACCGAGTACACGGTCAAGCGCCTGTTCGAGTCGCTGGACCGTCCGGAAGGCGACGCATGGCCGAAGAGTCCGAAAGGGTTCGCTGATGCACTGCGTCGCGCTGCACCCGCGTTGCGCACTTTCGGCGTAGTGGTCAAGTTCCTTGGAAAGCGTGGATCGAGCACCTGGGTACTGCTCACCGAGAAAGAGTCGCCGGGAGCAAGTCGTGCAAGTCGTGCAAGTCGTGCTGATCGGCCCGAGCACGACATTGACGACATTGACGACATGGTTTCAGCAAGTATTTCCGGCCCCTCTGATGGGCAGGAGGTGGTGCTGTGACCCCGAGCATCATTCTCGACCGCCTTGCCGCCGCTGGCGTGCGCGTGCGGCTCGACCCGCAGAACCCCGACCGGCTGCGCCTGAGTCCACCTGACCGGCTGACCGCTGACCTGCTGGCCTTGGCCCGCGACCACAAGCGCGAGCTGCTGACCGTGCTGCGCGAGCGCACACGGCTACCGACTCCCGAGGAATTGGCTGCTTGGGGAGAGTTCATCTTGGAGCGCGCCGCAATCATGGAGCACGACGGCGAACTGCCGCGCACCGAGGCGGACCGGCGCGCGTGGTCGGAGCTGCTGGCCCGCTACCCGGCGGCGGCGGCGCACTTCGCACCGGGAGGCGGTCATGCTTGACCTGGCATTGCACTACGCTGCGCGCGGCTGGCCCGTCTTTCCGCTGGTGGCTGGTGGTAAGAAGCCCCTACCCGGCTCGCACGGCTGCCTGGACGCGAGCCTTGATCGAAATCGCATCGAGGCGTGGTGGGCCCGGCACCCGACCGCCAATGTCGGCATTGCGACTGGTCGCCGTGCGGGACTGCTGGTGGTCGATATTGACCCGAGGCACAACGGCCAGTGGCTCGAGGCGCTGCGGGCGCTGAACCTGCCGCGCACGATGACCGTCCGCACGTGGTCCGGCGGATTCCACCTGTACTACCAGTTGACGGGCGACGGCCCTGGAAGCGGGACTGATCTGCTGCCCGGTATCGACTGGCGCTGCAACGGCGGGTACGTGGTCGCACCCGGCTCCATCGTGGAAGATCGGCTGTATGAGATTGCTCGGAACCTGCCGCTGGCACCGGTCCCGCGCGACCTGATCGAGCGCATCGAGGCGCACCAGAAGCAACGGCGCGTGGAACTCGACGCTGAAGGTCGGACGGTCATCGCCGGGGGGCGACGGAACGAAACCTTGTTTCAAGTTGGCTGTGCGCTGCGGCGATTCGGCGTCGACGCACCGGCGCTGCTCGAATCCTTGCGCGTAATCAACGCCGCGCACTGCCGGCCTGCGCTGCCGGATTCGGAACTGGCCACGATAGCGGCATCGGCGGCACGGTACGCGCCTGCCGCGCAGCAGGAACGGAGGGTGGTGCGATGAACACCATCATTGAATTGCTGTACTGGCTGGCGCTGTGCGCAGCAGTTTACGGTGCGCTGCGCGGTCTGGCCGATGTGCTGGCGACCTGGAGGGCACGGCGATGAGCCGCAAGAAATCCGTACCCACCAAGTCCCAAGGATCGCCGCCTGCGCTGTCCGAGGATGAGACCCGGAAGCTGACGTATGCGCGGGCACTACTGCGACCGTCGACCCTCGCGGCGAGCACGCTGGACTCACTCAAGCTCGCCGGCGACAAAACCGACCTTGCGTCCCTGGCGGCGGCGCTGCGCGAGGAAGCCAGCCGCGTCACTGCCAAGAATGATCTGTCTCGCGCCGAGGCGATGCTGGCTATCCAATCGCACACCTTGGACGCACTGTTCTGTGCGCTCACCAAGCGGGCACTCTTGAACATCGGCGAGCACCTGGACGCGACCGAGGCGTACATGCGGATGGCGCTGCGGGCGCAATCGCAATGCCGCGCGACCCTCGAGACCCTGGCGCTGCTAAAGAACCCGCCAAACCCCACCTTCATTCGGCAAGCGAACGTGGCGCACGGTCCGCAACAGGTAAACAACCGGACAGCCCCGGCGAGCGATCCCTCGCGCGCGCGGGAAACCGAAAGCGCGCAAAGCAGACTATTGGAGCAACAGAATGGCGCACGGCTGGACACCCGAGCGGCGAGCACGGCAGGCGGAGCTGATCCGGAGATGGCGACCCTGGGAACGGTCGACCGGACCCAAGACCGCCGCCGGTAAGGCACGCTCCAAGCGCAACGGCTGGAAAGGCAACCCGCGCGGCGTGCTGCGCGAGCTGGCGCGGGCGCTGCGGGCGCAACGCGAGAACCTGTCGGTCATACGCGAGCGCACGCTGGGGAACTGACCCGCACTGGCGCACAGGGGCGGCGCGGCGACTTTCCATCCGTCTAGCGCGCGCGAGGGGCCGGGGAGTCAGCTCCCATTTACCCCGCAGAATCATTGGGTTGGATATCGAGTCAACTGGTAACGGAGACGGCGTGGCGCGGAGACCCGAGACTCTGGGATAATTCTCCCGGTTCCCGAATACAGAAAAACCAATCGTCGGGGGTAGGATCAATGAACACGATCTGGAAATCGACTGCGATACTTGCCACGTTGACTTTGGCTGCGTGTGCAGTCCCTGGACCCGTGAAGCCAATGGCGCCCGCGCCCGTGTGCTCGACAAAGGCGCAATGCACTGCCGAATGGGCTGAGGCGCGGACCTTTGTGCTAGATCACGCTGGGTTCAAAATTCAGACCTACTCGCGCGACTTCATGCAGACTTACAATGCGACGGGAGACAGCCCGTCCCTTGCGGCCAGCGTCAATAAGCAACCGATGGCCGGCGGCACGTACAAGATCGTCGCGTCCTTCTGGTGCGACAACATTTTCGGGTGCATCCCGAACCAACGCACCACGCTCGACCAATTCAACCGCACCGTGGCGGCGGCTGGCGTGCAGGACACTTCACCGGCGGCGAGATAGACTGCGCTGATCCCGGGCGCGCTCGATCACCGAATGGCCGCGATGACGACGGCCAGTACGGTCGCAATGTTCACGACTGCAAGCAGCCACAGTGCAAGGGCTTTCCAAGGGTGCTGTCGTATGACGTTAACGTTTGTGAGCAGTGCCCAAACTGCAGAATTCGATGCAGCACTCCGCTGCCGTTCTTCGCGTAACCGCTGGCTCGATTGCACCGCATCGCGTGCACTGTGCAGGAAGTCGGCGGCAGACTTGGGGGTATCGTATGGGCCAAACGCAATGACCCAAGCCACCAAAAATAACCAAAGAGCGACGATTCCAAGCAATAGCGCGCCCTCAAAATCTGCAAGGTTAGCAAGCGTCAGAGTCGCCAGCGGCTTATGCGCGATCCTAACGAAGCGCGGCGCTACAAAGTACTCTCCAGCAAAGTACACTCCCGCACTCCAAGCAACGCCACAAGCAATGCGGAACGTTCGGACGGCAACGCGCGTCACTCGATGCTTGAATGTCCCTAATCGTGTTCGATGGCGCAGCCACAAGAACTCGGCCTCTTCATGTATGGCTGAACCCTGCTCGCAATCGTCGAACATTGCAGGAAGCCCCCACTGCTCGGCCTCATAGTCTACGCCGCCGCTCTATCACACCGTTCACCGATCTGGCGTTGACCGGCGCAGGGCAGTCTAGCGCGCGAGAAACGGCAACCATTCGGCAACGGCGAAGGCATTTTTCCCAGCGGACTACGAGGCTAGACCCGTAAGTTCATGTTTTTATTATGGGGCGTGACGGATTCGAACCGTCGACCAGCGGATTAAAAGTCCGATGCTCTACCGACTGAGCTAACGCCCCACCGCGGGTGGCGGCGCGGGGCCCGGAGCGGGCGCCGCGAGGGGTTGCATGATACCCCGATGCTACAGGTCCTGGTAGCGTGTCGGGTCGGCTACGCCGGCGGACTCGAATCCGGCCCGGCGCAGGCGACACGAATCGCACCTGCCGCAGGCTCGGCCATCCGCATCGGCCTGGTAGCAGGAGACAGTCAGCGCATAGTCCACTCCCAGCGCGATGCCCTCGCGGATGATCCGCTCCTTGGTCCACTGCATGAGCGGCGCGTGAATCCGGCTGGGCCGGCCTTCGACCCCGGCCTTGGTGGCCAAGGTCGCCAGATTCTGGAAAGCGGACACGAATTCCGGCCGGCAATCGGGATATCCGGAGAAGTCGACGGCATTGACGCCAACGAAGATGTCCTGCCCCTCGAGCGCTTCCGCCCAGGCGAGCGCCAGCGACAACAGCATCGTGTTGCGGGCGGGCACATAAGTCACCGGAATGCCGGTCGTCGGCTCCTCCGGCACGGCGATCGCCAGATCGGTCAGCGCCGAGCCGCCGATGCCCGCCAGATCGACCCGCATCACACGGTGATCCCGGGCGCCCAAGGCCACGGCCACGCGCGAGGCGGCGGCGAGCTCGGCCGAATGGCGTTGGCCGTAGGAGACCGACAGCGCGTAACACTCGAATCCCTGCGCCCGCGCAAGGGCGAGCGTCGTGGCCGAATCGAGGCCGCCCGAGACGAGCACCACCGCCCGCGGCCCACCCTGTGCCTTCCTGCCCTGAGCGTCGCTCACATTGCCGCGATCGTGCGCACCGTCCATACCGTCACTTTCCCGCAACGTTGCCCCAGAGCAGCTTGTGCAGCTGGATCTGCAGGCGCACCGGCAGGCGATCCTCCAGGATCCAGTCGGCGAGCTGGCGCGCGGGCAGCTGCTCGTGGCTGGGGGAGAACAGCACCGTGCAGCGCTCATCGAGCCGCAGCTCCCCCACCTTCGCGCAGCTCCACTCATAGTCGGCGCGATCGCAAATGACGAACTTGATCTGGTCCTTGCCATCGAGGAGCGACAGCTCCCCGTAGCGGTTACGCCCCTGCTCCCCGGACCCCGGCGTCTTCACATCCACCACCCGCACCACGCGTGAGTCGACAAGACCAAGCGGCATCGCGCCGCCGGTCTCGAGCGAGACCCGAAAGCCCTCCTCGCACAGCCGCGTGAGCAGCTCCGGACAGCTCCTCTGCGCGAGCGGCTCTCCGCCGGTGACGCACACATAGCGGCAGCCGACCTCGCGCACGCGCTGCACGAGCGCATCGAGCTGCCACCACTCGCCGCCGTGGAACGCGTATGCGGTATCGCAATAGCCGCAGCGCAGCGGACACCCCGTGAGGCGCACGAAGGTCGTCGGCACCCCGGCGGTATCCGCCTCGCCTTGCAGCGAGTAGAAGATCTCGGTGACCTTGAGCCGCGCCATCGGCTCCTTACCCCATTGCGCGCACGCCGCGGTCAGCCCGTGGGTTTGCCCATCAGCCGCTTCGCCGCCCGCCTGGCCGCATCCGTGTCCGGAAACTGCTTGACGACCTGCCTCAGCATAGCGTTCCCCTCATGTGTTCTGCCCTGCGCGAGCAGCACGTTGCCGAGAGCGAGCATGGCATCGGCCGCCTTGCCCGAATTCGGCCAGCGGGTGAACACGGAACGGAAGGCCTGCTCGGCTCTCGTGTAGTGCTGATCCACGAAATGCGTCTCGCCCAGCCAGTACTCGGCATTCGGCGCAAGCGGACTCGAGGGGTAGCGCCTCAGGAACCCCTCGAAGCCGCTGGCGGCTGCCGGGTAGCTGCCGGCCTTCAGCGCATCGAACGCCTTCCCGTAAGCGGACTGCTGGGCGGGCGTGACCCCGGGCAGCGCACCGAGCGCCGAAGCGTTGCCCGCGGCAGCCGAAGCCGCGGGGCCCGCCGCCGCGGCGGCGGCGCCGAGCACCGGTCCGGGGCCTTGCGCCACGCGCCGCTCGAGGGCGGTCATCCGTTTGTCGAGATTGGCATACAAATCCCGCTGCTGCTTCCGCAGCCTTTTGTTGGTGCGCTGCAGATCATCGACCTTGCCCTTCAGATCCCGGATCTGAGCTTGCAGGCTGTTCTGCCGCTCGGCAAGCTGCACGAGGCTGCCGTTCCGCACGAAGTGCTCGAGCTTCGAGACCCGCGCATCGAGGTTATCGAGCCTCACCTGCGTCGGATCGGGACCGGTTGCGCAGCCGGCGAGCAGCGTCGCTAGCGCCGCGGCAGGCATCAACAAACGTAAGGCACGCATGGGCAGACTCCCGCCGGACGACTCTTACTTCGGCGGTTGCATGGGCGTCAGGTAGACGATGTGCACTCGCCGATTCTCCGCCCACGCGGCCCGGTTGTTGGCCGGATTGATCGGATCCGCCTCGCCATAGCTCACCACCGTGATCTGATTCGGCGAGACGCCCTGCAGCAGCATCGCCTGGCGGACGGACTCCGCGCGGCGCATGCCCAGGCCGATGTTGTATTCCGGCGAGCCGCGGTCATCCGTGTAGCCTTCCAGGCGCACGCGCGCGGTCGGATGGTCGGCAAGGTACTTGGCATGCGCCGCGACGACCCGGATGCCGTGCCCGCGGATCACCGAGCTGTTGAACGCAAAGTGAATGAGGCGGTCGGCGAGCAGCCCCTGCTCCGGCCCGGCAACGGACCGCTGGCTGCCGAGGGCGCCCTCGCTGGCGTTCGTCCCGCTGCCCGCGCCCTGCGAGCTGGCCCCGGCTGCCGCCCCGCCGGCCGTTTGGCTCGACACGGGCTTGACGGGCGGCTTGCTCGCGCAGGCGGCCAGCCCCAGCGCTCCCGACACCAACAACACCGCAAGAATACGACGCATATGTCACCTTACTCCGCATGCGCCGGCCATCCGGCGCGCATTGTTTGATTGTCACGCGGACCTCCGCGGCCCGCCTCTCTTGAAACACTATCGGCGCGGGAACGGTCCCCAGGCCGGATCCTGCACCTCGCCCTGGGTCGGCTTGAGCGTCATTCCCGTCTGACCGTCGGTCGATATCGTAGCCAGAATGCTGCCGCCGCGCGCGCCTTCCAGCTGCTTGGTATAGATGATGGTCGCACCGTTCGGGGCGAAGCTCGGCGTGCTGTCGAGCGGCCCGTGCGTCAGCACGCGGAACGAGCCGGTCTTGAGGTTCTGCACGGCGATGCAGAACCTGCCGTCGACGGCCGTCACCATGGCGAGCCGCTTGCCGTTCGGCGAGACCTGCGGATCGGCATTATAGCCGTCCGTGAACGTGATGCGCTGCGGCAGGCTCCCCGGCCGGATACCGATGCGATAGACCTGCGGCGAGCCGTCGCGGTCGGAGGTGAAGTAGATCGATTTGCCATCGGGCGCCCAAGCCGGCGAGGTGTTGATCGCCGGCGTATGGGTGATGCGGGTGAGGTGCTGGGTATGCAGATTGAGCAGGTAGATCTGTGGATAGCCGCTGTCGCCGCTCAAGGTGAGCGCCAGATGCCGCCCGTCGGGCGAGTAGGCAGGCGCGCCATTCTCGCCCGCGCGCGCCGACACACGCCAGCGCTGCCCGGTGCGCACGCGCTGCACGTATATGGCCGAAAGGTGATTTTCGAAGGAGACGTACGCCAGCCATTTCCCATCCCGCGACCAGTCCGGCGACATGATCGGAAAGCGCGACTCGAGGATCAGGTGCTGATTGTAGCCGTCGGCGTCCGCCACCACCAACTGGTAGCGCTGGGCGGCGCCGATCCCCGTCTCGGCCACATAGGCGATACGGGTATCGAAGGCCCCGCGGATGCCGGTGATCGCCTTGTAGATGGCATCGCTCACGCGATGCGCGGCATTGCGCAGCGCCGAGGGCGGCCCGGTGAAGCGCCTGCGCACGATGCTCTGGCCGGTCAGGATGTTCAGCAGATTGAAATCCACGGCGAGTCGCCCATTGGCGATGCGCCTCACCCTGCCGATGAGCAGATAATCGCTTCCGGTCGCCTTCCAGGCGGGAAACTTCACCTGCGCGGCGTGTGTCGGCCTTGCCGGCATCTGGCTGCGGGGCAGGACGCTGAAGCGGCCGCTGCCGGAGAGGTCATGTCGGATGACACCGGCCACGTCCGTCCCCGCCGAGGGCGGCTCGGAAAATGGCGCGATGGCGATCGGCACCGGGTGGGTCACACCGGAGGTGACCTCGATCGTCAGTTGCGCATGGGCGGGCCGCGCCGCAACCGCGGCGAGCAGCGCCGCGAGCAGCATCGTGGGGACGATGGCCTGTGTTGATTTCATCATGTCTCCGTCAATTCGGCTTGAACTCGATAATCAGCCGGCGCTGGAACAGGGACGGATCCGGCGGCGGCGGCAGCGGTGAGGCGCGGTACACCGCCGCCTCGATGGACTCCCGCACCGCCCCATCGCCGTTACAGCGCCCGATACTCACGTTCGTCACCGCCCCTCCGGGCACCTGAGTGACATCCAGCACGCAGTCGATGCCGGAGTTGGCGCTCGCGGGCCTGATCCAGGCGTCCGCGATACGGCCTTCGATCTCCTGCGTCCAGCTGGCAAGGCCCGCCCGCGCCGCCGCATCGTTTTGCTCCTCCTGGCGAATGTTGCGCTGCAGCTCGGCAAGGGCAGCCGCCCGCGCGGCCTTCTCCCGGGCGGCTCTGCGCGCGGCGGCCAGCCGCTCGGCGGCGAGCTTTTTTTCCTCGGCCAGTTTCTTTTCCTGCGCGAGCTTGCGCGCTTCGGCGAGCTCCCGGGCCTTCGCCTTGGCTGCAGCCTCGGCGGCCAAGGCCTTCTGCCTGGCCTGCTGCCGCTCGAGCAGCTCCTGCTGCGCCTCGGCTTGGCGCTGCGCTTCGGCTTTCGCCAGCTGCGCGCGCTGGACCAGCTCCTGCGGCGTCGGCACCGGCGGCCCTTGCGTGGGCGGCGGGGTCAGTGGCTTGGGCTTGGGCTTGGGCTTGGGTTTAGGCTTGGACTTGGGCTGAAGTACAGCCTTGGGCTGCGGGACCGGTCGCGTGGCAAGCCCCAACCCCTTCAGCGTACGCGCATCGACCACGGTCGCGTCGATGGAAGGCCTCTCAGGCCTGGGGTGATCCCGGAACCGCCACCAGCCATAAGCGAGCAGGCCGATGAGGGTCCCGTGCAGCAGCACTGACATTCCGATCGACAGCCAGCGGTCGCGCCGGGACTCGGCCATGAAGATGGGCTTCCCTCAGGTTCCCCGCCGGCGCTCGGCCGGCGGCAGCGTGATGAAACCGACCTTCCTTGCACCCGCGCTCTGCAGGAGAACCATGGCCTTCATCACCACCCCGTAGGCGGTCGCAGCGTCCGCCTTGAACAGCACCGGCCTGTCGGGATTCGCGGCGAGCGCAGCTGCGACGCGCGAGCGGATGGCCGCCGGGGCAGCCGGCCCCACCGTGCGGCCATTGACGCTCAAGTAGAGGTCGCCTTGCGCATCGAGCGAGAGCACGATCGGCTTGTTCTGCTGCATGTCCGCCGGCAATGTCTTGGCGGAGGCTCTCGGCAGGTCGACCTTCACACCCTGGTTGAGCAGCGGCGCGGTGATCATGAAGATGATGAGCAGCACCAGCATCACGTCGATGTAGGGCACGACGTTGATCTCGCCCATCAGCCTGCGGCCGCGGTGCAATTGCGCCATGAACGGCTCCTACCGAGCCCTCGGCGCGCGCGGCACCGACCCTGCGGCCGCCGGGCCGGCGGGCGCCGGCGTTGGGCTTGTCGCGGCGGCGCCGACGGCCGCCGACACGGTGGGGGCCGAGGCCACACCCCGTCCCGTGTGCCGCTGCAGGATGGTCGAGAACTCCTCCATGAAGGCATCGAAGCGTACCTCCAGGCGGCCGACCTGGTCGGCGAAGCGGTTGTACGCGACCACCGCCGGAATGGCAGCGAAGAGGCCGACCGCCGTGGTCACGAGCGCCTGGGAAATCCCCGGCGCTACCGCGGCGAGCGTGGCCTGCCGAACATCCCCCAGACCGGAAAAGGCGGTCATGATGCCCCAGACGGTGCCGAACAGGCCCACGTAGGGGCTGACGGAGCCGACGGTGGCGAGCGTGGCGAGGCTGTGCTCCAGGCGATCGATTTCCTTCAGCTGTGCCACACGCATCGCCCGGCGCGCCCCCTCGAGCATGAGGTCGGGCGAGCCGGAGCCGGACTGGCGCTGGCGCGCGAACTCGCGGAAGCCCATCTCGAAGATGTTCGCCATGCCGGCGGCACCGCCGCGCGATTCGATCGCCCGGTACAGCTGCGAGAGGTCTCCTCCCGACCAGAAGTTGTTCTCGAACTGGTCGGCCTCGCGGATCGCGCGCCCGAGCAGAAGCCGCTTGCGAAAAATGATGGCCCAGGAGGTGAGCGAGCTGAGCAGCAGCAAAGCGATCACGATCTGCACCGGCACGCTCGCCTGCACCACCAGCTGGATCAGGGAAAGATGACCGTTCATGATGTACGGGCGACTCCGGGGTTACTTCAACTCGTTCAGCAACTGTTCAGGCAGCTTTCTCGGTCGCATGGTGCGGGCATCGACGCACGCGACCCTCACCTGCGCGACGACGAGCGGCTCATTATCCTTCGCACGCAGAACCTGCTGCGTGAAGCGGATCGCCACCATCCCGTCGGCGCGCGGTGAGCAGGTGATGATGAGTTCGTCATCGAGCCGCGCCGGCCTGCGGTAATCGACCGCAATGCTAACGACCACGAACAGCACCCCCGGTTCCCTGCTCAGCACGTGCTGCGAATAGCCGAGCGAGCGCAGCCACTCGGTCCGCGAGCGCTCGAGGAAGCGCAGGTAGTTTGCATAATAAACGACTCCGCCCCCGTCGGTATCTTCCCAGTACACCCGCGCCGGCCAGGAGAACTCCCTCATCGGCCCTCCTCGAACAGCGGCAGCGCGGCGCCGGGGCGCTCCGGGGTCTTCAGGCCGAAGTGCTCGTAGGAGGCGCGCGTCGCCACGCGACCGCGCGCGGTCCTCACCAGGAACCCCTGTTGGATGAGAAACGGCTCGATCACATCCTCGAGCGTGCCGCGCTCCTCGCCGACGGCCGCGGCGATGCTGTCGATGCCCACCGGGCCCCCGTCGAACTTCTCGATGATGGTGGTGAGGAGCTTGCGGTCGAGCGTGTCGAACCCCTGGCGGTCGACCTCGAGCAGATCGAGCGCCGCAACGGCCACCGGCTCGCTGATGCACCCGTCGGATTTCACCTGGGCGAAATCGCGCGCCCGGCGCAGCAGCCGGTTGGCGATGCGCGGCGTCCCGCGTGAGCGCTGCGCGATGCGCCGCGCCGCCTCTTGCTCGATCGGCACGCCGAGGATCGAGGCCGAGCGGCCCACGATGCGCTCGAGATCCTCCACGCCGTAGAACTCCAGCCGCTGCGTGATGCCGAAGCGATCCCTGAGCGGGGAAGTGAGCAGCCCCGCGCGGGTGGTCGCCCCGATGAGCGTAAACGGAGGCAGGTTCAGCTTGATCGAGCGTGCCGCCGGGCCTTCCCCGATCATGATGTCGAGCTGAAAGTCCTCCATGGCCGGATAGAGCACCTCCTCGACCACCGGCGAGAGACGGTGGATCTCGTCCACGAACAGCACGTCGCGCGGCTGCAAGTTGGTCAGGATCGCCGCAAGATCCCCGGGCCGCTCGAGCACGGGGCCGGAGGTCTGGCGCAGGCTCACCCCGAGCTCGGCGGCAACGATGTGCGCAAGCGTGGTCTTGCCGAGGCCTGGTGGACCGAACACCAGCACGTGATCAAGCGCCTCGGCTCTCTGGCGGGCGGCTCCGATGAAGATCTCGAGCTGTGCCTTGACCTTTGCCTGCCCGATATACTCCGTAAGCCGCCGCGGCCGGATCGCCCGCTCGGCCTGCTCGTCCTCCCGGGTCGCATCGGCGCTGATGGGTCTGTCCGCTTGCACGCCCGCTACTCCCGCGCGGCGCCTTTCAACGCGCGCCGGATCAGCTCTTCGGTGGAATGCTCCCCGGGGCCTGCGCCCTTCAGGAGCATCGAGGCCTCCGCAGGCTTGTAGCCGAGCGCGAGCAGCGCCCCGAGCGCCTCGGACTGGGCGCTGCCGCCGGCCAGCGCCCCGGCGCCGTGCGCGTCGGGGGGCGTGCCCAGCCGGTCACGCATCTCCACCACCAGCCGCTCGGCGGTCTTGCGGCCGATGCCCGGCACCCGAGTAAGCGCGGTCACGTCTTGATTGTAGACGCACGCGGCGAAGGCCTCGACGCTGACACCCGACAGCAGCGCGAGGGCGATCTTCGGTCCCACGCCCGAGACCTTGATGAGATTGCGGAACAGCCGCCGCTCCTCCTCGGTGCCGAACGCGTAGAGGACGTGAGCATCCTCCCGCACCACCAGATGGGTGAGCAGCCGCACCTCCTGCCCGACCGCCGGCAGATGAAAGAACGTCGACATCGGCGCCTCGAGCTCGTAGCCGAGGCCGCCGGCCTCCACAGTCAGTTGCGGAGGGGTTTTCGCGAGGATCTGCCCGCGGATCGAGCCGATCATCTGGCAAGGCCGCTGCCGGCCGGCCTGAGCGCCACGGAATTCTCCGCAAGCTGCCTGATGCCGCGGGAATGTGCGTGACAGAGCGCAACGGCCAGCGCATCCGCAGCATCGGCCGGGAGGCCTCCTTCCAGACCGAACAGCGCTCGCACCATGTGCGCCACCTGGGGCTTCTCGGCGGACCCGGATCCGACCAGTGCCAGCTTGATCGCGCGCGGAGCGTACTCGAACACCGGCAAGCCCTTCGGCACGGCGCACAGCGCCGCACCGCGCGCCTGACCGAGCTTCAACGCGCTGTCGACATTGCGGTTCACGAACACCCGCTCGATGGCCACCTCGCCGGGCTCGTGCGCCGCGATGAGTTCCCTCAGAGACTCGAAGATCACCTGCAGGCGCTCGGCGATACCGCCGCCCTTCGGCACCCCCACACAGCCGTGCGCCACGTGTCCCCATTGTGCTGCGCGCCACTCGATCACACCGAAGCCGGTCGTGCGCGAGCCCGGATCGAGCCCGAGCACGCGCAGACGCTCCTGCGGCGCGAAACGCTCCGGCACGCCCGGGCCCGAGCCGGGATCAAATGCGCGCCAGGACCTCGTCCGATATCTCGACATTCGAATACACGTTCCACACGTCGTCCAGATCCGCCAATGCCTCGAGCAAATGCACCATGCGCTGCGCCTCCTCGCCGCGGATCGGCGCGGTGAGCGCGGCCCGCTCGGTCACCTCCGCACTCACAGGCGCCCACCCCAGGCGTATCAATTGCGAGCGCACAACCTGGAACTCCTCGGGGTCGGTCAGCACCTCTATCGCCCCGGGCCTCACGATCACGTCCTCCGCCCCGGCCGAGAGTGCCACCGGGGTCAGCCGCCGCAAGTCCTCGCCCGAGCCGTAGCGCAGCAGGCCGACGCGATCGAACAGATACCCCACCGAGCCTTCAGCGCCGAGATATCCGCCGTGCTCGGCGAGCGTCCGCCGCACCAGAGCGCCGGTGCGCTCGCGCTCATCGGTCAGGCAATCGACCAGCACCACTGCCGCACCCGGGCCATAGCCCTCGTAGCGGGCTACCTGCCGCGCTCCCCCGACGGGTTCACGCGCGTGCAAGCCCTTGACATGCTGGATATTGGTCCACTTTGGATCACTGAGCATCCGCTTGAGCGCGCGGCGCGCCATCGCTGCGTCGCCGAAAACTGCCGGGCCGGTATGATAGCCGTAAAGCGGCTCCTGAGACACTCAGGCCTTACGCCCCATGGAGACGACGCAGCGCTGCCCCCCTGAGCTCCTCGAGTCGATCGCCGCCGCCCGGCAGGCGATCGAGGCTGCCGCGGCGCTCGCGCCGCAAGCCCTTGCTCGTGCCGCCGAGGCGGCCGAGATCCTCGCTGCCCTCACTGCAGATGCCGATCTCGCCGCCGCGGTGCTGGCGCGGTCTGCCATCGACTCGGGCTTGGCGCCCGAGCGGCTCACCGGCCTCGTGGGTCCGGCCGCCCGCGATACTGCACTGGCACTCTCGAGGCTCGGCGAGGTCGGGCTGCCGCGACACTGGTCGCCCTCCCAGGGACTGTCGGCTCATCAGGCCGAGACGCTGCGCAAGATGCTGCTCGCGGTCGTGAGCGATCCGAGGCTGATCCTCGCGCGGCTCGCCGAGCAGCTGGTGAGCCTGCGCCATGCGCGTAGTGCTTCGGCGGAGGCGCGCGCGCGCCTCGCGCTCGAGGCGCGCGCGCTGTTCGCTCCGCTCGCCAATCGCCTCGGGGTCTGGCAGCTGAAGTGGGAACTCGAGGACCTCTCGTTCCGCAACCTCGAGCCCGAAGCGTACCGCCGGATCGCCGCCGCGCTCAACGAGCGACGCACCGACCGCGAGCGCTACATCGAGGCGCTCTGCCACACCCTGCTCGCGCAGCTCGAGAAGGCAGGGCTTCGCGCACAGGTGTACGGGCGCCCGAAGCACATGTACAGCATCTACCGCAAGATGCAGCGCAAGCACCTCGAGTTCGATCAGCTCTTCGACGTGCGCGCCGTGCGCGTCATCGTCGAGTCGATTCCCGACTGTTACGCTGCGCTCGGGGTGGTCCACGGCCTCTGGCGCTACATTCCGGGCGAGTTCGACGATTACATCGCGACGCCGAAGGGGAACTTCTACCGCTCCATCCACACGGCGGTGATCGGTCCGGAGGGCAAGAGCGTCGAGGTGCAGATCCGCACCCGCGAGATGCACGAGCACGCCGAGCTCGGTGTGGCCGCGCACTGGACGTACAAGGAAGGCACCGCCGCAGACACACAGTATCAGCGCAAGATCGAGTGGATGCGCAGGCTCCTTGCGCCGAGCCACGCCGAAGGCGCGGAGGCGGACCGCGAGTTCCTCGAGCAAGTGAGCGCAAAGCTCTTCCAGGACCGGGTCTACGCGCTGACACCGAAGGGCGAGGTGGTGGATCTGCCGCACGGAGCGACCCCGCTTGACTTCGCCTACACGGTGCACACCTCGCTCGGACACCGCTGCCGGGGCGCGAAGGTCAACGGGCGCATCGTTCCCCTCACCCACGTGCTCGCGAACGGCGAAGTGGTCGAGATCATCAGCGCGAAGCAGGAGGCGCCGAGCCGCGACTGGTTCGCCCCGGAGCTCGGCTATCTCGCATCGGGACGCAATCGCGCCAAGGTGCGCGCCTGGTTCAGGAAGCTCGACGCGGCCGACAACCGAGGTGCGGGCCGCGCGATCGCCGAGCGCGAGCTCGCCAGGCTCGCCGTCGGCGCCCAGCAGCTGCCGCAGCTCATCGAGGCGCTCGAGGCGCGCGAGGCGGACCACTTCTATCAACTGCTCGGCGAGGGGGAGATCACGGCGGCGCAGCTGACGCACGCCGTGCAGCGGCTGTCCGGCTCGACCCGCGAGCCGCCGGTGCCAGCCCCGAAGCGCGCAGGCGGCGTACGCGCCGGCTCGCCGGTCGACATCGAGGGCGTCGGGGATCTGCCGATCACTCTGGCGCGGTGCTGCTCGCCGCTTCGGCCGCAGCCCATCGCCGGCTATGTGACAGTGGGGCGCGGCGTGACCATCCACCGCGCCAACTGCCCGGGCTTCGCCCGCATGCGCCAGGTGAGGCCGGAGCGCGTGCTGAAAGTCGAGTGGAGCCCGCACGGCGAAGAGCACCTGCCCGTGGACATCTCCGTGCGCGCCTTCGACCGCCGCGGCCTGGTGCGCGACCTCACCGACGCGCTGGCCGTCGAGCGCTTGAGCATCCGGGCCATGAGCACGACGACGGACCGCGAGGCAGGCATCGCCAGCGTGCTGCTCACCGTCGGGGTGGGCGATCAGGAGCAGCTCTCGCGGGTGTTGCAGCGCCTCGCGGCGGTGCCGAGCGTGACTTCGGCCCGCCGCGCGCGCTGAAGCACCCAAGTCCCTTCAGCGATTCAGGGAATCGATCGCGCGCTTGTCGGCCGCGAGCGCCGCCTCGTGCACCGCCTCCGACAGCGTCGGATGCGCGTGAATGGTGCGCTGCAGATCCTCGGTGCTTGCCGAGTATTCCATCGCCAGCACCGCCTCGGCGATCAGCTCACCGGCCATCGGACCGACGATGTGCACCCCGAGGATCTCATCATCGTCGCGCGCCGCGACGATCTTGGCAAAGCCCTGCGCCTGCTCCATCGCGCGGGCGCGGCCGCTCGCGAGAAACGGAAACACCCCGACCTTGTAGGGCCGGCCGCTCGACTTGACCTGCTCCTCGGTCTGGCCCACCCAGGCGATCTCAGGGGCGGTGTAGATGACCGAGGGAACGGTCTTGTAGTTGACCTCGCCGAAGCGGCCGGCGATCAAGTCGGCCGTCATCACGCCCTCCTCCTTGCCCTTGTGCGCGAGCATCGGACCACGCACGCAGTCCCCGACCGCCCAGACGCCCTCGACAGCGGTGCGGCAGTGCTGATCGACCTTGATGAAGCCGTGCTCATCGAGCTCGACGCCGGTGCCGTCTGCAAGCAGGTCTGCGCTGTAGGGCCGGCGGCCGGCCGCCACGATCAGCCGGTCCACGCTCAGGCTGTGAGCGCCCTTGGCATCCTCGTAAGCGACCTCGACCGCATCGCCCGCCACCCGGGCGCCCGTCACCTTCGCCCCGAGGCGGATGTCGAGCCCCTGTTTCTTGAAGTGGCGAGCGGCCTCCTTGGCGAGTTGCTGGTCGGCGATGGCGAGGAACTCCGGCAGCGCCTCGAGCACGGTCACCTCGCTGCCGAGGCGCCGCCACACACTGCCCAACTCGAGGCCGATCACTCCGGCGCCGATCACTCCCAGACGCTTGGGCACCGAATCGAGCTCGAGCGCGCCCTGCGAATCGATGATGTGGGGCGCCTTAAAGGGCGCGCACTTGAGCTCCACCGGCACCGAGCCCGAGGCGAGGATCACGTGCTTGGCCGTGAGCTCGCGCTTGGCCCCATCGGCGGCGGTGAATTCGACGCGCCGTCCGGACAGGAGTTTGCCGTGGCCTTGCAGGGCCGTCACGCCGGCGCCTTTGAACAGCGCCAGGATTCCCTGGGTGCTCGCCTTGACGATGCCCGCCTTGCGCTTCTGCATCTGGGCCACATCGACGCTGACGCCCTCCATCTTGATGCCGTGCACCGCGAACTCCTCGCGCGCGCGGTGGTAGAGCTCGGTCGACTCGAGCAGCGCCTTGGACGGTATGCAGCCGGCATTGAGGCAGGTGCCGCCGAAGGCGTAAGAGCCGTCGCGGTTGCGCCACTCGTCGATGCAGGCGACGGTGAGCCTGTTCTGGCCGGCGCGGATCGCAGCCGGATAGCCGGCGGGCCCGCCGCCGATGACGATGACGTCGAAGAAATCAGCCACGGGTGTCTTTCCTTTCGCTTCTGATCAAATGCCGAGCAGCATGCGGCCCGGATCCTCCAGGCACTCCTTGACGGTCACCAGGAACTGCACGGCCTCCCGGCCGTCGATGATGCGGTGATCGTAAGTGATCGCGATATACATCATCGGGCGAATGGCGATCTGTCCGTTCACGACCATCGGGCGCTCCTGGATCTTGTGCATGCCGAGGATGGCGCTCTGGGGCGCATTGACGATCGGCGTCGACATCAGCGACCCGAACACCCCGCCGTTGGTGAGGGTGAAGGTGCCGCCGGTCAAATCCTCGATGGCGAGTGAGCCGGCGCGCGCCTTCTTCGCGTACTCGCCGATCTCCTTCTCGATGGCCGCAAAGCCCTTGACGTCGGCATCGCGCACGATCGGCACGACCAGACCGCGATCGGTCGAGACCGCGACCCCGATGTCGTAAAACTCGTGATACACGATGTCGTTGCCGTCCACGGAGGCATTGACCACCGGGAACCTCTTCAGCGCCTCGATGCAGGCTTTGACGAAGAAGGACATGAAGCCGAGCTTCACGCCGTGCTCCTTCTCGAAGCGATCCTTGTGTCGGGCGCGCAGCTCGCTCACCGCGGCGAGATCGACCTCGTTGAACGAGGTGAGCAGCGCCTGCGTCGACTGCGCCTCGACCATGCGTTGTGCAATGCGCTGGCGCAGCCGTGTCATCGGTACGCGATGCTCGGCGCGCTCGCCGGCGGGCAGCACGGCTCTGGCGGCCGGCACGGGCGAAGCGGCCACAGCACCCGGCGCCGAGCCCTTGTGCACGCCGGCGGCGGACTGCGGCTGCTTGTCGAGGAACTCGACCACGTCGGACTTGGTCAGGCGTCCGTCGCGGCCGCTCGCCGGGATCGCGCGCGTATCGAGTCGGTTCTCCTCCACCAGGCGGCGCACCGAGGGACTCAATTTGTCCTTGGCGGCATCGCCATCGGCTTTGACTTGCACCTTCGCCTCGGCGGCGGCGGGCGCGGCTTTGGGCGCCGCGGAAGCGGCGGCTTGAGCGCCTTCGTCGATCACCGCAAGCAGCTCCCCGCTCCTCACCACGGTGCCGCTCGCGACCTTCAGCTCCCGCAGCACGCCGTTGGCGGGCGCCGGCACTTCGAGCACCACTTTGTCGGTCTCGAGGTCGGCGAGGTTCTCGTCGCGGCGCACGGACTCACCGGGCTGCTTGTGCCATGCGACGAGCGTGGCGTCGGACACGGACTCCGGAAGCTGGGGAACTTTGATTTCGGTCGTCATGATCTCTTTCTCAAGGGGGGCGCGGCGGCCTTGCGGGCGCGCGAGGCGCCGGCGTCCGGCTTCAGCCGGCTCGTCCTGCGCGCGGATTTTTCCGCCACCGTGGCGTGCAGCGCCGCATCGACCAGCGCGTGCTGCTCGGAATCGTGGATCTTGCCGATGCCCGTGGCGGGCGCCGCAGCGGGCGCACGGCCGGCATACAGCAGCGCACAGCGACCCTCCGCCGGCTCCTGCAGGCGGTGGCGGATCTGGTACCACGCTCCCTGGTTCTGCGGCTCCTCCTGGCACCAGACGATTTCGCGCAGATTCGGATAGCGCTCGAGCGTCGCCTCGTACTCTTCCGAGGGGAACGGGTAGAGCTGCTCGATGCGCACCAGCGCCACGGCGCGGGTGCCGTCCGTGCGCCGCGCCTTGAGCAGATCAAAGTACACCTTGCCGCTGCAGAACACCACGCGACGGACCTCGTCCGGCTCGATGGGATCGATCTCGTCGATCACGCGCGCGAAACCGCCGTGAGTCAGATCTTCCAGCTGCGACACCGACAGCTCGTGGCGCAGAAGACTCTTCGGCGTCATGACGATGAGCGGCTTGCGAAACGGCTGCAGCATCTGGCGGCGCAGCATGTGAAACATCTGCGCCGGAGTAGAAGGCACGCACACCTGCATGTTGTTCTCGGCGCACAGCTGCAGGAAGCGCTCGAGGCGAGCCGAGGAGTGCTCGGGGCCCTGTCCCTCGAAACCGTGCGGCAGGAACAGCGTCAAGCCGCAGTAGCGCTCCCACTTCGCCTCGCCCGAGCTGATGAACTGGTCGATGATCACCTGGGCACCGTTGGCAAAATCGCCAAACTGGCCCTCCCAGATCGTCAGGCACATGGGCTCGGTGGTCGAATAGCCGTACTCGAAGCCCATCACGGCCTCTTCGGACAGCACCGAATCGATGATCTGCACGCGCGGCTGGCTCTCGACGAGGTGCTGCAGCGGAACATAGACGCGCGGGGAGCCCTGATCGTGCAGCACCGCGTGGCGGTGAAAGAAGGTGCCGCGGCCGCTGTCCTGCCCCGAGACGCGCACGCAGAAGCCGTCCTCGACGAGCGCGGCGTAGGCCAGCGTCTCGGCGGCACCCCAGTCAAGCGGCAGCTCCCCGGCGAACATCCTGCTGCGGGCCGCGATCACCTGCGCCACCCGCGGATGCAGCGTAAGGTCCGCCGGCAGGCGCCCCAGGCGCTCCCCGAGGGAGCGCAAGCGCGCGAGCTCCACCCCGGTGCTCACACTCTCCGTCCAGTCGGCCTCGGCATAGCGGGTCCAGTCGACGGTGAACTGGTTGCCGATCATGCCGAGGGCGGCGCGCGCGAGCGGCTTGCCCTGATCGAGCCCCTCGCGATAGCGATCGATGAGCACCGCGGGCTCGGACTCGGTGATGACGCCTTCGGCGACGAGCCGCTCGGCATAGAGGGCTCGCGTGGTCGGGTGCAGGCGGATCGCCTGGTACATCTGCGGTTGGGTTGCCGCCGGCTCATCGGCTTCGTTGTGACCGAGGCGCCGGTAGCACACGAGGTCGATCACGACGTCCTTGTGATATCGCTCGCGGTATTCCAGCGCCAGGCGCATCACGAATACCGCCGCTTCCGGGTCATCGCCGTTGACGTGGAAGATCGGCGCCTCGATCATCTTGGCGATGTCGCTGCAATAGAGCGTCGAGCGGGCATCGCTCGGCTCCGAGGTGGTGAAGCCGATCTGGTTATTGATGACGATGTGCAGCGTGCCGCCGGTGAAGTAGCCGCGGGCCTGTGAGAGCTGCAGCGTCTCCATCACGACACCCTGCCCGGCAAAGGCCGCATCGCCGTGCACCAGAACGGGCAGCACGTGCTCGCCCTTCACATCGTTGCGCCGCTCCTGGCGGGCACGTACCGAGCCCTCCACCACCGGGTCGACGACCTCGAGGTGAGAGGGGTTGAAAGCAAGCACGGTATGCACGTTGCCCGCAGGAGTGCGCAGATCGGCGGAGAAGCCTTTGTGATACTTCACGTCGCCCGAGCCTTTGAGGTGACTCAGGTCGTAATTGCCCTCGAATTCGGAAAAGAGCAGCGAAGGCGGCTTGCCGAGCAGGTTCACCAGCACATTCAGGCGCCCGCGGTGGGCCATGCCGATCACGACCTCCTCGACCGCGGAGGGACCACAGCACTGAATCAGATCATCGAGCATCGGGATCAGCGTCTCGCCGCCTTCCAGCGAGAACCGCTTCTGTCCGACATACCTCGTGTGCAGGTGGCGCTCGTGTCCCTCGGCGGCCGTGAGCTGCCAGAGGATGTTGCGCTTCTCCTCCGGCGTGAAGCGGTGCTCGAGCCGTCCGCCCTGGAAGCGGTCCTGCAGCCACAGCCGCTCGTCGGAGTTCGACACGTGCGCGAACTCCGCGCCGACCGAGCCGCCATAGATCGCCTCGAGCTGGCGCAGGATCTCGCGAAGCTTCATGCGCTGCGGCACCGCCTCGGTGCGGCTGCCGGTGAAGAACTCCGCCTCGAGGTCCGCCTCGGACAGCCCGAAGTAATCGAGATCAAGCACGTGCGGCCGCGGCCGCTGCGTGAGCCCGAGTGGATCGAGCCGGGCGACGAGGTGGCCGCGGTTGGTCCAGATTTGAATCAGGCGCGAGACGGCCGCCTGTCGCTCGTCGGCCTCGGCACGACCCTGCCCCGCCGCGAGCACACGCGGCTGGCGGGCACGTGCGGCGAGTTCCGCCTCGATCGGGCCCTGCGCCCGCTCGTGCCCCCGCTCGCCCGGTAGCTGCTCGAAGTAGGTGCGCCAGGGCTGCTCTACGCTTGCCGGGTCGCGAAGATATTGCTCGTAGAGAGTGTCCAGGAACGCGGCGTTGCCGCCGAAGAGGGGTGTAGGTTCAAGCATGCCGGGTTGGGAGCAGCGAGTGGGACAGTGTATCGGAAACAGAGCACGCGCGGAACATCGAATTTGCTCTTCAATCCTTGAAAATTAACGGCAATTCGGATTCGGCGCCATGACTCGTTCGAGAGACGCCGGAACCCGCTCTCACAACACCCCGAGCAGCTTCAGCTCGTAGACGATTAGTACGACATATCCGAGCAAAGCGGCGTAGAGCAGTACTTGCGCGGGCAGGCGCCCGAAGACCTTCAGTCTCGCCAGCAGCGTGAGACACACCAGCCCGGCACCGGTGAGGCCAACCTTCACCAGCACGAACGCCACCGGCGAACCGCGCACGAGTGGCGCAAGCACCGGGTTCACCTCGGAGGCGCCGCGGCCGATCAACAGCAGGGTGAGCGCTGCGTCGGCGCACGAGAGCAGAAGGATCAGCACCGCCAGGGCAAGCCACCACGGATGATGCCAGTCGACCGCGCCAAGCTGATGCTCGCCGGCGCGCCGAGGTCCCAGCCGCCGGGGGCGCAAGCTCCCCTGGACCAGCGCACGGGCCACCTCCGAGCGCCGCTCCGCCCCCCGGCGGCGCTCCGGCCCGGGGTAGACGGCGGTGCCGCGTGTGCGGCGGCGGAAGAATCGGGTCACGATGCGCGAGCTTTGGCTCCCGGGGGGAATCTCGGATTCTAGGGCGTGACTAGAGAGGCCGCCCGGCGGCCCGACCAAACTGTGATGCCGGTCGCATCGGGCTGCGACTGTCCTCGTGCGAGAGCATAGGAGGATAGTGCGCCCCGAGCGACCCGCCCA
This sequence comes from Pseudomonadota bacterium, assembly GCA_021792755.1. Classification (GTDB taxonomy): domain Bacteria; phylum Pseudomonadota; class Gammaproteobacteria; order Steroidobacterales; family Steroidobacteraceae; genus 13-2-20CM-66-19. Next base: position 24,291 of record JAJYUA010000028.1, read on the forward strand.
CGGGGGCGCAGGCGATCCCGTTTCTTCGCATCAGGGCGGACCATCTGCGAAACGCTGTGCGGGGAAATCGTCCGTCGCGTCGGCGAGGAGCGCGAGAACCCGATCTCGGTAGGTGCCGCACGCTTGAGCGCATCTGAGCGTATCGACCAGGAGCACCGCGCCGAGTCCTCTGCCTTGAGTGGGGCTGTGCGATGCCGAGGCGGCCGAGCGGGGCGGCGCGCACCAGCGGATGATGCGCGCGGTGGCCATACCAGTAGCGCTTCGTAAGCCGTTGTTTTCGTGGCGCCCCCGGCAGGAGTTGAACCTGCGACCTACCGCTTAGGAGGCGGTCGCTCTATCCACTGAGCTACGGGGGCGGCCTTATAAATCAATAGCTTATGATGGCTTTGCGGTTGTCGATCCTCGAACTGTCTACTATCGGGGCCATCTGTCTACTATTTTAGCGGTTTTGCGACGCGCGGTAAGCGACGATACACGCGCCGCGTGAACGTCGGATCCGCGTGGCCGAGCCGGTCGGCGGCGTCCTGGTCGCTGGCGGCGTCGCTCGCGCTCTTGGCGCGCAGGTCATGGAAGCGAAATCGCTCGACGAGGCCGGCCGCCTTGGCCTTGCGCATGACGCGCTGCCACTGCGCCTGGAAGCCATCCAGGGTGTAGGGTCGCCCTCGCCGATTGCACACGAGGTATTGCCGGACCTGGGGCCGCAGATTCAGGAGGTTGCGCACGCAGGCGCGCAACTGCTCCGACCACTCGATGAGTTGTGGCGTGGGATCGCGACCAGCGAGCTTCGGCCGCGTGAACTCAATGCCGCGGTCCGTGAGATGGCGCCGCTCACCGGCCACCTCCGATACCGCCCGGGCGGGCGGCGCGGCGGATGCGAGAATGAGGGTGGCCGCGAGTGCGGTACCGAGAAGGGGTCTGCGTGGGTAGCGCATAGCGATCTCCTGGGTCACTCTGAGAGCGCGGCGAATACCGCGCGGCAGTTCGCGACCGCCGCCTGCGCGGCATCGCGCGCGGCGAGGAGTGTCGACATCTCGCCGAGCGCCGCCTCACGGATGGTCGAATCGGGGAGGCTGGCGAGAGCCGGGATGCTGCCGTACCGGCGCACCAGTGGGTGCGCGCGGTCATACAGCGCCGATTCATGGAGCGGCGCCGAGCAGAGCTGAGCGCCGCCCTGGCGGGCAACGGATCGGGCCGCGCGCACGATCTCGCCATCCTTCGACGCCGACTCTTCGTCGCGTCGGACACGATTCCAGATTGCGCGAACGCACGGCCGCAACACGTCCGGTAGCTGATCGAGTAGCCACCGCAGGCCGGCGACCGATTTGCTGTCGTGGAATATCGGCGTGACGATGCGCAGCCTCGCCGGCAGGCCCGGGTCCTGCCGCGCGACGAGTGCAAGCGCCTCGAGCGCTGCGCCACAATCGCCGACGCCGACATCGAGAATGACGCCGGCGGGAGGAGGCGCGAACAAGTGCGCGGCGAGCACGCCGCTGTCGATGGGGTCTACCTCGTCACCGGACGGCGAATGCGTTTCGAGGGTGACGATGCTCGCGCCACTGCCCAGGGGCAGGACGTGGCGGGCCAGGGTCGTCTTGCCCACATTGCCGACCCCGCTGAGGTCCAGGTAGTTCATACCGTGTGTATTGCTCATCGTGGAACCTTCCGAGTAGGTGGTGGGGAGAACTGGGTGGTGGAGAGCAGCGCCTCGGCCGCCGCGTCATCCTCGGCGGCTTCTGCGGCCCCGGCCGCGCCGGGAGCGGCCGGGGTCGCAGCGGGCGCGGACCCGCCCGCGGGGCGGGCGACGGAGGCGCGGCGCAAGAAGCGCCAAAGATTAGGGCCTGGACACACCGAGGCCGAGCCGGCGAATGATCTGCGCGAGGCTGTAGCCCTCGACCTGCAATCTCCGAATCTCGGCTTCCTGCTGCCACAGGGGCGACCGCCGGTACCAGGGCCGCTCGTCAGGTTCAGAGGATGTATTCGCCGCGGTGTGTATGCCTGTGTTCATACCTGTTCTCCGCCGCCCGGGCCCCTGCAGGGTGCAGCCCCCTGCGCCGGAACACCGCAGGTGTCTGGGAGTGGCCCCTCGGGCGGGGACTGCACCCCGGGGCGCTCGCGGGATCGGCCTGAGTACTCGGCGCCGGGGCGGCTGCGGGCGCGGCGAGTTCCGCCACGGGTAAAGCGGCGGGCAAGGGTCGAGGCGGCGACGAGCGCGGCAGGGAACGCGGTGGGCGCTGCCGGGACGGTGCCGGGCGGCGGCGCATCTGCCACCGGGCGGAACCCCGGAGCGGATGGGGTCAGGACTTGTCCGCCCCGAGCCTCAGTGCAGAACCGAGGGCTTGCCCGAGGTGGCCGGGCCGAGGCGGTGAGCGCGTGAGCGCCGCCGCCACTGCCCCGGCTCTCGGGGGTCAAGGGGGGGGGTACCCCCCTGCGCACGGAGTCAGGAGCGAAGCGGATGACTCCTAAGTGCGCCCTTCGCTGCGCTCGGGGTCCCACCCTGCGGAGGAGATGTACGAGTTACGTCACCTAGCAGGGGCACATCATGCCTACTATCGAAGACCGGATCGCCGCAGCCGAAAAGAGACTCAAACAGCTCCAGACGCAGCGAGAGCAGATCGAGGCCCGTCAGCTCGCCCGCGTCCTCAAAGGGCAAAGGGCAGATGACACCCGCCGAAAAATCCTCACGGGTGCAGTAGTGCTCAGCGCCGTCGAGCATGGTGAGGCCGGCTGGTCGCGCGAGACATTGATGGCTCTTTTGAGTGACTGTCTCACTCGCGCAGACGACCGGGCGCTGTTCGGTCTGCCGACACTGGCGTCACCATCTTCACAGTAGCGCCCGTGGCGATCTACCACTTGAGCGTCAAAGCGATCTCGCGGTCGGCAGGTCGATCTGCCACCGCAGCGGCCGCCTATCGCGCCGGCGAATGGATTGAGGATGAACGAACAGGGCAACAACACGACTACACCCGCAAGCACGGCGTAGAGCACACGGAGATCGTCGTGCCTGACGGCCATCCCGGTCCTGACCGGGCGACGCTCTGGAACCTGGCAGAGATGGTCGAGCGGCGTAAGGATGCGTGCGTGGCGCGGGAGATTGAGATCGCCCTCCCCTCAGAGATCACCGCCGAGCAGCGTCACGCGCTCGCCGTCAGCTTTGCCCGCACGCTGACCACAGAGCGGGACTGTGCGGTGGATGTATGCATCCATGCGCCCAGCAAGGATGGTGATGAGCGCAATCACCACGCGCACTTGCTGCTGACGACCAGGACGGTGCAGCGGCTCGAGTCCGGCGCGATCATCCTTGGGGCAAAGTGTGCGCAGGAGCGGGCCGGGCGCGATCGAAAAGCCGACCTGGCGGTGATCCGCGAGCGGTGGGCGACGATGCGCAATGCAGCCCTGCAGTACGCCGATCACGAAGCCCGCGTCGATCATCGGACGCTTGAGGCACAGGGCATAGACCGCGAGCCGACGCTGCACCTTGGCCCGACGGCGACGGCCATCGACCGTCGAGCGCAGCGGTCCATCGATCCCACCGCACCGCGACCCGATCCTAGCCGCAAGCGGCAGGACTTCGAGACGCAAGTGGCTCAGCGGTTGGTCGCTGCAAAGGAAGCGGGCGAGCTTGAGCGCCGCGTGCAAGCACTCGACGATGCCATCCTCGACACGGCCTCCGACCTGGCTGCGGCACGGGAGGAGCGCGACCAGCACCAAGCGCGGCAATACGCAGAGGTTATCGCCCGTGGTCTATCACCCGCCGCGCGCCGCGCTGTCATCCAGCACGGTGTGAGCGTGATGGACCAGCGGGATGGGACTCACTGGCTGACGGTCCAGGAGGCTGACGGGGTTGTGCGCGGCATCGCTCGCGGCGGTGCCGAGCAGCGCCACCTACCCGAGGCACTGCCCGTCGGAGTGCGGCAGATCGAATCCGAGCAGGCAGCGCGAGCGAGAACAGACGGCACATGGAGAGCGAGAGGCTGGACGCGGCGATGACGCTCGCGCACAAGAGCAGACGGGAGCCGGGCGGGACCACGGTCAGCGGGAGTATCGGTGTGAGCCACCACCGACACCCGAAGAACTCGCTGCCGCGCGCGCGGCGCTGGACGAGTACGCACGGCGGCACCAGCTCCGGATCGATACCATCGACGGCATTCGCACGGCATCGAATGGATTGCGCGACGAGTGGGTGGCTGCGGGGAATGGCACGCAGAGGCAGTACATGGCACTCCGTCAGGTTCGCCGTGAGGCGGAGCGGGCGGCACGGGCGCGCATGAGGCACACAGGCCGCGATGGCGCACAGGATCGCATCAGCGGCGCAGCATCTACGCACGGCTATCGGTCCGCGGAACTCGCGGCGGCGCGCAAGCTCGGTCTGCGCTACGACTGGGATGCGACCGCGCGAGTGCGAAGGTATCGCGGCCGCACCGGCACTGAGCTATTTATCACAACTCGCCGCATCATCGAGATGGTGCAGCACAACGAGGCCGCCGAGGTCGCAGCGCCGCGCATCGCCGCGGCAAAGTGGGGCGACCAGATCTCTATCCAGGGCTCGTCGGAATTTCGCGAGCGGATGGCCCGCCTGGCGGCCAGGCAGGGCATCGGCGTAGAAGACACCGACCTGCATGCGCTCGTCGCCGACGAGAAGGCGCGCATCGCCCGTGGTGAGCCGCCCGGCGGAGCCGAGCGGGAACGTCAGGCCGCGCAGGACGAACTCGAGGACGACGACGAGCAGGACCAGGACTTCGGGCGATGAGTGGGGGACGAGAGTGGATCATCGTCGAGACTTGGCCGGACGGGGTGGTGGCGCGCCGCGTCGGCAGCCGAGGCATCCAGTACCTCGCCCATCGGCGCAGCGGCGAGCGGCAGGCGTGGACGTGGCCGGACATGATCGCCGCGCAAGCGGCCATACAGCGCCTCGCGCGAGACGCGCGGATCGTGGCGTAAGGCTTGCTTTATGCATATTCGTTATGCATACTGTTGCCGTGGAGATCGAATTCGACCCGGCGAAGGCGGCGGAGAACCTGCGCAAGCACGGCGTGAGCTTCGGGCACGCCGAGCAGGCGCTTCGCGACCCCAACGCCATGACGGTGGAGGATCCCGATGCGCGGGACGAACAGCGCTTCGTCACCCTTGGGATGGATGCGCTCGGGCGCACCCTGGTCACCGTCCATACAACGCACGGCAATCGCATTCGCATCATATCCGCTCGCAAAGCGAGCAAATCAGAGGCAGCCGAATATGCGAAAGGAATATGACTTCAGCCGCGGCAAGCGCGGCGCGGTAATCCCCTCTCCCGGCAAGACACGCATCACGATCATGCTGGATGACGACGTGATCGAGGCGTTCCGTGCCAAAGCAGAAGCGGCCGGGCGCGGCTACCAGACCCTCATCAACGAGGCGCTGCGCACCTCGCTTGCAGAGAATGAGCGGCCTCTGACGGCCAAAGTGATGCGCGAGATCGTCCGGGAAGAGCTTGCGCAGGCACGATAAAACGACGCAAGTCTGCCTCCCGTCCCAGCAGCTTCCTATCGTCCGCTGGCAGTAAGAAAACTTTCTCTTCGGGAAGCGGACGATAAGAGTTAGGTTTCAGTCGCGGCAAGCGCGCTCGCCGTCCCGCTCTGCGCTCGGCTACGATGAGTTTGGGCACTTTGGGTGCGCTGACCCCAAAACAATCGCTATGAACCGGCGAAAAAATTGCCCGAGACAAGACCTGCACGTCCACCTGGCGGCGGAAAGTGACACGGGATGGTGGCCGGCTACGCCGGCTCGGCGCTCGGTGGCGGGCCCGTCCGGCACCGATGAGCCGGGGCGCGTCCCGGGTCAGACCGAGCGGCGCAGCGCTTCGATCTCGAAACGGCTCGGCTCGCGAGGCGGCGCGGCGCGGCGCACGATCACCCTGCCGCGGCCGGCGTTCTTGGCCGCGTAGCACGCCGCATCCGCAACCCGCAGGAGCGAGGAGGCCTCGGCCTCTCCGGCCACCGCATACGCCACCCCGATGCTGGCGCCCACGCGCAGGTACAGACCACCTTCCCAGTGCAGGACGAAATCATGAATCGCCGTGAGCACGCCGCGCGCCACCGCCTCGGCCCGCTCGAGCGGGCAGCCGGGCAGCAAGATGGCAAACTCGTCCCCGCCGAGGCGCGCGGCGGTGTCGGTGGCGCGAATGTGTTCCTTGAGGATGAGGCTCACCCGCCGCAGAGCCTCATCGCCGGCGGCGTGCCCGCCCTGATCGTTGACCTCCTTGAACCGGTCGAGGTCGATGAAGATGAGCGCGCAAGGGTGCTTGCCGATCACCGCACCGTCGACCACGTCGATGAGGCGCGTGTTGAATTCCCGATGATTCACCAGATCGACCAGCGGATCGTGGGTCGCCTGGTATTGCAGTGCCCGGGTGAGCTTGGCGTTCTCGGCGGTGATCGCGAGCACGTTGCCGAAGGCCTGATCGGTCTTGAACGCCGAATAGAGCATGACGCTCACGAACAGCAGGTTGATCACCGCGAGCGGGTCATGGAGCGGTGTGTGCTCGAAGAGCAGCCGCAGCTCGACCAGGGCCTCAAAGGGCGCGAGAAAGCTAATGTAGCCACGCCACATGGCTCCGTACGAGGTCATGGCGCCGGCGGCGACGCCTGAGAACACGAGCACGGTGAACAGCTGATACGGCAGGCCGCCGTGCCCGAGGAACACCGTCCCGCCGATACCCCAGAGAAGCCCCGAGGCGGCGGCGCTGATCTGAAGCCGCCCGATCCAGGCGCGCGGGTCGCGAATCCCCGGAGCGCGCCGAAACGCCAGGCACTCGAGCAGGCGAAGGCCGTAGAGGACGAGCAGGCTGAGCAGCCACAGGAGCAGTGTGCCGTGGGGAACCGTCTCGTAAAGCAACGCTACCAGCACGCACCCGGCCGTAGCCGAGCCGGCGAGCATGAGCGGGAAATTGCCGTAGACCAGCCGCAATCGTTCGATATCGGCCCCGGTGAGGGCAGGATCGGGCGCGCTGCAAGACAGGCGCGGGTCAGCGGCGCGCGGTACGCGACCCAGGCCCGCGGGGGTCTGACAAATCCTGACCACAGCGCTAATCCTTACCGCCGCCGGCCGCCCGCGGCCGACCTCCCGGGTTGCCCCGGGTGGGATCGACATCTCCGCGGGGCCGAGCGCCCTGCCCGGTCTTGCCCGCGCGCAAAGCCGCTCCCGGCCCGATGCGGGCCGGATTCAGTCGCGCGCGCGCCTGAACGGCGCGAATGGCTCGTTCGCGAATACGCCCATACCCGGCACCTGATGCGCCCCCTCGTCCATCACCTCGACGCGATTGCGTCCCTTGGCCTTGGCCCGATAGAGCGCCTCGTCCGCCAAGCGCAGCGCGCCGCAAGCATTGCCCGCGGCCGTGGGCGCGACCACCGCGACACCCACGCTGATCGTCAATACGGCCCCGGAGAGCGACTCTCGATGCTCGATCGCAAGCTCCTCGACCGCCCGACGCATGCGCTCGGCCGCGAACCGGGCGCTGCAGCAGTCCGCGTCGCAGAGAATCACCGCGAATTCCTCCCCGCCATAGCGCGCCACCAGATCGAGCGCACGGTGTACCTGACGTTGGATCGCGAGCGCCACCTGCCGCAGTGCGACATCGCCCGCCTGGTGCCCGTAGCGGTCGTTGTACCCCTTGAAGTGATCGACATCGATCACCAGAATCGCCAGCGAGCGGGCACCGCTCGCGGCCTGTCGCCAGAGCTGCGGCAGATACTCGTCGAACACCCGCCGGTTCTTGGCCCAGGTGAGCACGTCCTGCTGCGCGAGCTCGGCCACGATGCGGGTTTCGAGAAACGAGCGCCGTGAGCGCTTCTCGACCTGCCAGGCCGCGAAGCCCAAGGTGACCGCCGAGACGATGAGCAGCGCCCCGCCGCGCAGCGCCATCGCCGGCGGCAGATGGAACATCACGGCCGCCCCGACCATGCTCGCCACGCTGAGCACAGCGGTGGCGAGCGCGGTGCGGTACTGCAGTCCCAGGAAATAGAACGGGCCGATCAGCAGCATCGGCAGCAGCATCAGGTTCGCGATCTCTCCGACCGCGACGACGTGGATCACCTGCACGCAAACCAGGCAGTTGCGAAGCGGCACCAGCACTTCGGCCCAGGGCAGGTAGTGGCGCTCGAACCCGCCGCTCCAGGCGAGCCAGGCCAGCACGGCGGAACTGAAGAGAATCACCGGGAAGACGATAAGCGATGCCACGGCGTGCGAGCCGGCGAGCACCTCCTCTCCCGCCTGCAACCCGATCAGCAGCAGTGCGAGGGTGCACGTCAGGCGCACCAGCGCGCGGCTCTCGCGCAGGTTGCTGCGCCGGTATTCGGCCTCGACCGGAGCGGCGAATCGCGCACTCTCGGGCTGCTTGCGCAGCTCCGCCGCGTAATGCGAGTTCGGCAACGCCTCGAGGCTCGGCCATAGCGCGATCATGACGCAACGATAGGATCCTCGGCCCGCCCGCCGCTGTGATCGGGTACAAGGTCTGCCGCATTGGGCACGGCCTGCAGCGCTCAGGGCAGCAGCTGGCCGCGGAGCTCCCCGGCCGGATGGCGGGCACTGTGGACATTGATATACAGCTCACCTGCCAGGAAGCGCCTGTGCTGCAGGGCGGTGAGCTGCGCCTCCGGCGGCACCACCCAGAGCCCGGGCGCGCGCTGCTTCAGCCAGATGAGGATCGGCCCGTTCGTACCCTCCGCCCCCTCGTGGATGCGTACCATCGTGGCCTTGGTCCCGTGGGAGATGACCCTGCCGCTTACCCGACCGCCGGCATCCACCGTGACCACGGCGGAGCCATGAGCCGCCGTCACGACCGGCGGCACCTCGTGACTGCCGGCCAGCACCGCCCGAACCGTTGTGGCCATCGCCACGCCCTCGCCGCCGGCGCGCAGCACTGCAACCGCCATACGCCCGAGGGACCCTCCAGCCGCGACACGCCTGAGGGAAGATCTCATGCTCCACGCACTCCTTCGGTGCTCAGTATCCTCACCCTAGCACCGCGCGGCCGGGGCGTCACCGTGACGCGGGAAGGCGACACTGGCGGCGGGTTGTCACCCAACTTCCCCCGCGCCCCTGCGCGCCTCGCGCCGCGGCCGGCTCAGGAGCCGGCCGGCGGCAGCGGCGGCGGGCTGCGCAACCTCACGGCCATGCCCGTGGGCAGAGTGCTGACGCCGGCGGCGTAGGCGGCGCTGTTCCAGGCCTTCACCCGGCTCAGCACCTGTCCGTCATAGCGGGCCAACAGCCGCTCGATCTGCGCGTGGTCGGCGCCGATGAGCGCCTCGAGCTGAGCGCGCGGCTTCTCGCCCCAAAGCCCGGCAGCCATTTCGTACAAGGTCTGCACATGCCGGTGCAGGTGCGAGAAGTGGCGCAGGAAGTCCTCCGCGGCCAGATGTTGTGTGTGCAGGTTCCACAACGCGTTCTGGTAGTCTGCCAGCTGCTTGCCGAGCGTCTCGCCCTGCTCGATCAGCGCCGCGTGTCGCCTCGCCCAGGCGCCATCGCCGCGGCCCCGGGCGAGCACCGCGCCGAGCTCCTTGCGCATCGCGGCGAGGTGATCGAGCAGGCGATTGACCGCCGAGAGCTCGCTGCGCGCCGCAAGACCCGCTTTGGTATCGGCGCGGTACGTTGCCATGGGTACCGAGTAGCGTGGATCGGGTCGAACCCGCAACGTCACCTGTTGCTTGTAGGCTCCCGCGTGCACCGTGGCGGTGTAGGTACCGGGCACGACCGGCGGGCCGCTGCCGCGCCCATGAGGTCCCGCCTTGCCCAGCGGCGGATCGAGTCTGGCCGGCGGCTGGTAGCAAAGATTCCACACCACCTGGTCGATTCCGGCCTTGCCCGGCGCGTGCAGCGTGGCGACCCTTGCGCCGGCGGCGTCACGGATCTCGATGCGCACCGGCCCGTGATGCGCGGCCTTCTCGGCCGCGGTCGGTTTGATCGCCTTCACCAGACGGTAGCTGATCGCCGCGCCGAGCGGCGCATTCGGCGCGAGGAAGGCGCTCGGGCCGAGGCCGTCGGCATGGCGTGTGTAGAGCAACACGCCCGCAGAGGCGGTAAATACATGGAATGGCGAGCGTGCCGCCGCGCCGTACTGCTCGAGAGGGCGCAGATTGTCGAGCACCCAGATGCCGCGGCCGTGCGTGGCGAGCAGCAGCCCGCGATGATCCGGGGCGAAGGCGAGATCCCACACCGAAAGGCCGCGGGGCAGGTTGGCGTGCACAGCCTGCCAGCGCGCGCCATCATCGAACGAGACGTACAGTCCCGCTGAGATCGTGCCTGCGAACAGCAGGCCGGCGCGGTTCGGATCCTCGGCCACCACCTCGACGCTGCTGCGCGGCAGTCCGTTGGTGATGCGCGTCCAATGCTTGCCATAGTCAGTGGTGCGATACACGTATGGCGCGTCGTTGCCGAGCTCGTGCGCGTCGAACGCCGCGTAGGCGGTCCCGGCGGCAAACGGCGAAGGCTCGACGTGATACACGCGGGCCCACTGCGGGGCTCCCCTGGGTGTCACCTTGCTCCAGTGCGTGCCGCCGTCGCGGCTCACCCAAACCCAGCCATCGTCGGTGCCGACCCAGATCACACGGGGATTGGTCGGCGCCAGCGCGAGCGATTGAATCGTGTCATAGGTCTCCGCCCCGCTCATGTCGTGATCGATGGGCCCGCCGCTCGGCTGCTGCTTGGATTTGACGTTGCGCGTCAGGTCCGGACTGATGATGCTCCAATGCTTGCCGGCGTCCATGCTGTGGAATACGACATCCGCGCCGATGTACACGTCCTCGGGATTGGTCGGCGAGACCGCGACCGGCGTCGTCCAGTCGAAGCGGTATTTCTGCGCGTACGGCGGCTTGCCCGAGAGCAGCAGGCCGGCGAGCTCATCGCGCTGGTAGGGGTTGATGCCGCGTCTGAAGCCGGTGGCGCGGTTCAGCGCCGTGGCGTATCCATCGTCGGTGGTGGCATAGATCATCGCCGCATCGCTCGGGGCCGGAACCACGTACTGCCCGTCTCCGCCGGAAACGTAGAACCAGTCCTGCGCGCCGGTGACCCCGCCGCGATCGTAGTCGCTGCTCGCGCCGCACCACGCGTTATTGTCCTGCAAGCCACCGCACACCAGGTACGGCCAGGGATGGCTCGTGGCGCTCGTCGCCACCTGATAGAACTGCTCGATCGGCAGGTTGTCGAGGTAGCGCCAATGCTTGCCAGCATCGAGCGACAGATACACGCCGCCGTCGTTGCCCGTGATGATGCGGTTGGGGTTGCGCGGATCGATCCAGATGGCGTGGTGATCGACATGCACGCCTTTGTCCGCGTAAAACACGTGCTTGCCGCCGTCCTTGCTCTCCATCATCTTCATCGACAGCAGGAACAGCCTGCGCGGGTTGTTCGGCATGACGGCGAGCTGCGTGAAATAGAACGGGCGCACGTCCCCGTTATGGTTGTCGCTCACCTTGCTCCAGTGGCTGCCCAGATCATGCGACACCCACAGCACACCGCCCCTCGCCTGCAGCACGGCGTACACCGTCTGCGGTTGGCTCGGCGCGAAAGCGACGGCGCTGCGGCCGATGTCCCCGCCCGGCAGTCCATGGGTGAGCTTCTTCCAATGCACGCCGCCGTCGGTAGACCGATACAGGCCGCCGCTCTTGCCGCCGCTCGTGAGCATCCACGGGCGCCGCTGCAGAGGCCACATGCCGGCGATCAGCACCTTCGGGTTGCCCGGCTCGAAGGCGATGGTGCTGCAGCCGGTGTGATCGTTCAGATAAAGAACCCGGCGCCAATGCGCGCCGTCATCCGTGCTCATGTACACCCCGCGCTCGGGGCCGCGCTTCCACAGCTCGCCCTCGGCGCACACGAACACGGTATTGGTGTCTTGCGGATCGACCGCGATGGCGGCGATCTGGCCGGCCCGGTGCAGACCCTTCTCGACCCAGGTCCTGCCCCCGTCGGGCGTGAAGTACACGCCATCCCCGTCGAGGACGTCGTTGCGCGGGTTGGCCTCGCCGGTACCCACCCAAAGCCAGTCCGGATTGCCGCCGGCCAGGGCGAGCGCGCCGATCGACTGCGTGGGCTCGTGAGTGAAGATCGCCTTCCAGCTCATTCCCCCGTCCCGGGTCTTCCACACTCCGCCCCCGGCGCTGCCCACGTAGTAAAGCGCGGCATCGCCCGGCACACCGAGGACGCTGGTGACGCGTCCGCCGGCCACCGCCGGTCCCAGGTTGCGGAATTTGAGCGCGTGAAACGGACCGTGCGATGCACGCTTCGCCGGTTTTGCCGGTTTTGCAGCCGCCGCCGCGCAGGCGAGCACGGAGACGCTGAGCAACACCGAGGCTGCCAAGGCCGGAATGGGACGCATCGCAATCCTCCACGCGAATGACTCGGACGATAACCGCCGAGTTTGCACTGATTCGACGCGAGGGGCAGGCACTTGGGCGAGCATTCCGCTCGCCTCGTCGCGGGGCGGGAAACGCTCGAGCGCCTGTTGATATTTCGCTCTTCGTCAGCGTCACCGCCGGATTGCAACTGTTCGCATAAACGGGTTTTCAGACGCAGCGCTGCGCGGTGTGGTCACTCATCGATGCGGGGCGCCGGTTGCTGGCTGCAGGCTCAACAGAGCAGCGACCGTGCCACCGAGGCGCCGGCGCACAAGCGCATGATTAAATAAGCAAATTTAAAACCCCGAACCGGCCCCGGGGTGCGTCGCTTCCGACACATGTTTCCGGATCGTACGGTCGGGAGGCGGGGACATTGCCGATCGGTGATGATAGTGTCGCAACAGTCGGCCCTGCGGCTGGCGGTCACCCGGCTCGCTTACCGGCGAAGGCCACGCGGAGCGATCGAAGAACTCGTGCAGCACGTTGCTTCGAAGTCAATACGTAGTTTCCACAATGCGCCCACACATTTGCGAGAATCGATCCGTAATGGCCTGGCCCTCGCAGACGGCGACCCGATCGGACCGGCACGGCGGGTAGCGCACTGATGCCTTTCCACTTGCGGTGGCGACCTTCCGATGATCGCTGGCGGCTCTGGCCGGCCGTGGCGCTCATCGTCGCGCCCTTCATCGGACTGATCGGAATGCTCGGCTACGAGGCGCTCGGCAGGCTTCCCCGCGCCGACCTCGGCCAGAGGGTTGCCGCCCATAGCTTCCAGGCCATCATGACGGCGCAGTCGCTGCGCGGCATGCTGCAGGATGCCGAGCGGGGCCAGCGCGGATATCTGCTCACCGGCCGATCGGCTTACCTCGAGCCCTACCGGGCGGCGATCGCCGATGTGCCTGCGCTCATGCAGGCTCTCACACGGCTCACGGCCGGCGATCCGGGTCAGCGGCGGGAGGCTCACGCGCTCGCCGGACAGATCGCCCTGAAGCTGAAAGACTTGCACCGGGCGATCGCGGCGTATCGCGGCGGCGGCCTGAGCGCCGCGCAGAGAATCGTGGAGAGGAACTCCGGCCTGCACGAGATGGGCTCGATCGAGAGCAGGATCGGTGCGATGACCGCCACGGAGGACGGGCTGCTCTCGCAACGGCTGGCGAGGCTCGCCGCGCAGGACAGGATGATAGAGCACATGTCGATGGCCTCGATGCTTCTCGCCTCCCTTCTGATGCTCTCCGGCCTGAGCCTCGCCGGGCTCAATTACCGCAAAGGGCTGCGCCTGCAACGGCAGCTCTCGCGGCATGCAGCGCACCTCGCACAAGCCAATCGCGCGTTGGAACAGCGCAACGTCGAGCTGGCCCACGCCACCGAGCTTGCGCGGGCAGCCCAGGTGGAGGCTCGACAAGCCGAGCGCGCCAAGGGACGCTTTCTTGCAACGGCGAGCCACGATCTGCGCCAGCCCCTGCAGGCGGTGTCGCTGCTGAACGGCGCCTTGCGCCGCACGGCCCGGGACCCCGACGTTGCGGATGCCTTGCGCCAGCAGCAAGAGGCCATTGGAGCGATGAGCCGGCTGCTCAACACGCTGCTCGATATCAGCAAGCTAGAGTCCGGCGCCATCAAGCCCGAGCCGGCCGATTTCTCGGTGCCGGCGGCGCTCGATGCCCTGGCGAGGGAGTTTCGCAGCGTGGCGGCGAGCAAGGGCCTGGCGCTTCACGTCGAGGCGTGCGAAGCCTGGGCGCACAGCGATCCCTCGCTCGTCGAGCAGATCCTGAGAAATCTCGTCTCGAACGGGGTGAAGTATACCCAAGAGGGCTGGGTGCGGCTGCGCGCCACGGTCGATCCGCCGTGGATCAACATCGAGATCATCGACACCGGCGTCGGGATAGCACAGGAGCAGATCGGCCTGCTCGGCGAGGAGTTCTACCAGGTCGGGGTGCCTAGCAACAGCACGCGCGAAGGCTACGGGCTCGGGCTGAGCATCGTGCGGCGGCTGGCCCGGCTGCTCGAGCTCGAGCTCGGTGTCCGCTCGCAGGTCGGCAGGGGCTCGACATTCTCGTTGCGGCTGCGCCAGGGCTCGAGGCCGGCCGCGGCAGCGCAGGCGCAATCCTCGCCGCCTCCGTTACGGTGCGAGGCCGCCGGGACCGCACGGATCCTGTTGGTCGAGGACGATCCCGAGGTGCGCATCGCCACCCGGATGCTGTTGAAGGCTGAGGGCTACGCCGTGACCGCCGCCGCGTCCTCGCTCGAGGCGCTGCAGAAGGCGCACGAGGACCGGAGCTTCGCGCTCGTGGTCACCGATTATCACCTGGGACCCGGCGAGACCGGCGTGCAGGTGATCGTGCGCCTGCGGGAAATCCTGAACGCGCGCCTCAAGGCGGTATTGATCACGGGCGACACCTCCTCGGCGATCAAGGACCTCGAGCCCGACCCGGATCTGAGAGTCGTGAGCAAGCCGGTGCAGGCGGAGGTCTTTCTCGGGCTCGTACGGGAGCTGCTCGCGCAGTGAGCCGCCTCTGCGCCCGGCGGGCGCGCGCGCCCGCGCCCCTCGTCGGGCACCAGGCCGGCGTCCCTCGCGCTTGACACCTGCCTTGCCGCCCCGCCGCCGCGCACCTCAGGGCGCGGTGGGCGCAGGCCGATGCGCCGCCCCCGTCCCGCGGCAGTCCTCATCGCCGGTGCCTCGAGGCGCGCACCGGCCGCCCCGGAGCGCCGCTTCCCTGCAAATGCGTGCAGCGGCACGCTGAGCGCCTGCGCAACACTCGACGCGGGCTTGAATCTCGAGGCGCGATGGCGGTTGCACGCGACACGACCCGCGCAACCCTGAAGTTCAGAGGCTGCGGCGCTGAATCCAGGCAATCAAACCAAGGCTGAAAATCAGCGTCGCCGCCCCGAGGCTTTCCCAAAGACCCGGGCGGGCGCCGAGCTGCGCCCAATCCGCGAGGATGCCGACCACTGGGATGATGAGAGCCGCCAATCCAGAGAGGCTTGCCGACAGGCGCGAGAGCACGAACAGCCACAGAAACCACGCGATACCGGTCCCGAACACCACGCTGTAAATAAGCGCAACGATGAATGCCGCCGTCCAATGAATCGGATGCGCGTGGGCGAGCAATGCCAGCAGGCCGAGCGGGATGGAGCCGAACAAGGCTTGCCAGGCGTTCAAGCCGAGCAGCGCCCAGATCCCGTGCACCCGCATCGTCTTCGCGATCATCACCGCGACGGCCCAATCGAGGCCGGCGCCGGTGGCGAGCGCCATGCCGCGCAGGTCCCCGTGCACCGTCCACGGCGAGAAGATCATGACTACCCCGGCAAGGCCGCACCCCCCCGCCAACGCCTTGCCCCGCGTGATTCTCTCGCCGAGGACGGGCGCGGCCAGAAGCAACACCCAGAACGGCATCGTGTAGACGAGGATCGCCGTTCTGCCGGCGTCGCCCAGAGAAAGCGCGCAGGTCATCAAGCCGACGAAGCCCGTGGTCTGAAACAATGCGAGCGACAGCACGCGACGCCCGCTCGCGGGCATCCGCAGCGGCTTGCCGCACGCGGCAAGGAAGGCAAACAGGAACGCGGCCGCGCTTCCCGCGCGAAGCGCGCCGAAAGCGACCGGCGGCGCGTACGATAACGCGACCTTCATCACCACCCAGTTGTAGCCCCAGATCAGAGCAAGCAACGCGAGCGCCGCGAACGCCAGCTTCCGTCCCCGAGCCCCGTGAGGATCCGGCGGGCAGTCCTCCCTCCGTGAAGCCCTCTCGATCGGTGCCGTTGCCGTCTTCACTGTCGAGTCCCGGGGGAAGCGGCGCGGATACCCCTCCTCTTTCAAATCAGCCCGCGCCCGCAAGCAGCAAAGCGCCCCGCGATCGCCACCCGCGGCGGGCACCGACTCAGAATGCCGCCCTCCTCGGCGGACAAGCCACAGCTCACCGCCCGGTGAGGCCCGGCCGCGACGCGCGTCCGGGCCTCACCGGGCGCTCGTCGAATCAGGACCGGGCGCTGAAGGAGGCGCACCACCCCTGGGCGTTCACGGAGTAACCGGGATAGATCTGGCACCCCGCGTAGCCGGATTTCTCACCCGGCGTCCCCTTGAAGAAGCGACACATCGAGCAGTGCTCGCCCGCCTTGTAGGTCGGAAACTGCGCGGTCTTGACTTCGTTGTGGTTCGGCGTGTAGCCGAGGGATTTCGCCATCGCATTGGCGTCGGTCAGGTGGGGCAACTTGCTGCCCGCGGCGCGCGCGGTGGCGGGGCGCAGGCCACCCACGAGCGCTGCGGAGGCAGCCACGGCGGCGCTCGCCAGGAAAGCCCGGCGCGAAGGATCCGGTTTGCTCTTCAATTCAGACATGGCTCGGCATCTCCACTTGGAATCGGGATTGCGGAGTATGGGCGAAGCGGCCCATCGCTGACAACCTTTCCCCGCCGCGGCCGCGAGGTCCGCCCCCCCCCCCGAGCCGGCTCGCCGGCCGCAGTGATACACTAGCCGGCGGCCCCGGGGGATCGAATCCCGTCCATGCAGATCGACCTCGCGAACACGAATGCGCTCGTCACCGGCGCGAGCCGCGGTATCGGCGCGGCCATCGCCCGCGCAATGGGCCGCGCGGGCGCGCGCGTCGCGGTTCACTACCGCAATCAGCATGCCGAGGCCGCCGCCCTGGTGGTGGAAGTCGGTCATGGCGCGGAAGCGTTTCAGGCGGATCTCTCCGATGCAGAGGCGTGCGCGGCGCTCTGGAAAGCCGTGTCGGGCCGCTTCGGGCGGATACACACGCTGGTCAATAACGCCGCAATCGCACTGTCCTGCGCGCTCGAGAGCGACATCGCCGGCTGGGTCGAGGGATGGGACGCGACGATGGCGGTGAATCTTCGCGCGCCGGGCATTCTCTCGAAACTCGCCATCGCGCACTTCCTCGAGCACGGCGGCGGGCGGATCATCAACATCACTTCGCGCGCGGCGTTTCGCGGCGATCAACCGCCCTACCTCGCCTATGCCGCATCCAAGGCGGGGCTGGTGGCGCTGACCCGCTCCGTGGCCCGCGGCTTCGGCAAGGGGGGCGTACTCGCCTTCAATGTCGCGCCCGGGTTCACGCGAACGGATATGGCGAGGGATTTCATCGGCCGGTTCGGAGAGGATTACGCCACCGGCGACCTCGCGCTCACTCGCCTGACGGAGCCCGATGACATTGCTCCCATTGTCGCGTTTCTCGCCAGCGGCCTGGCCGACCACGCGACCGGCTGCACGATCGATGTGAACGCAGGCTCATACGTGCACTGATCCGCAGGGTCCATCCGGAGGATGCACCGGCGCCGGCCGCCGCTGCGCTCGCACGGGCCTCGAGCGCCACGGGGCCGCGCGCACCGAGGCACGCTGGCGGCTCGCGCGGTGTGTGCGCTCACGGTATTCATGAAGCGGATGTGCCGATCGGCCATGCACGGCCGGGGTCATCGCGGCAAGGCCCGCCGGCTCGCCGCGAGAAGCCCGAAGCGGCAACCGCCAACCGGTTCAGCAGCTTGCCAGCTCGATGTGCTCGACGATGAATGGGGGGCTGTCCCGGTCGGACTGCCGGGTCCGGAACGCCAGATACTGACAGACCGCGGCCGCCCCCGCGCGGCGCACCTCCACCGGAACTTTCGGAGGACGCCTTCGACTCAAGACATGCGACTCAATCACCACCGTGTCTTCGAGAGTGATTTCCACCTTTCGTTTCGTGCCGAGCATCGTTGTCGTCGTTCTCCGAGTCGATCCGGTCCGAGAGATCACAGCAGCAGCCGCTCAATCGCGCTGCCACCGCCTTAACGGTCGGGAACCGGCGGACTTTAAGCTCGAATCGAAAAGTGAGCACTGCCGAGAGCGAGCGGCACTCCCCTGCCACGAGCCCGGCAATGCCGTGCCGCCCGACCAGAGCGTTCCTCGCGACAGCAGCGTATCGAGCCCTTGCCGAAGCGCCCGCTCGGCAGGCTGGCGGCCCCGCGCCGAGGCCATCGCGCCCGAGCCCTGCAAGAGGGCCGCGGCACGCCCTTTCCGCAGGACAACGCGGCCGGCGACGCAAACGCCGCCAGCGCAGTGCCGGCTTGCGTGTGCAGCCGACGGCGCCGGCGGCCATTTGCGAGCAAGAAAGGGGAGCGGCAGTCCCGGATCTCGCGAGAAAGCCTAGATCCTCAGGCCGCGCACCGACCAGCGCTCGTGCTCCAGGACGAGTGAGGCGCGGGTCTTGCGCTGCGGCGCCAACTCCTCGAGCGTTGCGAATGCCGCATTGACCGAAGCGGTGCGCGCCCACGCCGCCATGTCGGTCGGGCTGTAGGTGAACGTGACCTCGGAGGTCATCTTGCCCCCGTACATGATGTTGGGGCGCGGCTTGGTCCAGCCGAGCAGCTTGTCCAGCTTGTAATGCCCGGCGCAAAAGGCGCCTCCAACGGGCGCCTGCAGAGCCCTTTTGCCGGCCGCCGTGAGCGAATACACACAGCCCGTCTTGCGGGTGAGAAGACCGGCTTTCGCCAACGCGTCCAGCTGGTGCATATCGGCGAAACCGAGCCCGCAGACGTTGGCCGGATACCGGCCAACGGCGCCGAGAAAGGGATTGACCGTGATGCAATGCCTGCCGAGTGCAGCCGCGAGAGCATCGGAGAAATTGGCGGTACTCGCCGGCGGCGCGGCAGTACACGCGGCCAAGGACGCAAGCGACAGGACGGCGGCTGGGAAAGCAAGGCGGCGATATCGCATGGCGACCTCCGGCAGCGGTGAATGGGGGCGTGGCATCGGCCGCGACCTTGAGTCTCGCAGCCCCGCTTTATTGGCATTGGCGACAGCATAAACGAAAACCCCGCCGCCCAACCGGGCTCGCACGCGGACGTTGCCGTGCGCCTGGCTGGCCCTCGGGCCCGCACGGGCCGTGCCATGGGCGCCGCAGTATAGGGCCCTCATCCCGCCAGTCCCGGCTGGTCAGCCGTACCATGCAGGCCGAGCCCGTCATGACCGCCGATCGCGACGAACCGGCCCACCCTCGAGACATGCGCGCGTTGCTGGCCGAAGTGCGCGGCAGCACCGTAAATTGCCATCGCGGCGATCACCGGGCGGCACTCACCGATCTCGGCCGGCGGCGAGGTCCACGGCCGCCGGCCGCGCCCCACACGGCTTGCCTACGAGCCCGCCCGTCGCGCACCATTCAGCCTGAATACCTGCTCGGCCCCCAGCCCGTCGAACAACACATCGTGGCAACTGAGCAGCAGCACCTGCAGTCTGTCCGCGGCACGGAAGAGCACCCGATGGATCTGACGAAGGCGCTGCGGATCGGTGTTGACCAGGGAATCATCGAGCACCACCGGCAGGGTCCCCTCGCCCGCGAGCACCTCGGCAAGCCCAAGCCGCGTCAGCAGAGCGAGTTGCTCCTGCGCGCCTCCGGAGAGCTCCGCGAACGGCTCGATCAGTGTTTCGCTGCGCAATCCCGCCAGTCCCAGCTCCTCGCCCATATCGAGCTCGCACCCGGGGAACAGTCCTGCGAGATAAGGCCTGACGCGCTGCATGACCGGCGCGGTCAGTCGATCCACCACGCGCTTGCGCTCCTCGGCCAGCACTTCCCAGAGCCGCCGGGCTGCGCCGGCCTGCCGCTCGAGCCGCTGCAGTTGAAGGCGGGCCTGCTCGAGCTCGGCGCCCGCATCCTGGACGGTCTCGTAGCTGCCGCAACCCAGTGCGGCGCTCAATGTGCCCGTCAGACGCTCGACCCGCCCCCTGGCGTCCTGTACGCGGGTCGACAACGCCTGCGCGGCCTGCGAATAACGCCTGGCATCGCGCTCGGCCTCCTCTCCCCCCAGATCCTGGAATTCCCGCTGGCATCGCTCGACGGCCTCCTGGGCGAGGCGGCGATCCCGCACCGCCTCCTCATGCTTCCCGGCCAGCTGCGCCGCCGTCGGGCGGTCAGCGTACAGACGCAACAATCGGTCGCGCTCGTCCACCTGGCCCTGACGTCTGGCTCGGTGAGCGGCGCCTTCAGATCGCGCCCGGGTAAGCGCCTCGTTCGCGGCTTCACGCGCGGCGCGAGCCGACGTCAATTGCGCGTCCGCGGCCGCCACGGCGTCCTGGAGCGCCTCTTCCGTTCCATCCGCGGACGCCTCAGGTCCGAGCCGACCCAGCTCGGCCTCCGCTCCCAGCAATTCTTCCCGCAGCTGCTCGCGGGACTTGGACCCGAGTGCACGAGCCTGCGCGATGAGCTGCGCGATCCGCTGATTGATGCCCTGGAGGCGCTCGTGCGTGGCGCGTGCCTCCTGTACCGTCGGGACACCGCAGTTCTGCAATGCCTTGGCGAGCGCAGCATCCGCGGCCGTCTTGGCATCGCGCAACTTGTCGAGCGTTCCGCGTCCCGGCTGAATTTCGATGGTGGCGGCATCGCCCAGTGTCAGGGTGCGGTTCTCGACGATCTCGAACGCGAGGCGCGCGCCGGCCGGATGCGGTTCGCCGTCCACGTTCATCCCTTGCCCCAGCGTCACGACCACGCTGGCCGCGGCGCCGTACAGGCGGGCTTCAGCGGTACGGGCCGCCTCCTCGAGCCGCTGCAGGCCGGTGATGATCTCCGAGTGGATCGCCGGCTCGCGAGCGCGCTGCTGCTGTAGTTCCTGCATCTCACGATCGACGCGTTCGAGCTCTGCAACCTTCGTGCGCAGCTCCGCTTGCTGCGCCGTCAGCTCACGACGCCGGCGCTCGCGGCGAGCCAGATCGAGTGTCGCGACGGCGCGCTTGTGAGCCTGCTCCGCGGCTGAAACGCGCTCGAGCGCGGCTTTGGCGTCTCTTTCGAGTTCTTGCTGGCGGCAGACCGTGACCGCGATGGTTGACTGCAGCTGCGCAGCCTCCTCGCTCAGCCGTTGAACGGCCCGATCCGCCTCCTGTCGCGTGTCAAGCTCGCGCTCGGCACCGGATGCGGTCGCGAGGGCGGTATTCAGGACACCCTTGGCGGCCGCCAGCCGCCCCACCGCCCTCTGAGCCGCGGCGGCACGCTGCTCGGCCTGCTCGGAGTCACGATTGGCGTTGTCAAAGCGGTTCATCAGCTCAGCGAGCTCGTTCCGGCTGAGTTGCAATTCCGCGGCGGTCTGCTCCCGGCTCTGGTGCACCGCGAGGACCTGCTGGTATCGACTCTCGGCCTCTTCGACCGCTTTGCGCGCATTGCGCAACGGTGCCGTCTCCTGACCGGTGGGCGTGTAATACCGACTGCGTTCCGCCGCCACACGCTCCATCAACCGCTGGCCGCGCTCTGAGATAGCCGCGACGCCGATTTCCTGCGACAGCCGCTCCTGCAATCGGCCGCGGCCGTCCTCGTTGAGATCCTCCCCGGTGCCGCGACGGGAATCTCCTTGAGCCACCAGCAGCAGCGGCCAGATACCGAGGTCCTGGACGGCTGGCCCGCGGGGTCCGCCCGGCCGCGTACCGAGCAGCGAGCGCAGCTGTGCCTCGGCGTCCTCCCCGTGCAGCGTCGCGCCGCCACCGCTCAGTTGCGCCGTGGCGCTCTTCAAGAACTGCTTCTGCAGCTCGTACCGCTGTCCCTCGACATCGAAGACGAGCCGCACGAACGGCGGCTCGGGGGATCTCCAGCTCTGCAGCCGCTGCTTGTGTTGCGCCGAGCCCTTGTGTGACTCGAACAGCGCGAACTGCACGGCCTGAAATAGCCGGCTCTTGCCGGTTTCATTCGAACCGAGGACGAGATTCAACCGCGGCGAGAGCGGACCCAGGCTCTGCGACAGGCCGCGCCAGTGACGCGTCTCGATCTCAAGCAGTCGCATCGGCCACCTCCCGCCGCAGCCGATAAAGGAGCTGCAGAGCATCCGTGTCGGCCGCGCTCTCGCCGGCGAGCAGCCGCTCGACGCCTGCCGCCATGAATCCCTCGCCCGTCATCGTCGCCAGATCCTGCGGTAGCGGCCGGGTGAGCAGTTCACCTGTGTCCGCCGTGAGATAGGCCAGCCGCTCGCCGTATTCCTCCACCAGCGCCTCGAGCGCATCCCGTGCGGCCATGGAAACAGCCCCGCGCACTCGCAGGTTCACGAGCGTCCGAGACCGCTCCGGCAGGGCTTCGAGATGCGCGCGCAGCTCCGCGACCTGGCAGTCCTCGATCATCTCGCGATCGAGGGTCAGCCAGTGGGTCTGTGCCACGTGCCGGCGCTCGACCCGGGGGGCGCTTCCCGGCGCGTCGATGTCCACAATCAAGATCCCCCCAGGCTCGAGTTCCTTGAACCGAGTGGGCTCGGGAGCGCCTGAATACCAAGCGCGCGCGTTGTAACGAAAAGTCCCGTGCCAGTCACCGAGCGCCAGATAATCGAAGCCCTTGGCGAGCACCCGATCCGCATCGATGAGATTCGGCACGATGCTGTCGGCGTCGTCCGAGAAGTTGATGACACCCCCATGCGCCACGGCGATACGAATGCCCTCCCCCGCAGCGCGCTGCGCCAGCCATGCCGTGGGATCGTCGGTCTCGTGGCGGCGCATCAATGGGCACGGATACACGAGAGCATCGCCAAATCGGATCGGCTCTCGCCGGGCGAGAACGCTGACATTGGGAGGCAACTCGAGCCGGGCGAGTGCGCCGTCCTCCGTCGCCGCGTCATGATTGCCGGGCAGAAGCCCGACGGGAATGTCCCCGAAGCTCCGCAGGGCATCCGAAGCCTGCTGCAGCGTATCGCGGCCGAGGCCATTGTCGTCGAGGACATCACCGGCGACGAGCACGGCATCGGCTCGCGCTTCCTGCGCCAGCGCGCCGATGGCCCGTACCGTCTGGAACCGCAAAAGGCGCAATTGCGCAGCCTTTTCCGGGCTCAGATAGCGCAGCTTCAGTCCGAGCTGCCAGTCGGCCGTATGGATAAATCTCATCTATCCCTCCCCGAGCCAAGCCTACCGAGATGTCGCCCGCATGTGGTCAATACATCGGTAAATTTGCACAGCTTCGCGCAAATCGACTCATTCCGACGCAAATCCGCGAGATGCCTGTCATGGCAAAGTGCCGCACCAGCCAAGGCGCACCGGCTCGCCGGCGCACTCGCTGCTTCACGCGACCGGCGCGGGCCGCCTTCGAGCGCGCCGATTGCCTCGGCAAGCGCTTCATAGGGCATCGGGCCCCGAAAACCAAGAAAAACCGCGCCGCGATCGGGCTCGAGGATCTGCGACCGCAGGCGGCCGTGCGCGGCATCCTGCCGGATCCCCTGGTGACTGTCCTCAGCATCCAGTGGCTCGGCTGCGATGGGCTCGGACCCCGAGCGGTGAGAAACCGGACCATGATCCGCGCTGCCGCCTCCGCCCCGCGGCCGAGCCCCTACTTGACGATCGTCAAGGCATCAGAGCGTCAGGTCGCCGTACCGTGTCGTCGGGATCGCACGAGAACAAGAGAGATGTCGCAGTGGCTCGAAGCCGCCCGGGTCGGACAGATCGACGATCGCAGCCCAGAGGTAGTCACGCTCAACGGCTCAGATGTCGCCGTTTTCAATCTGGACGGCGAGTACTTCGCCCTCGAGGACCTGTGCACGCACCTCGGCAGCGACCTCTGCAGCGGCTGGGTGGAGGGTGAACGTGCTATCTGCCCATCGCCCCTGGCCGAGTTCTTGATCCGCTGCGGGCAGGCGCTCAAAGCGCCGGCATATGAGCGCGCGCGCAGCTTTCCCGTACGCGTGCGCGACGAGATCATCGAGGTCTGCGATGAGCGCGAATGAGCAGGACGAGGTCCTTTCGGCGATCAACCGTCTGTTCGTGCGCGCCCTGCTTCAGCTGGGCGAGGCTGGAGACGCACAGCGTCACGCGGCCTGCACGCTTGCCGCTTCGGCATGGTCCGCTCTGCGCGACTCTCAGCCGCGTGAAGCTGAACGCTTCAACGGCGCATTACACAGCCTTACCCGTGCCCGACATGGCACACCTGACGAGGAGACTTCCGTGTCACAACCCAAAACGCTCGATGTCCGCAATCTCATCCCCATGGACAGACACCGCCTGATCTTCGAGACCTACGGGAAGCTCAAGCCCGGCGAGAGCTTCGTGCTGGTCAACGACCACGACCCCAAGCCGCTCTACTACCAGTTCGAGGCGGAGCACACCGGCGAGTTCTCCTGGAACTACCTGGAGCAGGGACCGGCCACCTGGCGGGTGCAGATCGGCCGCACCGCGGCGGCTCATTACTCGGTCCCTCCTGCGCCTCGCCCCTCCGGGACCGACGTGCGCTAGCGCGCATCGTTGCAAATCGTTCCCGACGATTTAGTCCTCAATGCCCAAATGCGCCTTGGCGGCAGGCGACATCAGGCGCGGCGACCAGGCCGGCAGCCAAACGAGGTTGATCTGCACGTCGCTGACGCCAGGCAGGCCTGTGCTGCGCTCGTAGACGCCTGACATGATGTAGTCCTGCGCAGGGCACCCCGGCGTCGTCATGGTCATGGTGATCTTGATGACGCCGGCCTCGACCTCCAATTCATAGATCAGACCCAGATCGACGATGTTGTACCCGAGCTCGGGGTCGATCACCTCGTGCAGGGCCTCCAGCACGGACTCGCGATCCAAAGAGTTGTCTGCGGCCATCGCGATCATCCGGCGTGTCGGATCAGGAGCCGTACGCCCTCGCCCACCTTCTCGGTGTGGATGGCTGCGCCGCGGGCCTGCAGCTCTGGATAGAGAAAGACCGGATCACGCTCGTTGAGCGCCTCGAGGACCTGTCCCGGTCCCAGGTGCTCGAGCGCATCGAGGATCCGGATCATCGGCTCGGGCGGCTCCAGGCCGCGGTTGTCGAGGAACCTGCTCGGCTGGGGCCACCCGTCAGGGCTCGAGACCTTGGAGGTCGCAGCAGCAGCTGAGCCGGCTTCTGCTTGCGGCGTCCGCGGCGAAAACAGCACTTCCCAGTCTCCCTCGCCATGTCGCACCGCCCGGTGGTCGAAGCCCTTGCGGCCGAGCACCGCGTACAGCGGCAGCGGCTCGAAGGTGGCGAGCAGACGCAGCGCCTGACCCTGCGCGAGGCTGGCTACGGCGCTGAGGATCCGTGGCAGAGGCTCCCCTCCCTTGCGCAGTTCTTCACGAACATCGAGTGTCATCGGCTCAGCCATGGTCAGCCTCTCTGATTTGGCCGCAATGGGGGTGCGGCAGCTTCGATGTGACGCAACTGCGCGTAGTGAGCGCGCCAGGCGCGCAAGTACTCGATGGCGATACCGAACGTCGCAACCGTCACGAGCGCAACGCACGGCCGGAAGCCGGCCGCGTGACCGGACAGTACGGAAGCGGCCCCCAGCAGCACTGCGAGGAAGTAGAGTGCAAACCAGGGATAGCTGCGCCGTTCCCGGACCAAATCCTGAACACGCGGCACGGCGCCGCGCCCGAGGCTGCTGCCATAGCGCTGCAGCCACGTGAGAAAGGGAATGATCTTGTAGAGCTGGGTGAGCCCGAGGCCGCCGAGCCAGCCGAACACGATGAGGAAGACGATCACGGGCGCACCTGCGCCGAGACGGCCGGCCACGAGCGAGCCGATCGCAAGCGCCGCGCCAAGCCCGAGGAAGCCGAAGGCGGCAACGGCGGTCCTGTTGTGCGCTTCGATGACGGTGCGCTTGCGTGTGCGATAGATCCGGACGATGTCCCACAGATAGATGATGACCGCTAGCGTGATTGCCGCGTACCCCGTGAACTCCGCGACAGCCAAGGGCTCGGCGGCACTCCACAGCCGCGCGAGGCCTGCCCCGACAGCCAGAGCAAACCCGACTGTCGCGAGGATATGAACGGCATCCCCTGCGATCCCGCGATCCTCCGGCGCCAGCATGAACATCGGCAGCAGCTTGTAGCTCACGCCCATGGCGGTGAGTGTGAACCATCCGCCGAGGCCTGCCAGAGCGTGATCGCCGACACCACCAAGCAGCGGTGCCAGATAGCGCTCAGGCGCCGGCGCCGTGAGCGCCAGAGCGAATGAGAGTCCGAGCGTCACCGTCAGGAGCAGAAAAGCCAGTCCGCAGAGCACCATCCGCCCGGGTAACGACAACGGTCGCGCGCGCAGCAGCGGTACCCCAATGTTCCAGCACGCGATCATCACCCCCAGGAACACGGCGGCGCCGCCGGCCGGCAGGGCCATCGCGAGCGGCGCGGATCCGGCGCCGATGCCGAAGAATCCGCCGACCATGCCCAGCAGGCCGATCTCGAGGGCGATGAGCGCCGCGAAAGCCATCGACTGGCTGACGAGCGGCCGGGAAGTGATGACCGGAACGAACTGAAATAGCGCCCCGAGCATCAGGAGCAACAGCCAGCCGATCGCCAGCAGATGCACCGCGGCGAGCGTCCCGGGGGCCGAGACCGGTTGCGCCGGCCAGGTGATGCCGGCCAGAATCAGCCCCTGCGCCGCGAGGAGGTTCACGAGCGCGCAGGCGAACATCGGCAGGGACCAACGCGACAGTCGAGTGCTGAGCACGGCCATGGTTCAAGCGTCCTCGCAACCAACCCTTTCCGCCTTGATGGCCGTCAAGCGTCAGTGCACGTGGCGGCAAAGACTTCCGAGCTTGGTAATCGTCACCTCATCCGCTGCGACCCAGATCGGCCCCTCGGCGGCGAGTTGCCACGGTGTGCGCGAGAGGATTTCCGGCGCGACGGCCACGGGCGCCGCAATCACCATTTTGCGCGCCGGACGGGTTACAACGACTCGCCCCCGAGCGTACGATGACAGAAAGACTCACGCTCAGCCCTCAGCATGGCCCGTGCGCGCGGCAAAGCGCGACTCGGGAGTCGATTGCTACGAAGGCTTCACTTCGCGCCACGGCAGCCAAACGGCTATCGAGACAGATCATCTCGAGCGTCAACGGCTCGTGATTTGCAGCGATCGGCGCCGCTGAGTGCGCTAAGCGGTCCGCTGCGCTCATCCGTGCACGCGTAACGATCGTTCCGCCGTGCGCCGAATCGCACCGGCCAACGCAGCGTGGATCGGCACAGTCACGCAGCGCTCGCCATCGGCATGGCGCATACGCCGAGCCCGTCGCCGTCGGCTTGCCGTTCCGGCTCGATGGACCGGCTGGTGATTGGTCGGAGCGCCGAGATTTGAACTCGGGACCCCTTGCACCCCATGCACACCCGGCATGCCATGGCGTGAAATTACCTGAAAGGCTATGAGAGCGCAAGTGCTGATATTCCCGATACTTGCGCACACTCATGTCCGCACATTGCATTTCAGGGTATTTCAGGTAAATTGGCCACACCTTGGCCACAACCTCGAAATTGCAGACTCGACAGGGCGCGCCGAAGCTCACGGCCACACGCTTGGCCACACTGCCCCCTGGCGACCATACCGACCCGGCGACCTCCGGGCTGCAGATGCGTGTGCGCAAGACCGCGACCGGCGCCTCGCGCACCTGGCTGTTCCGGTACACCTGGCGCAAGGAGTGGGTCCGCATCGTGATCGGGCATCACCCCGGCATGACACTCGCCGAGGCCCGCGAGCGCGCCATCGAACTGCGCAAGGCCATCGACGAGGGTATCGACCCCCGACGCGCACGCCCTCGCCGGCGACAGATGGCAGCCAGTGCGGCGCCGGCCACCGGCACCCCGAGCAGCGATAAACACTCGATCGAGTACCTCGTCGATGAATTCATCGCCCGATACCTGCGGCCGCACCGCAAGGCCCCCGAGTGGGCCGAGGCGATCCTCAACCGCGACGTGCTGCCCAAGTGGAAGGGTCGCGACGCGCGCACCATCACGCCGGCCGAAGTCATCGAGCGCCTCGACGAGATTGTCGAGCGCGGCGCCCCGGTGCTGGCGAATCGCACCGCTTCCCTACTCTCTCAGCTTTTCCGGTTCGGGATTCATCGGCGCATCGTCGCCTCTTCGCCCGTGCAGTTGCTCTACCGCCCGGGCGGCAAGGAGAAGCCGCGCGAGCGCACGTTGACCGATGCCGAGCTGAAAGCGTTCCTGCGCGATCCGAAGGCATGCACGCGCTTTGAACGCCTCGCGCACGTCGCCACGATCCTGCTGCTCACCGGCCAGCGCCGAGGCGAACTCGCGCTCGCCCGCTGGGCGGATATCGACCTGCAGGCGCGCACCTGGAACATTCCCGACGAAATCGCCAAAGGCGGCCGTGGCCACATCGTGCCGCTCAGCGATTGGGCCGTCGAAGAATTTGCCGCACTGAAGCGCGAGTCCGAGGGCTCCAAGTGGGTCATCCCGACCGCAGACGGCCGCGAACACATCGACCCGAAGCAGCTCTCGCGCAGCGTCGCCAAGTGCCTCGAGCGATTCAAGAAGCAGGGCATTGCGGCCTTCACCCTGCACGACCTGCGCCGCACCTGCCGCACGGGCCTCTCGCGCCTGAAAGTTGAGCCGCACATCGCCGAGCGCGTGCTGAACCACGCACAGGCTGGCGTGGCGGGCGTCTACGACAGACATGCCTACCTCGAGGAGAAGCGAGACGCGCTCGAGAAGTGGGCGGCGCACCTACAGGGGATTTCCGATGCCTGATCCAACGACGCTGGGTTTAGAACTCGAATGCAAATACCTCGTCGCGCGACGCCACCATGAATGGCCCGATGTTTTGAGCGGGATCGACAGACTCTGCGCAAAGACTGCGACGCCCGACATACTGCGTGACTGGACGCTCCGGCAGACGTGGCTTGCCGCAGTTTGGAGCCCTGATCCAAACATCGAGGAACTCCTTTCAGTCGGCACGCTACGTGATGACGACATGGACTTTTCGCGGCTGCTCGCGTTTCTCGCATATGAGCTTGAGCGCGGAACCGAGCCAGCGCGCGTGTTCACGGCGGCCGCGGGTGTGACACCCGATGAGATACGCGACTGGGCTAGTGCGCTCGAACGAGGCCACAGAGCCATTAAAACACTCCCACAGATGAACGGCGAGCAGTACGGC
Source organism: Pseudomonadota bacterium (assembly GCA_021792755.1). Taxonomy (GTDB): domain Bacteria; phylum Pseudomonadota; class Gammaproteobacteria; order Steroidobacterales; family Steroidobacteraceae; genus 13-2-20CM-66-19. The sequence goes on from JAJYUA010000028.1 coordinate 53,462, forward strand.
CCTTTCGTTTGGAATGAGAACGTGGTGGAGCGTACGCGCCGCCCTACCGCCGCGACGATGCTTGCCGCTCAGCTCACATGGTCGTGGAAGAAACACGGAGCGACGGCCGACTGGAAGCTCGTCGCGAAATTGCTCGCCGTCGCGGGAATTAATGGCTCAATCCGGATTTCCCAATGACAATTTTGCGGATCCAAGTAGTTGATTCTGTTGATCCACGCATGGCTCCGACAGATCACCTGCGGCGTACCCAGCGAGGTTTTCCCCGTAGTCCACGGGCCAAAGCCGCTTGTCGGCCCGGCGCATCCCTATTTGCCGGGCCAGACAAGCGGGCGAGCCAAGCGAGCGCCGGTGGACCCACGGGGGAAACCCATTTGGCCGAAATTTGAACAGGCCGGACTGCGGCGCACAGCTGTAATTCCCTGGAATTTATGCACTTGGTTCATTGGGAAATCCGGATATAGCCGAATTAATCAGGACGCCGACCCGGAGACGCTTCGCGTCAGTGCAAGTAAGCTGCTGAGGGGGCTCGACGATGGGACCGTCGCGCTCGCCCAGTGGCCTCGCGACACTTCCGCAGCGTAACGGTTCGACCGCAAACCAAGAAGAATCGTTTCGCGCAATTTCCGCGCGCATGCCTATCATCTCGTGTCACTGACGCCCAACGTGGGGCACGAGGTGACACATGCGAGAAAAAACGACTGCATCACGACGCGGCCCCCGAGCAGGCACGGCCGTCGTCTGGTCGGCCGGCCTGCGGGAAATGCTCGATATAAGCGAGCCCACCCTGTGGCGCTGGCGGCGCGCCGGCAAGATTCCGCCGCCGGACGTTCGGATCGGCGATCGCGAGGGCTGGCGCCCCGAAACCATTGAACGGCTGTTGAGCGGCACGGAGGTTGCGTGACATGGAAACCGCAACCTGCGCCCCCGGGGTGGCAGCCCCGGAGGCACTCAGCGTCATCAGGAAGACCGGCTCGGACAAGCGCGGCGCAAGCATAGTAGCCGCAGGCCGGCCTACTTCAAGCCCTCAGCGGCGAGCCGCATGGCACCAGAAAACCGTGACGACCAAGTCGCGGGAAATCAAGCTCCCGTGCGCCGAATGGTATTTCCACCGACTGCCGGAAGATCAGCGCTCGAAATTCGAGAAGGCACCGTGGGGCCGGGCGTCCTACGCTGATTCTCTCGAACGCCACGGGCAGTGGCGCGTCGAGAATGACGCCGCGCCGGACAAGGAGCGCCAAGCTCTGTGGCGCGCGACCCTCGCTGAGTGTGGTGGCGATCAAGCTCGCGCCGATGTCGTGCTCGCGGCTAGGCTGCGGGCGGCC
>JAJYUA010000029.1 GCA_021792755.1 Pseudomonadota bacterium
GACCCAGGCTTCGAAGCGCAGGCCCGCCGCCGGATCATATGGTCTTGCGAAAGCTTCGGGATTTGCCGCCCGCCACTCGTCCCAGTCCTCGCCCGTCACCCTGGCGACCTCCACCAGATAGCCGCTGGTCGCCTGGCCCACCGCGTTCTTCGAGGTGGTGCCGGTGGGGGCGATGGTGTTGATGGCGCCGCCGCGGTCCACCTTGCCGAGGATGATCGGATCGATGCGTGCGCCGTGATCGATATAGGCGACCCCGGGCCGCAGCCGCTCGGTGACATAGGCGCCGCCGAGCACGATGCCGCGCTCGTTGAAGATCTTGATGACATCGCCGTGCCGGATGCCGCGCTTGGCCGCCTCGGAGGTATGGATCCAGATCGGCTCGTATTTGTAGCCGTCGGGACCGGTGATCTTGCAGGTCGGCGCCTCGCGGGTCCAGGTGATGTCGTCGCACTGGGCGTGAACGCGCCAACGGCCGTGGTTCGACATCAGCAGCAGCGGATAGGCCTTGGCGCGGACGCTGCTGAGCCGCTCGTCGTGCATCTCGCTCCTCTCCACCCATTGCGGACTGGGCGGGCGCTCCTTGTCGTGCGGGAAGTGCTCGGCGAGGCGCTCGGAATAGAATTCCAGCTTCTTCGAGGGCGTGCCGAGCGGATGCTTTTGCGGATCCTCGGCGAACTTGCGCCAGCCGGGGGAATCCTTCTCCCAGTCCTCGGCCACCTGGTAGAGGTAGTAGCCTTTCTCGCGAAACTCCTCCCAGGAAATCATCCGCTCGAGTCCCATGTAGCCGAAGACTTTCTTCTGCAGATCCTCCGTGGTGAGGCCTTCCGAGACCTGCTTGTCGTAGCCGAGCTTCTTGGCGATCTCGTAGACGATCTCGTAATCGCTCTTGGATTCGCCGATCGGCTCGATCGCCTTGTCGCACAGCATCACGTCGGCGAACTGGCCGCCCTGGCGCACATTGGTGACGATGTCGTCCACCTCCATGTGGGTGTTGGCAGGCAGGATGATGTCGGAGAACAGGCAGTCGTTCTCCAGCCACGGATGCTGGGCGATGATGCACTCCACCTGCTCGCTTCGCAGCGCCTTCTCGGTGTCGTTGCCGCCGTTCCAGCAGGTGGTGCGGCAGGGGCAGTCCGTCCACATCATGCGGATGCGCGCACTGTCCTTGCCGGCGATCGGGAACTGGTACTCCATGAACTGGTTGGCGACGTTGCCCTCGATGGAGCCTATGCCGTGGAACTTCAGCGGCTCCTCGGTGAGCAGGTGAGTATGCACCAACGTCTTGGGCAGCGCCGATTCCTGCCAATTGGCGATCGACGACAAGGTCGGGATGGCGAGCCTTTCCTCGATTTCGGGATTGAAGAACGAGGTGCCGGCCAGGCCCTCCATGCGCGGCATCCCCCAGTAAGTCATCTGGTGCTGGTGCACGCCCGGCTTGCCGAGGCCCTGCATGCCGAGCAGGCACACCTCCATGCGCGCCGGCTCGTGCGAGTACGGCCCGCGGATGTAGCCGCCGCCGAAGTAATGCGCGATGGAGGTGCGCATCCTCGCCCACTCGCGCGCCAGCGCCTTGATGGTCCATTCCGGCACGCCGCACTTGGGCGAGGCCCAGGCCGGCGTTTTCGGCACCCCGTCGGTCTCGCCCATCACGTAGGCGGAGAACTTGTCGAAGCCCACGACGTGCGTCGCCACATAGTCCTTGTCGTACGTGTCCTCCTTGATCCACGTGTAGGCGATCGCAAGCTGCATCGCCACGTCCGTATTGGGCAGCACCGGAATCCATTTGTCGGCATGCACGGCGGCGCCGTAGTTCAGGTCCGGACAGATGTACACCTGCTTGATGCCGATATCGCGCCAGAAATACATCAGCTTGCTGGCGAACTGGCCGGTGAAGCCCCAGGGCGTGGTCTCCGGATCGCAGCCCCAGAACAGACACATCTCGGTGTGCTCGGTCGAGTCCTTCACGATGTTGGCCGCCGGCCAGTAATTGCCCTGCACGCCCTGTCCCCAGACATGCTTGGCGCCCCAGTACCAGCCTTCCCAGCTGTCCGGATTGCGCACCTGGAGCGTGAAGCCGCCCATGTGATCGAGCAGCAGGCCCGGCTGGCCGTGCGGGGTGTTGATGGTCTTGCACTCGCCGTGGCCGTCGCCCTGCATCAGGATGGCGTTGACACCGTATTTCGCATGGATGCGCCTGATCTCGTCGGCGATGATGGTGGTCACCTCGTCCCACGAGGCGCGACGGAACTTGCTCTTGCCGCGGTTTTGGGGATTACGCTGCCCGTGGGGGTCCCAGTCGACGCGGATCAGCGGATACTTGATGCGGTTCGGCGAATAAACGCGCTTCTTGTAGGCGAGCGAATACGGCGACGGCATGGACTTCCATCTCGGCTCGAGCACCTTGCCGTCCTTGTGGATTTTCCAGGTGCGAATCTTCTCGCGGTCGTACTTCTCATCGAAGCGAAACGGCCGCACGCGCAGCACCTTGCCGTTCTTCACATCGATCATGCCCTCGGCGCCGCCGCCATAAAAGCCGCCCAATCCGAGTGACCGGTAGACCGTCTTGTCGCCTCTTGTGTCGCCCATCGTCGATCTCCGTCATGTCTGATATGTTGGTCGAACCCGCCGTACCGGCTTGCTCAGCCGAGGCTGTACCCCATCTCGCGGGAGATATCGGCCGCCGCGCGCAGCAGCTCGTGGCCCAGCTTTTCCATGCGCTTGCCGAGCACGATCTCCGGCGTCTCCGACAGGCTGATCGCGCCGACGAGCCGACGATCGCGGCCGAACACCGGTGCCCCGAGCGCGGCAAGTCCGGGGATCAATTCCTCGCGGGCGATCGAATAGCCGCGTTCGCGGGCACTCTCGATGTCCTTGCGAAGCGCGGCGCGACTGGTGATCGAGCTCTTGGTGTGTGCCACGAGCTCGACGGTGCGCAGGTAATCCCCCAGCTGCGCCGGATCCATGTTTGCCAGGATCGCCTTGCCGATGGCCGAACAGTACGCCGGAGTGCGCGGACCGATCTGATGCGAAAGGTAATCCTCCGAGCGCGGCACGGCGAGGTGAGTGATCAGAACCGAGCCGTTCTCGAGGATACCGATGCGAGCGGTGAGTCCCGTGCGCGCCGCCAGATTTTGCGCCGGGCGCGCGCCCTTGACGTTGATTTCCAGATTGCCCACGTAGATCATGCCCAGCTCGAACAACCGAGGTCCCACACCGTATTTGCGGCTGTCCGGATCCTGCTGCAGGAAGCCCTGCTGCTGCAACGTCGTCACCAGCCCCCAGACCGTGCCCTTGTTCAGTCCCAGGGCGGCGGCGATCTCGGTCACCCCGAGTCGCTGCGGCGAGCGGCAGAAGAGCGAAATGATGTCTGTCGCCCGGTGTACCGATTGAATGTTCATGGCTGCCCGCCGGGCTTCATGTACGGGATGAGCTCCAATCGGCCCGACAGCCTGCAAGAGGACAAGAGCCTTGACGAAGCCGCCCTCATCGCGACCCGGTCCATGCTGCGACCTCCGCCACGGCGGCGATCGCCGCGTCGATTTCCTCTTCCGTGTTGAAGGCGCCGATCGAGAAGCGGACGCTGCCGCGTCGCGCCGCCGTGCCGATGCGCTTGTGCACCAGGGGCGCGCATTGCAGACCGGTTCGAGTGGCGATGTCGTGCTTGACGTCGAGCCTGAGACCGGCGTCGGCCGCTTCCAGGTCGCCGACATTGAGCGAGATGGTGGACATGTGGTCCGTCAGGCTGTCGCAACAGTAGAGCCGAACACCGGCGATCTCGCGAACCCCTTCCACGAAGCGTCGCGCCAGGCGCATCTCGCGGGCGTGAATGTTTTCGACCCCGTCGGCTTGCAGCCACTCCTGCCCGGCCCACAGGGCGGCCACTCCCAGCATGTTGATGGTGCCGTACTCGAGCCGCCAGGGATAATCGGAAAGGTGATAGGGGTGTTCCGAGTTCACGCCGGTTCCGCCCGCGCGCACCTGTCGAATGTCCAGGTGCTTGCGCACGCACAGTCCGCCGATGCCGGTCGCACCCATCAACGATTTATGCCCTGTGAAGGCCAGCACGTCCACGTTCATCGCCTTCATGTCGATCGGTACCACGCCCGCCGTCTGTGACACGTCGAGCGCGAAGGGAATACCGTGCTCGCGACACATGCGGCCGATTTGCGCCGCCGGCTGGATGGTGCCGATGACATTGGAGCCGTGATTGACGATGACGAGGCGGGTGTTCGGCCGTATGGCGCGCGCGATGTCGTGCGGATCGACGAATCCCGCGCCATCGAAAGGCACGAACGTCGCCTCTGCGCCGCCGTCGCGCACCAGATGGTTGATCGGGCGGATCACCGAATTGTGCTCGAGCTCTGTGGTGACCACGTGATCGCCCGCGGATACCAGCCCGGGAATGATCAGGTTCAGCGCGTCGGTGGCGTTGTAGCCGAAGCACAGCCGCTCGGGCGCATCCTCGTCGCCGTTGAAGAACCGGGTCAGGCGCAACCGCAGTCTGTCCAGCAATGTCGCCGCCTCGATGCCGAGCTCGTAGCCGCTGCGCCCCGGGCTGACGCCGGCGCAGCGGTAGAAATCGGTCATGAAGCGGTAGACGCTTTCGGGTTTCGGCCAGGAGGTCGAGGCGTTGTCGAAGTAAATCAGCTTCTGCGGTGCGTTCATTTGGGTCGCACCTTTTCATCCGCCAGCGTTTCGGGAAGAAACGGCAGAAGCTTCAGTGCGAACAGGGCGATGAACAGGGCAAGGGCGCAACCACCGAGCCCCAGGGCGAACTCAGGAAGGCTCGGGGCGTAGAAATTCACCACCCCGTCGTAGAAGGAGCTGGACACGTGCATGCCGGGGAAGATCGACAGCGGCCAGGCCTGGCCGCCGATGATGATGTCGTACATGAGGGCGAGCCCTCCGACCAAGACCGACGCCGATCCCCAGACGACTGCGGCACGCGAGCGGCGCGTCTGCGGCAGCCAGAACAGCAGCATCGGCAGCACCCCGCCGAGGAGCACCGCCCCGAACCAGAAAAGGAACGTGTAGATTCCCCCGTTCCACAGCAGGAAGGCCTCGGCGCCGCGGAACTTAGCCTCGTAGAGCTTGGTGAGGTGGAAGGCGAGCAGGAAGTAAAGGACGGCCGCCGCGAACACACCCAGCAGGTTCTTCAGCCGCATCAGAATCTCATCGCCCAGCGGCCGGCCCGTGCCCTTGAAGGCGGCCATCAGCACCAGGATGAAGATCGCCAGCCCGAAGGACAAGGACATCACGATGAACATCGGCGCCATGATCGCCTCGTCGTAGGGCTGACGGGCGACCAGAAAGCCGAAGATCGAGCCGGTGCCCGTGGTCAGGATCAGCCGCCACAGAAAGGCGGCCGTGCCGACCACGCGGGTGTAGCGGTTCAGCCGCCGCTCCATCATCACCCACAGATACCAGCCGGTGAGCGCAAGAAAGCCAGTGTAGAGGAAGATGTTCCAGGCGAAGATCGAGCGGAAATTGTAGTGTGTCATGGCGAGGCCGAGGCGATCTGGCCGACCGAGGTCGAGCACCAGGATCGCCAGCCCGCCGAGCAGAAGCGCGATGGCCAGCAGTCCGGACAATCGCGCCAGCGGCTTGTACGCCACCCTGGCGAACACAGAGGCGATGGAGGCGGTATTGAGCGCGCCCGAGGCCGCCACGATCAAAAACACCGCGAACACATGCGGCATGCCCCAGACCACCTGGTTGGTCATGCCGGTGATGATGTGGCCGATGTGTGCCATGAAGTACGCCGCCGTCAATCCCGCGGCCATGAACGCGGTAAGCAGCGCCGCCAGGGCCCAGAAGCCGGCGCTCTGCCCTTCGATCTCACGATAATGGATCGCGCTCATCGTCTACAGGCCCCGATACCGCACGCCTGGATCGAGCATCAGATCGGCGCGCAGCTGCGCTGCAGGATACTCGGCGAGCGCGCGGCGGATGGCGCTCTGCGGGTCCTTCAGGTTCCCGAAGGTCATCGCGCCGCCGCCCTCGCGCGAGCAGGCTTCCACGCAGGCCGGTATCTTGCCCGCATCGATGCGCGGCACGCACAGCGTGCACCCTTCCACCGTGCCCTTGCCGCGCGGGGCCCACGGCTTCTGGTTGGTGAGGTTCTCACTGATGAAGGAGCGCGCCTTGTACGGACAGGCCATCATGCAGAAGCGGCAGCCGATGCAGATGTGCCGGTCCACCAGCACGATGCCGTCGGCCCGCTTGAAGGAGGCGCCGGTGGGGCAAACCTCGACGCAGGGCGCATTGCCGCAATGCTGGCACATCACCGGCACCGAGCGCGAAAAGCCCGTCTTCGGGTCGCTCACCTGCACCTTGCGGATCCATTGCGGATCGGTGGGTCGGCCTTCGTTCTTCCAGCCGTTGTACGACGAGCACGCCGCCACGCAGACGCTGCAAGACGCCTTGCACTTGGTGGTGTCAATCAGCAGGCCCCAGCGCGTCTTCGAACTCGCCCCCGCCGCCCTGCGCCCGGCGGCTTCGGCATAGGCGATCAGGCTCACCCCCGGGGCGAGCACCAGCGCGCTCACCGCCGCGGCGCCCACGAGCCACCGCCGTCCTTCGTCGATGCCCGCCTCAGCGCGCCCGCGTTCTGCAGGCTGGCCAAGATTCCTGCCTTCCCCGACCTCGCCCCTGCCGCGCCGCGGCTTGCCCGCGGTCGAATTCTCTCCCGGCGATTTCCTCATTGCGATCTCCAGAGCGGTGAGCTCCAGCGTCTCTCTTGCCCCTGAGACAGCGCTGAGGAAGCCCTTGCCGCTCGCGCCGTCACCACCGTCGCAGCACGCCCCTCGCGCGCAACCGGCAGCGTGCGACTCATCGCCTCGGCCGCCTGATACGGAACATCCGGCCGGTTGCTGTGGCAGGAGAAACAGTCGATGCGTACCCCGACATAATCATGGCAAGCATTGCAGAAGAACTTCCTGCTCGTCACCGACGGGTATTTGCCGTCCGCCAGCCGCGATACATGACAGTTCATGCACCCGGGAAGCGATTCCTCCTTGTGACGGATCCCCTCATGTACCGCCTCGTAGCGCAACCGCATCAACAGCTTCATGTGGTTCTTGCGCATCCATGCCACTGGCCGTACGCAATGCGCGCCTTTGGCCGCCGGAATCACGGGTGAGGCGCCGTGCGTCTGCGCCAACGCGCCACGCCAGAACGGCGCGCTCAAAATCACCAGCAACAGCGCCAGCGCTCCAAGGATGACCGGGCGATCACGCATCCGTCGCCTTCTTCGCGAGCGGCTCGCCGCGCAAGTTGGTGGTGCGCTCTTTCTCGCCGGTCATCACCAGCGCGTTACCGAGCAGCTCGTGAACGCCCGCCACCTGCACGCCCGGCACCCAGTAATCCATCACCGTGGGCAGCGTCGCCTTGTCGATGGCGCAGATGCAGGCGAGAAGGTTGACCCCGTGCTCCTCACGCACATGGCGCACTGCGTTGGCGCGAGGGAAACCGCCACGCAGACGCATTTCCATGTTCTCGTCGTTGCCCAGCCCGGCGCCGCTGCCGCAGCAGAATGTGTATTCGCGGATCGTCTTGGCGGGCATCTCGTGAAAGTGCCTGCAGGCGCGCTGGAGCACGTAGCGCGGCTCCTCCAACAGCCCCATGGCGCGGGCGGGATTGCAGGAGTCGTGATAGGTGACCACGTATTCGTCGTTGCGCGACGGATCGAGCTTGATCTTGTCGTGATAGAGCAGATCCGCGGTGAATTCACAGATGTGCACCATCTTGGTCGATGCGGCGTTCTCGAAGCGGGTACCGGTGACGGGCGATACCGGCACCTGCAGAAAGTCCGCCGGGCCATTCATCGTATCCATGTACTGATGCAGCACGCGCCACATGTGGCCGCACTCCCCGCCCAGGATCCATTTGACGCCAAGACGCTTCGCCTCGGCGTAGATCTTGGCGTTCAGCCGTTTCATCAGGTCGTTGGAATGAAAGAGACCGAAATTGCCGCCTTCCGAAGCATAGGCGCTGACGGTGAAATCGAGCCCGATCTCGCGAAAAAGCATCATGTAGCCGAGCAACGTGTAGTAATGCGGTGTGGCGAAATAATCCGCCGACGGCATCACGAACAGCACCTCCGCGCCTTTGCGGCCGATGGGAATCTCGATATCCAGACCGGTGATGTCCCGCAGCTCATCGCAAGCGAATTCCAGGCTGTCCTTGAAGGCGTGTGGCCCGATGCCGAGATGGTTGCCGACTCGGTAACAATTGGCCGCCGGCTCCGTGATCCAGTGAGTGCTCACGCCGATCAGGGAGAGCAGCTCGCGGACGATCATGGTGATCTCGGCGGTGTCTATGCCGAACGGGCAATAGACCGAGCAGCGGCGGCATTCCGTGCACTGATAGAAATAGTAGAACCACTCCTTGACCACGTCCTCGCTCAGGTCGCGGGCGCCGGCGAGCGACCGGAACAGACGTCCTGAAAGGGTGAAATACCGCCGGTACACCGAGCGCACCAGTTCAGCGCGCGCGAACGGCATGTTCTTCGGATCGCCGGAGCCGAGGTAAAAGTGACACTTGTCGGCGCAGGCGCCGCAGCGCACGCATACATCCATGAACACGCGGAATGAACGGTACCTCGCGAGGCGGTCCTTCATGCCCTCGAGCAGAGTCTGCTTCCAGTCCGGCGGCAACTGCCAGTCGAGGTCGGTCGGCTGCCACTTGCGCGGGTTGGGCAGCCCGAGATGAGCCAGGTCCTTCGGCAGCGAAGCGTTGCTGAAGGTACCCTTGCGAAAATCGACGCGCGCATCACTCCAGTCGCCGGTGGGCGCCTTCAGTTCGATGTCGATCGCCGGCTTATCCGCCATGATCGGTCCCCTCCACGGTCCCCTCCACGGTCCCCTCCACCGGCAGGCCGGCGAGCTTCATTCTCTCCGCATACTCTGCTTCCCACACCGCGTAATCATGGGTAGGTACGGGACGGTTCCAGGGATTGACGTGGCGCACGCGCCGGCTGTTGTTGGCGAGATTGCGCGTCGGACTTAAAAACACGCCGCCAAAGTGTACCAGCTTGGAAAATGGCAGATACACCGCCAGAGTCGACACCAGCAGCAGATGGACAAGAAGCAACGCGCTCGGCGCCGCGGGCACCACCGGATGAAAGGCCACCAGGGCGAGCGCGAACTCCTTGACCGCCACCAGATCCACCGGCGCAACGTAGCGCATGGCCATGCCGGAGAGGGCGATACCGAGCAGCAGGAGCAGCGCGAAATAATCGGTGAACAGCGACATGTAACGCAGCAGCGGGTTGGCGAGCCGCCGTCCCAGCAGGTAAAGCAGCGCTGCAACCACAAGCACGTCAGTGATCAGCAGCGGCGGCGCACCGATGCGCAGGAAGCCGTCGAGCGCGTCGAGCGGCGGGACGAAGAACGGCGTCGGCTGCAGCACGAAGCGCAGGTGCCGCAACACGATCACGAGCAGCGACCAGTGCAGAGCCAGTGACGCCAGCCACAGCATCCGCGCCTCGGAAAATTCGAGCCGTCCCGCCGAGATCTGTGCGCGACTGTTGCGCAATAGCGACCGGAACGTCAGCGCCTCGATCGCCACCCGGATCGCGGCCATCAGGCCGGTGTCGGGATTGTCGAGGCAAGCGCTGCGAATCCAGGGCAGCGAGCGCTGCTGACCGCCGGTGGTGGGAATGCGGTACGGCACCGGGCTCGCCGCCCATTGCCAGACGCGCCAGGCGACGCCGACGATCAGCGTGAAAAACGCCACGTATGGCAGGACCACGGTAATGGCCGCTGTGCCGCCCGGAACGGCAGCCGCAAAGGCTGCCGCGAGCACGAGAGCGACGACGACGGCCGCTGCGAGCGGCGCTTTCATGCCACCGCACCACCGCCGTCGCGCGCGGCGCGCCGGCGCGCCACGCCGATGGCGCGAAGCTGCTCGTTCAGCTTCAGCTGCCCGAGACGCTCGCGGCAGGCGAGATATTGCCTGAAGGCCGAGAGGGCGAGACGGTCGATGCGCTCATCGATCTCGCTAGCGCGCATCTGCGGGCTGTGCTCGCGAGCGATGCGGCGCAGCGTGAAAACGAACCCTACCGCCCGCTCCACCGACAGATCCTGGATCGAGCGCAGCGCCATGATCTCGGCAAACGCGGCGTCGACGGCGGTCTCGTCCATCGAGCCGAAAAACTCACGCACCAGCGCCGCCAGGTTTTTGCGAAGCGTATGGCCGATGGGATTGCGGAACGGATCGCGCCCGGCCATGGCGTGCTCTGCAATCAGTCCGCCATAAGCCGCAGCGGCGGCTGCAAGCCAGCGTTCCTCGACGGTGGCCGGCACGGACACTGGGCCTACACGCAACCGGTCGGCTTCGCAAGGCCGGCAACTTTGCACGCGCCCCGGGCCGGTCCCGAGCGGAACAACTGATAGATCTGGTCGAGATCCATCTTATTGTCGCGACAGACCTTGCGCACCATCGGCGCCACGCCGTAGGAATAGAAATATTTGCGGATATAGTGAATCAGTTGCCAGTGCGGGGGGCTCAGCTCGCTGATTCCCTCCGACAGCGCGAGGTCGCGCGCGACGTCTTCGTTCCACAGTTCCGGCTCCTGAAGGAAGCCATCGTCATCGACTTCGTAGGCGCGGTCTTCAACCTTGTAGGTCGGCACGGCTGTCTCCCATTGCTGAAACATCGTATGATAATGTCATACGCTGTATATTATCGTCATCATCAAAACCGCTGTCAACGATTCGGCGCAATGTTGGCGCCTGCCGGGGCAATGCGGTTGCTCGGCACGGATCTGCCGCGGATTTCAGGCGCGACCGAATCGCCGCGTCGATGACCGGGCGTGACTTTTGTCACGGCACAGACTTGACAAGGCCGGGATCATCGGAGCTCGGCCGACGAGCGGCGCGCTTTTCATGCTCATTGCTCCAACGGACCATGGCGGGCTGACGTGCCGATCGATCGTCCGTGCGCGTGCTCAAAGCCCACTTCGTGCCGTGTCCTTGGCCTTCAGGGAGGCGGCATGCGCCGCCGAGATGCGCGCACCCGGGGTGCGCCGCGCGAGGGCGGCCCGATCGGACCTGATACGTCCCCGGGGCGGCCTTGCCTGAAGGCGCGAGCCCCGCCCGCGCGGCCAGACCGACTAATGCGACGACACAGTCATTTCGAAACGCCGGGGCGGCAAGTGACATTGGCCGGGAACCGCCAACGCCGACCGCGCTCTACCCGGAACGTTGCGATACTTGTCTGTCGCGCTATTAAGAAGCGCTGGATCGGGGCATCGTGCCCCCGCCCAGCGCCGTTGAGCCCAAAAGCGTGGTTTTTGGCTCAACGTCCGCCACCTGCGGCGGCGGGGCACCTCCCTGTGCCTGTCAACCGTTCGTGACGCTTCATGGCTCGGGGTCGACCGTCGGTCGATGGGAAACTACTGACTCGCCGCGGCCGCGGCCCGCGCGTTGTGCGCGAAGGCACGTACCCGCTCCGGATCCTTGACGCCACGCCGCCCGGGGCGGTCGGTCCGGGTAAAGGAATCAACCGCCCAGGGCCGCACGATGCGCACCGCCTCGGCCACATTTTCCGGCGACAACCCGCCTGCCAGCACCACCGGCACGGGGCTTGCGGCCACGATGCGTGCGCTGATGCCCCAGTCGTGGGGCTGACCGGTGGCGCCGGTCACCGGGCTGCTGGAGCTGCCCGAATCCAAGATGAGATAATCGGCCAGACGGGCGTACTTGCGCGCCACCTCGATCGCGCCGGGCCCATCCACCAGAACCGCCATCATCAGCTTGACCTCGCCGATCCGCGCCTTGATGCGCTGCACCACATCAGGCGGCAATTTCCGCGCGGCCAGGTGCAAGATGCGCGGTCGAGTCGCGGCAACCATGTGCGCGATGCGCTCGACATCCGTTCCGAGCGACAAGGCGATGGTGGTTGCCCGATCTTCCACCGCTGCCAAGATTTCCCTCGCCTGCTCGGCTGTGCGGTCCTCGGTCACCTGCCCATCATTCTCGGCAACCACGCCGACCAGGTCCGCCCCGGCATTCACTGTGTCGATGGCGTCCTGCACGCTCGTCATTGCATAGATTTGCACTTTCATGACTCACTCCCAACACCAAGTCGCCCCTTGCGTGGCTGCACGGGTACGGATGACCTGCACGCCCCCCACACCGACGGAAAAATCCTCCAACGCCCGCACGATCTCCCGATCCGCATCGGGGCCGCTGTCTGAAAAGCCAAACAACGTGGGACCCCAACTGCTCATTCCGACGCCTTGCAAGCCCAGGCGGCGCATCTCGGCCATGATCGCACGCACCTGCTCGTTCTGATGCGCAATCTGGATGCGCTTGAGTCCCAAGCGCTGCATGGCCTCGATGCCGGCGCCGAAGGACTGCAAATCGGCTTCCATGATGGCCGGCAAGACCTTCAGCAACGCCAACCGCGCCGCCTGGGCCGCTTCCTCGGCCGGAACCGGACAGTGCTTGGAGAACAGCGCCCGCTCCTCGTCTCCGTGGGTGATGAGTCCGGCGCACGGCAGCGCCAGCACGACGTGCCAGCTGCTCGGCAGATTGGAGTGAAACAGAATGGGGGGGGCGGCAAATTCCGTGGACGCCGATGACGGCGCAAACAGCCGCTTGCCGTCCGCCCCGCCGAAGCGGTGCCCGCCGTCGGCGAGAAACCCTCCGGTTTCAAAGGCGGCGCAGCCGATACCGCTGGTCCCGCCGCGCTGCGCGATCCGCCCGATCTGCGACAGCGGCAGCTTCAGCTCGTACAGAAGATTGACGGCCTGTCCAAACGCGAGCGCCAGCTGGGTGCCGGAACCAAGGCCGCTGTGCCCCGGGATGGTTTCCTCCACGCGAACCTCGACTCCCCCGATGTCGTATTCTTCCCGGAACACCCGCGCCATCGCCTCGAATTTGCGGCGCGTGCCGTCCGACACCGCCGCCGGTCCATTGATGCACATGCCGTCGCCCCGCCGCGCACACAGCTCCAGGTACGGCTTTTCCAGCACCAGTCCGAGTCCTCCCTCTACGCGGCCGATCTCCCCGTTCATGTCGATCAGCCCGAAAGCGAGCCGGCTGTGGGTATGCAATCTGAGTGTCTCGTGCGACATGAGATCAGCTCCGCGGCGCGCGCGCCGCCATCGCGGTACGCCATCGACATGCAAGCCCTTCTGCAACCGGCGCCCCCAAGCGGCAGCGACTTGCGCTCGGTGAGGGATTTTCCCGGCTGATACGGCGCCACCGCAGTCGGCGCGCCGCCCGCCGCGAAGCGCACACCAAAGAAAGATCTCGGCTTGCCCGGCGTACCGTACAACCGGACGGGTGTCGCACGAGATCGCGCAGGCGCGCCGCGTAACGGCAAACACCGGTCGCCCGAACGGCCTGCTGCATTGCGCTCCCCCCGACCTGATCCAAATATGATCACCCCAACATGATCATGCGGAAACCGCGGACAGTTAAACCGATTCGGAAGATGACATGGAAACTGAAAAGGCGCAGGTGGCGATCGATTTATGGTACATTGCACGTGGTTGTTGGATATTCATCGATCCACTCTCGGAAGCGTCGGACGTGAAGCTCGGCCAGCTGCGGATTTTTCTTGCGGTTTACGAGAGCCGCAGCACGGCGAAGGCTGCCGAGCTTGTTCATCGCACGCAGTCGTCAGTTTCTTCCGCGATCGGCGCCATCGAGGCAGGCGTCAACCTCAAGCTGTTCGAGCGCAGCACATCCGGCATGGCGCCCAATCAAGCCGCGACGGCCCTGGCGCGGCGGGTCGGCGTCGCGGTGCTGCATCTTCGCAGTGCCGAAACCGAGTTCGCGTCCCTCGGTTACCAGGCGCCGCGGCTCTGGGAGCGGGCCACCGATCTGCAGCTTCGCGGCTTGAGCGCCTTGGCGCACCACCGAAGTTTTTTGCTCGCCGCGCGCGAGCTCAATTGTAGCGAACCGAGCCTGCACAGAGCGCTCAGCGCCCTCGGCCAGTTGACGGGTTGCCGTCTTTGGAGTCGCACCAGCCGGGGCGTCAATCCCACCCAGGAAACCCTGATTCTCGCCGAAGGGATTGGCCGATATGAGTCGGAAGTCCGGCTCGGGCTGGACGCGGCCCGGGAGGCCAACGGCGTCGTCAACGGCGAACTGCTGATCGGCGCGTTGCCGACGGCGCGCCACGCGTGGCTGCCGGGCGCACTCACCAATACGCTGAGGCGCCATCCCGGCTGCCGTGTGTTCGCCATGGACGGTCCCTATGAAGAGCAGCTCGGCGCGCTTCACTACGGCCGAATCGATCTGATCATCGGCGCCTTGCGCCCGTCGTCGGCGACGCGCGATCTCGAGCAGATTCCGATCTTCGAGGATTCCCTGTCGATCGTGGCGCGCCGCGACCATGCCCTGGTGCGTGAATTGCGCGGCGGCAACAGCAACAGGCAGCTGAGCCCGCCACAGCTCGCCTCTTTGGGCTGGCTCTTGCCTCCACCCGGCACACCCCCACGCCAATGCTTCGACACCTTCTTGCAGGCGCAGGGCCTGCCACCGGCCCACTGCGTTCTCACGTGCAATTCGATGGTGACCATCTGGTCGTTGCTGCTCACCACGGACTTTGCCGCCGTTGTGCCGACGAGCCAGGCTCGATCCGCCCTCATCAGCGGCCGCCTCAACATCCTTGGCGGCCCGATCCCGAGCTCCAGGCACACCATCGGCCTTGCCGTGCGGCGCGGGTTTGTCCCCACGCAGCTGCAACAGGCCTTCATCCATGAACTGAAGGCGGCGGCCCGGCATGGGCCGCCGGATGGCTCGGGCGCGCACGCCTAGTTTCTTACGACTTCATTCGTGACCGAGCCGCTTTATTGCGGATGCGCCGGCTTGGGGTGTATGGCGATTTTGAGCCGCAACCGACACGGGCGCCAGCCAAGCGGCGCCGCGCTCAATCCGGCTCTCTGCCGCCGGCGATTTCCTCCTCATGTTCCGCCGCTGCGTTGCCTGCGGATATCATCAACCGCAGCGCCTCATTATCCTCAGTCGAACAGGCTGGAGACGCTTTCCTCGTTGTTGATGCGGCGCATGGCCTCGCCGATCAAGGGCGCGATGGAGATGCTGCGGAATTTGGGGCATGCGCGCATCTCATCGGTGGCCGCGATGGAGTCAGTCACCACCATGGAGTCGAGCTTGGACTCCTTGATGCGCGCCAGCGCTCCACCGGAGAACACGCCATGGGTGGCATAGGCGCAGACGGCCTTGGCGCCCTGTCCGATCAGAGCGTCGGCGGCGTTGCAGATCGTGCCGCCCGAATCGACGATGTCGTCCACCAGGATGCAGAAACGGCCCGAGACGTCGCCGATGATGTTCATCACTTCCGATTCGCCGGCGCGCTCGCGGCGCTTGTCGACGATGGCGAGGTCGGCGCCGAGCCGTTTGGCCAGGGCACGGGCCCGCACCACCCCGCCCACGTCCGGCGATATGATCATCAGATTGTCCCGTCCGATGTGCTCCAGAATGTCCCTGACGATCACCGGCGCGGCAAACAGATTGTCGGTCGGGATATCGAAGAATCCTTGAATCTGGCCGGCATGAAGGTCGACGGTCAGCACTCGGCCGGCGCCCGCCTCGGTGATCAAATTGGCGAGCAGCTTGGCCGAGATGGGCGTGCGCGGGCCGGCCTTGCGGTCCTGCCTGGCATAGCCGAAATAGGGAATGACCGCCGTGATGCGCCTGGCGCTGGCGCGCCTCAGGGCGTCGATCATGAGCAACAGCTCCATCACGTTGTCGTTGGCGGGGAAGGAGGTCGACTGGATCACGAAAATGTCCTCGCCGCGGACATTCTCCTGAATCTCGACGGACACCTCCATGTCGGCAAAGCGGCGCACTTGCGCCTTTGTGATCGGCAGCTTCAGGTACTGGGCGATTTTCACGGCCAATTCCCGATTGGAATTGCCTGCGAGCAATTTCATCCCGCGGATGTCGTTCGCGTCGGTCATGAAATCGGCGGTTTGCCCGCTGCGCCAAAGGAATTCGGGCATAGCTTCTCTCATCGGACGAATCTTTCCGCAGTAGTCGGCTGCGCACATTTAAGGCGAGCCGTTCGCCGCCCGACAACGAAAAATCCGGTCGCGGCAATTGATTCTTGCTATAAGGCGCCCGGCGCGCGCAGGCGGCCACGAACGCCGCAGCAAGCGGCGCTCACGGCGGCTTGCCGTCGGTTGATCGGTTTTGCGCCCGACGGCGCCTGCGCCGTCGGGCGGGGTCGGCCCCGTGCGAACGGGCAGCCCGCGGGCTTTCGGTCGGCTACGGAGTGCCGGCGCTCACCGGTTCGAGCACAATGGTGCCGAGATCGACGTCTTTGCGCGCTCCGATGTCGATCTCTCGCGGCCGATAGCCCGGCGCGGCGATGCGCAACCGATAGCTTGCGCCCGCATCGAGCTCATCAAAGGCGAAATCGCCGTAGAGGTCCGTTGCACCATCGTGCGCCTTCGTTCCGTCGTGAAGCGTTACCCGCACTCCGGCAGCGGGCTCGCTCATACGGTCGGCAAGGGCGATCTCGCCCGAGACGAACCGCTTCGGCAGCCGGACGTAGCGCACGGAGGGCGCGAGGCCGAACTCCGGATGCAACTCCTCGGTAGCCTTGCTCTTCAGAAGCTGCGAAATTCTGCTCGTGGGATCATCCAGATCTCCGAACACCAGCGCCTCGGTCGGGCAGGCTTCGACGCAACGCGGCTCCTTCCAGCCTTGATCGAGAAGATGAGCGCAAAAGGTGCACTTCTGCGCCACCTGCTCGGCTGCGTTCCAGTGGATTACCCGATACGGGCAGGAGGCGACGATCTGCGGATGGCCCTTCGCCTTTTCGGGATCGATGATGACGATGCCGTCTTCGCGGCGATAGACGGCGCCGTCCGGCGCGCGGGACACGCAGCTCGCGTCCTTGCACTGCTGGCAGGGCAGCGGCACGTGGTCCACCCGCACTCGCGGCAGCTTGCCGCGCTCATGCTCCAGCACGTCGATCCATTTGTGCCCGCTCTCGGGCTGGGATGCGGCGATCGGGCGCTGATCGTTGCCCACGTGCTCGTCGCGACAAGCGAGGAAGCAGTTGTAGCAGCCCGTGCAGCGGCTGACATCGATGACCATGCCATATGTCGTCATCACTTGCTCCTCAACCCACCCATTTCTCGACATCGATGAGGCACGAATTCGAGGCCATGCCCGCCGCGTTCTGCGAAAGCTGGCGCCCGGATGTCAGCATCGCCACGCAGCCGGCGCGGTCGGGCGAGCGCGGATTGCCCGGTTGCAGCGGATCGTATTTCCCGGCCGATGCATAGGAGTGCACCACGCCCGGCCGCACGCGCTCGGTCACCTGGGCGATGCACAGAACCGAGGCGCGCTCGTTGTACAGTCGCACGATGTCACCCGTGCGGATATCGCGCGCCGTGGCGTCCTCGGGATGCAGCCGCGCCGGCCACCAGGCATGGCCATCCTTCACGACGCGGTGCGCGGGCACCTCGTTGAGCCAGGCGGTGTGTCCGTCGTAATGGGTGTGGAAGGAGAAGCGTGGATGAGGCGACATCAGCTGCAGCGGGTAGATCTTCGCCATCTCGGAACGATGCCCCTCCCAGCTCGGAATGTAGCGCGGCGAGACCGGCCGCTCCTCGTCCTGCGGCGCCAGGCGGCGCAGGCTCTCGGAGGCGAATTCGATCTTGCCGCTCTCTGTTCCGAGCTCGTTCGCCTTCGCGGTGCCGCGCTTGAAATTATTGGGATCGGGCGTATCGCAGGGCCGGCCTTGCGCGAACCAGCGCAACGCGGGGGTCGATTGGTAATCGTCCGGAACGTTGATGACGTAATATCCCTTGCGATCAAACTCCTCCCACGAAATGTACTTTGGCAGATCGGAGATCTCGAAGAACTTGCGCGCCCAGTCCAGATCGCTGTTGCCTTCGGTGTAGTCTTCCTTGAAGCCCAGCTTCTCGGCGAGATCTGTGAAGATCCGGTAGTCCGACTTCGATTCCCACAGCGGCTCGATCGCCTTCTTCAGTCGCACCACAACCCGGTAGTTGCAGCCGCTGCTGCCACCCTTGGTCTGCCCGCCCGGCTCGCCGAACTCGCCGATGTCGTCGCGCTCGAGCGAGGTGCAGGCCGGCAGAATGATGTCGGCATGGGCGGTCTCGGTGGACCACCAGCAGTCCTGGTTTACGACGAACTCGAGTTTCGGGCTCTGATACATGCGCACCCACTTGCTGGTGTCGTTCATGGTGCTCATGAAGGAGCCGCCGTAGCGGTAGAACATCCTGACTTCGGAACAACCCTCCATCGGATAGGTAAAGGGAATGAACTGCTGCTCGAAATTCTTGTTGCAGAAACCGACGCCCTTCCAGTGCACGGGCGGATCGAGAATCGCATCCGGCAGGCTGAGACGGTAGAGCTTTTGCGGCACCTTGTTCTCGGGGATCCTGCGCGCGACCTTGGTGGAGGTCGCGATACGGCCTTCGAGATCGCCATAGCCCGGGAACCAGACCTTGCTGTTCCACGGCGCGCCCATGCTCGTGCCCCAGATGGAAATGCCCGGATTGCCGAGGCCCTGCATCGCCTGCAGCAGCACCATCAACCGCGCCCATTCGGTGGCATAGGCGGCACGGCAGGCGCCGCCTTCGCCACCACGGCAGCCGGCGGAGAGCACCGTGCGCTTCGACGCCCATTCGCGCGCCAACGCCGTGATTTTGCGCGCCGGCACGGCCGATTCCGCCTCGGCCCAGGCCGGGGTCTTGGGCACGCCATCCTTGACGCCCATGACGTAATCGCGGAACTCGTCGAAGCCGATGGTGCGGTCGGCGATATATTGCTTGTCGTACGTGCCCTCGCCGATCCACACGTATGCGATGGCAAGCGCCACGGCGGCATCAGTACCCGGCCGCGGCGCCAGCCACTTGCCCTTCATGGCGGCCGCGGTGTGGTTGTAGAACGGGTCGATGAAGGCCATCGCCACGCCCTTGTCCTTCAGCCACTGCCGCCAGATTGCCGCATCGCTGCCGTCATAGACCGCGCGGGTCGTATCCGGATCGTTTGACCAGAACACGATCATCTCGGCATGCTGCAGCGCGTCTTCCAGCATGTCGTAAGGCTCGGGCATGCCGAGGCGCCACAGGAAACCGTAGGAATGCGTGGCACCCCAGTGCCATCCCTCCCAGCTGTCCGGGTTGTCGAAGACCTGCGTGTAGCCGAGGAAGTTGAAGAAGCGCGAGAAAGCGCTCATCTTGTAGCCGACGAGACCCCAATTGTGGTGCGAAGAAGTCATCGCCGCGAGCGCTGAGCGGCCGTAGGCGCCCTGCACGCGCTTGATTTCCCCGGCAACGATGTCGAGCGCCTCTTCCCAGGAGATTCGCACATAGCCCGACTTGCCGCGATTCTGCGGATTGCGTTCACCATTCGGATCGAAATCCACGCGCTTCATGGGATAGCGGATGCGGTCGTCCGAATACAGGCGGTTGCGCTCGGCATGAACGTATGGCGCCAGCGTCACCTTCTTGGGCGGAGAATAGGACTTGCCGCCGGCCCTGATGGTCCAGGGCTTGAGGTCGCCGTCCTCGATCACCAGCGGACGGACGCGCACGACCTTTCCGTCCTTCACGTCGACGGTAATGGGTCCGCAATTGGTGCAGCTGGTAAAACTCTGTGTCGGCACGGTCGTGCTCCTTCCCGATGTCTCGGCGGGTCCGGGCGAGCCCGAAAGGCCCCCGTCCCCTGGCGGCGCATTTTCTCACGAAACGTTTTCGGAGCATGTCACAAGGGATTGTTACTTGCCGCCTTCGGGGGGCAGGCGGAGGATTGGGACTCGGTTTCATTTGATCGACACGCTCGATGCGGTTTTCGCTGATCCTCTGGTGCCTACCCTGGGCCTTCAGGCTCTATGCCTGGCGCTCGACCAAGATCCGCGCGCTGATGGCGGCGCGCGATTTCACCGCCCAGGTCATCGTCAAGGACGGCTCGCGCGGCCGGTGGTTTCGTTTTGCCGCAGGCAGGCTGATCTCCGGCGCGGGCGGGTGCGCCGATGCCGAGGTCACGCTGCGCTTCAAGACAGCGGCGCTGGGGGCGCGCATCCTCATCCACCTCACCTCCGGCATGTTCCAGTTCGCCTGGCCGGTGCTCAAGCGCTTCCTCGATCCTATGGAAGTGATCAGTGCGGCCAAGAACTTCGCCTTCGAAGTACTCGGGCCGGATGAGCTCACCGTCCAGTTCACCGACATCCTGAACGCCATGCTTACGCATGGTTGGCGCCAGGGCGCGCCAGCCGGCAATGGCGAGACACGCTACGTCAACCAGACGAATGGCGGGCCGGTCTTCGTGTACGTGAAAGACGGAAGGATCGTGCGCATCACGCCGATGGAATTCGCGGCGGACGATCCCGACCCTTGGGTCATCGAGGCGCGGGGGCGCAAATTCTCACCGCCGCGACGCGCGACGCTGAGCCCGCACGGCCTCGCCTCGAAATCGCTCGTCTATTCGCCCAAGCGCCTGCTCCATCCCATGAGGCGCGTGGATTGGGATCCTAAAGGCGCACGCAATCCGCAGAATCGCGGCAAGTCGGGCTATGTGCGAATCTCCTGGGACGAGGCGCTCGACATCGCCGCCGGCGAGATCAAGCGCATCCGCCGGGAGCACGGTCACGGCGCGATCCTGAACAGCCACGGCTCGCATCACACCTGGGGCAATATCGGCTACTACCTGAGCGCGCAGGCCCGCTTCATGAACGCCATCGGCCATACCCGCATGGTGTTGAACCCCGACAGCTGGGAGGGCTGGTACTGGGGCGCGATGCACCACTATGGCAATTCGATGCGAATGGGCGGCGCCGAGCCTTACGGCCAGCTCGAGGACGCACTGCAGCACGCCGAGCTGATCGTGTTCTGGTCGTCCGATCCGGAATCGACCTGCGGCTCCTATGCGGCGTTCGAAGGCACCATCCGCCGGCAATGGGCCAGGCAACTCGGAATCAAGATGGTGCACATCGACCCGTATCTGAACCCGACGGCCAATTGGCTCGGCGGAAAGTGGATCGCGCCCGTGCCCGGCACCAGCCCGGCGCTCGCCCTTGCCATCGCTTACGTCTGGATCAGCGAAGGACTCTACGATCGCGAGTACATCGACAAGCGCACGACCGGCTTCGACAAGTACCGCGCCTATGTTCTGGGGAACAGCGACGGAACGCCCAAATCACCCGAATGGCAGGCATCGGAAACCGGCGTGGCGGCTCCTATCGTGCGCGCTCTGGCCCGCGAATGGGGCAGCAAGAGGACCTATCTCTCCTGCGGCGGCAAGGGCGTCGCCTTCGGCGGCGCCAACCGCTCCGCCACCGGCGCGCAATGGGCCCGCGCCATGGTCTGCCTGATGACGATGCAGGGCCTGGGCAAGCCCGGCATCAATTTCGGCAATCTGGGCACGGGCGCACCGGTCGATCTGGAATTCTACTTTCCGGGCTATGCCGAGGGGGGGATCTCGGGCGACATCGAGGGCACGGCCGATGCGGTGCAGAACTACCAGCGCCTGGCGCACCTCATCAGCATGAACACGATCACGCAGAGGGTGCCGCGGCTGCGCATTCCCGAGGCCATTCTGCACGGCGCAACGGAGGGTTATCCGACCGACAGCCGCTCGCTCGAAGGGCAGTTTCAGAAGTTCAACTATCCCTCGCCCGGCCACTCACCCGTGCGCATGATGTACAAATACGGCGGCTCGCATTTCGGCACCACGATGGAGAGCGGCCGCCTGGCCGATGCGCTGCGCAGTGAAAACCTCGAGTTCGTGCTCAATCAGTCCATCTGGAACGAGGGCGAGGCCCGGTTCGCCGACCTGATCCTTCCGGCCTGCACCAATTTCGAGCGCGCGGACATCAGCGAGTGGGCAGCCTCGGGCGGATATGTGCATCACAACCACAATCAGATGAATCACCGCGTCATTACCCTGCAGCACAAATGCATCGAGCCGCTGGGCGAGTCGAAATCGGACTATCAGATCTTCCTGGAGCTCGCCAAGCGCCTTGGCCTCAGCTCCTACTTCGGCGAAGGCAAGACCGAGCTGCTCTGGTGCCGCGAGATCTATCTCAGCTCGGACCTGGCCAAGGCGATTTCCTGGAAAAAATTCCTGCGCAAGGGCTACTACGTGGTGCCGCCGGAGACAAAGGCCGCCAACCGCAGCAAGACGAGCTGGCGCTGGTTCGCCGAAGGCCGCAAAAAAGACCTGCCCGAGCCCGCGCCGCTCCCGGCCGAGTACGGCGGCGATTATCTGCAAGGATTGCAGACCCAGTCGGGCCTGTTCGAATTCGAGTCCTCCAGCCTCAAGCGCTACGGCGAGGATCCGCAGCGTCCGCCGCTCAATACCTATATCCCCGCCTGGGAAGGCCGGCGGACGGTCGCCCTTTACGCCCGCTATCCGCTGCAGCTGATCTCTCCCCACCCTCGCTTCAGCTTCCACACCCAGAGCGACGGCAAGGAGGGCGCCATCAACGACATCGCCGATCACCGGGTGCTGCGGGATGGGCACTATTACTGGATCGCGCGGCTCAATCCCGCCGATGCGCGCGCCCGCGGCATCGCGCATCATGACCTGATCAAGCTCTACAACGAACGCGGCGCGGTGATCTGCGCAGCGGCACTCACCGAGCGGCTGCTCCCGGGCGTCGTCCACGCCTACAGCTCTTCGGCGGAATATGAGCCGGCCGGCGAGGCCGACGGCACCCCCGACATCGGCGGCTGCATCAACATCCTGACGCCCAAGCGTCACATGACTGAGAAGACCTCGGCATCCGCTCCCAATTCCTGCCTGATCGAAGTGCAAAAATGGCAGCGAGGAGCGACCGGCCCATGAAGAAGTGGAATCTGGTGATCGACGTCGCGGAGTGTCACAACTGCAACAACTGTTTTCTCTCAGTCAAGGACGAATATGTCGGCAACGACATCCCGGGCTACTGCGCGCCGCAGCCGCCGCACGGACACAAATGGATCAACATCCTCGCCAGGGAGCGCGGGCGGGCGCCGATGGTCGATGCCGCATACGTGCCGACCACCTGCAACCATTGTGACGCCGCGCCCTGCATCGAGGCTGGCAGGGGCGCGGTGAAGAAGCGCAAGGACGGCATCGTGCTGATCGATCCAGAAGCGGCGAAGGGACGCAGGGATCTCCTCGCCGCCTGCCCCTATGGCGCGATCTGGTGGAACGAGGAACGCTCGCTCCCCCAGGCCTGGCCGTTCGACGCCCATCTGCTCGACCGCGGCTGGAGCACGCCGCGGCCGGCGCAATCCTGCCCCACGGGCGCGTTTCAGGCACTCAAGATCAGCGACGCCGAAATGGCGCAGAAGGCAAGCGTGGAGGGATTGCAGACCCTGCGGCCGGAGCTGGGCACGAAGCCGCGGGTCTACTACCGCAACCTCCATCGTTATACCAAGCTCTTTGCGGGCGGCACGGTGCTCGCCGCGGCAGGCGGCATCATCGATTGCCTTGCCGGCGCACGGGTCGCGCTCGTGAGGGACGGGCTTGTCATCGCCGCCGTCGATACCGACGCTTTCGGGGATTTCAAATTCGATCGGCTGGAGCCGGAAAGCGGCGTCTACGAGATCCGCGTCACCCATGGGGACCACCGCCTCGTACCGGTGTCTTTCGAAATGCACCGGGAAAGCGTCGTGCTGCAGGATATCGTGCTCGATTTGCGGTAGGCTGGAGCCTGAACGAGCGCGCAGCCATGCCCAACGCCAAATCCCTGCCCGCCCGCGTGAAGATTCCGCTGCCGCAACGGGGCGGTTACCGCACGCTCGCCGAGCGCGAGATCGACTCGCGCCTGCTGCGCCATTTCCTTGCCGTGGCCGAATGCAAGAGTTTCACGGCCGCGGCCGAGGCGCTGCACCTGACGCAGCCCGCTCTGACCAAGAGCATCCGCAAGCTGGAACAGCTCCTCGGCGTGAAGCTGCTCGAGCGCCATCATCAGGGCGTCGAACCAACGCCGTTCGGAGAAGCGCTGGCCTCGCGCGCGCGGCTGATCGAGCTGGAGCTGGCCCACGCGCTGGCCGAGATCGAATCGATGAAAGGCGGCCTCACGGGAACCGTCAATGTCGGCGTTGGCCCGAGTTTCATCAATTGCGTATCGCAGCTCGTGCTCGCCATGCAGATCCATCGTCCGAACGTGCGGGTCAACGTTTCGGTGGCCGTGATGGACACGCTCCTGGCGGGCCTGATCAGCGCCGGCTTCGACATCATCTGCACCTCGCTGGAATTTCCCTCCTACCCGGAAATCACCAAGGAGCCGCTGAGCGTGGGCGAGCATCTGGTCGTCTGCGCAGCGGATCACGTCCTGCGGGAGCGCGGACCGGTGAGCCCCAAGGAACTGCTCGCCTATCCCTGGGTGGCGTTTTCGAAGGACAACATGGGCATCGCACGCATGGGCGCGGTCTTTGCCGCCAACCGCCTGCGTCCCCCGAAAATCACCAGCACCACCAATTCGATCGAGGTGATGTTCGACCTCGTCCGAAAGAGCAACTACCTCGCCAGCATTCCCGTTTCGCTGCGGCCCAACGCACTCGCCCGGGGCCTCGCCGAGCTTCCCGTGAAGGGCGCGCTGTGGCAGGCGACTCTCGGCATCGCCTATCGCAACAGCGCGGCTCTCTCCGCACCGCTGCAAGCCTTCATCGGCGCCTGCCGCGAGGTCTGTCGTACTCCCGGCCGGCATCATTCTTGAATCGCCGGCCGGCGTCCTGCCCGCGGCGCGCCCCCACGATCGGGCTCCTCGAGCTGCGGCCCACGGCAGAATCCTTCAACGGATATGGCGGTAACGGGCGTTGCGACCCTTGCCGTCGACCGAAAGATCGGTGAACGGATTGCGCTTCGGATCGGTCACCACCCGATACAGCGAATAAAGCTGCGGCAAAAACACCTCCCAGTTGCCGATCTCCCCGGCCGCATGCGCGGCCCAGATCCTGCCGTCTTCCACCGTCTCCTTGCGACGCGTGCCGATGCCGGAAGACTTGCCGATCACGCCGGTATCACTCGCCTGCCACTGATGGATGCGATACCCCATCGGATCGCCCTTCTCCATGGCTTCCCGGTCAAAGCCGAGCCCGGCAGCAACGATGACGTGCGGGTAGCAGATGACGTCACGGATTTCCGGCGCCACGTCCTCGAGCTTCTCGAAGCGGATGAAGATGTTCTGACGGCGTCCGTCGTCCCAGGTCTGGGGGGCATTGTGAATGGCGCCGAGCGGATTGCCGTGCACCACCGGCACCGGCCACTCCAGGGCCTCGTGCTGCTCGGGATGCCAGAGCATGAAGCCCTTCTCCATGTTGCTCCAGAACCAGTCGATCATGCGGGCGGTGACGGCATCGAGCGACCAATCGATGTGGGTGCCCAGCGCATCGTGGGAAACACTGTAGTTCATGCCAAGTCCTCTGTTTGCCTCAAGACCCGGAAACGAAGCCCGCGCGGGCCGTGTTGCGCGAAGCGATCCGTGCCGAGCCGTCCGGATCCCGGTGCATCGCCGTGCGGCATGTGCGAACGATCTCCTCGGCCGGGCGGCGAGCTCCTGCGCCGCCCGCATGCGAACACTTCCCGCACCGCGGCGGACCCTCTCGACCCGCTCACGCCCGAGGAATATTCCAACCGCTATAACCCTGCGCGTCGATGCGCGCCTCCAGGCTGGCCGGCTGCAGGATCGCCGGCGCGGGACTCCTCTCCTCTGGTGTCACGAAGTCGAATACGACCCGCTCCGTCGTCACCATGGAGAAGGTGCCGCTCTCGTCGATGAGCGGCGCCATGCGGGTGCGGATCAGATCGACGAGCGCCCTGTCCTCGCGAAAGCGGGCGAGACCGTCCATCCCGTTCAGCCAGATCTCCTCCATGCCGCCATACCCCCCGTAGCCGCCGTGCTCGAACAAGGTGCCGGTGAACACCCCCGGCGGCAGCCGGTCTTCCGTGTTCTGGACGTACTTGCGGATCAGGCGCTTCGCCGTGGCAGCCTCGAGCAGCGCCGGCGCGTATTCCTGCGCCCAGCGGCGTTGGAATTCCTCGGTCGCAATCCGCGGGTGTTTCTTGAACCAGTGGATCAGCTTGACGCCGCCGGACTTGAAATCCGGCCTCTGAAACAACGTCCTGCCGCGCGCCAGCTCGAGCACGAATTCCTTGTCGCCGAACTGATGAGGCCGCATGCGCTGCACGTAGGACTCGGCGGTCAGGGCCTCGAGGAAATCCTCGTAGGTGGCGAGCCAGTGGTCTGCCATGTTGTCCCACCCCATGGACGAGAGCGGATATACCAGCATGTCGTCGGTGACGCCGGAGACGCTGAAGTGCTGCACGTAGCGTTTGAAAACCCTCATGGGCGCCGGAGTCGTCAGCATCAGCGCCACATGAATATTGCCCCATTCGTAGAAGTAGCGCTCTTGCGTGTCCTGCCGCTTGCGGCGGGCGCAGATCAGGAACTTCAGGTAATTCGCATCACTTTGTGTCGGCGTGGACTTCATGGTGGAGGCACCTGCGGCATCATTGGTTTCGCATGATGAATGGCCACGGCGAGGTCTCCGTGGCCGGCGCGATTTTCACGTGAATCAGCGCCGGCTCAGGCACCGTCAGCGCCCGCTGCAACGCGCTGCGCAGCGCGGCCGGTGAATCGGCCCCGTACGCCTCGACGCCGAAGGCCCTCGCCAGGTCTTTGAAATTCGGATTGAGCAATTGCGCACCGATCTCGCGGCCGCCGAACCGCTGCTGCTGATCCCGGCGAACGTTTTCAAAAGCTGCGTTGTCGAAAAGGATGGTCACGGTGCAGATGCCGTACTGGACCGCCGTGGCAAGCTCCGGCATGGCGAACATGAATCCGCCGTCTCCGGTGATCGACACCACCGCACGATTCGGGTTGGCCACCTTGACACCGAGCGCGGTCGGGAAGCCGAAGCCGAGTGTTCCCTGGTAGCCGCAGCTGACGTAAGTCCGCGGCTCGTACACCGGCCACCCGAAATACGAGGTAAACCCCACCTGCGAAAGCTCCTCGACCAGAAATCCGTCCCGCGGCAGCACCTCGCGTATCACATCGAGATAATCCATCTGCGGCTGCACCTGGCGGATCTCGACGGCCGCCCGCTCCTTGGCGTCTGCAATCCTGCCGGGGTCGCCATCGGCAACGTATCCGGCGGCATTGAGCTGCGCAAGCAGCGCCCGCACCCCCTCCTCGGCATCGGCAACCAGCGGACCGTCGGTGTCGAGCCGTTCCATCTCGGCGGCATCGATGTCGATCCGGATCAGCTTCCGGCCGGGCAGCGCGCGCTGGGCTCTCATCATCGAGCCCCAGCGCATGAAAGGGATCTCCAGGCGCGTGCCGATGCCGATCATCAGATCGACTTCGCTCCACAGATGCCACGCCGCGACCATGTCGAGACCGAGAGCCTGATCCTCGCCGACGACGCCTCGGCCGCCGCGAAAGCCCACGACCGGCGCGTGCAGGCGCTGGGCGAGAGCCTGCACGGCGATCGCGGCATGCTGCGCGCCGCTGCCGGTGAAAATCATCGGATGCCTGGCTTCGCACATCAACCGCACGCACCTGGAGACCTGCGCCGGGTCCGGGGCCGGCGCCGCCGGAATGCACGCCGCCTTGCCCGCGGCGATGTGCGCCGACTCGCCCAAAGTATCCCAACAGACTGAGACGGCCGCGGGCCCCTGCCGATCGGTCATTGCGGCGGCGATCGCCGCATTGACGACGGCCGGAGCGTCCTGCGGACGCTCTATGTGCCGGGCATGCCGGGTGAGTCGCTGCAGAATACCGAGCTGATCGGGCAGCTCATGCAGGTGTCCGCGCCCCTTGCCTCTGAAGTCCGACGGCACCTCCCCGGTGATGCACAGCGTCGGCGCGCAGGCACCATATGCGGTGCACATCGCGGCCGTTGTGTTCAACATGCCGGGGCCGGGGACGGGCGCATAGACTCCGAGCTTGCCGGTCGAGCGGGCATAGCCGAAGGCCATGAAAGCCAGGGTCTGTTCGTGGCGAGCCCCGATCGTGCGGATCTTGTCGCGACGCCGATACAGCGCGTCGAACAGCGGGTAGGTCTGCGCCCCCGGCAGGCCGAACACCGTGTCGACTCCATTGGCGATCAAGGTCTCGACGATCGCCTCCCCGGTCGTTCTCTCGCTCATGAGTCAAGCAGACCCTTTGGTTGATCCATCTTCATCCGTGCGCTACATCGCGCCGCACGCGGTTGTCCGTATTTCGATATCCGTGCGTCTCGGCAACGTCAGCGGCGCCCGGCTCGGCGTCGACCGGTAGCTTCGGACATCGACCTCTGCGGCGCCGTCCCCGTCGAGCTCCGCCCCGGCTTTCTGCATCTCGTCGATGAACCAGCGCTCCACCGGATGATCGGCCGTTTCCCGCCGCCAATGCATGAGATAGGAAATCATCGTGTCGCCGCCAAATACGCGCACGCGCCTCAGAGGCAGAACCTTTTCGAACATGGCAGCCAGCCCCTGCGGAACCGCCGCGAGATAATCGGTGGCGGCGACGCATGAGGGAATCGCCAGCAGCGGCAGGGTCATTGCCGGTGCCGTCGCGACGCCTTCGGGCTCGAAACCGGCGAGAAGCTTATCGGACGGCACCACGCGTGGTTTTGACAGGAATTCCTCCTGGCTGAGACATGCGGCGGTTCGATTGCGAGTGCTCGCAATGTACGCCACAGGCTCGCTGAACAGCACGCACTGAGAGTCGCCGACGGAGCTGTGGCCACGGGCCGGTAGGATCAGCACGTCAGCCTCGCCCCGCTCGAACTGCTCGGACTCGCTGGCCGGGACGTGAGCAATCGTCACGTTGGAGCCCACGGCAGCGAGCCTGCGCACGGCCTTGGTGAGAAATACCGAGGCGATGTAATCGCAGGTCATGACCCCGAATTCCCAGCCGGAGGAAGCCGGGTCCATGTCCGGTCGCGCCACGAGAACCGAGCGCATCTGGGAGAGCGCAGCCTGCAGCGGTCGCAGGAGTCCCTCTGCGAACGGCGTCAGTGCAAGCCCCCGGCCCCGCCGGATCAGCAGCGCATCCCCGAAGTGCCCGCGCAGCTCGGCAAGCGCGTTGCTGACCGCCGGCTGTGTCAGGTGCAGCCGCTCGGCGGCGCGCGTGGGTCCCCTTTCAAGAAGCAGCGCCTCGAGCTTGATCAAGTAGTTCAGGTCCAGGTGCTTGTTTCGCATGGCTTTCGGTCTCTCATTCGTGCGCAACGAATCACTTTCCCTTCGGATGTCCTCCGGGAAGTCGTAAGCGGTGCGCCGTTTCGTTGGCATCGGCAAGCGGCAACTGCAGCGCTTTGACCAGCGCCGCGGTACGTTCCACCAGCTCCACGTTGCGCGCCAGGACGCCCTTGCGCAGATACAGGCAGTCCTCGAGGCCGGCACGCGCATTGCCCCCGAGAGCGAGCGCCATGGCCGTCAGCTCCAAATTGGCCTTGCCGATCGCGACGATCTGCCAGATGCACCCCGCTGGCAGGCGGCGCGCCATCATCATCAGGTTCTCCGGCGTGGCCGCCATGCCGCCACGCACCCCGAGCACGATGCTGAATTGCAGCGGCTCGGCGAGCAGCCCCTCCTCATACAACCGCAGGCATGCATCCAGGTGCCCGCTATCGTAGATCTCGAGCTCCGGCTTCACATCGAGCTCGCGCATGCGCGCCGCGAGCCGCCGCACGCCCTTCGGCGGATTGAGGAATTCCCCCTCGCCGAAGCTCATCGAGCAGGGGTTGAGTGTCGCCATCCGCGGGCGCAGTTCCACCAGTTTCTCGCGCTCCTCGAACGGGACCGTCAGGCCCACCCCCGTTGACATCTGGATGAGGATCGGGCACTTCTCCTGAATCAGGTCCATGACCCGGCGGGCGATGCCGAGATCCGCGGTGGGACGCTGATCGGCATCGCGCAGGTGAATGTGCGCCACCGCCGCCCCCGCCCGGTAGGCCGCGTGAACATCGTTCGCGATCTCCTCCGGCGCGGTGGGCAGGTGCGCATTGTCCGCCTTGGTGGCAATGGGTCCGGTGGGTGCGACGGTGATGACGATGCTCATGGTTGACTGGGTATCGCTCTGTTGAGTGAATTGCCGCCGGCCTCCGCCGTGCTCTCGCTCGGTGCGCTCGCGGCGAGGATGTCGGCCAAATGTCCCGGGGGACCGGCAGCGGCCGCGAGGCTCGGCAGAACCGCCTCATGGATCGCGAGCGTCAGATCGAGGCCGACGTAGTCCGCATTCTCCACCGGTCCCATGGCCGCCAGGCGCAAGCCGATCGTCTTCATGGCCATCAGATCGACTGTCTCGGCACCGCACACGCCGTCCTCGACCAGGGCCAACGCTTCCCGCCAGAGCGCAGCGCGCAGCCGGCGCGCGATGGCACGGTCGGCCTCCGACAGGGATCGATCCGCAGCCCCGGAATCCTCTGCGGTGCGGCCCAGACGTCTTTCCAAGTGCTGCCGAAGACGCTCGCCCGCGCGCGCGCGCGTTCCCGGCGGCCAGAGCAGCAATCCCCGCCCCGTCTTCGCGCCGAGCTGCCCGTCGGCCACCTTCTCGCGCAGCAGCCGCGCCGGGCGCGGGTCGCTGTTGACCGACGGCAGCACGTCCGTGAGCTCAAGAGCAACCTCCCGATGACCCATGTGGCGCATCTCGGCGATCGGTCCTCGCTCCGCGAGCGACGCACCCAGCGTCGCTGCAACGATCCGATCGACCGCTTCGGGCGCGCACACGCGCTCGCAGACGAGCGCCAGGGCCTCACGCCACAGGGCATGCTGCAGCCGGTTACCCACGAAGCCCGGAACATCGCGATTGACGCGCACGGGCGTCTTGCCGAGCGCCGCCAGGAAATCCACGGCGCCCTGCATGATCGCTTCCTGGGTCCGGCGCCCGCGGATCACTTCGACCACCGGGATGAGTTGCGGGGGGTTCCACCAGTGAGTGCCCACGGCACGCTCCGGACGCGTCGTCAGCATCGCGATCTGCGTGATGGGCAGCACGGAGGAGTTGCTCATGAGGATTGCGTCGGGATTGGCCGTGTCCAGGCGAGCGAACACCTGGCGCTTGACGAGCAGGTCCTCGACGATCGCCTCGATCACGATGCCGGCATCTCGAGCGGCTTGCTCGAGCACGGTCTGCGCGCTTACCCGCGCCGCGGCCATGGGAACCGCGCTTCGCACCGCCTCGCAAGCCTGTGCCAGCGCAACGGAGTTTGTATCATGCAATATCACCGGGAAACCGGCGCGCAAGACGACCTCTGCAATACCGCGCCCGAGCAATCCTGTGCCAATGACCGCCACAGGGGGCGCTCTCGACCGCCCTACCGACGATGACATGTCGCGCACACCGCCCACCGAGTCTCATCCGGCCGTATAGCCGCCATCCGCGTAGAGGATGTGGCCGGTGTAGAAATCGGATGCGCGGGAGCACAGAAAGAGCAAGGGGCCCGCGAGGTCCCCCGGCTCGCCCAGCCGCCCGAGCGGCACCCGGGAGAGAAAGCCGGCGCGCGCGGTGCGGGCCTTCTCGGTGTCCTCGAACATCCAGGCGGTGAGCGGCGAGCGAAACACCGTCGGAGCGATGGCATTGACCATGATGCCGTACTTGCCCCATTCGCAGCCCAGGGCCCGGGTGATGCCATCGACGGCCGACTTCGAGGCGCAGTAGGCCGAATAGCCAGCCGGATGACCCAACAGCCCGCGCGCCGAGGAGGTCAGCACCACTTTTCCGCCGTGGCCCTGGCGAATCATGTGCGCGCCGGCCGCGCGGGCCATGAGCCACGAGCCGGTGACGTTGGCCTCCATGACCTTGGCGAACCGCTCGGGCGACATCTCGACGATGGTCGAGACATCGTTCATGCCTGAGGCAACGACCAGAATGTCGATAACGCCGAAGTGCTTCACGGCCGCTTCTGCAATGGCTTCGGCGTCGGCGGCGGTATTGGAGCGCCGCACGACAACCCGCGCATCGGCTCCGAGCGCGCGGCACTGCGCGGCGAGCTTCTCGAGCTCAGCGGCCTTGCCCGCCGCCACCGTCAGCTTCGCGCCGGCGGCGGCGAGTGTGCGCGAAGCGAGCTCCCCGAAGGCACCGGAGGCGCCGACGACGATGGCGCTCCTGCCGCGGATGTCAAATAGCGAGAGGGGATTTTCAGACCCGGTGGCCATCGCAGCGCCTCACGCTAATGTTTCGGCGGATAGGGCATGACGACCAGCATGGTGGCCACATCGTTGCCGGGATTGCTGACCGTGCGCTGCACATTGGCACCGATGCAGACCGAGTCGAGCGCCTCGAGCACCCGCTCCTCGCCATCCGCACTCACTCGGACGCGGCCGGCGAGCACGACGTACACCTTTTCCAGCGGTGAGGCATCCGGCCCGGCACCTCCGCCCGGCAGAATGTGCGACAGGCCTACCCAGAAGCTCGCCGGACCGCCGTCTTCGAAGCCCTGAAGGCGCAACGACCTGACGTCGAAATGGTTGGGCGCCTCGTAAGGTTGCGCGCTCTGGAAATCTTTGACCCGCATGCTCAGCCCTGACCCGACTCGACGCGAAACTTGCCGCTCGGATCGATGATCGCGACCAGACGGACGATGCAACCGTCTCCCTTCGTCCATCGCCAGGGGAAGGCGGCAAAAGTCACGCGCTTGCCGGTCACCTTGTCGATGTCGCCGCCGACGTTCTCGAAGCCGCAGATGCCGTGACTCAGAATGGCGCGGTGGCAAGGCTCCCATTCGGGGAAATCCTCGATGACTTTGCGCCCCGTGAGCCGTTCGTATTCCTGATTGACCTGCGGCAGCAGTCCATGGGGAGCGCCCGGTCCGTGCGGCCCGATCGCGGTCCCGAGCGGATGATCGAGCGCCTGGGTGTCGGTGCCGATCATCTTCACCTTCTTGCTGGCAAACCACTCGCCCGCTTCCTTGTAAAATCCCGGCGAATACGCGTAGTACATGCGGCTGTCGTCGTAGTATTTGTGCCAGCCCGTGTTGACGATAACGATGTCGCCCTCTCGGATCCTGGGCGTGGCCGCCTCGAGGTCGGCCGCGCCGATCACTTCCCACTTTTTCTTCGGAATCGACACCACCACCCCGGTGCCGAAGAAATACGGCAGGGGCACCTCGTCCATGAACGGCGTGCCCTCCACGACGTGCGCCGGCGCGTCTATGTGGGTGCCGGAGTGCATGACGGTCGTGATACGTTGGGTGAGCACGCCGGACTTGGCCATGCTGTGCAGCCGCTCGATCTTGACGTCCTCGAAATACGGCCAGCAGGGTTGGCCCAACCCC
This sequence comes from Pseudomonadota bacterium, assembly GCA_021792755.1. Lineage (GTDB taxonomy): Bacteria > Pseudomonadota > Gammaproteobacteria > Steroidobacterales > Steroidobacteraceae > 13-2-20CM-66-19. The sequence goes on from JAJYUA010000029.1 coordinate 33,215, forward strand.
CATGGGTGGGAAAGGTCATAGAACTCCAGCCCCATGCTGTTTTGGAGATTGGTGTCGCGGAAGGCGACGCCGCGGATGGTCGGCATGTTCAGATCCCCTTGGTTCGACGTGTATCGCGATACGGTAATGCTGTACCGCATTGCGATTTAATGTATACTCCTCCCGGGGCTGCACCGCAAGCCTTCGGCGGTGATCGACATCGTCCGGCGCGGCCTCCACAATGCAGGGTGGACAGGCGCTTGAAGGGGGGGCGCGCTGCGCGCGTCCTGGACTCATGCGACGGAGTGCGCAGAACCGAGGTACCGTGGCCAAGACAAAGAAACCCGCCGGCAATTCGAATTCCGGCTCTGGAATTCAGGTCATTGCGCGCGCCGCGGCCATCCTGCGGGCGCTGGAAGACGAGCCTCGGGGCTTGAGCCTCGGTCAGCTGGCCGATCGCGTGGATCTGGCCCGCTCGACCGTGCAGCGCATCGTCGGGGCACTGGAGAGCGAGCACTTTCTCATCGCCGCGACACCCGCCTCGGGGGTGAAGCTCGGCCCGGCGCTGGTGCGGCTCGCCTCCTCGGCGAACCTCGAGCTCGAGCGGCTGCTGCGGCCGGCGCTCGGCAAACTGTCACAGGCAGTGAAGGAGACCGTGGATTTGTCGGTGCTGAAGGGCAGCGAGCTCGTCTTCATCGATCAGATTCCGGGCGCCCACCGCCTGCGCGCGGTCTCGGCGGTCGGCGAGAGCTTCCCGCTGCACTGCACGGCGCCCGGCAAGGCGCTCTTGAGCCTGCTGCCGGATGAGAAATGGACGCGGCTCGTCGGACGATCCTTACACCCGCATACGCCGCACACCCTTGCCGACCTCGATGCGCTGCGTCGCGAAGTCGAGGAATGCCGCCGTACCCACGTCGCGTACGACCGCCAGGAGCACACCGAGGGCATCACCGCGATCGGCACGGCGTTCATCGACCCGCTCGGGCGCCCGCTCGCCGTCTCCATCCCGGTGCCCACGACGCGATTCGACCGCCAGGAGGAAAAACTCCTGCTCGAGCTGCGCCGCACCCGCCGCGAGATCGAATCACTGTTCCGGTCCTGAGCTTCGAGGACACCCCGGCATGACATCCCAGTCACGCGAGTCATCGCGCGCTCCCGGCACTCTGCAGGGCATCATGCTGCTGTTGCCCATCACACTTTCGGTGATGGGCATCACGGTCCTCGTTCCGGACGTGCCGCAACTCATGACGGCGTTCCGACACGTCCCTCACCATCAATACCTCATCCAGGGTGGCGTGCTCACCATGCCGGCGCTGTGCGTGGCGCTGCTCTCGCCGCTTGCCGGATGGATCGCGGACCGGCTCGGGCGCCGGCGTTTGCTCATCGGCTCGATGGTCGTTTACGCGCTGGTGGGCATCGCGCCGACCATGCTCCACCACTTGACCGCCATCATCCTCTCGCGAGTGGCGGTCGGGATCTGTGAGGCGGTGGTGATGACGGTCAGTACCACGCTGATAAGCGACTACTTTCACGGTCATGCCCGGGAAAAATGGCTCGCCAACCAGACTGCCGTGGCCTCGCTGTCGGCGCTGGCGCTGATCCCGCTCGGGGGGCTGCTCGGCAGGCAATTCGGCTGGCGCGGCCCGTTCGCGGTCTACCTTTTCAGTCTGCTCCTGGCGGTGGGCCTGTGGCTGTTCACGTGGGAGCCCGCCTCGGAGCCGCCGACGCGTATCGCACCGAGAGCACCTGACGGAGCGGCCGACCTTCCGGCAGCTTTCCCCTGGCTGCGGCTGGGCGGCATTTGCGCCATCACATTGCTCGCGTCGGTGATGTTTTACACAGTCCAGACACAGAGCGCCCTCGCCCTGGCGACGCTCGGCGTGCACGATGCCGCCCGGCTCGGCGTGCTCGCCATGATCGCGAGCCTGGGCGTCCCAACGGGCACTTTCGTCTTCCGCGCGGCAAGCCGGCTGCCTATCGCCACTCTCCTCGCCTTGGAATTCCTGGTGATCGGCGGCGGATTCCTGTGGATGGGCAGGGCCGCCACACCCGGGGCGTTCGTCGCTGCAGCCGGACTCAACCAGATCGGCTGCGGAATGATTCTGCCTACGCTGCTCACCTGGGCCACGCGCGGACTCGCGTTCAACATCCGTGGACGTGGAACCGGTGTGTGGAATTCGACATTTGCGATCGGACAGTTTCTCAGTGGACTGCTGGTTACCTGGCTGGCCGGGGAAGCGGGCGGGTTGCCGAGCGCGTTTGTCGCCCTCGGCATCGCCGCCGCAGTTGCCGCGGCGCTGGCCATAGCCGGACAGTTGGGCATCCGCAACAGACTTGCCGCCCCCGCCACGGGTCCCTGAGCGGGGTTTCCCCGCCCGGCGGCTTTGCTGATCAATGTCATCGTCTAGGCTCGTGCGCCATCATCAGCACCGCTGATGCGCCCCGATTCCGGAATGAATTTCCGCCCGGCCGGCGCGCACGCTAGCGTGTAGCCGGTCCGAATACCGACGAAGAGGGGAATTCCATAATGCTCCGCAGCCGTCTCATCGTTGCAACAGTCGCCGCGGCGGTCTCCGGGGTCGCGCTGGCGCAAGCCGCCAGCCCCGCCCCACACTCAGCCAACGCGGCAACCCCGGGTACCGATGCCTCCGCAGCCGTCGGCGCTATCGAGCTGCAGCCGATCACAATCATTGCCCAAAAACTGCCCGAGCGCCTGTCGCGGACCCCGGTCTCGGCGGCGGTGGTGTCGGGCAGAGAGCTCGCGGCCAATAACGCCGCGAACATCTGGGATCTCAACAAGCTGGTGCCCTCGGTGAACATCAACGGCTCGTTCAACGGACGTGTGCCAATGGGCATCCGCGGCATCTCTTCGGTGTCCAATGAGGGTACAGTCGGCTTGTCTTCGGGCGTGGCGATCATGATCGACGGCGTGCCTGTTCCGTCCGACTCGATGGACGGCAACAACATCGAGGATGTTCAGAGCATCCAGGTACTGCAGGGTCCCCAGGCCACCCTCGGCGGCCGCACGGCGGCCACGGGCGTGATCGACATCGTCACCCGCAAGCCGACCTCCCACTTCACCGGCAACGCGAGCCTCACCGTCACCAACGACGGCGAGGTCCGCCTGAACGGCTTCCTCGCCGGACCCATCAGTCGCAAGATTGACTTCAGCCTGGCTGCCTGGGGCAATCGCGTCCGGTATCCGATCCGCAACCTCCAGCTCGACAAGAGCAGCGTCCAGAGAGTCTCCGGCATGCGTGTCAAGCTGCTGTTCAAACCGATCGAAAACCTCGACATCACCCTCATGGGCCACTATGGCCTGATGACGTCCTCTGGCGACAACTTTGTTTACAAGTACCTCTCCCCGGGCGCAGCGCTGCTGGTCGGCAACCACATCGACCCGACGAGCGGCGAGGCCGTGCCGAATGTGCCGTTCATGGCCGCTTCCACGCTCGTACCGCTGCGGCCGGGTATCGGCAACAGGTATTACGCCAGTCCGACCATGGCAGGCTCGCGCATCGAGGACCGCGACACCTCCCTAACCGTCTCCTACCACGCGGACGGCTACACCTTCGGCTCGGTCACAGCCTATCAGCACGAGACTCAGAGCCTGACACAGGATCTGTTCCTGGTGAACGCGTACTTCTGGAACGAGCTCACCGGAGCAGGATCGGGCGCGCCAGGCACGCCGCCGCCGTTCTACAACCATCAGAATATCCACCTGAACATCAACCAGTTCAGCCAGGAATTCAAGATCGCATCCCCGACCGACCGTCCCTTCAGCTACCTGGCGGGCGTGTTCTATTCCGACACGAAAGTCCATCAAGTCTACAACCGGCAACTCTTTCCGGCCTACGAAAACTTCGACGTCACCCCGGACACCAGGACGATCGATATATACGGCCGCTCGACCTGGCGGTTTTTACCGAAGACGTCACTGGTCACCGGCCTGCGCTACAATTATGATTCGATCAAGTATCGGGATTACTGGCTGCTTGACACCCTGGCGTTCCCCGGCCCGACCGCGGCCTATCCACCTGTGATTGTCCCCAGCCAATACGCCGCGGGCAGCCACCATTCCGGCACGGTGGTCGGCGATGTGAGCCTGAAGGAACAGTTCACGCCCACCGTCATGGGCTATTTCACCTATGCGCGCGGCTACTCGCCCGGTGCCTTCAATACGGTCCAGACCCTGTATTCCCCCTCCACCGTCACCATCCCCTCGGGTCTCACGATCGCCCAGCTGGATACGGCCTTCCCCGGGCTCATCACCCCGGAGAACCAATCGAAGCTCGGCTACGTCGGCAAGGAGACCGTCGATGACTTCGAGCTGGGGCTCAAGAGTACGTTCCTGCATCACCGCGTGCGCGTCGACCTCGCCCTGTTCGACACCAAGTACCACAATTTCCAGATCCAGAATTTCAACTTGAGCAGTCATGCCGTCAGCCCGCCGCTCATCCTCGAGGCGGCAGGCGGCGCGGAGACGCGCGGCGCCGAGCTCAATTCCGATTGGGCGGCGACTCGCACCCTGCGGATAGCGTTCGCTGCAGCCTATGTGGATGCCAAATTCACCAACTACAAGAATGCTCCCTGCTATTACCCCTACGTGACCGGCCAGCAGGTGCCCGGCTGCACCTATGTCAACAATACCGGCGTACAGAACCTCTCGGGCAGGCCCATGCCGAACGCGCCGAAGCTCAAGTTCGATACCAATATTTCCGAGCGCGTTCCGCTCAACGCGATTCCGTACGACCTCGCGTTGGGAGCGAACTACAGTTACCAGACCTCGGAGCAGATGCTGGCCGATCAGAACCCGCAGGCGGTGCAGCCGGCCTTCGGCATCCTGAACCTCAGCGTGGGACTGGAAAAAAACTCCGGTGCGTATTCCGTCACGGCATTCGTGAACAATGCCTTCAACAAGCACTACGCCGTGGACATGGAAGACTTCTGGAGCTCCCCGTGGGGCGCGACGAACACCGTGATCGAGCAACCGGCGCGGGACTCCTACCGCTACTATGGGCTGCGCCTCACGGCAAGCTTCTGACCGATCCCATCCCGGCCACCAGCCGGATTTGAGTCGCCGCCGGGCCCCTTTAGCCGAAGGGGCCCGGCCGCCGCGCAGGATGCCGCGCCCGCACACGAAGCCCGCGCTTCGGCCCGACGTGCGTCCAAAGTTGCGGCAAAGCAGAATTGTCCGTTGGCACTCCGTGCGGATTGTGCCTAAACTGCCGCAGTTGGAGGGGGCGGTGGCTGTGGCCATCGCGAAGCGGATGCGAAGGCAGGATGAACCTGTGCGCCGGCGCAGAACCCGGACCTCGCTTCAGGCTTGGCACGCCGCCGACCTGTGCCGCGCGGCGGCGGCTCCCGTCGGGTCGACCCGTGCGAAGTACGCCGTGCGTACGTGGAGCTGTTGATGGGCAAATCGTTTGCGAATCCTTCGACCGAGGCAGGCCCGAGGACCGAGGACCGCGCGGCCCGGGTTCTGCTCGCCCGCCTCGACCGGATCCCGACCTGGGCTCTGCCGCGCCTCTTCGCGCTGATCATCGGCATCGGCTTTCTCTTCACTTTCTACGACATATTCGACATCAACGTCTCCTTCATTCAGACCTGCCGCGCACTCGTCCCGGGCTGCACGGCGGTGCGCTCGAGCAACTATATCGGTCTGCCGGTGCTCTTGAACCTCGTGGGCTACGTAGCCGGCACACTGGTGCTGAGCCCGTTGTCGGACCGAATGGGCCGGCGGAAGCTGCTGCTGACGACGATGACTCTTTGCGGCATCGGTTCGGCGATGACTGCGGTGGCGCATTCCTTCATCACCTTCGTCGCCGCCCGCGCTTTCACCGGCATCGGCATTGGCGCCGATCTGGCGGTCGTTAACACCTACATTGGAGAGCTCGCGCCCCGCGGCGCCCGCGCCCGCTACACCTCGATGATTTTCGTCTTCTCCGCGCTCGGCGCGGTGCTCGGCATCTGGATCGGCCTGTGGCTCACCATGCCGGCCTCGCCTTTGCCGCTCGGTCTGCCATTTGCCCTTGCCGGCAGGAATTTCGACTACGGTTGGCGCGTCATGTATCTGATCGGCGCAGCCCTCGCCGTGATCGGCGTGCTGCTGCGCTTGCGGCTGCCCGAATCGCCCCGCTGGCTCGTCGCCCGCGGCCGGCCTGGCGAGGCTGAAGGGATGATCGCCGGCATGGAGGCCCGCGCCCTGGCGATCGGTCCGCTCCCGCCCGTGCCGCGGCAGACGCCGCCCGCGCCGCCTGCAAACGACGCGCTGTCCTTTGCGGCCATCTTCGGCAACCGGCTCTATCGCAACCGTACGCTACTGCTGACCACGATGTGGTTTCTTGCCTACATCACGGTGTACTCCTTCGCGGCCGGCTTCACCACGCTGCTCGCCGCGCTGAAATTCCCGCCACCCGAGGCCGGTTTGATCACCGCCATCGGCACATTTGGCTTCGTACTGTGCGCCATCGTCTCCTATTTCCACGGCGAGCGGATGGAGCGCAAACATTGGATGCTGCTCTCCGCCCTTATCACACTGGCCGGAAGCTTGCTGATTGCGCTCGGCGGCAGGCAGCTCGCGCCGGCCGTCGTGGGTTCGCTCATCGTCTTCTTCGGCTTCAATCTCTGGGTGCCGATCGTCTATGCCTGGTCGATCGAGCACTACCCGACACGCGCGCGCACCACCGGCTTTGCGCTCGTCGACGGTATCGGCCATCTTGGCGGCGGCATCGGCATTTTCGTGATCGCCCCGCTGATCCCGCAGCTGGGCGTGCTCGGGTCCTTTCTGCTGATCGGCGGCTTCCTGATCGTCGCGGCACTGGTCGCTCAGCTCGGTATCGCCACCCGCTCGCGCCCTCTGGAGGAAATCTCGCCCTGAGCTCGCGCGGCTGATCCGTATTGCCGTGCCCGGCCGTTTGCGGATCGGCGGTAGCGGAAGTCCCTCCGCGGTCAGTCGCGCCAGGCCAGGGCGTGCCGCCCCGGCGGACTCGGGGGACGATCCCAGCGGGCCGGTGTTTTCGAATAGGACACCAGCGGCGCCGGCACGCGCAGCTCGCCGTACTGCGAGTCGCACGTGATGAAACTATTTGGCTCGGGGGCCGGCATCGTGCTCGGCATGCGCAGCCGCTCGGCCTCGGTCAGCCTGCCGAGCTCCTGCAGGAACATGGAAGCGCGGGTGAGACTCACCTCGACGTGGTAGCTGCCACCCTCTCGGGTGCGGCGGATGAGCGCAGCCAGCGTGCCCGCGGCGGCCAGATACGGGACGAGGTAGTCATTCAGGGTGCCGGTGGGGCCGAGCCTCGGCTCGGCCGTTGATCCTTCATCGAGCGCCAGGCCGCAGGCGGTCTGCCCGATGGGCTCGAACCCGCCACGCTCGCGCCACGGACCTTCATAGCCATAGCAGCTCACCGAAACATAGATGATGCCCGGACGCATCGCCGCCACATCCCGCGGCCCGAAGCCCGCCCGCTCCAGCGCCCCGGGACGCCAGGACTGGACGAACACGTCCGCGCCGCGCATCAGCGCCGCCAGACGATCAGCCTCGCCCGGCTGCTCGAGATCGAGCAGCCCGGAGCGCTTGCCCCAGCCCGTGTCGATTTGCATCACGTGCGAGTCCATGCGCCACGGCGAAGAGACGTGCAGCACGTCGGCGTCCTGTTCGGCGAGCAGCCGGGCCGTCACGGGACCGGCGAGCACATGGGTGAAATCCAACACTCTCAGACCGGCCAGCGGCCGCGACGCCCGTGCCAGCGGCCGCGGAGCCGCATCGCCGATCCTCTCGACGTGCACGGGCGGCCGGGCCGCAAGCCACTGCCCCTGCGGGTGACGCAACCACTCCTGACGGGTGCGCGCGATCACGCCGACTGCCTTGCGCCGGGCCAGCGCTTCCTCCAGCTCCTGCGATTGCCGCCGCGCGACGACCCGCTCCACCGACTGCGCGTCGTAGCCGCAGTCGAGCACATCCATCAGACGGGTCAGAATCTCGGGATAGGCCAGCGTGCGCAGCAGGAAGATCATGCGCTCATCGGCGGTGCGGAAAAAGCCGCGATGATCCGTACCCCGCGGATGCGGCGGCAGGGCATAGCCGCTCTGGCGCAGGTGCACGATCGTCTGCAGACCGGGCACGACTGCGCGCCGCACATCGACGGCAACATCCTGCCCCTCGCCGCTGCGCAGCTTCCAGATCGCCGCGACCGCGGCGCCCATCGCGCCCAGCGCCCCGGCCGCCGCTGCGCCGACCCTGTGGAGGCTCGGCACCACCGGATCGCTGCCGTTGAACTTCACGCGCCCCGCGAGGTCGGCGGATCCGAGACCGATGGCCGACCAGAGGGCCTCGAACACCTCTGCCGGACCCGCTCCCGCCAGTTTGACCGGCGCGCTCACGGCGCCCCGGCGCTGCGGCGCGAGCGCAGACCGGCGCGCTGCCTGCGGGTCGCGGGGTCATCGACCACCCAGTCCCGGGTGCTCAGGATCACGCCATACACGTCCCGTGCGCGATCCTCCGAGACAAATCCATCCCGGACGTCCTTGAGCACGCGCTGCGGCTCTCGATCGAGCGGATCGCCCCAACCGCCCCCGCCGGCATTGCGGGTATCGCAGGCTTCGCCGGGAAAAATGGGCTGCGTCACGAAGGTGCGCAGCACCCGCTGCTGGCCGTCGGGCGCGGTGATGGTCATCTGCGCAAGCGGTCCGTCGAGGCCACCGGCCACCCCGGCGGGCGGGCAGCGCTGGCCATCGCTGTTGCCCGTCATGAGCAACGACATCGCACCGGGCTGGGTGCGCGCGACAAAACGCACGTAGCTGCCCGGGGAGCCGCGAAACTCCCCGGCGCCTTCCCAATCCGTCAGCACCTCGTAGTGCGTCACCAGGTACGGGCAGGACGCTTCGAAGAACTCCACGTTCGGGCGCACGAGGTTGGCACAGGCACTCTGGAAGCCGACGCCCAGCCAGCCATCATGGCCCTTCACGGCCCCACTGCCACCGTCGCTGCCGAAGGTCTCGGTGAAATAGTTGCGCGGGTGGCCGGTGCGCGGGTCGATGACATCGGGCATCGTACCGATGTTGATCGGACAGAGATGCTTGGACCACGCCGCCATGGCTCGATCCGGCAGGGCCTTGCCGATCGCCAGCATGCACGCCTCGACGATCTGGGTGCCCACGGAGATCTGTGAGGCGCCCACCGTGGCCGGATAGCGTGGATTGACCACCGTCCCTTCGGGCATGATGAACCGGATCGGGTTCATCGCGCCGCCGTTCTTCGGGACGTTCTCATCGACGAGGTAGAAAAGGCCGACCATCGCGCTCGTGATCGTCACGCCCGTCGGGCAGTTGACGAACGTCGCCTGCGGATCGCTGCCGGAGAAGTCCAACGTCAGCGAGTCGTCCTCCACGATGGCCTTGACACGCACCCAGATCGGTTGGTCGGTCTGGCCATCCCAGTCCGCGGCCGAAGCGCCCTCATACGTGCCGTTGGGGATCCGGGCGATCTCCGCCCGCATGGCCCGCTCGCCGGCCGCCACGATCTCGCGCATGCAGGCCCGGACGGTCTCGAGGCCGTACTTGCGACACAGCAGACCGATCTGCTCCTCGGCGTGCGCCATGCAGCCGTTGATGAGGCGGGTATCCATATCCAGCTCGGTCGGCATGCGCACGTTGCGCAGCACGAGGCGCCACACCTCCTCCTGCAGAACCCCCGCCTTCATCAGCTTCAGCGGCGGGACGTTCAGACCCTCGGCGATGATGTCGATGGCGCCGGCGCCGTATCCGCCCGGCAGGAACCCTCCGGTATCGCTCACGTGGGTCTTCGCCTGTAAGAAGCCCAGGTGCTCGCCTTCGAAGAACAGCGGCCGAACGAAGTTCCAGTCCGGGAGGTGCCCGCCGCGCACGATGTACGGGTCGTTTGCCACGATGAAGTCCCCGGGCTGATAGTCGCCGTTGAAGCGCGACTCCAGGCCCTTGATCGCCTCCTCGGCAACCATGGTGTGGATCGGCGCGGCGCTCGCCGCCACCACGATCTTTCCCCGCGGGTCGAGGATCGACTGGCCGAGGTCGCGCGCCAGCGCGGTCACGAACGACTGCGTTGAATACAACACCTTCTCGCCGATCTGCGCTGTGAGGTACTGCAGCTTGTTCCAGACGACCGAGAAGGTGATCGGGTCGATGCCGGATTTCGCCGCGGCGCGGCTCTGGTTGGCCATGATTCAGGTCTGCCTGCAGGTCGTCACGTAGTTGCCGTAGTCATCGACGGCGGTGCCCGTTCCGGGGGGAAGCACGAAGGTCGTGAAGACCTCTTCGATCAAAGCGGGCCCATCGAGGCTGACACCGCTGCCGAGGCGAGCGCCGTCGTACACCGGGGTGTCGATGAAGCCTTGCGGTGCGAAGTAAGCCGGCCGCGTTCCCTTGAGGGCGGCGGCCGCATCCCCGCCCTTCGCCAACGGCTTCAGTCTGGGCGTGGCGACCGCTGCGGTGCCGCTCAGCTGCAACCGGACGATTTCCGTCGGATACTTGCTGTCGCTGTAGCCGACCGTCTGCTCGTGCACCCCGTGGAATCTTTCCACGGCGGCAGCCAGCGTTCCGGCCGTGACCGGCCCGGGCACCACGGCGGCGTTGCGATCGCGGAACTGTCCGTAGTAGCGCATGTCGAACGAGCGGCGGATCCGGATCTCCTCCTCGGCGACGCCCTCGCGCCGCAGCGTCCGGCGCGCCTCGCGCTCCATCTCTTCGAACAGCTCCTGGATGCGTCCGAGGTCCGCCCGCGCGGTCTCGCTGTAATAGCTGCGCTGATAGTCGTGCTTGAGGTCGCAGAACATCATGCCGTAGGCGCAGTACGTCGGTCCCACCTTGGGCACGATCAGCTTGCCGATGCGCAGCTCCTGCATCAGTCGCACGGCGTGCACCGCCGCGGCGCCGCCGGCGGCAACCATCGCGAACTCGCGCGGATCGTAGCCGCGCTTGGCGAACGCCACGTCCGTGCCGCTCGCCATGTTCGAGTTGATGATCTCGTAGATCGCCGCGGCCGCCTGCGGCACGGAAAGACCCAGCGGCTCGGCCACCTTGTCGCGGATGGCCCTCTCCGCCAGATCCTTGCGCAGGCGGGTCTCGCCCCCGAGGAAGAAGTCGGGGTCGATGTAGCCGAGCACCACGTTGGCATCGGTGACGGTCGGCTGCTCGCCGCCGCGGCCGTAACAGGCCGGCCCGGGACTGGCGCCGGCGCTCTTGGGACCGACGTGCAGCCGGCCGGCGCCGACGCGCGCGATGCTGCCACCGCCGGCGCCGATGGCCGTCACGTCGACGCTCGGCAGCGCGAACTTCTTGCCATGAATGATCTGCTGGCGCACGGTATCCACCGCGCCATCGTGCACCACCCCGACATCGAAGCTCGTGCCGCCCATGTCGACCGACAGCACGTTGGCAAACTCGTTGGCGAGGCCGAGCGCGCGGCCGAGCGCCGGGCCGGCCGCCGGACCCGACAGCAGCAGCACCGCCGGGTTCTCGGCGACGATCTCGGGCGTCGCGAGACCGCCATTGCTCTGGATGAACTGCAGCTGGCCGCGAAAGCCCTTCTCCTCGAGGAGCTGGACGATGCGGGTCACGAAAGCCCGCACCACGGGCGCCACGTACGCCGAGAACATCGCCGTGCCCCAGCGTTCGACCTCGCCCCCCACCGGCAGCACCGACGAGGACAGCGTCACCTGCATGGCGGGGCATTCCTCCGCGAGGATCTGTGCCATGCGCCGCTCGTGCGCCGGATTGACGTGGGAGTGCAGAAACGTGACCGCGACCGACTCCACGCCTTGGTCGCGCAGATGACGCGCCGCGCGGCGGGCGTCCACCTCGTTCAACGGAGTGAGGACCTGGCCCGTGAAATCGAGCCGCTCTTCGACCTCGCTCATCAGGTGGTAGGCGGCGAGTGGCTCGGGCGGCTCGGCGCGGAAGTCATACATGTCGGGCGGACCTTCCTGCCACTCGGCCTTGGCGACCTGAGGGAAGGCCATGCGCATGCGATAGCCCTTTGTGGCGATGGTGCCGAGATTCGCCCCCGAGAGCGTCGCCACCGCGTTGGTGGCCATCGTGGTGCCCAGCACCAGCGCACGAGTCCGCGCGAGCAGTTGCTCGAGCGTCAGTCCCAGGGCCGCCGCCAGCTTGCCGATGCACTCCAGGGTGCCGATGGTGGGATCGTGCGGCGTCGTGTGCGCCTTGCTCATCAGCGCCGCGCCGTGCGCATCGATGAGCACGCCGTCAGTAAACGTGCCGCCGCTGTCTACCGAAATCCGATAGCTCATCGCACCCCCTCGTGAACGCCGACCGGCGGCATCCGACCTCTCTGGTATTCCGTAACTGTAATCTTATTACTGTTCTGAACGCAAGTGTTCTCCCGTCAGCGGCCCGGATCGAGCCACCCAAACCGCCCGAGCGCCATGGCCGTCACGCGGCGGGTGAATGCCGGCCAGGATTCCGGCCGGCGGCTGAGCCACCGGTCCCCGTACATAGCCCGAAATACGCATTCCTGATGCACCATGCGGGCCGCATCCGCTGCCGCACCGGCCGGCCGCTGCGGCAATAGCGCCGCCACCCGCTCCACGTAGACAAGCGATTCCCGCGACCCGCGCCGGCGCAGCGCCTCATCGGCGACCGAAATGTTGATGATCTGATGCAGAAATCGCTCGTGCCGGTGAAAATTCTCGCACATGGCGCGCACGACCGCCCGCACTCTCTCGACCGAGTCCTCGGTCTGCGCCGCGGCATCCAGCAGCCGCTCGTAAGTCGTGATCACCTGTCCAATGCCGCGATCGTAGATCGCCCAGAACAGCCCCGACAGCCCATCCACCCTGGCATAGAGGGCGGTGGGGGAGACCTTGGCGCGCCGGCAGACCGCCTGAATGGTAAGTGCATCCCTGCCCTGCTCGATCAGGATTTGCATTCCGGCATCGAGGATGCGATTCCAGGCGGCCTGACTGCGTCGCTGCAGCGGCGGCCGGATGCGGTCTTGGCAAGCGAGTTTCCTCGAAGTCCAGTCGGACATGGCGGTATCTTGACGGCCTGAGCCCGTGGCGGGCGGCAGCCTCAATGATTTGCACAGCTTGCCCCGGATGGCAACCGGGCGCACGGCATGTCGTTCGAAAGCTCCCGTCACACCCCGCAGCGGCAATGCCGCTATCTTGCGGCCCTGCGGGCTCCCTGCTCACCAGGCCGTCGCGCCACCGTCTATGGAGAAGTCCGCGCCGGTCACCCAGGACGCCTCCTCGGATGTCAGATACACCACCGCCCAGGCGATGTCCTCGGGCTGACCGAAGCGGCCGCTCATCATTTTGCTCCGGGCAGCCTCACGGATCCGGGGATTACCCGCGACCACGGGCCGCGTGGCGGCGGTCACGACCAGGCCGGGGCTGATGGTGTTGGCGCGGATATGGTGCGGCGCGCCTTCCATGGCGAGTTGCCGGGTCATGGAGAGCACCCCGCCCTTGCCTGCGCAATGCGCGAGCGCGGGCGAGCCCTGCAGCGCCACATAGGCATTGGCGGAGGCGAAATTGACGATCGATGCCGCACCGCTCGCCTTCAAGTGCGGCCATGCCGCCTTGCATACCAGGAACACCGAATCGAGCTCCGCGGCCAGGGTCCTGCGCCAATGCCGCTCGTAGTCCATGTTCTCGATCCACTCGAAGGCGGCCCAGGCCCCGGCGTTCACCAGGATATCGAGCCGCCCGAATCGCTCCACGGCGTGCTGCACCATGCGCTCGACGTCGGCAGGTAACGTGAGGTCGATCGGGTACATGCTCTCCAGGGTCAGCCCTTCCTGGGCTGCCAGGGCTGCGGTTTCCTGCGCCGCCGTCACATCGAGGTCCGAGCCCATCACCCGGGCACCGTGGCGAGCGCACATGATCGCGCAACCGCGGCCGATCCCGTTGCCCGCACCGGTGACGAGGGCCACCTTGCCGGCCAGGCGATCCGAGCGCCTGCTCGATTGTTCAAGACCGGGTCTCATCGGGGTTCTCGCGACCAACCGTTCTGACAGACTCAGGTTCTACCCTGGCCGCCGTCGGCCAGAATGGTCTGTCCGGTGATGAATCCGGCCTCCTCGGAGGCGAGGAACGACACCACCGCGGCCTGGTCTTCCGGCGTGCCATTGCGCTTGATGCATTGCAGGGCCATGATCTGCCGGAAGAGCTCCGGCGGCAGATCCACCTCTGCCTTCTTGGTGCGCGTCAACCCCGGCGCCACGGCGTTGATGGTGATCCCGTACGGGCCGACCTCGGCGGCCAACCCATGCACCAGGCCGATGAGCGCGCCCTTGCTGGTGACGTAGTGGGTCATGGCCGGGGCACCCACGAAGAAAGTCGAGGAGGCGATGGCGATGATGCGCCCCCACCGCCCGGCCTTCATCGCCGGCAACACCGCTTTCAGCAGGTGGAACATGGACTCCTGGTTGACCGCCTGAGTGCGCCGCCAGTCCTCGAGCGACAGCTCCTCGAACGGCCGGACGAATTGCACGACCGCGCTGTGCACCAGGATCTGCGGCGGGCCGAGACGCTCCCCGACCTCGGCCACCAGCGCCCCCACCTGCCGAGGATCGGATATGTCGCATGGGGCCGCGAAGCCTTGCGCACCGGCCTGCCGCATCCGCTGCAAGGTCTCATCCGCCTCCGCGACGTCCGCGATCGCCACCTTGGCGCCCTCGCGCCCCAGGCGACAGGCTATGGCCTGGCCGATCCCGCTGCTAGCGCCGGTCACGAGCGCCACTTTCCCCCGATGTCCCATCGATTGCCCCGCGATTTGAACGTTCGAGCACCATGTTATCGCCTGTACGGCGGGTGAGACATCGTTCCGACTGATGGACGGCATGGACGGCGTGAATTAGACATCGGCGCTCGCGGCATTTACCCTGCTCGCATGAGCTCTCGATACGATATCCTTGCCCTGGGCGCGGGCCACAACGGTCTCACCGCGGCCGCCTACCTCGCCAAGGCCGGCAAGAAGGTGTTGGTCCTGGAGCGCAAGGATTGGCCGGGCGGCGGGGTCGTGACCCGGCAGATCAACACGCCCGGCTACTGGCACGATGAGCACTCGAGCGTGCACATCATGATCCAGGGCAACCCGCTCATCCGCGACGACGAGCTGGGGCTCATCGCCCGATTCGGTTTGAAATACCGCTACGGCACCCCGTACGCGATGATCTTCGCCGATCAGACAACCCTGGTCGCCTACAAGGATCTCGACAGAACCTGCGAGGGCATCGCCAAAATCTCGCCGCAGGACGCCGAGACCTATCGCCGCTTCGCCGAGCGCGCGATGCGGATGCTGCCGATGTTCTCGGCGGGCCTCTATGCCCCGCCCCTGCCGCTCGGCGCGTTCGTCGCCATGATGGATCAGAGCGAGGAGGGCCGGGACATTCTCGATGCCATGCAGCGCAGTTCGCTCGACCTCGCCCGGCAGTACTTCGAGAGCGAAAAAGTCAGGATCTGGCTGCTGCGCCTGGTGAGCGAGAATCTGCAGCTGCCGGATGAGCTCGGCACGGGTTTCGGCATGTTCCTGATGCCGGGTCTGATGCACGGCTTCGGCGTCTCCCAGCCGATCGGCGGCAGCGGCAAGCTGACCGAGGCCCTGGTGCGTTGCATCGAGCACTACGGCGGTGAGGTCCGCTGCAACGCCGAGGTGCGCAAGGTGCTGACCGCGGGAGGACGCGCGGTGGGACTGGAACTGACGACGGGCGAGCAGTTGAGGGCGAAGGAGGCCGTCATCGCGGCCCTGCATCCCCACGTGCTGCGCCGGTTCGTCGATGGAGTGCCGGAACCGGTGCTGCAGCGGGCCGAGCGCACGACGCTCGCCGCCTTCAGCATCATGGTGAGCCACTACGATCTTAAGGAACGTATCCAGTACCATGCCGGCAAGGAAGTCGAGGATGCCATCATGCTGGAGTTCATGGCGAGCGACCGGCTGACTGACATGCTGGATGACTTCGATGCGCTGCGCCGTGGCCGCGTTTCGCAGCGCGTGCTCGGCGCAGGAGGCGACGAAAGCATCGGCGATCCGAGCCGCGTTCCGCCTGGATGCGGGCTGTTTCACGGCATTACCTTCGCGCCCTACGACCTCGAAGACGGCGGAGCCGCGCGCTGGGACGAGATCCGCGAGGAGATGGGCGACCGGAGCCTGCGACATTATCAGCGGTTCTTGAAGAACCTGACGGGCGACAACATCATCCGGCGCACCATCGTCACTCCGCTCGATCACGCGCGCAACATGCCGACCAGCATGCCGGGCGGGGACGTTCACGGACTGGCGCCCTATTTCTATCAGACTGCGGGCCACCGGCCGACCCCGGACCTGTCTCAGTACACGGTGCCGGGCGTGGAGCGGCTGTACCTGGTCGGGCCCTTCATGCATCCCGGCGGCGGGGTTTACGGGGCAGGACGCGCCACCGCCATCCGCATATTCGACGACCTGAGCATCGACTTCGAGAAAGTGGTGTCCGCACGCGCATGAAGATCTACGGCGCCGACGGCCGGGAAATGATGGCCGTCACCTCCATCGAGCGCAGCGGCTCGGACCTGCTGATCAAAGGCAAGCTCTTCGGCGCCATGCCGATCAGCGCCAAACTCAAGCCCGCCGAGGCGCGCAACGCCTTCCGTCTGCTCCGGTTGCGCACGATTCTCTTTCTGCTGACGCTGCCGTTTCGGCGAGGGTAAGCGGCGACATCGACCCGACGCCGCAGGAGCCGATGGCCACCTGCTTCGGTAGCGGCCGCGGCCGGATGGGTCTATCGCCCAGCGGCAGAGCGCACACCGTGGGGCGCAGCCGCAGGTGGCCTACGCTCCGTGGTCTGCCAGCGGTCCGCCCACGAGCAACTCTGCCAGGCGCCGCCCGGTCCGGCCGAGCGGCGCGGTGGCCCGGTGAACGAGCAGCGGCGTGAAGCGATATCGGGATCCGCCGGCGTAGCGCACCTCCCTCAGTGTTCCGGCGTGCAGCTCGCGGTTGACGAGATAGCGCGGCATCCAGCCGAATCCCAGGCCCATCCGCAGGGCTTGCTTCTTGGCGATGAAACCATCGAGGTAGAACACCCGATCGCCCCCGAACATGTGCTCATCGTCGCCCCGGCCGCTCGAGTCCTGCACGGAGAGTTCCACGTGCTCGTGAAGATCGCGTGGCGTCACCCGCGGGCGATCCGCGAGAGGGTGCCGGCGCGAGACACAGAGGACGCATTCCACTTCCCGGAGCGGATGCGCCTCGAGATCCGGCCGGCCCTCGTAGTCCTTCACGACCATGATGTCGGCACCGTCCTTCTCGAATCGGGACTGCACGCCGCTCAGATACTCCACCTTCAATTGAATGCGCGTCGGCACCTTTTCCTCGGCCAAGGTCCGCAATGCCCGCAACGTCGTCTCGAGAGGCAGAATGCCATCGAGAATCATCGTCAGCCGCGGCTCCCAGCCGCCGGCAAACTGCCGGGCCATCGACGCCATGCGATCCGCCTGGCCCAGCAGGCGGCGTCCCTCCGCGAGCAGCGCCTCGCCTTCAGGGGTCAGTCGAACCCGGTAACCCGACCGGTCGAGCAATGCGACACCGAGCTGCGCCTCGAGCTTTTCGACCTGATAGCTCACGGCCGATTGAACCCGGTTCAATGCCGCGGCTGCCCGGGCAAACCCGCCATGGCGCACGACCGCGTCCAGAGCGTTTATCGCGTCGAGATCGGGACGCATGATCATCGATATTTTCGATTGAGATGGACACAATTATACGCTTTCCCTGGTGCTTCACGCTCCGTACCTTGAGGCAGCCCTTTGACAGCGCCGGCGCCGGTGCACCGAAGCCGCCCTCGGCTTTTACGCGGCAGGCGGGGGTGTCCGGCACGGAGAGATCACCAGATGAGCCAAAGAACCACCGGCGAGGCGATCGTCGACACCCTGATCGCAAACGGAGTGGACACGGTGTTCGGCTTGCCGGGGGCGCAGACCTATCCGCTGTTCGATGCGCTGTATCGGCGTCGCGACGAGATCCGCACCGTTGGCGCGCGGCACGAGCAGGCGCTGGCGTACATGGCATTCGGCTACGCGCGTTCGAGCGGCAGACTGGGTGTGTATGCGCCTGTGCCGGGGCCCGGAGTACTGAATACGACGGCGGCGATGTGCACTGCCTACGGCGCCTGTGCCCCGACGCTGTGCATCACCGGGGAGGTGCCGTCGGACTTCAAAGGCAAGGGTCGAGGACACCTGCATGAGCTCCCCGACCAGCTCGGCATTCTGCAGCGGCTGACCCGCCACGCGCGGCACATCGAGCGCCCCGAAGACGCGCCGGCGGCGATCAATGCGGCGATCGGCGCCGCGCTGAGCGGGCGGCGGGGGCCGGCGGCGGTTTCCGTGTGCTGGGACACCCTGGCGGAGTCGGCACGGATTCCCGCGTGCGGCGCGGCGGAGGTGGCGGCGGCAGCGGCGCCGCAGGCGGCGCAGGTCTCCCGGTGTGTGCGGCTGATCCGCGAGGCCCATCGTCCGATGATCTTCATCGGCAGCGGCGCGCAGCATGCCGCAGGCGCCGTGCAGGCTCTCGCGCAGCGCCTGCAGGCATCGGTCGTGGCTCACCGCGGCGGTCGCGGCATCGTCAGCGAGGATCAGCCTCTCAGTGTCGACATGGCCTCTGCATGGCATCTGTGGAGCGAGGTCGATCTGATGATCGGCATCGGTACGCGCCTGGAGGTCCCTTTCCTGTATTGGGGCTCGATGATGAAAGCGCACCGTGCGCTGCCCGGCCGCAGGCTCATCCGCATCGACATCGACCCGGACGAGATGGAGCGGCTCGATACCGACGGGCCGCTGGTCGCCGACGCCGAGGCGGGCGTGCGAGCGCTGTTGGCGGCGCTCGATGCGGCAGGATACGTTGCCGCGGGGAACCCCGGCCGCATTGCGGCCGCCAAGGAGCGCACCGCCGTCGAGATCCGTCAGGTGCAGCCGCAGATGGAGTATCTCGAGGTCATCCGCGAGGCGCTGCCGCGGGACGGCTTTCTGGTCGAGGAACTCTCGCAGGTGGGGTTCGCCTCGCACTTCGGCTGGCCGGTGTACGAGCCGCGCACCTACGTCAGCTGCGGCTACCAGGGAACGCTCGGCTTCGGGTTTCCGAGCGCCCTCGGCGTCAAGGCGGCGCACCCCGCCCGGGCGGTGGTCTCGATCACCGGGGACGGCGGCTTCATGTTCGCCCTGCCGGAGCTTGCCACGGCGGTGCAGTACGGCATCGGGGTGGTCACGATCGTATTTGATAATTCCGCCTTCGAGAACGTCCGCCGCGATCAGCAGCAGCGCTTCGGCGGGCGCGAGATCGGCTCGAGGCTGCTCAACCCGGACTTTCACGATCTGGCGAGGACCTTCGGCGTCGACGCCTACCGGGTCGATTCCCCGGCCGCGCTGCGTCCGGCTCTGCAGCGGGCGTTGGCCTCGGGCGGGCCCTCGCTGATCCACGTGCAGGTGAGGCCGACCACTGAGGTCTCACCGTGGCCGTTCATCCTGCGCACCCCGCTGATGCCGCAGGTGCCCGCGGCACCCGGTGCCGACACGGACCCGCGCGGTCCGCGTTAGCCCGCCTGTCGACCGCCTCAGTTCTGCGCGCCCCGATCACCCGCTCGCGGTCGGAAAATCGCTCGTCTTTCCCGGCGATTTTGCCGCCGACTCGGGCGACGCCGCGACGAATCCCCGGCCGAGATCTCGAAAGCGACCCGGGGCGCTCTTGCGCAGGCGCCAGGCGCCGAGTGCCCCGAGGCACCCGGCGGCGAGCACGAGGCCCGGCAGCACGATTCGCAGCGCGCCTGTCGAGCCGGTCAAAACGTCGAAATGCACGACCGCCAGCGTCAGAATGACAAAGAGCGCCGCGGCGGCGAGTGCCGGCGCGAGCCGCGTCCGCAGACGCCTGGCGCCCGGCGCCCCCCGGCGGGAGAAGAACACCCAAACGGCGACCGATGCGAGCGCCATGAGCGCGATGACGCCGAGCGTTCCGACGTTGGTAACGCAGGCGAACAGCGTGAGCAGGGGATTGGCCCCCAACGCAGCGTACACTGCCACGACCACCGCGGCGATCACCGTCTGCACGACGGAGCCGACATGAGGACTCGAATGGCGCGCATGAGTGCGCCCGAGCCGGCTCGGCAGCAATCCATCCCTTCCGAGCACATAGAAATACCTCGCCGCCGCGTTGTGGAAAGCAAGCAGGCCGGCAAACACACTGGTGACGAACAGTACGCTCATGATCGCCGACAGCCAGCGCCCGACGTACTGATCGGCCAGCTCGAACAGGAACCGTGTCGGGTCCGGCATGGCTTTCAGATGGGCCACGAGTCCGCCGGCGCCCGCTCCGACCACCAGGCACCAGAGCGAGAAGACGTAGAATCCGCCGATCAGCGCCACCGCCAGGTACGTCGCGCGCGGTATGGTGCGCTCCGGGTCGCGGGCCTCTTCGCCGTAGATCGTCGTCGCCTCGAAGCCCATGAAGGCCGCAAAGCAGAACAGCAGCGCGATCGACGGCGAGCCGCCGAGAGCCGCACCCGGCGTAAAGGACTGGAACGTCACGCCGTGCGCCCCGCCGCTGAGGAGAATCGCAACGTCGAGAATCAGCACCGCCAGGTACTCGCCGCTCACCAGGACGGCGAGGATCTTCGCCGACAGGTCCACTTGCCGGTATCCGAGAACGGCGACGCTGGCGACTGCCAGCAGGGCATAGCCATACCAGGGGAAGGCGATGCCGGCGTACTGCAGGAGGAGCGCTCGGGCGGCGGCACCGAACATGCCATAGAGGCCCACCTGCATCGCGTTGTACGCCACGACGGCGATAGCCGCCGCCGCACCGCCGGCGATACCGCCGAGTCCACGCGCGGCAAACGCATAGAATCCGCCTGCCGTCACCACGTGGCGCGCCATCGCGGTGTAACCGACCGCGAACAGCAGCAGAATGCCCGTGCACAGCAGCAGCATGGCGGGCAGCCCCGGCCCGTCCCCGAGCAGCATCGCAATGGGAAAGCCGCCCGCGATCGCCACCAGCGGGCCTGCCGCCGACACGACGAAGAAAGTCACCGCACCGACGCCGACCGCCCCCTGGCGCAGCCGGTTCTGCTCCGAGCCGCGCCCGGTCAGATCACTCATCCGTCCTCCGCGGGGCCGGGCGCAGGCACTCCGACCTTCACGCCGACCGCAGCGCACGGGCACCAAGCGCCTCGACGCTCCGTTCGAGCGAGGAGCCTCGGTCCATCAGTGCTCGCGGCATGCCGCAATGCGCCGGCGGGCAGGCGCCGGCGGGGCGCAAGCCCCGCCGGCGGACTCGTACTGCTCAGTGGAACGCGTAACTGACATCGATACCGGCGGTGAGCGGCTGGCTGACCACGTAGCGCGAATACGCCGTGTCCTGCAGGGAGATCTGCGGCTGCGGATCGATCAGGATGATGTTGTTCGTGAGG
>JAJYUA010000049.1 GCA_021792755.1 Pseudomonadota bacterium
TTATTGGCGCGCCCGGAGAGATTCGAACTCCCGACCTCATGGTTCGTAGCCATGCGCTCTATCCAACTGAGCTACGGGCGCGCCGTGAAGCGATGCGCGACTGGCCACTGTCGGCCAGCCTGGAGGGCGATCCCGGGACGTCTTCGGAACGTTCCTGCCCCCGAAACGGCGCCCCGCCCACCGATGGTCAGGCTGTGGGCCTTCCCGGAATCTCTTCCGCTTGGCCCCGCTGCGCCGGGCCGCGAATGCTAGCACGGACGCCCGCCCGCCGCGCAATATTCTCGGCACCGGATTGCTGGCGAATCTCATGCCTTGCAGAAAGCGCACCCACGCCGGCCAGGGTCCCGTCGCCGGCAGGCCGGGGTGGGCGCGGCAGGGGAGGCGATATCGAGCGGCGTAGGGGCAGCGCAGGGCAGCGCAGCGCAGCGCTCGTGCGCGCTCTGCCCCATGGCCATTTGACTTGATGGCCGCAGCGGCGGTGGGCGCCTCAGGCGCTGCGCCGGGAGGATATCAGAGCTTCTTTCAGCTCGACCCCGTTGCCTTCCGGGTCTTGGAGGTAAAGTGACGGTCCGTGCCCCTCGGCGCCATAGCGCGAGGCGATCTGCCCGACACTCACCCCGCGCGAGCTCAGGTATGCGCGCAGCCTTTCCCCCTCGAACGGCTGGATGGTCAGGCACACGTGGTCCAGGTTCTGACCCGGTCCCGACCCCGGGCTCGCGCCGGCGAGAGCGACCTGCGGCACCACGTCGATCAGATTGCGCCCGGCGCGCAGCTGGGTCAGGCCGATCTCGGTCTGCTCGCGCTCGATCGTGCAGCCGAGCACGTCCCGGTAAAAGGCGACCAGCCGGCCGGGCTCGCGGGCCCGCAGCACGATGTGGTCGATCCCGGCGATGGAGAAAGGAGTCTCGCTCATGGGTGGCGTCCCGGGTCTCAGTGAGAGCCCATTCTAGGCCGGCCGGCGCACGCGCTCATCGGAATTGCCGGCGCGAGCAAAACAGGGCGGGCTGTATTGACCCGGGCGAGCGGCTCGTGCGGCTGCACGATCGGCCGATGGGCGTCTCCCGGCAGTGGAGTGAGGCGCGCGCCGGGCCCGAGCGGGACCGGTCATGCGTATGGCTCGTGAATGACAGGCGCGGGCCCCCGGCGGACGGGGGACCGTTGTCTCTCGCAGCGGGGGTCGGTTGTGGCTGGCCGCCCGCGGCGGGCGGGACCGCTCAATGACGGTTCATCAGCCCCGGTCCGGGTGCGGCGAGGCCGGCGCCGAGCGATGGCGCGCTCCCTGTGGGTCCGCCGCCTCCAAAGTTGCCGCGAGGTCCTGCGGGACCGGCTGCTGCTTTGGCAAGTAGCACGCCGCCGGCTGCTGCTTCAGCGACCGATGCTCTTGCCGCGGCACCATGAGTTCACAACGTCAGGCCGGCGACTGGCATTGGCCGAGAACCATGGGCACCGCTTCGGCTCAACCGGCAACGTTGCGATACTTGTGCAGTGTTACCGGGGGCGCCCGAGTTCCGCGACGTTCACCTGCGCGCGCAGCTCGAACCCCAAGCTTTCATAGAGTGATATCGCCGCGTGGTTGCTTGCCCAGGCGTGAAGGAAGGCATGATCGCCACGAGCTTCAATGCGGCGCGCAACCGCGGCGGACAACCGGCGGGCAAAGCCGCGGCCGCGGAAATCCGGATGGGTACAGACTCCACTGATTTCCGTGTAGCCCGGCAAGCGCATGCGCTCGCCGGCCATGGCCGCCAGCCGCCCGCCGATTCGAATGCCGAGGAACGATCCCATGACGTGCGAGCGGGGCAGGAACGGACCGGGCTGCGCAAGCTTCGCCAGGGACAACATCTCCGGCGCGTCCGAATCACCGAGTGGCTCGATGTCACCGTCTGGGGATTCGAATGCCGTGCCGCGAGCGGCGAGCAGCTGCACGCCTTTGGTTTCCTGAACGCAGACGAGCCCGGACGGGACGGCGATGCGCGGGACCTGCAGCAACAGCACGCTCTCGCCCGGCAAGACCAGGCCGGCGAGCGAGATGAGCGCCAATGGGCTGTCGTCGCAAGATGAAGCGAAGACGTTGACATCCCGGGCGAACCGCTTGGCCAGGGCATCCCCCTCGGCGAAACGGGCCTGGCAGGTGCTCAGGCTCGCCCAGACGGGTCGGTCAAGGCAGTGCATTCGTCCTGCCTTGCGCGGGCAGGCGCCGGGCTCGAACGTTCAGGGGCGCCACCGCGAGCGCGTCCTCGAGAGCAGTGAGCTGCCCGAGCAGTGAGCTGGCGGGGCCTTCGCAGGCATCCGCGACCGCGGCCGCGATCCCGGGCCATGCGGCACGCCTGGCGCGCGAGACGAGCTGCCGCCCAAGTCTGCTCAGCGCCACCGTCCGCACCCGGCGGTCCTCGGCATGCTGCCGGGAGCGTACCAGACCCTCGCCCGCCAGCTTCTGCAGCGCACGCGTCACAGCGGGCTGACTGACGCCGACGGCCTCGGTGAGCTCCCCGACACTGAGGGGACCCAGCCTGTCCAGCGCGGCGAGGAAGGGAAAGTGCGAGGCCGGAAGACTGATGGCCGCTTCCTCGAGCAGGCCCTGCGTCTGCGACTGCAAGCGCTCTCCCAGGCGCTTCAGCCGCGTCCCGAGCGTTAGGTAGCCAAGGCCCTTGACGATGTCCTCGGTCATGCCGCCACTATATATGATGAGTTATATAACATAGTATACTCTTGCCGGTCGCCTCGCAAGGCCGCCATTGCGCCCATCCGTACCCGGCCATCGCGGGCCCGGGGCGCTCGCCGCTCTGTAGCGGATCGCCGACAGGCTGTGCGCCATCGGCGCCGGATGTCATAATCGGTCGATGAGCCTCTCCCGCATCCGCCTCGCGCTCGCCGCAGGCCTGGCGCTCGCCGCCGACGCCTGCTCGCTGATGGGACCGCCGCTGCGCCCGCCTCCGCCGCTGCCGCCGCCGAAGGTGGTACGCCCCGCGCCGCCGCTGCCGCTGCCCGTCCAGACGGAAAAATTCGTGCTCGCGCCGGGACAGGATATCGTCGGCACCGTGCAGGTGGTGAAGGTCCTGAAGGGTCAGGTCCTCACCGACATCGGCCGGCGCTTCAATCTCGGTTACGAAGAGATGCGGCGCGCCAATCCCGGCCTCAGTGTCTGGCTTCCGCCGGTGGGCACCCCGGTGGTCCTGCCTACGCAGTTCATCCTTCCGGACGCGCCGCACCGCGGTATCGTCGTCAATCTCGCGGCGCTGCGGCTCTTCTACTTCCCGCCGCACAAGCCGGGCCAGCCCCAGATCGTCATCACACATCCTGTGGGCATCGGCAGGCGCGGCTTCGTCACCCCCCAGGGAGTGGGTCACATCATCGACCACCAGAAGAACCCCATCTGGGTGGTGCCGCGCTCGATTCTCGCCGAGCATGCCAGGGAGGGGGCGCCGCTGCCCAAAGTGGTCGGCCCCGGTCCCTTGAACCCTCTCGGAAACTACGCGCTGCAGACCAGCTGGCCCGAGATTCTGATCCACGGCACCAACAAGCCGGTCAGCGTGGGATGGCGGGTGAGCCACGGCTGCATCCACCTGTTTCCCGAGGACATCAAGCAGCTCTTTTACATGGTGCCGAACGGCACCGAGGTACGCATCGTCGATCAGCCCTACCTCTTCGGCTGGAAGGACGGCCGACTCTACATGGTCGCCTACGGGCCTCTGAAGGGTGACAAGCGACCGTGGAGGAAGGACTGGCGTCGGCTCCTGCCGAGCCTGCTCACCCGTGCCGAGCGCGTGAAGTTGCGCAAGCATCGGCAGAGCATCGACTGGGCCAGAGTCGCCCGGCTCGTGGCCTCCCCGCGCGGGGTGCCCGTGCCGGTCTCGGGGAACGAAGGCACTGGCCTCGAGCAGGTGCTGGCCGATGCGCCCCGGGTGCAGAACCGACTGCCCGCCGGCTCCACCTGGAACGGCAGGACCGACCTGCCGGCCACCAACTCGCAGTTTCACAAGTTCTACGCCGGGATCCTCACACCGGAGCAAAAGAAAGCGCTGGCGGCCGTCGACAGTCTTCCCAGACCCTCCCCCTCGGCTCGCGGCGCCTCGCGCACGACAAAGCCCTCCCTGGCCGATCCGCGCGACCCCTGACCGGTGGCGACGCCGGGCACCCATGAGTGGCTGCGTTCGGCCGCGCCTTGCGCCGGCGGCGGACGGTCGATGCACGCGATCTTTCGTGCCTCGGGCCCGCCCTCGAGAGCGGTTGTCTCGTACCGATCGGAGCGCGCGACCGCGAGATTCTCATCATCGAGGTGTACGACATGCTGCGTGTACCGCCCGAGCGCCGCAGCCTCCGAGGCCACGAGCATCCGCCGGTCCGAGGCTGACGGGGGCCCGCCTTGGCGCGCGACGATCGACGCTTGCGGCCAAGCGAAACCGGTCCGAGGCGGTGATCCAAAGGAGTCCAGTCCATGCGAACCCCTCTTTTCCAACTCGATGCATTCACCTCACAGCGTTTCAAGGGCAACCCGGCCGCGGTAATGCCGCTCGAGAAATTTCCACCCGACTCCCTGATGCAGGCGATTGCCGCCGAAAACAACCTGTCGGAGACGGCCTTCCTGGTCCCTGACGGGGACGAGTACCGGTTGCGCTGGTTCACGCCCGCGGTGGAGGTGCCGCTGTGCGGGCATGCCACTCTGGCGAGCGCGGCGGTGGTCATGGAAAGGCTTCAGCCCGGCAGAGACCGGGTGACCTTCCATACCGCGAGCGGACCTCTGGCGGTGAAGCGCAGCGGCT
This sequence comes from Pseudomonadota bacterium, assembly GCA_021792755.1. Taxonomy (GTDB): domain Bacteria; phylum Pseudomonadota; class Gammaproteobacteria; order Steroidobacterales; family Steroidobacteraceae; genus 13-2-20CM-66-19. The sequence continues at coordinate 4,758 of JAJYUA010000049.1, forward strand.
CGGGCTACGTGATGGACTTTCCCTCGAGACCCACGACGCCGGTGCCCGCGCTGGCGGCCTTGACGCAAGCCCTGGGCATCGCTGCGGAAGAAGTGCGCGCCGATGCCACCGGCTACCTCGCCGTGCTCGGCAGCGAAGCTGCGGTGAGGGGTCTCACGCCAGACCTTGCCGCCGTCGCCCGCCTGGACCGAAGCGGGGTGATCGTCACCGCACCGGGCTGCGGCGAATATGACATCGTCAGCCGCTATTTCACGCCCGCGCGGGGCATGCCGGAGGATCCGGTGACCGGGAGCGCCCATTGTGCCCTTGCGCCTTACTGGGCCGCGAAGCTCGGCAAATCAGAGCTGCGCGCCCATCAGGCCTCCAGGCGCGGCGGCGAGATGATCTGCCGCGTGCGCGCAGGGCGTGTCGAGCTGGAAGGCGCCTGTGTGTTTTATCTGGAAGGACACGCGCATATTTGATCCAAAGCGCCGGACACGCCCCAGGCGACTGGCTCTGCGCAGCCGGCACGGACCGCAGACCGGCGAGCGCTCGAACGAGGCGGCGCGCAATCCATCCACGGCCGTAGGCGTTGAAGACCTGCACCCGGATACGCCGCCGATGCCGCCGCCAGGCGCTGACGCTTCCTGAGTATCGTGGCGATTGACCATTTCGTATACCCGTGCGGCAAGCGAAAGGCCGCGCCGGCCACAGGTCACGCCGTTTGAGCGCAGGTCCTCATGAGGCATTCCATCCCGGTCCATGGCCACCGCCGCTGCGTTGCAAGCGACCCGGACACCCCTCTGCTGTGGGTGCTGCGTGCGCGATGAGCTGCTGCTCGCGGGCCCCAGTACCGTTGCGGCATTGCACTCCGTGGCGCACGCACCGCCCCCGCTCATCCGCTGCGATCCCTGCCCTCTGGAGCGCCAGTTGCCGGCGCGGATCCTCGCCACCGCAAGCCCGCACCTTGGCTCGGCACCACGTACCTGCCGGGACAAGCCAGCCGCCGCGCAGGACGGGGGGAACCGAATCCCCCCGCACGCGCACCGCGTTTCAGCGGCTTTGCCGTTCGTCCCGTGTGACGTTCCCATCCGGCTGGCGGAAGGTCGGCGGCAACGCCGGCTCCCCGACCCGAGACCGCGGCCTCTGCTGCTGCCCTTCGCCCGCCCAGTATCCAGGGCGGTCGTAGTGCTTGTACAGGAGCGCTTCCCGGTCGCGATTGACGGTGATTGCCGGGTCGTACTGCGGCGCGTCCTTGATCGCCTTGCGCGTCAAATTGAGCTTCACCGTCTTGTCGGCCCACCGCATCTCCTCGATCCACTGCGGAGCAATGAGCGCCTTATGACCGAGCCACCAGTTGCTGGTATCCACGATGAGGTATCGAACGGCCCACGTCTCGTCGTCGAGCAGCAGACCATGGACATGACCGATGTCGCCGTCGCTCGCCTCGATGTCGTACGTCATTATCGCCTTGCAACTCCGCAGGTGAGTATCGTGCAACTCGCGTCGTCCCTTGACGGACTCCGCACGCTCATCTTGCTGTGGCGCATGACGGTATTCAGCCGACGCCGCATCGAATCCCACGCCCGTCACCATACCGGGATAAGCGCCGCCGCCCCACAGTCCCGCGCCGCCCCAGTAAATCGGGTAATTGTAGTAGCCGAGGTACTCCAGCTCGTGCTGGCGGGATACCGGCTTGTCGGTGTCGATGTGCGGGCTGTTCTTGACCTGCTCCATGGTGATCGAAACGGGCAGCACCTTAGCATTCGGCTCCAGCTTGCCGATCGACATCGGCGAGATCAACACCTTTCGGCTCGACAACCAGCTGCCGGTCTCGACGATGAGGTAGCGAACCGCCCACGCCTCGTCATCGAAATAAAAATCCTTCACTTTTCCAATGGCACCGTCACTGGCGTTGACGGCATAACCATCGAGATCATTCATGTTGCGTAACATCACTCGTTCTCCTTTGCTTGGGTGGACTACGCGCGCCTGCAATCCTGCGATTGACAGCGTCGCACTCTGCCACCCCACCGTACGGGTCCGCGCCGAACTTCGGCTGAACCCCATTCACTCAAAAACCGTCTTCGCATCGCCGCCGCTTTGGGTTTAAACCAACCCATCCCGCGCAGCCCTCTGTTCCGGACCGGACGTCGACCGGCCTTTTTTTCCGCTCCGTCGTCAGTGCATGCGTCCGTGCAGACGTGCTCACCCCTGCGGCGCTTGACTGGTCGCCGCCGTTCCGTGCGGCCGACGGTTTCGGGCCCAGTTTTGGGCTCGACGTCTGCGCTTGCCCCGGTACAGAGCCTCCACGGCCGTACTGCAAATCCGAATTAGTCAAGGAACCTCCAGGGCCGCCACGACCCGCGGCGTTCCGAACTCTGCGAACGCAAGTGCTCACCGGGCGGCAAGCGTGCTCCAACAAATGCCATGACGTCGGTGCGGTGCCTCACATTGAGCGCTCTGTTCACGCCGGCCGGTCGCATCCTGAACAGGCGGCCGTGTGGTGGTGTGCCGCAGCGACCGATGCGCGTCGCGGCAGATCGCGTTGCTCGGGGACGTTCGTGATTGTGTCAGCGGCCGGGTAGCCCGCGGCGCGTAACAGGTCGCGTCGACCCCGGCCGGCGGCGGCACTGCCGGGAATGATGGAGCCGCGGCGGCGGTTGATTACGGCCGCCGGAGCGCACAGCGGCGGCGCGAGGCCCGGGTAAATGACCACGCGGTCGCGTGCGTCATGGGCTTCGTGCCTGCTGCTCGGCTGCCTCTTCTGCTGCTGCGCCGTGCGCGACTCACGGGCGCACCCCTCGCCGGGGCGCGGGGGGATCCTCGCATGGGCTCACTGTCCCCGGTGCGCGCTCGAGGTTGGCTTGGGCACGACGTATTTCCCGCCCCACTGGACGGATGGAGTTGCCACGCCGATCTTCCTCGAGATCGACCGCAGCCGCTGGGAGATTGGCGGCTACCGGTTCCTGACGAATCAATTTCTCAAGGAGCCGGACTTTCCGCCGTCCACGATCAGCGCGCGCCCCTTCTGCGGCTTCACCGCCATGCACCGGTGGTTGATCCTGCATCGGGCGCGGTGGAGGCTGTACCTCGGATTCGGCGCGGCCTACCAGACGCCGGCCGATCTGCTCGATGCGACCCAATGGAATTTCGCGTATTTGCTCGCCCTGCGCTATTCACTCGACAAGCATCTCTTCTTCGAGTTTTCCGCACGGCACTGGTCGAACGCCTGGATCAAGCTGCCCAATCGAGGGCAGGACCTGCTGTTGATGAGCATCGGCTTTAACTGACCCGGCGGCGCGCCGGACCGGCGCTGCCGTAAGCCCGGCGTGGGCTACGCCGCCAGATCGCGACAAGGACGCAGGGCAGTGCCATGGCACGCGCAACCGCCGACCGACACCACAGACCCGCGGGAATCGAGCGCCGCGCGGTCAGGAATCGCGCAACGACGTGTCAGGACGGGACGGACACCATTGCCGTGTAGAGGACGATCGTCGTCCGATGCGAATCCAATTCATTGCCTGTGCGATGCGAAGCATGCGAGACTCATCCCGTATAGCGACCAGAGAACCGGAGTCTTGATGGTGAACCTACTCGCCCTGTCCGGCAGCCTGCGGGCTGCGTCCATCAATTCGATGTTGCTACGCGCCGTTGCACGACTTGCACCATGCGACATCAGCGTCTCGATCTTCACTGGCCTCGGCGAGCTGCCCCTGTTCAATCCAGATCTCCAGGAGCATCTTCCTGCGAGCATACTGACCTATCATCGCGCGGTCGCTCGGGCAGATGCGCTGCTTATCGCCAGTCCCGAATACGCCCATGGCGTGACCGGACCCATCAAGAACGCGCTCGACTGGCTGGTCGGTCTTGAGCCATTTGCCGGCAAATTCGTCGGCGTTCTGAATACCTCACCACGCGCGCACCACGCTGATGATGCTTTGCGCGAGACACTGCGCACGATGGCCGCGGTGATCGTCGAGCCGGCATCGATCTGCGTGCCATTGCTCGGGGCCGGTCTTGACGAGTCCGGGATCGTAGCTACGCCTGCCCTTGCGGATGCAGTCCGCGCATGCCTGCGCGCTCTCGAGCACGCGGTGACATCTCGCCGTGAACCGCTGACGCCGAAATTCCCTATCCAATGACGCGGTCGATCGCTCGAACGCTCGCGGCCCAAAGGTGCCGCGGGCGCCCGAAGCCGATTACCCGGGAGATCCCGCCCCGGCGTCAACGGATTCGACAACGAGACGTCCGCGCGGTGCAGAGCGACGGTAACGCTTCTGGTAAAGACTTTTCAATCACAGAAGGGACTCCTGCTCCCGCCTTTGTGCGCCCCTCATGTCAACGGCAGCAACTGCGCCAAAGTGGGCGCCCGGAACAACCAACGAACCGGCGCGGGGGCGTCCGGCGTGAGAATTACGGCAGTCGGCATTGAATTGGCGAGGAACGTCTTTCGGGCTCACGGCCTGAAGGAGCGCGGCACGGTCGCGGCCCTTCCCACTTGGAAGGCTGCGCCCGCCGAGGTGCTGATCCGGTTGCGGAGGATTCCGATTGAGGGGATCGGTGTGCCTGCCTGATGGGCAATGGCACAGTGGAGGCAACGGAACGCCTCAGCAGAGTCAAAGAGATGACGAATTTCAGGGCGAATGGGAGGTAAATATTCGGTGAACCCGTCGGCTGCCTCGCGCTATTTGCAGAGAAAGGCGCGGAAGTGCCGAGACAGCGGATAGAGCCAGATGTCCTTGATGGGTACAGCGTGCTGGTGGGTGACGTCGAGCTTGCCGCGTCCTGTGGTCTGACCGACGTGGATCCAGTTGGCGGCCTTGTAGCAGGTACCGCGATGCCGCGGGGCCTCGACGAAGGTCTCAAGGAGGACGGGGCGATAGCCGTAGCGCTGCTGCCAGTCGTGCGGGAGTTGTCGGGCGAGGAGGGAGAGGATTTTGGAGGCGAGGCCCTTGGACTGGATCCAGGGGAGCACGAGGAAGCGGGCGTTGTTGATGACGAGCTGTAGATTGCGTTGTCGCTGAGCCTCATCCCAACCGATGAAGCGCTCGCGCGCGGCGAGCTTCCAGGCGCCGGCCCCGAAGCTGATCAACGCCACCCTCAGGTC
>JAJYUA010000004.1:0-147554 GCA_021792755.1 Pseudomonadota bacterium
TTCGGCTACGAGCTCGCCGTGATCATCCAGGACGGCATGCGGCGCATGTACGTCGAGCAGGAAAACATCTTCTACTACATCACGGTCATGAACGAGAACTACCCGCAGCCGGCCCTGCCGAAGGGCGTGGAGGAGGGCATTCTCAAGGGCGCCTACCGTGTGCGTGCCGCCGGCTCGACGGGCAAACTGCGCGCGACGCTGCTCGGCTCAGGCACCATCCTGCGTGAGTGCCTCTCGGCCGCGCAGAGGCTGGAGAGCGAGTACGGCGTGCGCACGGAGGTGTTCTCGGTCACGAGCTTCGGCGAGCTGCGCCGCGAGGCCCTCGAATGCGAGCGCTGGAGCCAGCTTCACCCCACGGAGCGGGCCCGCATCCCGTATGTGCGCAAGTGTCTCGAGGACGCGCGCGGCCCGTTCATCGCCGCGACCGACTACGTGCGGACCGTGCCCGATCAGATCCGCCAGTGGATACCCGGCACGTATGTGAGCCTCGGCACCGACGGCTATGGCCGCTCGGATTCGCGCGCGGCGCTGCGACGGCATTTCGAGGTCGATTGCACTCACCTCGTGGTCGCGACGCTCAAGGCGCTGGCCGATGACGGCAAGATCGAGGCGGCGGCGGTCGGCGCCGCCGTGAAGGCGCTCGGGGTCGATCCCGAGAAGCCGGTTCCCTGGAAAGTCTGACATCGGAAGGCGATGCCAATGAGCGCGGCAGAGAGCCTCGTGCAAGTGCGCGTGCCCGATCTGGGCAATTTCAAAGACGTCGCCGTGATCGACGTGCTCGTCAAGGTCGGCGAGCGCATCGAGCCGGAGGCTCCCCTGATTACGCTCGAGACGGAAAAGGCCACCATGGATGTCCCCTCGACCGCCGCCGGTGTGATCGAGACGCTGCATGTGGACAAGGGTGGTACGGTCTCCTCCGGCGATCTGGTGGCCACCGTGCGTGCCGCGCCGCCCGCGGGTGCGGCCGCGGACCAGGGGGCTTCTGCTGCGCCGCCGGCTGCGCGGGCCGAACTTCCGAGGCCGTCGGCGCCTGCGCCTGCGCCGGCCGCCGCGGCCGCGCCCGAGAGTGCGTCCGCGGCCGCTTCGCCATCCGCCCCCGCGCCGCGCACGGACCTGCCGCCGATCGATGAGCCGGGCTTCTCGCGCGCTCATGCCGGCCCCAGCGTGCGCAAGTTCGCCCGCGAGCTCGGGGTCGATCTCACCCGCGTCAAGGGCAGCGGCGTCAAGGACCGCATCACTCACGATGACGTCAAGGCGTTCGTCAAGGGCCTCTTCGCCGCCGCGCCGGACGCACCCGCCGGAACGGCTGCGCTGCCGGCCGTGCCGCCGGTCGACTTCGCCGCCTTCGGCCCCATCGAGACCCGGCCGCTCTCGAGGATCCAGCGCATCTCCGGCCCCAGGCTGCACGCCAGCTGGGTCACTATCCCGCACGTCACGCAGTTCGAGGAGTCGGACATCACCGACCTCGAGGCGCTTCGCCTCAAGCTGAAGGAGGCGGCCACCGCGCAGGGCATCAAGCTCACGCCGCTCGCCTTCATCGTGCGCGCCTGTGTCAAGGCGCTGCAGGCGTTCCCGACGTTCAACGCCTCGCTCGATGCATCCGGCGCCAACCTGGTCCTGAAGAAGTACATCCACGTCGGTTTCGCCGCCGACACGCCGCACGGCCTGATGGTGCCGGTGGTGCGCGAGGCCGACCGCAAAGACATCTACGAGATCGCGCGCCAGTTGGGCGAGCTCTCCGAGGCGGCCCGCAACGGCAAGCTCTCCGGGGCGCAGATGCAGGGAGGGAGCTTCACCGTCTCCAGCCTCGGGGGCATCGGCGGCACCGCCTTCACGCCCATCATCAACGCCCCAGAGGTCGCGATCCTCGGTGTCTCGCGCTCGGCGTACAAGCCGGTGTATCGGGACGGGGTGTTCGTGCCGCGCCTGATGTTGCCGCTGTCGCTCTCCTATGACCACCGGGTCATCGACGGCGCGGCGGCGGCCCGCTTCACCACCTTTCTCGCCAGGACGCTCGCCGATCCGCACTCGCTCATCGAGGCCGTGCCGTGAGCCGCCTGGAGCTCAGGGTGCCGGACCTCGGCAATTTCAGCGACGTGGCCGTGGTGGAAGTGCTGGTGCGGCCCGGCGAGCGGATCGATGTCGATGCGCCCCTGGTGACCCTGGAGACCGACAAGGCTTCGATGGACGTGCCGGCGATCGCAGCCGGCACGATCGTCGAGGTGTTGGTGAAGCCCGGGGACAAGGTGTCCAAGGGCTCGCTGATCGCACGGCTCGAGGCTCAGGCCGTCCCCGAGACCGCTCGATCGGCCGCGCCGCATGGCGCGCGAGAGCCGCCCGAGCGGCCTGCGCCGCCGCCGCCCGTTGCCGCCGGCGGGCCGCCTGCGGGCGCCCCGACATCCGCACCCGCCTCGAGCACGGCGGCTCAGGCGGGTTTTGACCGCTCCACGCAGTTGCTGGTGCTCGGGGCCGGGCCCGGCGGCTACACGGCGGCGTTCCGTGCCGCCGATCTCGGTCTGAAAGTGATGCTGGTGGAACGCTGGCCGACCCTGGGCGGCGTCTGTCTCAATGTCGGCTGCATACCCTCCAAGGCCCTGCTGCACGCCGCCAAGGTGATCGAGGACGCCGAGGAAATGGGCGCGCACGGCATCGCTTTCGGCGCGCCGCGGATCGATCGGGCGAAGCTGCGTGAATGGAAGGACTCGGTGGTCGGGAAGCTCACCGGCGGCCTCGGCGTACTCGCCAGGCAGCGCAAGGTGCAGGTGGTGCGGGGCACCGGCCGGTTCATCGGACCGAACGTGATCGAGGTGGCAGGGGCGGAGGGCGCCGAGCGCATCCACTTCGAGCAGTGCATCATCGCCGCCGGCTCGCAGGCCGTCCGCCAGCCGGCCCTGCCGCAGGATCCGCGCATCATCGACTCGACCGGCGCGCTCGAGCTGCCGGAGTTCCCCGGGGCAATGCTGGTGATCGGCGGCGGCATCATCGGGCTCGAGATGGCCTGCGTGTATGCCGCGCTCGGCACCCGGGTGAGCGTCGTCGAGCTGACACCGCAGCTGATCCCCGGCTGCGATCCGGACCTCGTGCGCCCGCTGGAGCGGCGGATCCGTTCCCGCTACGAGCAGATTCTCCTCGGCACCAAGGTCGCGCGCGTCGAGGCGCTTGCCGAGGGCGTGCGCGTGACGTTCGAAGGCGGGAAGGCTCCGCCGCCGCAGACCTATGACCGTGTGCTCGTGGCCGTGGGCCGCTCGCCCAACGGCAAGCTCATCGGGGCGCAGGCCGCGGGCGTCACGGTGTCCGATCGCGGCTTCATTCCGGTGGACAAGCAGATGCGCACCAATGTGCCGCACATCTATGCCGTCGGCGACATCGCCGGTCCGCCCATGCTCGCGCACAAGGCGACACACGAGGCCAAGGTGGCCGCCGAAGTGGCATCCGGCCGCAAGAGCGCCTTCGATGCGCGGGTCATACCGTGCGTCGCCTACACCGATCCGGAGATCGCGTGGGTCGGCCTGACCGAGACGGAGGCCAGGGCGAAGGGCACCAGGGTGGAGAAAGGCGTCTTCCCCTGGGTGGCGAGCGGCCGCTCGCTTTCGCTCGGCCGCGAGGAGGGCATGACGAAGCTGCTGTTCGACCCGGGCACTCATCGCGTGCTCGGCGGCGGCATCGTGGGCACGAATGCCGGGGAGCTGATCGGGGAGGTGGCGCTGGCGATCGAAACCGGCTGCGATGCGGCCGACATCGGCCTCACCATTCACCCGCATCCTACGCTCTCGGAGACGGTCGCGATGGCGGCGGAGGCCTGTGAAGGCACGCTGACGGATCTGTACATTCCCGGAAAGTAGCCGGGAGCCGGGCGCGGAACGTGCAGGAGCTGCGTGCCCTTCCGCCCGGCCTGGCGCGCTCGCTCGCGAGCCGCCGGCCCGCACTGCTCGCCGCCTCGCTCGGCTCGTGCAACGCCTTGCGGCGAAGCCCTGCGCGGACAGGGAGCATCGCGGCGCTGCTGATCGGCGCCTGTGCGGCGGTGCTCGGGTTCCCGGCGATCGGTGCGGTGCTCGCGTGGTTCGCCGCTCATGGGGTGCTCACCGGCACGATCAGCGCAGGCTTGTTCGCCCTGCCCCTCATGCGGCGCAAGAGCCGCCTCCTCGCCAGCACGTCGGCCTCGTGGCTGGCGGCCCTGCCGGTATCCGCGCCGCTGTCGCCGCGGGCGCTTGGCGCGCTGCTGCGGCTGTTGCCGCTTCTCGCCCTGGCGGGGCTCGCCTGGGCCGGCGGCCGGATCGAAGCCGCCGCTGCCGCGCATCTCATCGGGGCTGCAGCCCTCGGGGCGCTGGCCGGGGTGGCGGTGGGGGCGATCGTCTCGCGCGCCCTGGGTCTCGGCGCTCCGGGCTCCCAATACGCGAGCCTGCGCCGGGCGCGAGCCCGTTGGGCCGAGGCGCCGTCGCTGCGGCCGCTGTCGTATTGGCCGGTGGCCCGCGGGCGGATCTTCAGCCGGCCGAAGTCGCTCGCGCGCGTCGCGCTGCTCGTCGCGCTGTGCCTGCCGCTCGGCACCTCGGGTGAGCTGGCTCTGGTGGTCCTCGCGGCCTGCCTGGCGGCATACGGCCTCGTGTTGCTGTCCCTTGCCGCCGCCCGGGTGGCGTTCGAGGCGGCGCGTTGGCTCGCCCCGACGGGCGTCGATCGCCGCCGTTTCGCGCTCGCGCTCGAGTGGCGGGCGCTGCTGAAGCAGATGGTCGGCTGCCTGTTGATGGTGCTGCTCGCGCGCCTGATCGGTCTGCCGTGGGCGTTTCGGCTCGGAATACCGGTGTGCGCGGCGATCCTGCTCGCCTCATGGGCGTCGACCGCGGTGTGTTGTGCGCTGGCGTGCCGGCGGGCGGGGCTCGGCGCCGCGATTCGCGGGCCCTGACAGTGCCGTGAGCACCGCCTCACGCGAGGGGATCGGCAAGGACGATGCGCAGGCTCTGTGCGTACGCGGGCTGCGCGCAGGCTACGATAAGCACGTTGTGCTGGCAGATATCGATCTTGACCTCCAGCGTGGCGAATGGCTCGCGCTCCTCGGACCGAACGGCACCGGCAAGACGACACTGCTGCACTGCATCGGCGGCATTCTCGTGCCCGCGGCCGGACAGATATGGATCGGCGGCCGCTCGCTGCGCGAGGATCCGCGCGGCGCCAAGCGCGTGTTGGGATTCGGCTGCGCGCCGGAGCGGCTGCCCGGGCTGTTGACGGGACGGCAGTGCCTGGAGGTCTACGCCGCCGCCAAGGGCCTGGCGGCGATCGGTGCCGAGGTGCTCGAGCTGATGGACGCGTTCGCCTTTGCACCCATGCTCGATCGCTTCGTCGACTCGTACTCGACCGGCGCACGCCAGAAGCTCGCGGTGCTGCTTTCCCTGCTCGGTGATCCGGCGCTGGTGGTGCTCGATGAGGCCTTCAACGGACTCGATCCGGCGAGCGCCCTCGTGCTGAAGCAACATCTGCGCAGGCGGGTGTCGGGCGATGCCTGCGCGGTGCTGCTGGCGACTCATTCGCTCGATCTGGTGGAGCGCTATTCGGACCGGGCGGCGCTGCTTCTCGAGGGCCGCATCGCCCGGCAGTGGGACCAGGAGGCGCTCGAGGCCCTCAGAGCCTGCCCCGAGGGGCTCGAGGCGGCGCTCGCCGCGGCGTCGGCGGGCTCGTGAGCGGCGCCCCGCGCCGGGGAACGCCCGCCTGCGCGGGGAACGTTGACCCTCACGCCCTCGGCGCGCCCGCCGACCCGGATCCTCCCTCTTCATGATGCCGGCTCGGCGAGGCCCGCCGGGGCCTCGGGCGCGCCCTCGGCCTCACTCGGCCGGGACCGCTCGCCGGTCCTGTCGTCGGTCGGTGTCGCGGCGCGAATCGGCGCCGGGCCGGCGGCTCCGGGCTGTCGATCGCGGCGTCACTTGACCGAGCGCCTGTCGATGAGACGTCTGGCCTTGCCTTTGGAGCGCGCGATCGCGCCGGGCGAATGGACCTCGACGGCCACATGGATGCCGATGTTCGTCCGCAGGTGACCCGCCAACTCGCGAGCCGTCCTGTGCCGCGCGGCGGCGTTGTCATCGGCTCCCAGGCTCTCCACGTGCACGGTCAGGGAGTCGAGATATCCTTCGCGGGTGAGCTCGAGCTGGTAGTGCGGCGCCAGCGCCGGGGTGCGCAGGATCTGCTCCTCGATCTGCGACGGGAAGACATTGACACCGCGGATGATGAGCATGTCGTCGCTGCGAGCCTGCACTCGCGCCATGCGCCGCATGGAGCGGGCGGTGGGCGGCAGCAGCCGGGTGAGGTCCCGCGTGCGGTAGCGGATCACCGGCAGCGCCTCGCGCGTCAAGGAGGTCAGCACCAGCTCGCCTTGCTCGCCCTCGGGCAGCGGCCGGCCGGTTTCCGGATCGATCACCTCCGGGTAGAAATGATCTTCCCAGATCACCGGTCCGTCGCGGGTCTCGAGGCACTCGCAGGCCACCCCCGGTCCCATCACTTCCGAGAGGCCATAAATGTCGACCGCGCTCAGTCCCAGACGCGACTCCAGCTCCGCGCGCATCGCCTCGGTCCAGGGTTCCGCGCCGAAGATGCCGATGCGCAGCGAGCTCTCGCGAGGATCCACGCCCTGGCGGACGAACGCCTCGGCCAGAGTGAGGGCGTACGACGGGGTCGCCATCAGGATGTCGGGGCGCAGATCGCGGATGAGCCTCACCTGCCAATCCCCGCGTCCGGTCGAGACCGGAACGACGGTGCAGCCCAGGCGCTCGGCGCCATAGTGCGCTCCCAGGCCACCGGTGAACAAGCCATAGCCGTAGGCGACGTGGACCATATCGCCGGTGCGTGCGCCCGCGGCGCGGATGGAGCGGGCCATCAGTCCCGCCCAAGTGTCGACATCGTTGGCGGTGTAGCCGACGATCGAGGGTTTGCCGGTGGTGCCGCTCGAGGCATGCAGGCGCACCACCTTCTCGTGAGGCACTGCGAACAGCCCGAAGGGATAACGGGTGCGGAAGTCGTGTTTGGTGAGGAAGGGGAATTTCGACAGATCTTCCAGCGAGCGCAGCATGTCGGGATGGACGTCGCCGGCATCGAAGCTGCGCCGATAGTGCTCGACGTTGCGGTACGCGTGGCGCAAAGACCAACGCAGGCGCTCGAGCTGCAGGTGCCGGATCTCATCGACACTGGCCCGTTCGATCGGCTCTTCGCGTTCAAAAGACTCGCCGCGGCTGGTTACCATGTGCGGACCTTTGCGTTGTCCGCATAGTGTATCAGCCGGGCGTGGGTCGCCACAGGCGCCTGCAATGGAAGGGCCCGCGCCCGTGCTACCATCACTGTCAGGCAGCCGAGAAGCTGCCACCCGAGACGGGTCCGGGGGGTCTTCAAGGGCCTGGTGCCGAGCGGAGACAACGATGAATAAACGGTTGGCGGCGGAATTTTTCGGGACGTTCTGGCTGGTGCTCGGGGGCTGTGGCAGCGCCGTGATTTCCGCGGCCTACCCGCACCTCGGGATCGGTTACCTCGGGGTTGCCCTGGCTTTCGGGCTCACGGTCCTCACCATGGTCTATGCGGTGGGGCACATCTCGGGGGGACACTTCAATCCCGCCGTGACAGTGGGGCTTTTTGCCGGTGGACGGTTCAGCGCCGGAGATGTCATCCCCTACGTCGTGGTCCAGGTGGTGGCCGCGATTGTGGCGGGCGCGGTGCTGTACGCAATTGCGAGCGGCAAGCCCGGCTTCAACGTCTCGGCGAGCGGGTTTGCCTCGAACGGCTATGGAGCTCACTCCCCGGGCGGATACTCCATGCAGTCGGTGATGATCACGGAGTTCGTGCTGACGGCAATGTTCGTGCTGATCATCCAAGGTGCGACCGACCGCCGGGCCCCGGCGGGCTTCGCTGGGCTTGCCATCGGTCTGACCCTGACGCTGATTCACCTCATCAGCATCCCGGTGGACAACACGTCGGTGAATCCGGCCCGCAGCACGGGCGTTGCGCTGTTCCAGGGCGGCTGGGCGGTGCATCAACTGTGGCTGTTCTGGGTGATGCCGCTGTGGGGGGGGCGGCAGGTGGCCTGATCTATCGTGTACTGCTCGCGGAGAAGGCCCCGCTGTCGCAACAGAGGGCACCGAAAGCCGATCTCGCTTGAGAGCGAGGTGAGGCTGGCGCGCCGCGACTCGCCCTGAGCGCTACAACGCCCTCAGGCGCTGCAGGTACTGCTGCTCATCCGGCATGCGCCCGAAGCGCTGGGCTTCCCACAGGGTCTCGGCAAGCCGCTCGATCATCGCGTGCTCGGCGGCATGCGCATCGCCGAGACGCCGGGAAAGGGTTTCATGGATGCGGGCGATGCCGGCGGGCCGGTCGGTGCAGACTTGCTCGCGGATCGCAAGATGAAGCCCGAGGTGCAGGAAGGGGTTCTCGCGGCCGTCCTGGGGCGCGAACTCATGCAACAGTGCCTCGGGGGACTCGAGCAGGGGAACGTGCTCGGCGTGCTCGGCGATCACGGCGGCAATCTGGGCTTCGAGCGGCTCCAGGGGCGCGCGGGCGCGGAATTTGCGCCAGGCATCGCAGTACATCCGACGCAGTTGCTCGCGGTTCTGATCGGCGAAGAAGGGCATGGGTTCAGCCGGTGGCCGACCGACGCTTCAGGGGGGGCGCTTGCCCGCCACAGAGCCTGCGCGGGCGGGCGGCCTTTGAGGCCTTGGGAGACTGCCTCGCGGCCGGCGCTCCTTCCCGGCGTGCGGTTGGGACTTGTGAGGATACTCGCAAAGATCCGCGATGCTGCATTTCGGGCAGGCGGGAGCGCGGGCAGTGCACACGTAGCGTCCGTGCAGCAGCAGCCAGTGATGGGCGTCGCGCTTGAATTCCTCCGGGGTGTTCGCCACGAGGGCCCGCTCGACGGCGAGCGGTGTCTTGCCGGGGGCGAGTCCGGTGCGGTTGGCCACGCGGAAGATGTGGGTGTCGACCGCGATCTCGTCTTTCCCGAACACGATATTGAGGATGATGCTGGCGGTCTTGCGCCCCACCCCGGGCAGCGCTTCGAGCGCGGCCCGATCCGAGGGCACCTCGCCGCCGTGGCGCTGCAGGAGCTGCCGGCACAGCCCGATCAGGTGCTGCGACTTGGCGGTGTAGAGCCCGACGGATCTGAGAAACGGCTTCACGCCCTCGACTCCGAGGGCGAGCATGGCCTGCGGTGTGTCGGCGAGGGGAAAGAGCTTGCGGGTCGCCGCATTGACGCTCCTGTCCGTCGTATGGGCCGAGAGCATGACCGCGACCAGCAGCTCGAAGGGGCTCGAGTACTCGAGCTCGCTGCGCGGGCGGGGGTTGGCGGCCTGCAGGCGGCGGTAGAGGGCGCGGCGGGTGGCGGGGTGCAGGGGCATTCGCGGCTGTTCAGGTCATGACTGAGGTGAGACCTGGCGTTTGCGGGAGGCCAGCAGCCTCGCGCGCTCCTCGGCACGGCGCGCGAGGCGCGCGTTGTGGGCGGCGAAACGCCGGCGGTTCGCGCGGGGCTCGGGGGCCGGCGCAGTGGCCGGTGTCGCCGGGCGGGGAGCCATGACGATGCAGTCCACGGGGCAGGGGGCGAGGCACAGCTCGCAGCCGGTGCAAAGCGCCATGACGACCGTGTGCAGATGTTTGCGCGCGCCGATGATGGCATCGACGGGGCAGGGCGGCAGGCACTTGGCGCAGCCGATGCAGGCGTCCTCGTCGATCAGGGCGACGAGCGTCGGTGCTTGCGCGCCGTTGGCGGGATTGAGCGGCAGTGGCTCGCGGCGCAGCAGCTTTGCCAGCGCGGCAATGGTTGCGGTGCCGCCCGGCGGGCATTGATTGATTTCGGCCTCGCCGCGGGCAATCGCCTCGGCGTAGGGCCGGCAGCCCGGATGGCCGCAGCGGGCGCACTGGGTCTGCGGCAGCAGCGCGTCGATGTCGTCGGCGCCGGGCATGAGCTTTTCAGCTGATCCGCATCCCTGGTGTCGCGCCGGAGTCGGGCGAGAGCAGGTAGGGGCCGCCGGCCTCGCCGCTCGCGGCGAGCACCATGCCTTCGGACAGGCCGAACTTCATCTTGCGCGGCGCGAGGTTGGCCACCATCACCGTGAGGCGACCCACCAGCGTCGCAGGCTCGTAGGCGGACTTGATCCCGGCGAATACGGTGCGGGTCTCGGTACCGAGATCGAGCGTCAGTTTCAGCAGCTTGTCGGCTCCGGCGACCTGCTCCGCGGCCGCGATGCGCGCCACGCGCAGGTCCACCTTCTTGAACTCATCGATGGAGAGGGCGGGCGGAGCTTGCGCCTGTGGCGGCACAGCCTTGGCTGGCGCCTGCACGCCGCCCTGGGCGGCGCTCGCCGCGGCCTGCCCGATGGCCGGCCCTTTCTGCGCCGGCGCGCTTTCCGCGGCGGCCTCGGCAGGAGGCTCGAGCAGCGCATCGAGCTGCTTGGGCTCGACGCGGGTCATGAGGTGTCGATACGGATTGACCCGCCGTGGCGGCTCGAGCGCATCCTGCCAGCGCAGCGGCAGCTCGAGCCCGAACAGCTCCCGGGCGACACGTTCGGCGACATCGGGCAGCACGGGCGCGAGCAGCACGGTCAACACCTTGAATCCATAGAGTGCACGGGCACAGCTGTCCTGCAACTGCCCGCGCCGCGCCGGGTCCTTGGCGAGCACCCAGGGCTTGCGCGCGTCGAATTCCTGGTTCAGCCGGTCGGCAAAGGCCATCGTCTCGCGCATCGCCCGGCCGAACTCGCGCCCCTGGTAGCTGGCGCGGACTTGTTCGCTCACCTGCTGCGCCTGCCGCGCGAGCGCATCCAGGTCGGGGCCGTACTCGATCGCGCCCTGGAAGTGGCGGGTGATGAAACTGGCCGCGCGGCTGGCGATGTTGACGTACTTGCCGATGAGATCGCTGTTGACCCGCGCCACGAAGTCATCGGGATTGAAGTCCAGGTCCTCGACGTTGGCATTGAGCTTGGCGGCGATGTAGTAGCGCAGCCACTCCGGATTCATGCCGAGCTCGAGGTAGCGCAGCGGGCTGATCCCGGTGCCGCGCGACTTGGACATCTTCTCCCCGGAGACGGTGATGAAGCCGTGAACGTGGACGTTGTCGGGAACCTTGTAGGGGGGGCCGGCGAACTTCAGCATCGCCGGCCAGAACAGCGTGTGGAAGTAGATGATGTCCTTGCCGATGAAGTGGATCTGGCGGGTGTCCGGATCGGTGAGGAAGGCCTCGAAGGCGCGCGGCTCCCCGCCCGCCCGCGCCTTGCCGCTGTCGAAGTAGCTCTTGAGCGAGGCGAGGTAGCCGATGGGCGCATCGAGCCACACGTAGAAGTACTTCCCGGGCGCATCCGGGATCGGAATGCCGAAGTAGGGGGCGTCGCGCGAGATGTCCCAGTCCGAGAGTGCCTGATCCCCGTTGCCGGAGAGCCATTCGCGCGCCTTGTTGGCGACCTGGGGCTGCACGTGGCCGGGCTGTCCCAGCCACTCGTGCAGGAATTCGACGCAGCGCGGATCGGAGAGCCGGAAGAAGAAATGGTCCGAGGTCCTGAGCACGGGCCTTGCGCCGGTGAGGACCGAGTACGGCTCGATGAGCTGCGTCGGGGAATAGACGCTGCTGCAGACCTCGCACGCGTCCCCGTACTGGTCCTTGGCGCGGCACTTGGGGCATTCGCCCTTGATGTACCGGTCGGCGAGAAACATGCCCTTGACCGGGTCGTAGAACTGCTCGATCGGCTTCGAGTAGATGAGCCCCGCGCCCTTCAGGCGCCGGTAGACATCCTGGGAGAGCGCGACGTTCTCGGGCGAGTCGGTCGAGTGCCAGTGATCGAAGCCGATGCGAAAGCCCTCGAGGTAGCGGGGCCGGCCGGCGGCGATGCGCGCAACCAGCTCCCGCGGGCTCACGCCTTCGGCCTCGGCCTTGAGCATGATGGGCGCGCCGTGGGCGTCGTCCGCCCCCACGAAGTGCACCCGATGACCCTGCATGCGCTGGAAGCGCACCCAGATATCGGCCTGGATGTACTCCATGATGTGTCCGATGTGAAACGGGCCGTTCGCGTACGGCAGGGCGGCGGTGACGAAGAAAGTCTCGCTCATCGGCGGATCTTACCGGTTGCGCGCGGCTCTAGACAGCCCGCTTGCGCGCGGGACGGCGGCCGCAGGGCGGATTTTCCGCGCGCTCTAGGCCCCGCCCCGGAGCGCCTCGAAGCGCGCCTTGTTGATGGCCTTCTGGTAGGCCTCCTCCGCGGTGACGAGGCGCTGCTCGAGCAGCTGTTGAATGGCGCTGTCCATGGTGCGCATGCCGAACTGGGCGCCGGACTGCATGGTGTTCTCGAGTTGGTCGAGCTTGCCCTGGCGGATGAGGCTCGCCGCCGCGGGGGTATTGATGAGGATCTCGAGCGCCGCCACCCGGCCGCGCCCGTCGGCCCGCCGCAGCAGCTGCTGCGAGACCACGCCGCGCAGCGACGTCGACAGCATGCCGCGCACGTGCGATTGCTTGTCGGCGGGGAAAACGTTGACCATGCGGTCCACCGTCTGCGCCGCCCCGTTGGTATGCAGCGTGCCCATGACGAGGATCCCGGTCTCGGCGGCGGTCACCGCGATGCTCATCGTCTCCAGATCGCGAAGCTCCCCGACCAGGATGACGTCCGGATCCTCGCGCAGTGCCGAGTGCAGCGCGGCGGCGAAACTCGCGCTGTGTACGCCGATCTCGCGCTGGCTCATGAGGCAGTTCTTTCTCTGGTGCACGAACTCGATCGGGTCCTCGATGGTGAGGATGTGGCCCTTCTCCCGGGTGTTGATGTCGTCGATCATCGCAGCGAGCGTGGTCGACTTGCCCGAGCCGGTCTTGCCGGTGACCAGCACCAGACCGTTGGTGGCCAGGCAGAGCCTGCGCACCGCATCGGGCATGTCGAGCTCATCGAGTGTGAGCGCCTTGGAGGGTATGGCGCGCAGCACCGCCCCCATGCCGTTCAGCTGGCGCATCACGTTGACGCGGAAGCGCCCGACCTCCGGGATGGTGTAGGCGAAGTCGGCCCCGTCCTTCGACTCGAAGCGCTCGGCGGCCATCTTCGGCATGATCTCGCGCAGGGCCTGCTTGACGAATTCCTGGCCGAGCGTCTGGTCCGTGAGCGGCATGAGCTCCCCGTACAGGCGGATTCGCGGCGGCTCCCCGGCGATGAAATGCAGGTCCGAGCCGTGCCGCTTGAGCACTTCGAGCAGGAGGGCGTCGATCCTCGCCATTGGCAAGCCTCACGTGCCCGGAGCCGCCGCGGCCTCGGCCTTCGGCAGCAGGGAGGCGTCGGTGACGTATTTCTGGAAGGGCCGCTTGTCGGTGGCGTAGCTGTAGGCGTGCTCCGGATCGATCTCGCGGGCGGCGATCGCCGCGAGCAGCGACTGGTCGAGCAGTTGCATGCCGAGGTCGCGGTTGGTCTGCACCAGGCTCGGGATCTGGAAGGTCTGCTCCATCTGGATCAGCTTGGCGATCGCCCGGGTCATGATCATCACCTCGCACACGGCCCGGCGCCCGTGGCCGTCGGGGGTTTTCACCAGCACCTGGGTCACCACGGCGAGCAGGCTCTGCGCGAGGAAGCTCTTGGTCTGCTCGCGCTGCTCGATCGGCAGCGCATCGATGATGCGATCGACGGTCTTCACGGCGCTGGTGGTGTGCAGCGTGCCGAGCACGAGGTGGCCGGTCTCGGCGGCGGTCATGGCCATGGAGATCGTCTCGGCGTCGCGCATCTCGCCGACCAGGATCACATCCGGATCCTCGCGCATGGCCGCGCGCACGCCTTCCGCGAAGCTCGGGATGTGGGTGCCGAGCTCCCGCTGGATGACCTGGCTCGTCTTGCTCGGATGCACGACCTCGATGGGATCCTCCAGGGTGATGATGTTGAGCTTGCGGGTCTGGTTCAGGTGGTCGATCATCGCCGCGAGCGTGGTCGACTTGCCCGCGCCGGTCGCCCCCGTCACCAGGATCATCCCCTGGTGATGGTCGCAGAGCTTCTCGATCACCGGCGGCAGGCCCATCTGGGCGAGCGTCGGCACCTGCGAGGGAATGGTGCGGAAGGTGGCCCCGATGCCGGTGTCCTTGCGAAAGACATTGGCGCGAAAGCGGGCCCCGTCGGCCGAGACATAGGAAAAATCCAGATCATTGCCGGCGGCGAAGCGCTGCGACTGCGAGGGCGTGAGGATCTCCAGCACGTACCCTTCCAGCTCCGCGGCGCGCAGGTCCCGGAACTTGATCGGCAGCAGATCCCCGTGCATGCGCAGCATCGGGGGCACCCCGACGGCGAGATGCAAGTCCGAGCAGCCTTGCTGCACGCCGAGCTTCAAGAACGCATCGATACGGGCCAAAAGGCGTCCTCCTGCCTGGTCGAGGCCGTACTTTGGCGCGAGGGCCGGCGGGAAATCAACCGTGTGGGCGTGGAAATTTGAGCCGGCACACGCCGGCCGGCCCGGGGACGGCCGGTATGCTCAGGCGGTGCGCTGGTATTTCTCGAGCGCCACGCGCACATCGTCCATGCTCTGGAAGCGCTTGGCCTTGTCGACGGCCATGGCGCGCATGACCAGCTCCGAGAGTCCGCGCGGCAGGGAGGCGTTGAGCTCTTGCGGGGGGCGGGCCTTGCCCTGCACGTGCTGGTACATCACCGACATGTGATCGCCGCGCGAATAGGGCGGAGTGCCGGTGAGCATTTCGTAGAGGATCACGCCCAGGGCGTAGATGTCGGCGCGCTCGTCGACCCGCTTGCCGAGGATCTGCTCGGGCGCCATGTACTTCGGCGAGCCGATGACGTAGCCGGTGCGGGTCAGCTGGGTCTCGCTCTCGCGCTGCGCGGCGGCCACACCGAAGTCGACGATCTTCAGCAGTCCTTCCTCGTTGATCAGCACGTTCGCGGGCTTCAGATCCCGATGCACGATGCCCACGCGGTGCGCGACCGTCATGCCGGTGCAGATGTCGGCGCCGAACTGCAGAGCGCGCCTGAGCTCGAGCGGCTTCTCCCCGGTGATCTCGCTGCCCAGGGTGTGCGAGGGGAAATACTCCATCGAGATCGCATAGTTTCCCTGGATGTAGAGGAAGTCGTAGATGCGGATGACGTTTTGGTGCGTGATCTTGCGCGAGTAGCGCAGCTCGTGCACGAAGCGCTTCATGACCTCCTCGTCCGTCGCCACATTGGGATTGAGGAACTTCAGGATCAGCCGCTCATCGACCACCGTGTCCTCCATCAGCAGCACGGTGCCGAAGGCGCCCTTGCCGATGCGCTCGAGGTACTTGTAGCGGCCTTCGAGGATGTCGCCGGTCCTGAGCGTCTGGATATCGAGCCGGGCGGCTTCCTTCGCCTGCGCCCGGCTCGGCGCGGGGGCCGGCGGGGCGGGCAGGGGGGACTCGGGCAGGACGATCTCCGCGGTCGCCGGCGCGGCGGCGAGGCGCCGCTCGAGATCGGCGAGCGCCGCTTCGGCGGCGCGGGCGATCGTCTCGTCGGGCGCGGCGGCCTGCGCCTTGAGCTGGCTGCGCACCGGCTCGGCGCCGCCGGCGTCGGCGAGAGCGGCGAGCGCCTGCATGGCCTCGATCCGCACCTCCCGCTCGGGCCTGCCGAGCAGCGGCATCAAGGTGTCGGCGAGCTGCGCATCGCCGAGCCTGCCGAGGGCGCGCACGACGATGGGCAGCGCCTTGGTCTTGCCCTCCCTCAGCATCTCGAGCAGCCGGGGCACGGCCCGCTTGCTGCCGATCTCGGCGAGTGCATCGACCGCGCGCTCACTCACCCACCAGTCCGGGTCGCGGGTCGCCTGGATGAGCGAGTCGACGGCGCGCTCGTCCTTGGTCTGGTTGAGGATCTCGATGGCGGCGCGGCGGATGTCCTGGTCCTGGTCGCGCACCAGCTGCAGCACCGCATCGATGACTCGCGGGCCGCCGATCTTGCCGAGCGCATCCGCCGCCCGTGAGCGCACCCACCAGTCGCTGTCCTTCAGCGCCGCGAGCAGGTGTTTCACCGATTTGGCGTCGCCCACCTCGTTCAGCACCTCGACCGCGGCGCGCCGGGCGCTCTCGCTCTCGTCCTTGAGCACCGCGATCAGGTAGCGGATGGTATCCGGATCATTGGCTTTGATGACGACATCGACAGCCTTGTTCTGCACGTCGATCTCGGGATCCTTCAGCAGCTCGCAGACTTTCTCGACGTCGATCGCCCCATCCATGCGCTGCAGTGCCGACAGCGTCGCTCCGCGGATCAGCTTGTTGGGGTCGTTGAGCAGGCCCTGCAGCGCGGTGTGCACCTCGGGTGTGTTGAAGCGCGCGAGGACATTGACGATGTGCACGCGCGCGATGGGATCCTTGCCGTGCAGGCGCTGGATGAGCTCCGGCAGCGTGCCGGGGCCGGTGAGCTCCCCGATGATGCGAAAGAGCGCAGCCTTCTCGTTCGGCTCCTGGGTATAGGCGGCGTTCAGCAGCTCGCGCACCGTGAAGCGGGACTTGTGCGCGGCGATGACCTCCAGGAGCTTCGCCTTGGCGATCCCCGGGGTCGACAGCGCATCGAGCAGCAGGTTCGGCGGGAAGTTGCGGCTGCTGGTGAGCGCCCAGGCGATCCCCGCGATCACCCGCGGACTGCCCTCGACCAGCCCCTGCATGAATTGGGGGAGGGTTTTGGGACTCACCAGGTGCGCCAGGACCTCGACCAGGGCGAGCGTGGCGTTCTTGTCGGCCTCGGACAGTGCCGCGAGGATCGGGCCGATCGCGCCCGGCCCGAGCTCCTTGAGGCGCGCAATGGATTTTTGGGTTTCCGCGCTCGCCGGGTCCGCCGAGGAGCGGATGCCGGTGATCAGCCGGTCGGCGCGCACATTGGTTAAAAAGCTCATCAGCCGGTCTGCCGAGGCACTCCAGTGCTCCCCCTGCCCGCCCCGTTTCGTTGCGTCCCGGCACCGCTGGAACGACGCGGATCGCTTCCAGCTCGCCAGGCGCCGGGTTCTTGGGACTTCGCGGGGGGCGCTCGATGGCAGTATGCCACAGGCCGGCCGCCGCCCGCGCTCTTGCATGGCGCACAATCCATGCGCGCGCTCCCGCGAGCCTCTAGAATACCCTTCCCTGATTTTCCCCCTGCGTCCCGACTGCCCTATGAGCGACGATTCCACCCTGGATGCCCTGCGCGCGGCGATCGAGTCTTACGTCGATCCGTATCTGCATCAGACGCTGCGCGAGGCGGCCGCGCTCAAGGAGCTGTCCTTCTCGGAGGGCGGCTATCGCGTGCGCATCGGGGTGGGGTACCCCGTGGGAGGCTATCAGGAGCAGCTCGCCTCGGCGCTGAAGGCGCACGTGGCGGCGGCGGGGCTGAGCAGCCCCTTCGAGGTGCAGGTGCAGTCGCTGATCCGCGCTCACGCCGTGCAACGGCCGCTGCAGCCGATCGGGCAGATCAGGAACATCGTGGCGGTGGCCTCGGGCAAGGGCGGGGTGGGCAAGTCCACCGTGGCGGCGAATCTCGCCCTCGCCTGGGCCCAACAAGGGGCTCGGGTGGGGGTGCTGGATGCGGATATCTACGGGCCGAGCCAGCCCCTGATGCTCGGCCTCTCGGGCGAGAAGCCCTTCTCCCCCGACGGCAAGCACATCGAGCCGCTGAAGAGGCACGGGGTGGAGGCGATGTCCATCGGCTTTCTGGCCGATTCCGATCAGCCGATGGTGTGGCGAGGCCCCATGGTCACCCAGGCGCTGAGTCAGCTGCTGTCCCAGACCCGCTGGGGCGAGCTCGATTACCTCGTCATCGACATGCCGCCCGGCACCGGGGACATTCAGCTGACGCTCGCTCAGCGCGTGCCCGTGGCAGGTGCCGTGATCGTCACGACGCCCCAGGATATCGCGCTGACCGATGCCAGCAAGGGCCTCAAGATGTTCGAGAAGGTCTCGGTGCCCGTCCTCGGCATCGTGGAGAACATGAGCGTGCACGTGTGCTCGCAGTGCGGACACATCGAGCACATCTTCGGCGAAGGCGGCGGAGCGCGCATGGCCGCCCAGCACGGCGTGAGGCTTCTCGGCGAGCTGCCCCTCGATGTGCACATCCGCGAGGAGGCCGACGGCGGGCAGCCCACGGTGATCGCGGCTCCCGGCTCGCCCCGCGCCAAGGCGTATATCGAGATGGCGCGCCACACGGCCGGGGCGCTGGCGGTGCGGCCGCTCGACCACAGCAGCGCGTTTCCCAGGATCGTCGTTGAGAAAAAGTGACCTGCCCGTGTCCGCGGTGCTCGCCGCGGCGCATCTGACGGGCACTGCCGCGTATTGCGGCGGCGGCGTTCGCAAGCGATCTGCACGGGGGAAGGACTGATCGTGGATGTTTTATCTTGCGAGAGCGTGGCCGCCCGATGAGCATCAAATCCGACCACTGGATCCGCCGCATGGCGCGCGAGCAGCGCATGATCGAGCCGTTCGAGGCCGAACAGGTTCGTTACGTCGACGGCCGCAAGATCGTCTCCTACGGGACCTCGAGCTACGGCTACGACGTGCGCTGCGCGGACGAGTTCAAGATCTTCACCAACATCAATTCCACCATCGTCGACCCGAAGGGCTTCGACGAGAAGAGCTTCGTGGACCTGAAGTCCGCCGTGTGCGTGATTCCGCCGAACTCTTTTGCGCTGGCGCGCACGGTGGAATATTTTCGGATTCCGCGCAGCGTGCTCACCGTCACCTTGGGCAAGTCCACGTACGCAAGGTGTTTCCGGGGGGATACTCGCGTGGCACTGGCGGACGGCACCGCGCCGACTCTCGAGGACATGGCGCGCCGCCATGATTCCGGTGAGCGTTTCCGCGGCTACAGCATCGGGCCCGCCGGCCGGCTGATCGTGTCGCTGCTCGATGCGCCCCGGTTCATCGGGCGCGACTCGCTGCTCGAGATCGAGCTGGATGGCGGGCAGCGCATCCGCGCCACGGCGGATCATCAGTTCATGCGGCGCGATGGCCGAATGGCGCAAGCGCAGACACTGCGTCCGGGCGACGCTCTCATGCCGCTGTACCGTGATCCGGCCGCAGGCTGCGAGGCCGTGTATGAGCCGATCGATGGATACCTGTACGCCACGCACCGGCTCGTGGAGCAGTGCAATCGCAGGCACGGAATCCATGCGGCCGCGCCGGGCACCCTTCGCCACCACGCGCAGCTCAATCGCCGCGCCGAGCCGATTGGCGGCGCTCCGGTGTATCGGAATCACAAGGTCATGGCGATCCGGGAGTTGCCCGGCGACCACGATGTCTATTGCTTGACGGTCCCGGAGGCCGGCAACTTCGCTCTGCACGCGGGGGTGTTCGTCCGCAATTGCGGCATCATCGTGAACGTGACGCCCCTGGAGCCGGAGTGGGAAGGGCACGTCACGCTGGAGTTCTCCAACACCACGCCGCTGCCGGCGAAGATCTATGCCAACGAGGGTGTGGCGCAGATGCTGTTCTTCGAGTCGGACGAGGTGTGCGCGACCTCCTACAAGGATCGCGGCGGCAAGTACCAGGGGCAGCGGGGCGTGACGCTGCCGAAGATCTGACCGAAGCGCCGCTGCGTGCGGCAGGCGCTGCGCGCGGCAGGCGCTGCGCGAGTCCGCGATCGGCCGCTACGTCCTCTTGAAGGACAGGATGCTGAGCGAGAACAGCGTGCTGTCGCCGCGGCGCTGCTCGAGCCGCGCCGGCAGATAATCGAGCGAGGGGGCGAGCCACATGTAGGTGGTGCGCCGCGCCTTGGCGTGATGACTGGTGTAGATCAGGGTGTGCAGCCGGCCGAGAGGGGTATGGAGCGTCGCCTCGCCCCGGCGCACGAACCGAAACCGATTGATCAGGTCGGTGTTGAGCATCCAGAAGCTCGACGGCGGTTTGCCGGCGAGAAACGCCATCATCAGCGCGATCTGCACCGAGCCCGGATCCTGAGTGCCGGGCTGCAACTTCAGATCCAGGGGCCTGCCCTTGGCGGTGCCGGTGACGCGCCCGCGCGCCCAGTGGAAGGTCACGCGCTCGGGCGGCCCGTGGCCTTCGGCCTCGAAGCTCAGGGGCCTGACCTCTTCGCCCGAGACCGTGAAGCGGCTCTCCTGCCGGATGGCCTGGTGGAAGAACAGCCGGAACAGTCCCGTCGCATGATCGCTCGAGCTGTACCGGTAGTTGCCCGGCGAGGTCTGGGTCAGCGTCAGCGTCGAGGTGCCGGCGGTGATGCCGTGCCAGGCGATGGAGTAGGTCGCCACGAAGGTCGGCGGCGAGACAGGGGCGGGGGTTGCACGGCAAAACGTGGCCGCAGCCAGCAACACCGCGAGGCCGAGGGCCGCGCGCGGCAAAGAATCAATTCCGATCCGCACTGAAATCCTCCACCAGCGGCTCATCGAGCGGGCGGCCATCGAGCCACGGACGGTCCTGCCGCCAAGCGAGCCGACCGTCCGAGAGCCAGCCGATGACGCGAGGATAAATCATGTGCTCGGTCGCCTGAACGCGCGCCGCCAGGCTCTCCTCGGTATCCCCGGCAGTCACCGCGAGCCTGGACTGCAAGATGAGCGGGCCGCCGTCGAGCTGCTCGGTCACGAAGTGCACGCTCGCGCCATGCTCGCGATCGCCGGCCTCGAGCACCCTGCGGTGGGTATGGAGCCCGGTGTATTTCGGCAGCAGCGAGGGATGGATGTTGAGGATGCGCCCGGCGCGGGCGGCGACGAATTGCGGCGAGAGAATGCGCATGAAGCCCGCGAGCACGATGAGGTCGGGCGTTGCGGCGGCGAGGACAGCCTCGAGCGCGTGCTCGAAGGCCGTCCGCCGCGCCGGCCCCTGCCAGGGGATGAGGTGGGTCTCGATGCCCAGCGCGCGCGCGGCGTCGAGGCCCGCCGCGCCGGCCCGGTCCGAAATCACCGCCACCACGCGGGCGTTGAGACGGCCCTCGCGGCACTGGCGCGCGATCGCGGCCATATTGGAGCCTCGGCCCGAGATCAGGATCGCGAGGCGCAGCAGCGGGCGGCTCACTCGATCACGACGCCGTGCTCGCCGCGGCGGATCTCGCCGATGATGCGGGCGCTCTCACCGCAAGCGGCGAGCAGCTCGACCGCCTGCTCGGCGTGCTGCTGCGGCACGAGCGCCACCATGCCGATGCCGCAGTTGAAGGTACGGTACATCTCCGCCGGGTCGATTTGACCGGCCCGGCGGATCCATTCGAACACCGGGTCGTCAGGCCAGCGGCGGCGCTCGAGCACGGCCGCCAGCCCCTCGGGCAGCACGCGCGGGATGTTCTCCGTCAGTCCGCCGCCCGTGATGTGCGCCAGCGCGTGCACCGGCAGTGCGCGCGCGAGCGCCAGCAAGGGCTTGACATAAATCCGGGTGGGCGCGAGCAGGCGCTCGAAGAGCGGCTTGCCCTCGAGGACGGTGCGCTCATCGGCGCCGCTCGAGGCGAGGAGCCGGCGGATGAGGGAGTAGCCGTTTGAGTGGGGACCGGAGGAGGCGAGGCCGATCACCGCATCGCCGTGGCAGGTGGCGCTGCCGTCAATGATGGCGTCCCGTTCCACCACGCCCACGCAGAATCCGGCGAGGTCGTAATCCTCACCTTGATACATTCCGGGCATTTCGGCGGTCTCGCCGCCGACCAGCGCGGCGCCGGCCTGTACGCAGCCTGCCGCGATGCCGCCGATCACCGCCTCGGCCACATCGATCCGCAGCTTGCCCGTGGCGTAGTAGTCGAGGAAGAAGAGCGGCTCGGCGCCCTGCACCACGACGTCATTGACGCACATGGCCACCAGATCGATTCCGATGGTGTCGTGCCGGCCTGTATCGATGGCCAGGCGCAGCTTGGTGCCGACGCCGTCGGTGCCTGAGACGAGCACCGGCCGCCGGTAGCCTGGGGGCACCTCCACCAGCGCCCCGAAGCCGCCGATGCCCGCCAGCACCTCGGGCCGGCGGGTGCGGGCGACGTGCGGTTTGATGCGCTCGACCAGCGCGTCGCCGGCGTCGATATCGACCCCCGCGTCGCGGTAGGTCATGCCGCGACCCGTTTTCCCGTCTGTCATGAAGTCGCCTTGTTGGCAGCCTGATGTCCGAAAGCAAGCCCGGCCGACGCGGCCGCCGCGCCTGGCCCGCTGCACGAAAAAAGCCGATGGACTGGCCGCGCCAAGCGCCGCAGCGCCTTCGGGCCGCTCACCCCGGGGCGGCCGCCGTGCGGCACGTGCGCGTATGGTATTGTACATTCCGTACCGCGCCGTGGCGCGCTGCAGACAATCATTCGGATGGCAGCCTGCAAGACCACCCTTCTTCCCGTGCGCCGAGCACTGCTGGTCCTCGTGTGCGTGATGGCGCCGCTCACGAGCTGGGCGACCCGCCGCGTTCCGGTGTTCCTGGTCGATGTCGCCGGTCAGTCCGTGCCGGCGCTGCAACAGGCCATGCGCGCCGCCTTGGTGCGCGCAACCGGCCGGCCCGAGTCGGCGACCGACCCGGCGTTCGCCTCCCTGGTGGCCCAGGCGCCGCAGTACGTGGTGAACTACCAGCGGGGTCCGCAGGGGGAGCTGCAGGTGGCGTTCGACGGCGCCGAGGTCGATCGAGTCATCACCCGCCTGGGACACAGTGTCTGGAGTGCAGATCGGCCCTTCACGCTCGTCGTGCTCAACCCCATGCCGGATCAGGCCGACTACCGAGCCGATCACGCCGCCATCGGGCAGGCTGCCGAGGCTCTCGGCCTGCCGATCAGCATCATGCCGCTGCCGGTGGTGGATTCGAGCGGCCGGCTGCTGCCGCGGCAGGACTTGCTTGAGCTGGTGCATCGCTTCGGGGCCGAGCAGCTGCTGGTCGGCCAACCGCCGGCGGCTCCTGCCCCCGGGACGCCTGCCGCTGCGGCATCCGCTGCCGTGCCGGCGGGCGGCGGCGCTGCGTTGGCGGGCGCTGCGTCCGAGTGGCAGTGGACCTTGATCACCCCGTTCATGCGCCGTAGCTTCACAGGGTCGGTGACCGCCGGGATCGACGGGACGGTGCGGCTGCTGGCGCCGCCGCCCGATTCGGCCGCCGATCGCTCCGGCGAGGCGCGGATATGGATCGAGCACGTGTCGAGCCTGGCCGATTACGCGCACATCGAGGTGATGCTTGCGGCCATTCCGGGCGTGAGCCAGGCCAACGTCAGCGAGGTCCAGGGCAGTACGGCGGTGTTCGAACTGCAGGCCCGCGGCGGCGGCGCCACCGTTGCCCGCATGCTGTCCGGCTCGCCGCATTTCGCGCGTGTGCGCTCTGCGAGCGGCTCTCTCATTTACCGCTACCGGCCGGCTTCAGCGCCGCGCGGGGGCTTTCCTGCGACAACGCCGCCCACGAGCCAGGCATCGGCATCGGCAACGCGCTGAGTCGTGCGCCACATCCCCAACCTCATCTGTCTGGGCCGCGTGGCGCTGATCTGGCCGGTCGTGAGGCTGCTGCACGGCGGCCGCTACGAGCCGGCTCTCGCCTTGTTCGTGATCGCCGCCCTCTCGGACGGCCTCGATGGCTTTCTCGCCAAGCGCTACCACTGGGTTTCCGAGCTCGGCAAGGTGCTCGACCCGGCGGCGGACAAGCTGTTGCTGGTGATCGTGTTCGTGGAGTCGGCCTGGCTGCAGCTCGTGCCCTGGTGGGTGACCGCCGCCGCGGTGGCGCGTGATGTGATGATCGGGCTCGGAGCGCTCATCTATCGGCTCTGGTTCGGGCCGCTCAACGGGCGCCCGACCGTGATCAGCAAGCTCAACACGGCGGCCCAGCTGCTGTATCTGGCGCTGGTGATGTTTGCGGCCGCTTTCCTGTTCCCGCCCCCCGGGGTGCTGCGGGCGCTGGCGTACATCGTGGTGGTGACCACCGCCCTGTCGGGGCTGAAGTACCTCTCGACCTTCACCCGCCGCGCCTGGTCGGCGCCGGCGCGGGTGCGGGCGGCCTGAGCAGGCGCATGCAGCAGCTGCCGCTCGGGGTCCGCCTCGCGGACCGGGCCGTGTTCGAGAGCTTCCTGCCCGCGGGCAACGCCGAGGCGCTGGCGCACGCCCGGCGGATCGCCGCGGGCGAGGCGGGTCTTACCTGGCTCTGCGGGCCGGCCAGTGCCGGCAAGACCCATCTGCTGCAGGCCATTTGCGCGGCGGCCGGGCGTTCGGCGCCCGCCGGCTTCATGCCGCTCGGCGATCTCGCCGCTCTCGGCGTGGGCGTGCTCGAGGGCCTGCCACGGCTCGCTTGTCTGTGCATCGATGATCTGCAGGCGGTTGTCGGCCGGCCGGAGTGGGAGAGGGCGCTGTTCAGCGTCCTTCGGGAAGTCGGCGAGGGCGGCCGGACACTGGTGATGGCGGCGCGCGCGCCGCCGGCGCTGCTCAAATGGGCGCTCGCGGATCTGGGCTCGCGCTGCGCGGCCGCAGCGGTGCTGCCGTTGCGCGTGCTCGATGAGAGCGAGCAGCAACAGGCGCTGCAGCTGCGGGCGAGGCTGCGCGGGCTCGAGCTGCCGCAGGAGACATCCCGCTGGCTGCAGCGACGCTTTCCGCGGGACATGCGCCGGCTCTACGGCTTGCTCGATGCGCTCGATGAGGCGGCGTTGGCCGCCCAGAGGCGCCTGACGGTGCCTTTCATCCGCGAGGTGTTGGCGCGGGACCGGCGGTCCTGAGCGCGCACCGGGTGTGGGAATTCTGAAACCCGCCGGCCGGATCACTCCGCCGGCGAGCTGCGCTCTCGCTCTTTACGCTCTTTACTTCGCCAGCCGCACCGCCAGGGCGGCTACCCGGCGGCCGAGAGCCTGGGCGAGTGCTTTCTCTTCCTCGGTGAGCAGCGGGGCGGTCTCGGCGCCCGAGACGTGCGAGGCGCCGTAGGGAGTGCCGCCGGAGCGGGTCCGGTGCAGGGCTTGCTCGGTGTAGGGGAGCCCGACGAGGACCATCCCGTGATGCAGCAGCGGCAGCATCATGCTGAGCAGCGTGGCCTCCTGGCCGCCGTGATGGGTCTGGGTGGACGTGAACACCCCGGCGGGCTTGCCGGCGAGGGCGCCGGACACCCACAGGCCCGAGGTGCCGTCGAGAAAGTACTTCAGCGCCGCGGCCATGTTGCCGAAGCGCGTCGGACTGCCGAGCAGCAGCCCCTCGGCGGTGCGCAGATCCTCCAGGGTGACATACGGAGGGCCGCTTGCCGGCACGGGTTTGGCGCAGCCCTCGCTCTCAGCCGTAACGGGGGCAACGGTACGCAGTCTGGCCGCGGCGCCCGGGACGCTCTCGATCCCGCGGCAGGCATGCCGGGCGAGCTCGGCGGTGGCGCCGGTGCGGGAGTAGTACAGGACGAGGATCTCGGTCATCGGGTCTCCAAGCGCAATGCAGCTGCCGGAACGTCCCGCGAGCGCGCTCCGGGCTCGCGGCCGCGTGGTCCGTGAGCGGCGGATACTAGGGTATATTTCCTCTCATGGTCTGCAAGAAGTGCACGGTGGCCGGCCGGGTCCAGGGGGTGTTTTATCGCGCGACGTGCGCGCATCGCGCAGCCGAGCTCGGCGTGCACGGCTATGCCAGAAACCTGCCGGACGGGCGCGTGGAGGTGCTCGCCTGCGGGGACGAGGCGGCCGTGAGCGTGTTTGTCGAATGGCTGTGGACGGGCTCGAGCGCCTCCAAGGTCGTTGCGGTGGAGGTTGCCGATGTCCCGCAGCACATGGAGCGGCCGCCGAGCGGTTTCCGCACCGCCTAGGAGCCCGGGCTTGGCGAGCGCGCGGCGTCGGAGAAGCCCAGGTCATCCGCGCCGCTCCAGTGCTCCCAGGCGAGCAGAACGCGGTCGGGGTAGCCATGATGGCCCACGCTGCCGTTGTACTCCTCCAGCGCGAGCCTCACGTCATCGTGTGTGATGCGCAGGTAATACCTCAAGATCGCGCAGCCCATGCGGATGTTGGGCGCGACGCGCACCAGCTCATAGCCCTTCAGGCCGAGGCGCTCGGGCCAGTACGGCATGATCTGCATCAGTCCCACCGCGCCGCTCGCTGAGACCGCCCAGCGGTTGAAGCCGCTTTCCACCTGCATGACCGCGAGCACCAGTCCGGGCGGCAGCCGGGATGCGCCGCGCTGATGGGTGACGCAATACACCTGTTTCAGGATGTTGAGCCGCTCGGCGGGCTTGGGCACGTAGCGCTCGAGCCGCGGCTCCATGAGCGTGTACCACACCGCGGCGTCGAAACGATCGATGAAGCACCGCGCATGCGAGATCGCCCGCTGGACGATGGGCGCCAGCGCCGGATCGCGCTGGCCGGCGGCGCGCGCGCTCGCGCTCCACCCGGCGCAGAGCGACGTCAGGGCGAGGAGGATCAGGATCGCGCGGGCGGATCCGGAATCAGAGGCTCGCCGAGCCCAGTCGGCCTTTGATGAACGTGAGCATCTCATCGACCGGAAATTCCACACTCTCGGTGTCTTTGCGATGCCGGTACTCGAGCCTGCCTGCGGCCAGGCCGCGCTCGGCGACCACCAGCCGGTGCGGGATGCCGAGCAGCTCCGCATCGGCGAACTTCACTCCGGGGCGCGCATCGCGGTCGTCGTAGAGCACCTCGATGCCCGCTGCGGTCAGCTCGGCATAGAGGCGATCGGCCCTCTCGCGCACCTCGGCGCACTTCTGCTGGCCGAGGGACACCAGCACGACCTGGAAGGGTGCGAGCGGCTCCGGCCAGAGGATGCCGCGCTCATCATGATTCTGCTCGATGGCCGCCGCCACGACGCGCGTCACACCGATGCCATAGCAGCCCATGTGAACGGTGACCTCCTTGCCCGATTCATCGAGCACCACCGCTTTCATCGCCTGGCTGTACTTGCGCCCGAGCTGGAAGATGTGGCCGACCTCGATGCCGCGGGCGAGCTTGAGGATGCCCTTGCCGCTCGGACTCGGATCGCCCGCGCAGGCCGTGCGGATGTCCGCCGCTTCGTAGCGCTGCACATCGCGGTCCCAGTTGACCCCGGTGAGGTGCATGTCCTTCTCGTTGGCGCCGCAGATGAAGTCGGCGACCGCGAGCGCGGCGTGATCGGCATAGAGGCGGCAGCGCAGGCCCACCGGTCCGATGTAGCCGGCTTCCGTTCCCGTGGCGAGCCGGATGCGCTCGGCGCCGGCCATGCGCAGCGGGCTCGCCACCCCCGGCAGCCTCTGCGCCTTGGCGGCGTTCAACTCGTGATCGCCGCGGATCACCAGCGCGATGACCTCGTTCTGCCCCTGGCCCTCGACGAGCAGCGTCTTCAGGCACCGGGACGGCTCGACCTTCAAGAGCCGCGCCAGGGCCTCGATCGTCCTCGCGCCGGGAGTGGGCACCCGGGTGAGTGGCTCGCCGGGCGCCGGGCGAGGCCCGGGCGGCGGCGCGGCGGCGGCCGCCTCGATGTTGGCGGCGTAGTCGTCGCTGTCCGAGAACACGATGGCGTCCTCGCCGGAGTCGGCGAGCACGTGGAATTCCTGCGAGACATCGCCGCCGATCGGACCGGAGTCGGCCTTCACCGCGCGGAACGTGAGGCCCATGCGGGTGAAGATGCGGGTGTAGGCCTCGTGCATGATGCGGTAGCCCTGCTCGAGCGAGGCCGCATCGACATGAAAGGAATAGGCGTCCTTCATGATGAACTCGCGCGCGCGCATCACCCCGAAGCGCGGCCGGATCTCGTCGCGGAACTTGGTCTGGATCTGGTAGAAGTTCACCGGCAGCTGCCGGTAGCTCTTGAGCTCGCGCCGGGCGATGTCGGTGATCACTTCCTCGTGGGTGGGTCCGGCGACGAACTCGCGCTCGTGGCGGTCCCTGAGGCGCAGCAGCTCCGGGCCGTATTCGCGCCAGCGGCCCGATTCCTGCCACAGCTCCGCGGGCTGCACCACGGGCATCAGCAGCTCGAGGGCTCCGGCCCGGTTCATCTCCTCACGGATGATGGTCTCGGCCTTGTGCAGCGTGCGCAGTCCCATCGGCAGCCAGCTGTACAGGCCCGAGGCGAGGCGGCGGATGAGCCCGGCGCGCAGCATGAGCCGGTGACTGACGATTTCCGCCTCGGCCGGGGTTTCCTTGGTGGTCTGGATGGGGTATTGCGAAAGCCTCATGGCGCGGGTCTTGAGCCGTTCTCGGGGATAAGGAAGCCGCCATCATAACAGGACGGCCCGAGCCGTTAAGACGCGCCGGATCCGGGCATCGTGCCCGGCCCCGCCCGGCGCGGCGGCGCGAAAAATAAAGCGGGGTGGCGCTTGCCGCTCGCCGTGCGCCGCGCCGGCCGTGCTTCCCGCCGCCCTTGGGGGGGCACCGCTGGGCGCCCGCGCGGCCGGGCGAGGCAATGCTTCGCTCTTGAAGACATCGCCTCGATCCGCGGCGGCGGGTACGTCCCGGCGCCCGATGAGGCAATCGGGGCGCTTCGCGTGGCGGGCCCGCCATCTTGGCGATCGACAACTGTTAAGATGCGCCGTCCCTGCGCCTGAAATCCGGCAGGCCCGAGCGAGTCGCACATGTCCGCAAGCCCGATACACGAGTCCCTGCCCGAGGCTGCCGGGGAGAGCGCCCCGAAGCCCCCGCGCAGGGGCATCTACCTGCTGCCGAACCTGCTGACCACCGCCAGCCTCTTCTCGGGCTTCTATGCCATCGTCGCCGCCATCGACAAGCACTTCGCGCCGGCGGGCATGGCGGTGTTCATCGCGATGATCTTCGATTCGCTCGACGGCCGGATCGCACGTCTCACCCACACCGAGAGCGCCTTCGGAAAGGAGTACGACAGCCTCTCTGACATGGTCTCCTTCGGCCTCGCGCCGGCCATCGTCGCCTACCAGTGGGGCGTGGTGCGGATCGCCGAGTACGGTCGGGCCTGGGGCCGCTTCGGGTGGCTCGCGTGCTTCTTCTATGCCGCCGCCGCGGCCCTGCGGCTCGCACGCTTCAATATCCGCTCCGCCGCCGATAAGCGCTACTTCGAGGGGCTGCCGAGCCCCTCCGCCGCGGCGACCGTGGCGGGGTTCGTATGGCTGTCGAGCCAGTGGCGCGAGCCGGGGCTCACCGGGCTCATCATCGTCTTCACCGTGACGGCGCTGGCAGGGGCGTTGATGGTCAGCCGCTTCAGCTATTTCAGCTTCAAGAAGATCAATCTCGAGGGACCGATCCGGTTCATTTCCCTGCTGCTGGTGCTGCTTGCCTTCGTGTTGATCGCCAGCGATCCGCCGTTGATCTTGCTCGCGATATTCGGAAGCTACGCGGTATCCGGGCCGATCGTGTGGCTTTGGCGGCGCGTCCGCCGCCACCGGCGACCCGCCCGCGAGGGGCATGCCTGATGTCACCCGCACGGCGCGCGCAATATCTGCAGGCCATCGGAATCGACCGGTGGATCCCTCGAATCGCGCTCGGAGAAGCTGCTTCGCCTGCGCCCGAGCCGTCTGCGCCGGCGGGTGAGAGCTGCGCCCGCCCGGGGCCGGACGCCCTCACGCAGACCGCGCCCGAGGCTCGGTGGCAGGCGCTGCGAGCCGAGATCCTGCAGTGCAAGAAATGCCCGCTGCACGAGGGCCGCACGCAGGGGGTCGTCGGGGTCGGCAATCGGGAGGCGGACTGGATGGTCATCGGCGAGGCCCCCGGGGCCGAGGAGGACCGGCGGGGGGAGCCGTTCGTGGGCCGGGCCGGACAGCTGCTCGATGCCATGCTGCGCTCGATCGGCCTGAGCCGCGACTCCAACGTCTACATCGCCAATATCCTGAAGAGCCGCCCCCCGGGCAACCGGGATCCGCGGCCCGAGGAGGTCGCCGCCTGCCTGCCGTACCTGATGCGCCAGATCGAGCTGGTGCGGCCGAAGCTGCTGCTCGCGGTCGGCCGCATCGCCGCCCAGAACCTGCTGGGGACCGATGCGCCGCTCGCGCGGCTGCGCGGCCGGGTGCATCATTTCGGAGAGCGCAATACGCCCCTCGTCGTGACGTATCATCCCGCCTACCTCCTGCGCTCGCCGGCGGACAAGCGCGTGGCGTGGGAGGATCTGAAGTTCGCGCGCAGCGTGATGGCAGGCAGACCGACCGATGGCGAGCGCTCCTGAGCTGCTGCGGCCCCTGCCGCCCGTGCAGATCCGCCCGATGACGAATGCGGATCTGGCGCAGGTGTTCGCCATCGAGCGGGCCTCCTACGCCTTCCCGTGGAGCGAGGGGATCTTCCGCGACTGTCTGCGGGTGGGGTATGTGTGCCGGGTGCTCGCGCTCGAGGGCCGGATCGCCGGCTACGGCGTGATGAGCATGGGGGCCGGCGAGATGCATGTGCTCAACCTGTGTATCGCCGAGGCGCATCGCCGGCGCGGCCTCGGCCGGCACATGCTCGATCACCTGCTCGAGCGCGGCTCGGCCGCCGGGGTGTCGGACGCGTTCCTCGAAGTTCGGCCCTCCAACGCCGTGGCGCTGCGCCTGTACCGCTCGTTCGGCTTTCAGCAGATCGGCACGCGCCGCGGCTACTACCAGGCGCTCGGTGGCCGCGAGGACGCGAGCGTGTTGAAATTGAGCCTGCGCGCCCGCCGCGCTTCCGATACCTGACGCTTCCAATCCGAATGACCGATCTCACTGCCGAAATCCGCCGCCGGCGGACCTTCGCCATCATCTCGCACCCCGATGCGGGCAAGACCACGCTCACGGAGAAGCTGCTGCTGTTCGGCGGGGCCATCCAGCTGGCCGGCACCGTCAAGGGCCGCAAGGCCGCGCGCCACGCCACCTCGGACTGGATGCGCCTCGAGCAGCAGCGCGGCATCTCCGTCACCTCCTCGGTCATGCAGTTTCCCTACCGGGACTGCATCGTGAACCTGCTCGACACCCCTGGGCACGAGGATTTCTCGGAGGACACCTACCGCACGCTCACCGCGGTGGACTCGGCGCTGATGGTCATTGACTGCGCCAAGGGCGTGGAGGAGCGCACCATCAAGCTGATGGAGGTGTGCCGCCTGCGCGACACGCCCATCATGACTTTCATCAACAAGCTCGATCGCGAGGGGCGCGCCCCGATCGAGCTGCTCGATGAGATCGAGCGGGTGCTCGGCATCCGCACCGCGCCGCTCACCTGGCCGATCGGCATGGGCCGGGCGCTGCGCGGCATCTATCACCTGCTGGAGGACCGCATCTATGTGTACACGGCCGCGGAGCGCGGCCGGGCGGGCGAGAATCGGGTGATCGAGGGACTTGCGGGCGAGGCGGCCGGGCGCTTCCTCGCGGGCGATGCGGCCGCGATCCGCGAGGAGATCGAGCTCGTTCGCGGCGCCACGGAAGTCTTCGACCCCGCTGCCTACCTGGCCGGACGGCAGACGCCGGTGTTCTTCGGCTCGGCCATCAGCAACTTCGGGGTGCAGGAGCTGCTCGCCTCCTTCACGCGGCATGCGCCCGGCCCGCTGGCGCGCAGCGCCCGCGAGCGGCGGGTCGAGCCGCTCGAGGAGCGCCTCACGGGCTTCGTGTTCAAGATCCAGGCCAACATGGATCCGGGCCACCGCGACCGCATCGCGTTCCTGCGCCTGTGCTCGGGCCGGTATGCGCGCGGCATGCGGCTCTTTCACTGTCGGCTCGGCAAGGAGGTGCGGGTGGCGGATGCGCTCACCTTCATGGCCAGCGAGCGCGAGCACGCGCAGGAGGCGTACGCGGGCGATATCATCGGCCTGCACAATCACGGCACGATCAACATCGGGGACACGTTCACCGAGGGCGAGCGGCTCGCCTTCACCGGCATCCCCAATTTCGCGCCCGAGATCTTCCGCCGTGCGGTGCTGAAGGACCCGCTGAAGATGAAGGCGCTGCACAAGGGGCTCTCGCAGCTGTGCGAGGAGGGGGCGACGCAGCTGTTCAAGCCGCTGCGCAACAACGACCTGATCCTCGGGGCGGTCGGGCCGCTGCAGTTCGAGGTGGTCGCTTTCCGGCTGCAGGACGAGTACGGGGTGGCCTGTGTGTTCGAGCCGGTGAGCGTGCAGAGCGCCCGCTGGGTCGATGCGAGCGAGCCGCGCAAGCTCGAGGAGTTCCGCGCCCGCGCCTACGAGCACCTGGCGGTGGATCACAGCGGCGCCTCGGTGTATCTGGCTCCCTCGCGCATCAACCTGGAGCTCACCCGCGAGCGCTGGCCCGACATCACCTTCCGCGAGACGCGCGAGCATTGATCCGCAGCGGTTGCAACCGTTGCCGGCGGCTGCAGCGGCCCGCCGATCGGCGTTGCCTTGCAGCCGGCCACGCAGGATGCGCGTGCGGGCCGGGCGCGCCGCCGGCGGACGCGGGGGGGGTCAGCTGTCCGGCAATTGCCCGAGGCGCTTGAGCTGGGCGGCGAGGTCCGCGGCGGCGCGCTCGAGCTCGCCCCGGCGAGCTCTGTCGGCCTCGACCACGTGCGCCGGGGCGTTGGCGAGGAAGCTGTGGTTCTGCAGACGGCCGCACACCTTGGCGAGCTCGGCCTCGGCGCGGTTGAGCAGCTTCTGCAGGCGCTCGGTCTCTGCGCTCGCATCGATGAGGCCGGCCATGGGCACGTGCAGCGTCATGGTGCCGACCAGGGCGGTCGCCGACCGGGGTGCCGGCTCCGCGCCCGGGAGAAGGACCGGCGCATCGATGCCCGCCAGGCGCTGCAGGCTGGCGCCGTGCTCTTTGAGACAGGCGAGGTCCTGCGAGCAAGCGCCGCTCAGGAACAAGGGAATGCGCTTCGACGGGTTG
Source organism: Pseudomonadota bacterium (assembly GCA_021792755.1). GTDB lineage: Bacteria > Pseudomonadota > Gammaproteobacteria > Steroidobacterales > Steroidobacteraceae > 13-2-20CM-66-19. The sequence goes on from JAJYUA010000004.1 coordinate 32,501, forward strand.
ATGTTCATCTCGCCGCGGATCTGGCGCACGGCGAGGATGAATGCCTGGATCCAGGCGACCTCGCGCTCGCTCGCCTCATCGGGCGGGTATTCCTGCGCCTGGGGATAGGCGCACAGCATCACCGTCGGGCCGGCGCGGCCCGCGAGCGGCGCGGCGCGCTGCCAGATCTCCTCGGTGATGAAGGGCATGATGGGGTGCAGGGCGCGCTGCAGGGCCTCCAGGGTCTGCGCGAGGGTGCGGCGCGTGCCGCGCCGGGCGGCCTGAGGCGCCGACTGCGACTGCAGCACGGGCTTGGTGAGCTCCAGGTACCAGTCGCAGAACTCATGCCACGTGAACTCATACAGCGCGTTGGCGGCATAGTCGAAGCGGTACTCCGCCAGCGCTTTGTGCACCGCGCCGAGCATCCGTCCGAAGCGCGAACGGATCCAGCGGTCGGCGACGGACAGCTGCGCCGGTGCGTCCGGGTCCTCGGCGCCGCCCTCATGCTCGCACACCAGGGTGACGAAGCGGGCGGCGTTCCACAGCTTGTTGCAGAAATTGCGATACCCGGCCACGCGCGCCAGATCGAAGCGGATGTCGCGGCTCGGGGAGGCGAGCGCCGCGAAAGTGAAGCGCAGCGCGTCCGTGCCGTGCGCGGGGATGCCGTCGGGGAACTGCTTGCGGGTTGCCTTCTCGATCTTCGGTCGCATGTGCGGCTGCATCAGGCCGCGGGTGCGCTTGGCGAGCAGGGACTCGAGGTCGATGCCGTCGACGATGTCGAGCGGGTCGATGACGTTGCCCTTGGACTTCGACATCTTCTCGCCGTGCTCGTCGCGGATGAGTCCATGGATGTAGATGTCGCGGAACGGCACCTCGCCCATGAACCGCAGCCCCATCATCATCATCCGCGCCACCCAGAAGAAGATGATGTCGAAGCCGGTGAGCAGCACCGTGGTGGGGTAATACCGGCCGAGCTCCGGGGTTTGCGCGGGCCAGCCGAGAGTCGAGAACGGCCACAGAGCGGAGGAGAACCACGTATCGAGAACGTCCTCATCCTGACGCAGCGGCACCTCGGGACCGAGGTGGTGTTTGGTGCGTGCCTCGCTCTCATCACGCCCCACGTAGACGTTGCCCTGCTCGTCGTACCAGGCGGGGATGCGGTGTCCCCACCACAGCTGGCGGCTGATGCACCAGTCCTTGATGTTGCGCATCCATTCGAAGTAGGTCTTGGCCCAGTTTTCGGGCACGAAGCGGGCTCGTCCGCTCTGGATCGCGGCGATCGCCGGCTCGGCGAGCGGCGCGATCCGCACGTACCACTGATCGGTGAGATAGGGCTCGATCACCGCGCCCGAGCGATCCCCGCGCGGCACCATCAGCTTGTGTTTCTCGGTCCGCGCCAGGAGCCCCGCGGCGTCGAGCTCGTCGAGCACGCGTTGCCTCGCCTCGAAGCGATCGAGGCCGCGGAAGCGCTCCGGCACGTTGTCGTTGAGCGTGGCCCGGGGCGTGAAGATGTTGATCTGCGCCAGCTCGTGCCGCCGGCCGACCTCGTTATCGTTGAAGTCGTGCGCGGGAGTGATCTTCACGCAGCCGGAGCCGAAGTCCGGATCGACGTACGCGTCGGCAATGACAGGGATGCGGCGCTCGGTGAGCGGCAGGCGCAGCCGCTTGCCGATCAGGTGCTTGTAGCGCTCGTCCTCGGGGTTGACGGCCACGGCGGTGTCGCCGAGCATGGTCTCGGGACGCGTGGTGGCCACCACGACGTGACCGGACCCGTCCTCGAGCGGGTAGCGCAGGTGCCACAGGTGGCCTTCTTCCTCCTCGCTCTGCACCTCGAGGTCGGACAAAGCCGTCAGCAGCACGGGGTCCCAATTGACCAGGCGCTTGCCGCGATAGATGAGCCCTTGCTCGTGCAGGCGCACGAATACCTCGATCACCGCCCCGGACGGGCCCGCATCCATGGTGAAGCGCTCGCGCGTCCAGTCCACCGAGTCGCCGAGGCGGCGCATCTGGCCGGTCATGGTGCCGCCGGAGAGCGCTTTCCACTGCCATACCCGCTGCAGGAAGGATTCGCGCCCGAGCTGCACGCGCCCGAGCCCCTCGGCTTCGAGCTGCCGCTCGACCACCATCTGGGTGGCGATGCCCGCATGGTCGGTCCCGGGCTGCCACAGCGTGTCCTCGCCCCGCATGCGGTGATAGCGGGTCAAGGTGTCCATGAGCGTATGGTTGAACGCATGGCCCATGTGCAGAGTGCCGGTCACGTTCGGCGGCGGGATCATGATGCAGAACGGCGCGCCGCGGCCGCTGGGGGTGAACCAGCCGTTCGTCTCCCACCGTTCGTAGATCCGCCGCTCGATCTGGTGCGGCGAGTACACTTTGTCCATCTCAGCAAGCCTGCAAGGTGTGTGTGTCGGGCGAGAGCCCTCTTTGGCGGTAGGCCTTGAAGCGTGCGCGGCCGGCGTCGCGGCGCGAGGGCTCCCCGTCGATGATTTCGGCGACGCGGGCGATCCGGGCGAGAAAGGGCGGCGGCTCAGCCGAGTGATCGAGGTTGATCAGCACATCCATCGGGGCGCCCGCAGGCGTCGTGGCGAGCAGGACGGGCGCTTCGGCGCCCAGCGGCCCGCCGGCCCCGAGCCACTCGTGCGGCACGAAGCTGGTGTCGGCGAAGGTCCACAGCAGCTGATCCATCGTCTCGAGCTCGCCGCGGTCGCTGTGCCACACGAGCACGCTCTGCGAGGCCAGGTAGGCTTTCTCGGCGATCCGGCACGCGACTTTGAGGCGCGCTGCGGCCGACGCCTCCGCGAGCACGTAGAAATCCACCCGCACGCGGCTCTCCTACAGTCCGGCCCGGCGGATCAGGAAATCCGCCAGCAGCGGCGTCGGCCGCCCCGTGCTGCCCTTGTGCGCTCCGCCCTGCCAGGCGGTGCCGGCGATGTCGAGGTGCGCCCACGGCATTCCCTGGGTGAACTTGCCGAGGAAGGCCGCGGCGGTGATGGTGCCGCCATCGCGCCCGCCGATGTTGGCGAAGTCGGCGAAATTGCTCTTGAGCTGCTCGGCGTACTCCTCGGTGAGGGGCAGCTGCCAGGCGCGGTCGTCGGCGCGCACGCCGGCCTCGATGAGCTCGCGGATCAGCGCCTCGTCGTTGCCGAGCACCCCGCTGTGGTGATGTCCGAGCGCGATGACACAGGCGCCGGTGAGCGTGGCCAGGTCCACCAGCGCGGCCGGCTTGAAGCGGCGCGCATAGTGCAGCGCGTCGCACAGGATGAGCCGCCCTTCCGCGTCGGTGTTGAGAATCTCCACGCTCTGGCCGGAGGCGCTCGTCACGATGTCACCGGGCTTGACGGCCTTGCCGTCGGGCATGTTCTCGACCGCCGCGACGATGCCGATGACGTTGAGCGGCGCGCGCAGCTGCGCCACGAGCGACAGGGCGGCGATGACCGCGGCCGCACCGCTCATGTCGTACTTCATCTCGTCCATCTCCGCGGAGGGTTTGATCGAGATGCCGCCGGAGTCGAAGGTCACGCCCTTGCCGACCAGCACGACCGGCGGGGCGCCCGCCTTGGCGCCCTTGTGCTGCAGCACCACCAGGCGCGGCGGTTCGCTACTGCCCTGGGCGACCGCGAGCAGACAGCCCATCTTCTCGCGCTTGATTGCCTGCTCGTCCAAGACCCGCACGCTGAGGGAACGGTGACCCCTCGCGAGCGCGCGCGCCTGCTCGGCCAGGTGGCGGGGGGTGCAGACATTGCCCGGCAGATTCGCCAGATCCCGCTGCACCTTGGCGGCCTCGGCGATGGCCGCACCGTGAGCGAGGCCCCGCTCGAGCGCCTGGGTCGAGCCCTTGGCGGCCGGGCCGGCCAGCACCCGCCTCAGGGCGGCGGGCCTGGGCTTCTTGCCGGTCTTCAGGTCGTTGACGCGGTACAGGCCCGTGCTCGCGATCTCGGCCACGGCCCGGCCGTAGTAGTAATCATCGAGCGCTTCGGTGTCGGGCCGCTCGAGGGCGGCGGCGGCACTGGCGATGCCGGTCTTGGCGAGCGCGCCCACGGCCGCAGCCCAAGCCTTGCGCCAGGGTTTGCGGCCAAAGGCCTTTCTCGTGCCGAGCCCGGTGAGCAGCACGCGCGAGGCGGCGAGCCCGGGCAAGTCGCCCACGAGCAGTGTCTCGGCCGCGCGGCCGGAGAAATCCCCCCGGGAAAGCAGCTTCTTCAGCCGCCCGCCGGCGGCCTCATCGACGCTGCGCGCGTGCGCGGTGAGCTCGCCCTCTTCGAAAACCCCCACGACGAGGCAGTCCACCTCGAGCGTGGCAACCCCCTTGCTCCAGATCTCGAACCGCATTCCACATTTCTCCCGTGTGCCGGCAGGTGGCGGCAGCACCATCGATCGCCCGAGCGGGCGCGAGCCATTGAGATGCGCCAGCCGCTGCCTTATCTTGACGAGCGCCTCGCGCCGCCGCGTGTTGACTGCCCAAGCGGTCATCCTCGCTCAGAGGGCTCTGCGCGCGGCGGCGGAGGTGTGCCGGCAGTGTAACTCAAGCCGGCGAAGCGGCGGTGGCTGTGAGCGGACCAGGCGGATTAAATTAGGGTGCGAAAGATTCTCGGACGCTATGTGCTGCGCGAGGTCATCTCGGCCTGGCTGCTGATGATGAGCGTGCTGCTCGTGATTCTGCTGGTCTTCGAGGTGTCCGCCGTGCTCGAGCGGGCCGCGGCGAGCCAGTTCCCCTCCGGGGTGATCCTGCGGCTCATCTATCTCGGGGTGCTGCAGTATGTGAGCCTCGTCGCTCCGATGGGTCTGCTGCTCGGCATCGTGTGGGCCTTCGGCAGGCTCTACCATGACACCGAGATGGCCGCGGCGCTCGCCTGCGGAGTGCGGCCCGCCACTCTGTTCGTGCCGGTGGCCGTCCTCGGCCTGGTTGTGGCGGCCGCGCTCGCGGCGGTGACCCTGGTGCTCGCCCCCTCGGCCACCTATCAGGCGCTGACCTTGCGCAACGAGGCGGTCCGGGCCGGGCAGTTCGCGCCCCTGCAGGCCGGGCAATTCCGTGCTTTCGGCGGCGGCAAATCGGTGGTTTACGCCGAGAAGGTGCAGCCGGACGGCACGCTGGAGGATGTCTTCGTCGAGCGCACGCAGGGTCCGGTGGTCGAGGTGGCGCTGGCGAACAAGGCCCGGCATACCGTCTCGCCGGATGGGGCGGTGCAGACGATCAAGCTGTATGACGGGGAGCGCTTCGAGGGCGTGCCCGGCAGCCCCGAGTTTCGCATCATGCGCTTTGCCGAGCACACGGTGCCCATCCGCATGCCGCCCGTGCGCAGCGTCGTGACCGATCCCGACGCGCAGCCGACCGCGGCGCTGCTCGCCTCCTCCGACCCGCGTCTGCTGGCGGTGCTGCAGTGGCGCATCGCCTTGCCCCTCATGTGCTTCGTACTGGCGGTGGTGGCTTTGCCGCTCTCGAAGCTCGCGCCGCGGCAGGGCCGGTACGCGCGCATATGGCTGGCGGTGGTGGTGTACGTGGTCTACGTGAACCTGCTCGTGGCGGGCAAGATGTGGATCAAGCTCGGGACGATTCCGGTGGATCTCGGCCTGTGGTGGGTGCATGCGGGCGTGGCGTTGTTTGCGCTGGCGCTGGCGCTGGGACCGTCGGCGGCGCGGCGCCTGCGCTACCGGCCGGTGCGCGCATGAGCATTCTCGATCGGTACGTCGTGCGTGCCATCCTGGGCGCGGTGCTGCTGGTGATGGCGGTGCTGCTCGTGCTGAGCGGCCTGGTGGTGTTCATCAGCCAACAGGGGGCCATCGGGGTGGGCCACTACACTCTGGCGGACGCCTTGTGGTTCACGGTGCTCAATCTGCCGCAGCAGACCTACGATCTGCTGCCCATTGCGGCGCTCATGGGCTCGCTCATCGGTCTGGGAACCCTGGCAAGCGGCAGCGAGATCACGGTGATCCGCGCCACCGGCGTGTCGGTGGCGCGCTTTGCGGGGGCGGCGCTCATCGCCGCCGGGCTGCTCATGGGGTTCGAGGGGCTGCTCGGGGAGTTCGTGGCGCCGCAGCTGCAGCAAGTGGCCAACGAGCAGCGGGTCTTCAGTCAGTACGACACCATCAACTTCGGCGGCGGCGCCGGCGCGTGGGTGCGCGACGGGGACCTGATCCTGAACGTGGCGCGACAATCGGGCACGCGGCAGTTCGCAGGCATGCAGGTGTTCGAGCTTTCCCCGCAGCACCGGTTGCTCGCCGTCGGCCGGGCGGCGCGGGCGACGGCCGCCGGCCATCGCAGGTGGCTGCTCGACGATTACGCCGCCTCGCGCTTCGAGGGCGATCGGGTGATCGCCCGCCCGTCCGGCAACAAGATCCTCACTTCGAATCTGACGGCGGGCTTTCTCGGCTTCGTGGTTCAGGACCCGCAGCAGATGACGCTGCGCTCCCTGTGGGATCTGATCGGCTACCTGCATGCCAACTCGACGGACGCCGGCCAGTATGTGTTTGCGTTCTGGTCGCGCATCGCCCGCACGGTGGCGATCGCGTTCGCGGTGCTGTTGGCCGTGCCGTTCGTGCTCGGCTCGATGCGCGCGGCCGGGGCGGGCACGAGGACGTTGCTCGGGCTCGCGATCGGGATCGGGTTTTTTCTGCTACAGCGCCTGATCGAAAGCGGCACCATCGTGTTTCACCTCAATCCGGTCATCCTGGCGTGGCTGCCGACGATGCTGCTGGCGACGGTGACGATGCTGTTGCTGGCCAGGGCGAGATGAGGGCGGCCTGCGCGCGCGTTTCGCCGGCGGCATGAGCGCAGCGCGCCCTCGAGCGGGATTCCCCGCCGGCCCGTTGCGCCTCGCGCTTCGCGGTCGCCTTTCGCCCTGACAGAGCCGGCGCCGGCCGACCGTTCGGGGTCAGTGCTTCGGATGCGGCAGGGGAGCGAGCAGGCCGGAGAGGGGCTGGAAGATCTGCCGGTAGCGATAGCCGGGGATCTGGTACTGCCACCCCCGCACGCGCGCATCGATCCGTGCGGCCTGGGCAGCGGCTTTCTTGCCGCTGCCGTGCGCGAGCACGTCGATGTAGTGCTTGCCGCCCTTGCCGGCCTGGTACCCGGTGACGTCGACCTCGAGGCCGTCGAAGGTCGCGAAGAGCGCGTGCGAGAGCAGAGCGCCCTTCGGCGGGGGGCCGGCCTTGCGCACGTCCTCGAGCGTCAAGTCGGATAGCGCGCTCGCCATCTCGTCGGCCGCGCCCGCGCTGTCGAGCTTGCGTCCGGGCGGAACGCCCTGGACCGTGAAATTCCCCTGGCTCGCCTTGGCGCGCGCGATGCTGAAGCGCCAGCCCCTGGCGGGCCGTTCCGCGATGCTGCGGATGCGCTTTTGACCCAGATCGAGGATGACCGGATCGACCCACCGGGCAGGCTTCGCGGCGACCATCACCAGGGGCGAGGCGAGCAGGCTTTGCTTGTGATCGACGACACGCACATAGCAGTCGTTGTCGTTGGCGCTGTCCCCGACGATCAGCGACCACGTCTTGTGAGGCGTGATCACATCGATGCGCTTCCCGTCCGCCTTGGCAGAGGTCACGTTCTGCACCCCGAGTATCGGGTAGTTCCGCGCCAGGCGGGTCTTGCGCTCGACGATCTTCAGGTCGCCGAGCTCGATGAGCAGCTGGCGAAGCTTGCCCGAGTCGGCCGGGTAGCCGCGCTCGCGCACCAGCCAGTGCCGGGCGCCCTTGTCGATGATCGTGTGCACGCCGCCGGCGCCCGTGATGCGCACCTCGGTCACGGAGTTGAGCGCATTCTCCAGGCCGGGCAGGACCGCTTTGCCGGCGGCGGACGTGCCGGCGCCGGGTTGACGGTTCACGACCCAGACGGCGAGCACGAGCGCCGCGAGGCTCGCGGCGAGCAGCAATCCCAGGCGACGTGGGGTCATGTCTGATCTCCCGGCAGGGCGCGGGCCGAGTGGCGCCGCCTGCGCCAGGCGGCGGCGAGCAGCGCCGCGAGCGCGAACACGCCCGGCATGAGGATGATGTTGATCGCCTTGAGCTCGGTGCCGAGCCGGTTGATGCTGCGGACCAGGCCGGCCTGCACGGCGCGCAGGCGCTTGCGGATGGCGAGCCGCTCGGTCTCGAAGTGACGGATCTCCCGCTGCTGCGCCGGGGTGAGGATCAGGGTCGATTTGTTGTTGCGCTTCGATTGCAGCAGCGTCAGCTGCCGCTCGGTCTGGCGCAGCTGCTGCTGCAACTGCAGCTGTTGGGCGCGGTAGCGGGCTTGCGCCACGCGGCGCAGCGCCTGCACCCGTGTGAACGGCCGCGTGAAGCCCGCCTTGCCGCGGATGCTGATCAGGTCATTGCTGCCGGAGAGGTTGTCGAGCGCGTTCAGCACCAGATCGCCGTTGCTCGCCCAGGCCTGCGCGAGCGGCTGGCCGAACAGGTTCAGCTGCCGCACCCACATGTAGTCGGCCAGCATGTTGGAGTCGGCGAACACCACGAGATTCAGCGGCTTGACGGATGCCTTGAGGTCGGGCTGTCCGGCGGGCAGGGTCACGCCCTTGGGCGGGCCGCCGGGGAAGGCCGTTTTCACCATGCCGGTGACGCGTGCGGCCAGGGTGTAGCGCTTGCCGGTGGGCGCGAAGCCCTCGAGCAGGCTCACCGGCTGCGTCATCGAGGCGCGCTCGGCCGGCATCGGCTCGGCGTCGGTGCTGGTCCACATGAGCGGCTCGAACTTGGTCTTCGAGCCCTTGACCGGGCTCAGGTAGCCCGTGTTGGCGACATTGACGTTGGAAAGGCCCGCGGTGATGACGTCGTGCTGCGACATGTCGCGGCGGCCGAGGCCGATGAAGGCGGGATTCTCGGTCGGCGCCCCGTCTGGCCCGGAGACGGACAGCGCCAGGCTGCGGTCGGCCACGATCTCGTTGGGGTTGAAGCGCACCCCCCAGGCCGTGAGCAGCTTCGGCAGGTGCGACCCGGGGCCCATCGAGGGGCCGCCGGGCCCGGCGCTCGCGCTCGCGGGGTTGAGGAAGGCGAGGATGTGCCCGCCGCGCAGCGCGTACTGGTCGATGGCGAAGCGGGTGGCCTCGGAGAGGCCGCGCGGATCGACCAGCACCAGCACTCGCGTATCCTGCGGAATGGTCTTGGCCGTGGGGCTCAGCGTGCGCAGGTCGTAGAGCTGCGCGGCCTGCCGGTAGACCAGCCAGGGCTGGCGGAACTGTCCGGTTTGGGCGTTGTAGCCGCCCGTCATGGGCAGGCTCGAATACCACTCCACCACGGGCTTTGTCGGATGAGCGAGCCGGTAGATGAGCTTGGCGATGTCGTATTCGAGAAAGCGCTGCTTGCTGGGGTCGAAGAAGGGGATGGCCTGCTGGCCGTTGGTGGAATTGGTGCCCGCGAGGCCGAAGTAGAACTTGCTGCCGGCCGCGTTGAGGGGCATGCCGGTCACCCCGAGCGCCGCGGCGCGGTCCTCGGCGACCGAGTACGGCTGTGGATCGATGATGTGCAGTCGGATCTTGCCGTCGGAGTCGTCGGCAATCTCCTTGAGGAAGTTCCTCACGTGGTCGGCGTAGGCGCGCAGCTGCGGCAGGCTCTGCGCGGCCCTGCTCGAGTAGAAAAAGTCGAGATCGATCGGCTCGCGGATGCCGGCGAGAATGCGCCGCGTGCCGGGTGAGAGGGTGTACAGATGGTTCTCGGTCAGGTCGATCTGCCAGCCCTCGAGCGAGTAGTCGAAAATGACGATGAGGCTGATCAGCACCACGGCGAGCGCCGCCACGGCGCCCCACCCCAGCGTCGAGCGGCTGAGCTTCGAGCGTTGCGTCGTCATGGTGGGCTACTCCGCCTTGCGCAGGTCGAGCGCGACCGTGGTGGTGAACAGGAAAAAGGCGATCAGCATCGCGAAGTACAGCACGTCGCGCGCCTCGAGCACCCCGCGCGTGATCGACTGGAAATGAGTGAGGAATGAGAGCGAGGCGATCGCTTTCACGAGCACCTGCGGCGCCCATCCCTGGAAGGCGTCGATCACCAGAGGATAGCCGGCGAGCAGCAGCACGAAGCAGGCGACCACCCCCAGGATGAAGGCGACCACCTGGCTGCGCGTGAGCGCGGACATGCACGAGCCGACGGCGAGAAAGCCGCCGGCGAGCAGCAGGCTGCCCAGGTAGGAGGCGAGGATGACTCCGTTGTCGGGGTTGCCGAGGTAGTTGACGGTGATCCAGATCGGGAAGGTGAGGGCGAGCGCCAAGCCGGTGAACAGCCACGCCGCCAGGTACTTGCCGAGCACCGCCTCCCAGGTCTTCACCGGCAGCGTCATCAGCAGCTCGATGGTGCCGGATTTGCGCTCCTCGGCCCACAGCCTCATCGAGAGGGCGGGGATGAGAAACAGGTACAGCCACGGATGGAAGGCGAAGAAGGGCTTGAGATCCGCCTGGCCGCGCTGGTAGAAGTCGCCCAGGTAGAAGGTGAAGGCGTTGGCCAGAACGAGGAAGATGAAGATGAAGATGTAAGCCAGCGGCGTCGCGAAATAGCTCGCTAGCTCGCGGCGCAGGATGAGTCCCACGTTGCGCATGCCGGTCCCCCTTGTGATGCTTAGGCGGTGATCGTCCGGAACACCTCATCGAGGCGTCCGGACTCCAGATGCAACTCTTTGAGCTTCAGTCCGCGGCTCCTCGAAAGATCCGAGATCGCCTGCAGAATGCTCGCCCCGGCGCGCGGCAGCGCGGTAAGGCGCGCATCGCGCTCGCTCACCTCCACCTGCGCCACCGAGGGCAGCGCCTCGACGGCCGCGCGGGCCTCGGCCAGCTGCTCGGCCGTTTCGAGCTGCAGCGACACGGCGTTGTAGTACCGGGAGCGGGCCGCGAGCTGCAGCGGCGTGTCATCGGCGACGATGCGCCCGCGCGCGATGATGATGGCGCGGGTGCAGACCGCATCGACCTCCTCCAGGATGTGAGTGGAGATCACGATGATCTTCTCGCGCGCCATCTCGTTGATGAGGGTGCGCACTTCGTGCTTCTGGTTCGGGTCGAGGCCGTCGGTGGGCTCATCGAGAATGAGCGCCGGCGGATCGTGGATCATGGCCTGCGCCAGGCCGACGCGGCGGCGAAAGCCCTTCGAGAGCGCCTCGATCGGCCGATCGAGCACCGAGGCGAGCTGCAGCCGCTCGATCACGTGGTGCAGGCGGGCGCGCTTGCGGGCCCCCTCGAGTCCCCGAAGGTCCGCAATGAAGGCGAGGAAGGCGTGGACGCGCATCTCCCCGTAGCTCGGGGCGCCCTCGGGCAGGTAGCCGAGGCTCTGCCGGGCGGCGAGCGGCTCGCTCTGCACGTCATGGCCGAAGATGCTGGCGCGGCCCGAGGTCGGCGTGACGAAGCCGGCGAGCATGCGCATGGTTGTCGTCTTGCCCGCGCCATTGGGCCCGAGAAAGCCGAGCACTTCTCCAGGCCTGACCTGGAAAGTGATGTCCTCCACGGCAATCACCGACTGATAGCGCTTGCACAGGTGATCGGTCTTGATCATGGTGCCCTCCACAGGCAGCCATAGATGCAGGCAAATGAGAAAAGTTCCCGAGGCGAGCCCGAGGGGGCGACAGGCCCCCCTAGCCCGGACGCCAGCGTACCCGCCCGCTCAACTGCCAGTAGAGCATCATCAGCGCCCCGCCGATCATGCCGCCGAGATGGGCGAAATGGGCGATGTCGGAGAAGGTGCCGGTGACACCGAAGAGCAGCTCGAGCGCGCCGTAGAGGCTGACGAACAGCCACGCGGGCATGGGTATGGGCGGCAGCAACAGCAGCAGCTGCGTTCGGGGAAACAGCACCGCGAAGGCGAGCAGCAGGCCGAAGATGCCCCCGGAGGCGCCGATGGTCGGCTCGGGGTTGCCGGTGAGGTGCTGGACGGCGAGCTGGGTGAGGGCGGCGGCCACGGTGCACACCAAGTAGTACGTCAGGAATCGCCGCGCGCCCCAGAATCGCTCGAGCGCCGGGGCGAACACGAACACCGCGAACATGTTGAAGAAGATGTACAGCCAGCCATCGTGGATGAAGGCGAAGGTCAGCAGCTGCCACCAGTGAAAATACGGGCCGAGCGGCCAGAGCGCGAACAGGCGCACGATGGGAACGAACGCCACCTGCTCGAGCAGGAACACGGCGAAGTTCGCGGCGATCAAGGCCGTTGCGGCCGGTGTGAGCGAGCGGAACATCCGCGAAGTCTACGCGGCGCGGCGCCGCCGCTGAAGTGCCGTGAGCCGGCGAGCGCAGGGTTGACATCGATCGAGCGGGGTGTGCGGGAGGATCTGGCGCGCGGCGCGGCTGTGTTTTCGTATCCCGTTCGAGGGATGCTGCGCTGTCCTGGACGGCGGACGGGCGGCATTCGGGCTCGCCGCGGCGGGCATCGGGCTGCTACTCTTCGGGCCGTCCCAGGCGATGCGCCGGCGCGATGCTGCTCGCCCCGGGTGCCGATCGGGCCGTTTTCGCCCCTCTCGGGCCTGACGAGGCCGATCGGCGATGTGCCGCGGCGCTTCGGTGCTCACGCGGGTCAATCCGTTGCGCTACGCTATGGACGCCGCGCGGCAGGCGTACCCGCGGGGCGCGGGGCTGCTGCTGCCCGATCCGTGGCCCTTGGCGCTCAGCGCCGCGATCGGACCGAGCGGCGCCGCGGGGATGTTTCACCACCGTCTGCAACGACCCTCGAGGGCTGTCGAATGAAAAGGGAGACCCGTATGCCGCGGACCGCTTCGAGCCGCCCGGCAAGGGCGTTGGCGGCCGCCGCGCTCGCGCTGTCGCTTGGCGGCTGCACCGTCGGCCCGAACTTCGTCAAGCCGAAGCCGCACGTGCCGGCGCATTGGTCGGCCACCGCCCTGCGCAACGGCCGGGAAGGCCGCTCGCGCATCAGCGCGCGCGAGCCGTCCACGGTTGCATGGTGGTCGAGCTTCCATGACCCGATGCTGACCTCGCTGGTGCGCCGGTCGGCGGCGCAGAACCTCGACGTGCGCGAGGCGGTGCTGCGGGTCCGAGAGGCCGCTGCGCAGACCGAGGTGCTCGCCGGCGCGCTCTGGCCCAGCCTGTCGGCCAACGTCTCCTGGAGCCGCCAGCGTGTGAGCACCAACACGCCGAACGGCGCCATATTCGGCTTGAGTCACGTATTTCCGGGCCTGCCGCCGACCATCGTCAATCCGTACAACCAGTACCAGGTCGGGCTCGCCGCCTCATGGGGGCTCGATCTGTTCGGCGGCACGCGCCGGGCGATCGAGGCGGCCGATGCCCAGACCCGGGCCGCCGTGTACAACGCCCGCGGCGTGTTGCTGACGATGGTGGGCGATGTGGCGCAGACGTACATCGAGCTGCGCGGAGCGCAGCTGCGCAAGGCCATTCTTCTGCGCACGCTCGCCACCCAGCGCGGCCTGCTGCAGCTGACCGGCGACCGTTACAAGGCCGGGCTGACATCCGATCTCGATGTGCAGAATGCCGCCACCGAGCTCAGCACCACGCGCGCGCAGCTGCCGCTCGTCGATCAGCAGATCACCGTCGATGTGAACCAGCTGAGCGCGCTCATGGCGCGCCCGCCGGAGGCGCTGCGCGCCGAGCTCGTGCGCGCGCGGCCGGTGCCGCCGGTGCCGCCCGTGGTGCCGATCGGGCTGCCCTCGGACCTGCTGCGCCGCCGGCCGGACATCCTCGCCGCCGAAGCCAGGCTGCACGCTGCGACCGCGCAGATCGGCGTGGCGGTGTCGGAGTTCTTCCCGCGAGTGATGCTCACGGCCGGGGGCGGCTACCAGTCCGAGGGCCTGGGCCAGCTGATCACGGCGGCCAGCCACTTCGCCTCGATCGGGCCGGCGATCGAGCTGCCGATCTTCGAAGGCGGGCGGATCCGCGCCACCGTGAAGCTGCGGCGCCTGCAGGCGAAGCAGGCGGGCATCGTCTACGCGCGCACCGTGCTCACCGCCCTCGATCAGGTCGAAGATGCGCTCGCGGCCTACGGCGCCGATCAGCGCCAGCGCGTCTCGCTGCAGGCGGCCGTGCGCTCCAGCCGCAGCGCGCTCGATCTGGCTCGCCAGCGCTACAGGAGCGGTATCGCCAGTTTCATCGACGTGCTCGATGCCGAGCGCAGCGAGGAGCAGTCCCAGCTCGCCCTGGCGAGCGCCACTACCGCGGTGTCGCTCGATTTGGTGCGCCTGTATCAGGCGCTCGGCGGCGGCTGGCGGGCGGTCGCCCCGGCGGCTCACCTGTCGGCAAAACGGGAAGGCAGCTGAGCGCGCGGTCCTGCGCTCGAGCAGGGCTGTGCCGCCTCCGGCGCACAATCGTGCCGCACCCCGCCGCTCGCCTCACGGCACGATGACTGCCGTTCGGGGGCGGGGTATAAGTCGCACCGTCTCGCGTCACGCACAGAGGATGCATCATGGCCGCCCAGCCCTTCGAGGTCATCAGCCAGCACCGCTGCTTCGGCGGCACGGTGGGCTTTTACCGGCACGAGGCCGAGAGCACCGCCTGCGCCATGCGGTTTGCGGTGTTCACCCCGCCACGCGTCTCGAGCGCTCGGGTGCCCGTGCTGTATTGCCTGGCCGGTCTGACCTGCACCGAGGAGACTTTCACGATCAAGGCCGGCGCGCAGCGCGTGGCGGCAGAGCTCGGCTTGATGCTCGTCATGCCCGACACCAGTCCCCGCGGGCTGAACCTGCCCGGAGAGAGCGACTCGTGGGATTTCGGCGTGGCCGCCGGCTTCTACGTCGATGCCACGGAGCAGCCCTGGTCGCGCCACTACCACATGTATACCTATGTCACGCAGGAGTTGCGCGCGCTCATCGAGACGCATTTCCCGGCGGATGCGGATCGTACGGGCATTCTCGGGCACTCCATGGGCGGTCATGGCGCTCTGGTGATCGCGCTGCGCAACCCCGACAGGTATCGCTCGGTGTCGGCGTTCGCGCCGATCTGCGCGCCGCGCCAGTGTCCCTGGGGTCACAAGGCCTTCGGCGGCTATCTCGGACCCGACCGGAGCCGGTGGGCGGCCTACGACGCCACCGAGCTCGCCGCTGCGGTGACGGATGCCGCCAGCCGCCCGCCGATTCTGGTCGATCAGGGACTTGCCGACCAGTTCCTCCAGGAGCAGTTGCATCCGCATCTGTTGGAGGAAGCGTGCCGCAAATCGGGGCTGCGGCTCACGCTGCGCCGCCACGAGGGATATGATCATGGCTACTACTGCATCTCGAGCTTCATCGAGGAGCATCTGCGTCATCACGCGGGGCTGCTGAAGGGCTGATCGAAAGCGGCGGCCGCGAGGCGAGCGGCGGGCGGCCCGTGCCCGGCTTCAGGCGCCGCTGCGCCGCACGCACGTGCCAAAAATCGAACAGAATCGTTGATTTTCCGACTTTCGGCCGCCGATCGTACAAGCCCGCAGCCGGCAGGACGTATACTTTCCCAGCTATGCAGATGCTCTCGTCGGCTCAAAGTGAGACCGTCCGTCGGATCCTGACGGACCACAAAGATCGTCCAGGACCGCTGCTCGAGGTGCTGCACGCGATCCAGAAAGCGCTGGGCCACGTGCCGGCCGAAGCGCTCGCCTTGGTGGCCGAGGAGCTCAATCTCTCCCGCGCCGAGGTCCATGGCGTCGTCACCTTCTACCATCACTTCCGCAGCTCGCCTCCGGGCAAACACGTGGTGCAGGTGTGCCGCGCGGAGTCCTGCCAGGCCGCCGGGGGCGAGGCGCTCGCGGCGCACGCGCGCGCGCGGCTGGGGGTCGATTTCCACCAGCGCACTTCCGATGGGAAGTTCTCGCTCGATCCGGTGTACTGCCTGGGCAACTGCGCCTGCTCCCCGGCGGTGATGATCGACGGCCGGCTGCACGGCCGGGTCACGCCGGAGCGCTTCGATGCGCTGCTCGCCGAGGCGGATAGCGAGGCATGCCCATGAAGTCCCCCGCGACGGCTCGGCCCGCAGTCCCCGGCACGACGGTGTTTGTTCCCGCAGACGCAGGGTCGCTCTCGCTCGGAGCCGAGGCCGTCTGCCGCGCGATCTCGGCACAGGCTTGCGCCAGAGGGCTCGAGGTGCGCCTGGTGCGCAACGGCTCTCGCGGTGCCTATTGGCTCGAGCCGCTGGTGGAAGTGGTGAGCGCGCAGGGGCGCATCGGCTATGGCCCGGTGAGCGCGGCGGATGTGCCGGGGCTGTTCGATGCCGGCTGGCTCGGGGGCGGCGCCCATGCGCTGCGTGTGGGCGATGTCGAGGCGCTGCCCTGGTTTGCCAGTCAGCAGCGGCTGACCTTCGAGCGGGTCGGGCGTGTCGATCCGCTGAGCGTGTCGGATTACGTGGATCACGGGGGTTACCAGGGTTTGCGGCGGGCCCTTGCGATGAGCCCGCAGTCCGTCGTCGAGGCGGTGACCGGCTCGGGCCTGCGCGGGCGCGGCGGGGCGGCCTTCCCGACGGGCATCAAGTGGAAGACCGTGCTCGATCAGCAGGCCGGCCAGAAATATGTCACCTGCAACGCCGACGAGGGCGATTCCGGCACGTTCTCCGACCGCATGCTGATGGAAGGCGACCCGTTCAGCCTGATCGAGGGCATGACCATCGCGGCGATCGCCACGGGCGCAACCCAGGGCTACATCTACCTGCGCGCCGAGTACCCCCATGCCCATCGGATACTGGCCGGGGCCATCGCGGGCGCGTACGAGGCACGCTACCTGGGCGCGGACGTCATGGGCAGCGGTAAGCGCTTCGACCTCGAGGTGCGTGTGGGTGCCGGAGCCTACATTTGCGGGGAAGAGACTTCGATGCTCGAGAGCCTGGAGGGCCGGCGGGGCGAGGTGCGCGTGCGGCCGCCCCTGCCTGCCGTCAAGGGGCTGTTCGGGCGCCCGACGATCGTCAACAACGTCATCACGCTGTCCACCGTGCCGGCCATCCTGCGCCATGGGGCGGACTTCTATGCCGGCTACGGCACGGGCAAGTCGCGTGGCACGCTGCCGATCCAGCTCGCCGGCAACATCAAGCGCGGCGGGCTGGTGGAGCGGGCGTTCGGCCTGACGCTGCGCGAGCTCCTGTATGAGTACGGTGGCGGCTCCGCCTCGGGCCGCCCCCTGCGCGCGGTGCAGATCGGCGGGCCGCTCGGGGCCTACGTGCCGGCCTCGCAGTTCGACACACTGGTCGATTACGAGGCGCTCGCCGGCATCGGGGCGATGCTGGGCCACGGCGGTATCGTGGCGTTCGATGACAGCGTGGACATGGCGCGGATGGCCCGCTATGCCATGGAGTTCTGCGCGATCGAGTCCTGCGGCAAGTGCACGCCCTGCCGGATCGGCTCGACGCGCGGGGTGGAGATCGTCGATCGCATCCTCGAGGGCGAGGATCCGCAGCGCCAGGTGCTGAAGCTCGAGGAGCTGTGCGAGGTGATGGTGCAGGGGTCGCTGTGCGGTCTCGGCGGCATGGCCCCATTCCCCGTGCAGAGCGCGCTGCGGCATTTCCGCGAAGACTTCCTCGCAAGGGTATCGCGTTGACAACGGGTGATCTTTCCGGCGCGTAGCGCCGCCGCATTCCGTACGGGGCTCGCTCCGGCGCACCCCGTTGGTCCCGCGCGGCGCATGACAAGAGGCGATGAGATATGTTTGCCATTGATTATCATGATTGCGGTACTCCGGCGCCCCGCGATGGGGGCGCGCCCGTCACCGTCGAGATCGACGGCAAGAGCGTGACGGTGCCCGAGGGCACGTCCATCATGCGGGCCGCGGCTCTCGGCGGGACTCAGATACCGAAGCTCTGCGCAACCGATACGTTGAAGGCCTTCGGCTCGTGCCGGATGTGTCTGGTGCAGATCGAGGGGCGCAAGGGCTACCCCGCGTCGTGCACCACGCTCGTCGCTTCGGGCATGAAGATCCGCACCCGATCGGAGAAGCTCGAGGCGCTGCGCCGCGGCGTTCTCGATCTTTATCTCTCCGACCAGCCGCCCGAGTGGGCCGATTCCCCGGCGAACGGGCACAGCGAGCTCGAGAGCGTCGCCAGGGCGGTGGGCCTTGCCCGCACGACCTATGAGCCGGGCCGGCAGCGCCCCTCGCCGCTCGATGACAGCAATCCCTACTTTGTGTTTGATCCGCAGTACTGCATCGTCTGCTCGCGCTGCGTGCGCGCCTGCGAGGAGGTTCAGGGCACCTTCGCCCTCACCGTGCAGGGCCGCGGCTTCGACTCGAAGATCTCGGCGAGCCAGGACCAGCCGTTCCTCGAGTCCGAGTGCGTCTCGTGCGGAGCGTGCGTGGAGGCCTGTCCGACCGCGGCGCTCACCGAGAAATCGCTCATCCGGCTCGGCCAGCCGCAGCGCACCCTCACCACCACCTGCGCCTACTGCGGCGTCGGCTGCAGCTTCGAGGCGGAGATTCGCGGCAGCGGCGCCGAGACCGAGGTGGTGCGGATGGTGCCGAGCCGCGATGGCGAGGCCAATCATGGCCATGCCTGCGTCAAGGGGCGTTTCGCCTACGGTTACGCCACCCATCCGGACCGGCAGCTGAAGCCGCTGCTGCGCAAGAGCATCCGCGACGACTGGCACGAGGTGTCCTGGGAGGAGGCGATCGCGTATGCGGCCGGCGAGATCCGCCGCATCCAGGGCAAGTACGGCCGCGACTCGGTGGGCGGCATCACCTCGTCTCGCTGCTCGAACGAGGAGACCTTCCTCGTGCAGAAGCTGGTGCGCGCGGCCCTCGGCACCAACAACGTCGATACCTGTGCGCGCGTATGCCATTCCCCCACGGGCTACGGTCTGAAGAGCACCCTTGGCGAGTCAGCCGGCACTCAGGCGTTCAGCTCGGTGACCCGCGCCGACGTGATCCTGGTGATCGGCGCGAATCCCACGGACGGCCATCCGGTGTTCGCCTCGCAGATCAAGCAGCGGCTGCGCGAGGGCGCGAAGCTCATCGTCATCGACCCGCGCGTCATCGGCCTCGTGCGCAGCCCCCACATTGCAGCCGACGTTCACCTGCAACTGAAGCCCGGCACCAACGTCGCCATGCTCAATGCACTGGCGCACGTGGTGGTGACCGAGGGGCTGACCAAGGATGACTACGTCGCCGAGCGGTGCGAAGCCCCCTCGTATCAGCGATGGAAGGCTTTCGTGGCCGAGCAGCGCAATTCCCCCGAGGCGATGACCGCGGTCACCGGAGTGCCGGCCGATCTGGTGCGCCGCGCGGCTCGCCTGTACGCCACGGGCGGCAACGGTGCGATCTATTACGGGCTCGGGGTGACCGAGCACAGCCAGGGCTCGACGGCCGTGATGGGGCTCGCGAATCTGGCGATGGCCACCGGCAACCTCGGGCGCGAGGGCGTCGGCGTCAACCCGCTGCGCGGCCAGAACAACGTACAGGGCTCCTGCGACATGGGCTCGTTCCCGCACGAGTTCACCGGGTACCGGCACGTGTCGGATCCCGCGGTGCGCTCGCTGTTCGAGCGGGACTGGGGTGTGAAGCTTGCGGCGGAGCCGGGTCTGCGCATACCGAACATGTTCGAGGCGTCGCTCGACGGCACGTTCCGCGCCCTGTACGTGCAGGGCGAGGACATCGTCCAGTCCGATCCGAATACCCATCATGTCACCAGCGCGCTGGCGGCGATGGAGTGTGTGATCGTGCAGGACCTGTTCCTCAACGAGACCGCGCAGTTCGCCCACGTGTTCCTGCCCGGCTCCTCGTTCCTGGAAAAGGATGGCACCTTCACCAACGCCGAGCGACGCATTTCGCGCGTGCGCAAGGTGATGCCGCCGCGCGCCGGCTACGAGGACTGGCAGGTCACCCTGCTGCTCTCGAACGCGCTCGGCTATCCGATGCACTACGCGCATCCGTCCGAGATCATGGACGAGATCGCCCGCCTGACCCCGACCTTCGCGGGCGTCTCGTACGAGAAGCTCGACCGGCTGGGCAGCATCCAGTGGCCGTGCAACGATGCCGCGCCGCAGGGCACGCCGACCATGCACGTGCATGAATTCGTGCGCGGCAAGGGCCGCTTCTTTGTCACCGAGTACGTGCCGACCAGCGAGCGGGTGAACAGCCGCTTTCCGCTGATCCTCACCACCGGGCGGATCCTTTCGCAATACAACGTCGGGGCGCAGACGCGCCGCACCCAGAACGTGCTCTGGCACGCGGAGGACTTGCTGGAAATCCACCCGCACGATGCCGAGGTCCGCGGCATCGCCGACGGCGATTGGGTGGGGATGAGCAGCCGCGCGGGGGAGACCGTGCTGCGCGCCAGGGTCAGCGATCGAATCGCGCCCGGGGTGGTGTACACCACGTTTCACTTCCCTCAGACCCAGGCCAATATCGTCACCACGGAAAACTCCGATTGGGCAACGAACTGCCCGGAATACAAGGTGACGGCGGTGCAGGTGGTGCGGGTGAGCCAGGCGGACGCCTGGCGGGAACGGGCGGCCCTGGAGCGCTCGCTGCACGAGAGCCCGGCCCGCGCGCGCGATCCGGCGCATGCCTGAATCGAACGGCGCGCCGCAGCCGGAGCGCGCCCGAGTGGCGCTGCAAACCGTTGAAAGCGGCGCGCCACCGCAGGTGCTCGCCGAGCTTGCCGTCGAGCGCTGGCGAGAGGGGCTGCTCAGCCGCGAGCGCGACCTGGTGGTCGAGGAGTTGCCGGTAGGGCTCTTCTACCATGGCGTGCCCCACGGGGTGATGCTCGCCACTCCGGCGGACCTCGAGGACTTCGGTGTCGGTTTCACGTTGAGCGAGGGACTGGTCGAGGAGGCGCGGGAGATCCACGACGTGCAGGTCGTCTATGGCGCCGAGACCGCCGAGGTGCGCATCGGCGTTGCCTGGGAGCGCTTCACGGCGCTGCTCGAGCAGCGGCGGCGGCTGACCGGCCGCACCGGCTGCGGCCTCTGCGGCGTGGAAAGCGCCGAGCAGGCCATCCGTGCGGTGAAACCCGTGGGGGCGGGACCGGCCGTGACGGTCGCCGGGCTGCACTCGGCCATCGCCGAGCTCGCGCACCGCCAGCCGCTCAATGCGCGCACGGGCAGCGTGCACGCGGCGGCGTGGGTGGGCCCGGACCGTGGGATCGAGGTCGTGCGCGAGGATGTAGGCAGGCACAACGCACTCGACAAGCTGATCGGCGCGCGGGTGCGCTCGGGGGCGGATTTCTCCGGCGGTTTCCTGCTGCTGACCAGCCGGGCGAGCTACGAGATGATCCAGAAGAGCGCCGCGGTGGGGATCGCCTTTCTTGCGGCCCTCTCGGCTCCGACCGCGCTCGCGGTACGCCTCGCGGAGCGCGCCGGCATGACGCTGGTGGCATTCGCGCGGGAGCGTCAGCACGTGGTGTATACCCACCCGCGGCGGTTGCGCAGCGTCTGAACAACTGCATGTCATGATCAGATAACCGAAATGAACACCGAACTGCTCGTCAAGATGGCCAACGAGATCAGCATGTTCTTCGCGTCCGACTCGGCGCCGACCCAGGCTGCGAATGACGTTGCCACGCATCTGAGGCGCTTCTGGGAGCCGCGCATGCGGCGCCAGATCGTGGCCCACTACGAGGAACATCACGGCGAAGGCCTCACCGATCTCGCCCGGCAGGCGGTGGCGCTGCTCGCGGCGCAATCCAAATCATCCAATCCCGCATGAGCCGGTGCCGCCTGAGGGGCGGTTGCGGCTCGGCAACGACAGCCTGGAGTTTGCAGACCAGATGCGCTATCATTTTGGATTCCATCTTGCAAATGACATGGCATGACACAGAACTTCCCGACCGGGGCGGTGTCACGCACGAGCGACACTTCCGGTAAAGTCCTGATCTGCGGCTCGGTGGCGTTCGACGCCATCATGAGGTTCGAAGGCCGCTTCCGCGATCATATTCTGCCCGACCAGATCCACATCCTGAACGTGTCCTTTCTGGTGCCGCAGCTGCGCCGGGAGTTCGGCGGCTGCGCGGGCAACATCGCCTACAACATGCGGCTCCTCGGAGAAGCCGGTTGCCCGATGGCCACCGTGGGGCGGGACTTCGGTCCCTACCGCGAGTGGCTGACCGAGGCCGGTGTGCCGCTCGAGCACCTGCGGGTGGTGGACAGCGAGTTCACCGCCCAGGCCTTCATCACCACCGACCTCGACGACAACCAGATCACCGCTTTTCATCCCGGGGCCATGCAGCACTCGCATCTGAACCGGGTGAGCGAGGCCGGGGCGGTTGCGGTCGGGGTCGTGGCGCCGGACGGGCGCCAGGGGATGCTCGAGCATGCCGCGCAGTTCGCCGCCGCCGGCATCCCCTTTCTCTTCGACCCGGGCCAGGGACTGCCGATGTTCGAGGCACAGGACCTCAAGGGCTTCGTGGAGCAGGCGACTTGGGTCGCCGTGAACGACTACGAGTGGCGGATCATCGAGCAGAAAACCGGATGGAGCGAGCGGCAGGTGTGCGAGCGCGTAGCGGCGCTGGTCGTCACCCGCGGCGCCCAGGGCTCGATCATCCACACCCGCGACGGCCGGTTCGAGATTCCCTGCGCCAAAGCGAACGCCGTGGTGGATCCGACCGGCTGCGGCGACGCCTATCGCGCCGGGCTGCTGCATGGGCTGCTGCGCGGCCTCGACTGGGAAACCACCGGCCGGGTCGCCGCCGTCATGGGCGCCATCAAGATAGAGTCGCGCGGCACGCAGAATCATCGCGTGACGCGCGAGCAGATCGCGCGGCGGCTCGCCGAGAATTTCGGCCAGTCCGCGGCCCGGGCCGCGTTCGGCGCAGCGCACTCCCGGGAACCCTCTCCTGCTCAAGCTACGGGAACCGACCGATGACCAACCACTATCTTTTCACCTCCGAATCCGTCTCCGAGGGCCATCCCGACAAGGTCGCCGACCAGATCTCGGACGCGGTGCTGGATGCGATCCTCGCCGAGGATCCCCGCGGGCGCGTCGCCTGCGAGACTTTGGTCAAGACCGGTGTGGTGATCGTCGCCGGCGAGGTGACCACCTCCGGCTGGGTGGACGTCGAGTCGCTGGTGCGCAAGACCGTCCTCGATATCGGCTACAACTCCTCCGACATGGGCTTCGACGGGGCGAGCTGCGGGGTGCTCAATATCATCGGCAAGCAGTCTCCGGACATCGCCCAGGGCGTCGATCGCCAGGATGAGCGCGCACAGGGCGCGGGCGATCAGGGGATGATGTTCGGCTACGCCACCAACGAGACCGACGTGCTGATGCCGGCGCCCATCACACTGGCGCACCGGCTGGTCAAGCGCCAGGCGGAAGTGAGAAAAGCGGGGCGCCTCACCTGGCTGCGTCCGGACGCCAAAAGCCAGGTCACGCTGCGCTACGAGGACGACAAGCCGGTCGGGATCGATGCGGTGGTGCTCTCCACCCAGCACAGCCCCGAGGTGCGCGTCGAGACCCTGCGCGAGGCGGTGATGGAGGAGATCCTCAAGCCCGTGCTGCCCAAGGAGTGGGTCGGAAGGGAGACCCGCTTTCACATCAACCCCACCGGGCGGTTCGTCATCGGCGGTCCCGTGGGGGACTGCGGTCTGACCGGCCGCAAGATCATCGTCGATACCTATGGCGGTTACGCCCGTCATGGCGGCGGCGCGTTCTCGGGCAAGGACCCTTCGAAGGTGGACCGGTCCGCGGCCTACGCGGCGCGCTACGTCGCCAAGAATATCGTGGCCGCGGGCCTGGCTTCGCGCTGCGAGGTGCAGGTCTCCTATGCCATCGGCGTGGCCGAGCCGACCTCGGTCATGGTGGAGGCCTTCGGTACCAGCCGCCTCTCGGGCGAGCAACTGACCCGGCTGGCGCGCGAGCACTTCGATCTCACGCCCTATGGCCTGCGCCGGATGCTCGATCTGGCGCGCCCGATCTACCAGAAGACCGCCGCCTACGGACACTTCGGCCGCACCGAGCCGCAGTTCACCTGGGAGCGGACCGATCGGGCCGAGGCGCTGGCGGCCGCCGCCAAGTGCCTGAAAGCGGCCTGACCGGCGAGGCGGCCGCAATGAGGGCCGCCTGAAGTTGCCCCGGCGCGGGCGCAGCGGATCCGCCCGCTGCGCCCGCGCCGGACACGGCCATTCACCGCAGTGGTGCGGTGGAGCCGCGTCCTCCGAGGAGCGTTGCGACAGGCGGACCGGCCCGCAAGCCCGCCGCCTGCCAGGCTCGGATGGCGCGCGCGTATCCCTCATACGGCGCTCAATGAACCCATCGGAGTATTCACGCCATGAACGCCACACCGAAGCCGGCCGCCGTCAATGCCGACTGCAAGGTCGCCGATCCGACGCTCGCGGACTGGGGTCGCAAGGAGATCCTGATCGCGGAGACGGAAATGCCGGGATTGATGGCGATCCGCGACGAGTACGCGTCCCGGCAGCCGCTCGCCGGGGCGCGCATCAGCGGCTCTCTGCACATGACCATCCAGACCGCGGTGCTGATCGAGACGCTGCAGGCGCTCGGGGCGCAGGTGCGCTGGGCGTCCTGCAACATCTTCTCCACCCAGGACCACGCGGCCGCCGCGATCGCCGCCCGCGGCACGCCGGTGTTCGCCTGGAAGGGCGAGTCGCTCGCCGATTACTGGGACTACACGCACCGGATCTTCGAGTGGCCGGACGGCCGGCACACCAATATGATCCTCGATGACGGCGGGGACGCGACGCTGCTGATGCACCTCGGCGCGCGGGCCGAGAGCGACACGAGCGCCATCGCCAAGCCCGCGAGCGAGGAGGAAGAGGCGCTGTTTGCGGCCATCCGCGCGCGCCTGCAGGCTGACCGGCACTGGTATTCCGAGCGCCTGCGGCACATCCGCGGCGTGACCGAGGAGACCACCACGGGGGTCAAGCGCCTGTACCAGATGGCCAAGGACGGGCGGCTCGCCTTCCCCGCCATCAACGTCAACGATTCGGTCACCAAGAGCAAGTTCGACAACCTGTACGGCTGTCGCGAATCCCTGGTCGATGGCATCAAGCGTGCCACCGACGTGATGGTGGCCGGCAAGATTGCCGTGGTCTGCGGCTATGGGGACGTGGGCAAGGGATGCGCGAGCGCGCTGCGGGCGCTGTGCGCCCAGGTCTGGGTGACCGAGATCGACCCGATCTGCGCGCTGCAGGCGGCCATGGAGGGCTATCGGGTGGTGACCATGGAGTACGCGGCCGACAAGGCCGACATGTTCGTGACCGCCACCGGGAACCTGCACGTGATCACCCACGAGCATATGCGGCGCATGAAGCACAACGCCATCGTGTGCAATATCGGACACTTCGACAACGAGATCGACGTGGCGTCCCTCAAACGCTACTCCTGGGAGAACATCAAGCCTCAGGTCGATCACGTGATCTTCCCCGGCGGCAGGCGGCTGATCCTGCTCGCCGAGGGGCGCCTGGTGAACCTCGGCTGCGCCACGGGCCATCCGAGCTATGTGATGAGCTCGAGCTTCGCCAACCAGACGCTCGCCCAGATCGAGCTCTACACCAACCCCGGCAAGTACCCCGTGGGGGTGTATGTGCTGCCGAAGCATCTGGACGAGAAGGTCGCGAGGCTGCAGTTGACCAAGTTCAACGCCGAGCTGACCGAGCTCACCGCGGAGCAGGCGCACTACATCGGAGTGGATCGCGCCGGTCCCTACAAGTCCGATCAATACAGGTACTGACACGACCGGTCCGGCCGGCCCTGCGCCGCGGGCAGGGCCGTCGCCGGATCGTCTGTCAGATGCCTGACGGTCAACATCCGCGATGCCCCTCGCGGAACACTCACTACAACATATCAATTACAAGTTGGACTGGCGCGAAAATACGTGTATGATCCGGCTCCGAACCCTGTAGTTGGGTGTTTTTGGGAGTATTTTTAATGGCGAAACGTCCACCGAACGACGGCGCGTCCTGGAGCGCCACTGAGCTGAAGACCCTGAAGGCGCTCGCGAAGGCGGGTACCCCGACCACCGAGGTCGCCAAGAAGCTCGGGCGCACTCCTGCGGCGGTTCAGCAGAAGGCGATGCGCGCCGGGATTTCCTTCCGGGCCGCCAAGCGGGCCGGTGCACGCAAGAGCGCCAAGAAGAAATAAGCGCCACGCGCGGTCTCGAGGCCGGGTGTCCCCGCCGATTGCGCGGGGCCCCCGGCTTTTGTTTGCCCCGGTGGCCGGTTGAGGGTTGTCGGGGCAGGGGCTTGTCAGCAACCGCGCAAGTTGTAGAATTCACGATTCCATTCACACGTTCACGGTTGCGTCTCAAAAGGGGCACGTCATGCGGAAATCCTTCCGGTTAACCTGTGGGGTCGCAGCGCTGGTCCTGGCCGGCTGCAGCGTGCAGGTGCAGAACAAAACTCCGGATAAATTCCAGGCCAATCCCGATATCGGCATGTATCCGATCAAGGCGACCGTAACGGCCGGCGCCATGGTGAGCCAGCCGATTTATCTGTACGACGTGGGCAGCGGACAGAAGATCCCGCTGAAATCGGACCCGACGGGGACGCACTGGTCGGCGATGCTGCCGGTGCACTGCCAGAGCAGCTTCAAGCTGCAGTACCTGGCGATCTGGAGGCTGCAGGGCCTGGCGACCAAGCAGAAGCTGTTCCCGCCCCAGCCGATCGTGGTCAAGCTCACCCCGCCGCCGCTCATCCAGGAGGCGACCATCGACACCTCGGGGGCGCCGAAGAAGGGCGTGTGGGAGGGCGGCGTCGACTACAAGTTCGGCACCGCCCGCAATACGCAGATCACCGGCGCGAGCATCGAGCCGCTCGGCAAGACTCCGGCGGATGTGCGCGCGGCCAAGCAGATCCGCATCGTCAGCACCTTCCCCATCAATGCCGAATGCGACAAGTCGACGGCGATCACCCTCGCCTCGAGTGTCCGCCAGGCGCAGGCGAAGCTGGTCATCCACACCAGCCTGCCCGGCAAGATGGCGAAGTGGTCGACCAAAGTGACCTTTCAGCCCAAGCCGTCGGCGTGATCGAGCCTGGGGTTGATCGAGGGGGCGCCGGGCAGACCGTCTGCCCGGCGCCACGCGAGGGTGCCCGAGGCGGGGAGTGTCTTGTCGGGCCGCAGGCCCGTGCCGGCCGGATGCATCGGCTGTTGGCGCCCCGTTACGCTGCGCTTTCCCTGCCGTAGGCCCGGGGCCGCTGCGGCCTCCGGCCTCCGAAGTCCTGGGCGCGGCGATCTGCCGGGTGAGGGGCTGGCGGACGTGCGTACGTCGGCGCATGAGAACAAAACACCGGCTGAGGCGACCCAAATCCTGGACAAATCCAAAAATAGGCGCACGGGGGAATTTGCGCCGTCCGGGGGCCGCGCTCAACCGGTGCGAGGGTAGTGTGGCTCCACGGCGCTGAACCTACTCTGAACCGGGCGAACAAAAGCGCCACTGGTTCGCAGTTCTCTCACCCCGCGCGCAGGCGGCCGCGCAGGCGGGCGATCTGCGCTTCGCTGAGGCCGATCCGGCGCAGATAGGCGCGTACCCCTCCGAGGGGCTCGAGCCAGGCGAGCATGTTGTACACCCCTTCCTCGGGGCAGCGGACGGCCTCGATGATCGCCGCCCGATCGGCGTCGGGGTAGCGGACAAGGTAAGCGTCCCGGAGGCGATCGGCGCTGGCCGCGTAGTCCGCGGCAACGGCCCTCGGCACCGCGTCGGCCAAGGTCAGCAGCAGCGCGGCGAGGAGTCCGGTGCGGTCCTTGCCCGCCACGCAATGAAACAGCAGCGCTCCCGCGGGCGCCGCGGCGATGACCTCGAGGGCCTGGCGCAGCTGCGGCTGCAAGTGCTCGAGCACGGCGCAAATCCACTGCTCCTTCGGGCAGCCGCCGGCGAGCTCGCGCCAGCGGGCGGCGCTGTCGGTCAACAGAGAGACCGATTGGTAGCGCAGCCCCGCAACCTGCGATACCGGGCTCGGCTGCAGGGCGATCTCCTCCGGCCAGCGCAGGTCGAGAACCGTCTCGACCCCGTAATCGATCAATGCCCGCAGGCCTGCCGCCGTCAGCTGCGCCAGGTCATCGGAGCGCAACAGCGAGCCGGGGCGGGTGCGTGCCCCGTCCACGGTGGGATGGCCGCCGAGGTCGCGGGCGTTGAGCAGCGCGGGAAACTCGAGCGAGCGGATCCGGTCATCCATCGGTGCGAGTGTAGCAGCGGGTGCGCGGTGCCGGGCGCCGCCGGCGGACGCGCGGGGGTATAGTCAGCCGATGGCTCTCGATTCGATCCGGCGGTTCTCGAGCCGCGTCGACAATTACCTCAAGTACCGGCCGAGCTATCCGTCGGAGGCGATCGGGCTGCTGCGCGAGCAGTGCGGCCTCGGACCCGGCGCGAAGGTCGCCGATCTCGGCTCGGGCACGGGCATCCTGACGGCCTTGCTGCTCGATGCCGGCGCGCAGGTGTTCGCGGTCGAGCCCAATCCCAGGATGCGCCGCGCCGCCGAGGAGCTTCTGGGCGGCCGCGCTGGCTTCGTGAGCGTGGCGGGCACGGCCGAAGCGAGCACTCTCGAGGCGCACAGTGTCGCGCTGGTGGTCGCCGGGCAGGCTTTCCACTGGTTCGATCCGGGCCGCGCGCGCCGTGAGGCCGTGCGCATGCTGGCGGCCCGGGGTTCGGCTGCGCTCCTCTGGAACGAGCCGCCCGAGGAGCCGACGCCGTTTCTCGCCGACTATGAGGCGCTGCTGCGCCGCCATGCGCCGCAGTACGAGCGGGTAATGAGCCTTCACGCGCAGCAGCAGGGCATCGGCGAATTCTTCGGCGGCGCGCCTCGGCACGCGGTTTTCGCCAACCGCCAGGTTCTCGATCTGCAGGGCCTCGAGGGCCGGCTCATGTCGTCCTCCTATGCGCCGCAGCCCGGCGAGCCGCAGCACGAGCCGCTGATCGCCGGCTTGCGCCGGCTGTTCGAGAGGCATCAAGACGGCGGCAAGGTCGTCTTTGCGTACCGCACGCTGGTGTTTTACGGGCAACCGTAGCGCCGGTCACGGAGGAGCGCGGCCCGCCGCAGAGCGGATGTTTTGCCGGCGCTGCGAGGCGCGAGCCTGCAGGGGCGCACCGGCGGCGTCGCGGAAAAGTCCACTCAAGGGAGTGATCCCACCATGGCGGCAAGCTGTGCGAAATCATCGAGTGCGGCGAGGCAGCGGATGTGCTCGGCGGGTCCGCGCCGGTAGCCGTGTGTCATGAGTACCAGCGGCACTGCGGCGGCGTGCGCCGCCTGGGCATCGACCTCGCTGTCCCCGACCATCACGGCCGCCTCCGGCGCCACGTCGAATGTCTGCAGTATCGCCCGCAGTATCCTCGGGTCCGGCTTGCGGAAGGGCAACGAATCGCCGCCCCAGATGCGGCTGAAGTATTGCGCGAGCTGCAGCTTCTCGAGGATCACCGCGGCGAGCTGCGCCGGCTTGTTGGTGCACACCGCGAGCACGGCGTGTGCGCGCAGCAGCTCGAGCGCCGGGCGCACGCCCGGATAGGCGACGGTGGCGCGTACCGGCTCCGACTCGTAGTGGCGCAGGAACGAGCGCTGCGCGGCGGCGGGGTCCGCCTGCTCGCAGCGCCGGGCGGCGAGCGCACGCGCCACCAGCTTTGCCATGCCGTCGCCTATCATGGCGCGCACCTCGCTTTCCGGCAGCGGCTCGCCGCCGAGCTCGCCGAGCATCGCGTTGACCGCATGCGCGATGTCCGCGGCGCTGTCGATGAGGGTGCCGTCGAGGTCGAAGATCATGAGTGCGGGTCGCATGGGCGCTATACTCGCAAATCATGCACCGTATTGCGCGAGGCGCAGCTTGTCTGGAATTCGGACGCTTTCGACTCCTCATCCGGCAGCGGGAGCTGCGCCTCGATGAGGCGCCCGTTGCGCTGGGCTCCCGCGCTTTCGACGTTCTGCTGGTCCTGATCGAGGCCGGCGGCGAGCTCGTCAGCAAGGAGGAGCTTCTCGCCCGCGCCTGGCCCGGCATCGTCGTCGAGGAAAGCAATATCCAGGTGCAGATCTCGGCGCTGCGCAAGGCGCTTGGCGAGGACCGCAATCTCATTCTCACCGTGCCGCTGCGCGGCTATCGCTTCACCGGCGAGGTGCGGGTCGTCGACGAGCACGGCGGGCTGCCCGAGGCCGGCGCTCTCGTGCGGGCGCCGCCCACCAATCTGCCGGCGGCCGTGTCGGACTTCATCGGACGGGAAACCGACCTTGCCACGGTGCGCGAGCTGTTGCGGCACAACCGGCTGCTCACCCTGGCCGGCACCGGCGGCATCGGCAAGACGCGGCTCGCCCTGGAGGCGGCGCGCGATGCGCTGCAGGAGTTCCCCGACGGGGTGTGGCTCGCGGAGCTGGCGCCGCTCACCGACGCGGAGCTGGTCGGGAGCGCCGTGCATGCGGCGCTCGGCCTGCAAAGCGGCGCGGGCCGCTGGACGGCCGAGCGGCTTGCCGCGGCGCTGCGCGGCCGGCAGTTGCTGCTGGTGCTGGATAACTGCGAGCACCTGATCCAGGCCGCCGCCCGCGAGGCCGAGACGCTGCTGCACGCGGCTCCGCAGGTGCGCATTCTCGCCACCAGCCAGGAGCCGCTCGGCATCGAGGGGGAGTGCGTCTTGCGGCTGCGGCCGCTGGAGTTTCCCGCCGAGGACGCGACCGGACTCGCCGCGGCCGAGCGCCACGATGCGGTGCGGCTGTTCGTCGCCCGGGCCCGCGCGGCCGATCCGCAGTTCACCCTGGACGAGCGCAACGCGGCCATCGTGGTAACGATCTGCCGGCGTCTCGATGGGATTCCGCTCGCAATCGAGCTCGCGGCCGCGCGCTCGGCCGCGCTCGGGATCGAAGGCCTGGCGCAGCGGCTCGATTTGCGTTTTCACGTGCTCACGGGCGGGCGCCGTACCGCGCTGCCGCGCCATCAGACGCTGCGCGCAACGCTCGATTGGAGCCATCGGCTGCTGGCCGAGCCCGATCGGATGGTGTTGCGGCGGCTGGCGGTATTCGCGGGCAGCTTCAGCCTGGAAGCCGCCGGCAGCGTGGTGGCCGATTCCGGCCTGCCGGAATGGGAAGTGGTCGGGCGGATCGCCGAACTGGTCGACAAGTCGCTGGTGGTGGCCGATGCCGCAGGCGATGCGCGCCGCTACCGGCTGCTCGAGACGACCCATGCCTATGCGATGGAGAAGCTCGCCGACAGCGGCGAATTCGGCCCGCTCGCCCGCCTGCATGCGCAGTACTTTCACGGCCACCTGTGCGAGGGGCTCACGCTCTGGGAGCGCACGCCATCGGTCCGCTGGCTCGAGGGGCAGGCGCCGGAGATCGGCAACATCCGGGTGGCGCTTGACTGGGCATTCGGTCCGGATGGCGATTCGGGGTTGGGAGTCGAGCTGGCGTCGGCCTCGTACCTGCTGTGGTACCTGATGTCGCTGGCGCAGGAGGGCCGGGCGCGCCTCGAGCGGGCCACGAAGGCGCTCGGGCCGAGCACCCCGCAGGCGCTCGAGGCAAGGCTCTGGTACGGCTACGGATTTCTCTCGACCGGCGAGCCGCGCGGACGTGCCGTGCCGGCGCTGCGGCGCGCGGTGACGCTCTTGCGGGAAGGGGGCGAGCCTCTCGATCTGGGGCGCGCGCTCAGCTGCTACGGACTCAATCTGGTGCGCACCGGAGTGTTCGCCGATGGGCTCGAGGCGCTGCGGGAGGCGTGCGCCTCGCTGTCGGCGATCGCCCAGCCGAAGAGCTTCTCGCAGTGTCTCACCAACCTCGCGATCGGCCGCACCGTGGCGGGGGAGTACAACGCGGCGCGCGCGCTGCTCGATGAGGCGCTCGAGGTGAGCGGGCACTCCAAGGCTGACTTCTGGAACTGGCGCGCGCTCATCTACAAGGCCGAGGTGGAGTTCGCCGAGGGCAGGGTGGACGAGGCGATCACCCTGGCGCGCGAGGTGATCTCGCTGTGCCGGTCGGTGCGGCGCGCGGGGCTGCTCGGACACGCTCTGTGCAACCTTGCCGGCTACCTGATCGCCCGCGATGCGATCGAGGAGGCGAGCGCGGCGCTGCGCGAGGGGCTGCCGCTCGCGCACGAGAGCGAGCTCGATGCGGTTTTGCTCGCCGGGGGCATGCAGCATCTGGCGGCGATCGCGGCCAGGCAGGATCAGCTCGAGCGCGCCGCGCGGTTCATCGGCTACGCGCATGCGTTTTTCTCCTCCGAGTTCGCCGGGCGCAATCCGGCGAAGTTGCGGATCCAGGCCGGGATTCTCGAGCGGTTGCGCCACGCGATGCCCGGGCAGCGGCTCGCGGCGCTGATGGAGGAGGGTGCCCGCTGGAGCGAGGACGAGGCAATGTCGGCGGCGCTCGCGCCGTGACTTCCGTCACATGCGCCGCGACGGGCGCAAATTGGCTCCGGGCTGACAAGGCTCGATCGCCATGAGTTCGCAATGATTTAGAAAGTTTAAGCAGGTTTCAGGAGGAGCTAAGGACTTGCCGAAGGGGTGGCGGCATCCTTGCGCCGTTTAAAAAGGCCTCGCGCACGCCCCCACCATGAACTGCCCCGATCGCTCCTGGTTCTCCCGACTGTGCCGATTGCTGCCGCTGCCGGCAACCCTGCTGCTCGGCGGCTGCCACTGGGCGCTGCTCGACCCCAAAGGGCCGATCGGAGTGGACGAGCGCTGGATCATCGAGACCGCCGGCGGCCTGATGCTGCTGGTGGTCGTGCCGGTGATCGTGCTGGCAATCGTCATCCCGTGGCGCTACCGGGCCTCGAACACCCGCGCCAAGTACGAGCCCGAGTGGTCGCACTCGAACAAGGTCGAGGCGGTGATGTGGTCGATTCCGATCGTGATCGTCTCCATTCTTGCCGTGATCTGCTGGCGCACCTCGCACGAGCTCGACCCGTTCCGGCCGATCCCCTCGAAGGAGAAGCCGGTGCACATCGAGGCGGTGGCGATGGATTGGAAGTGGCTGTTCATCTATCCGGACCAGCACATCGCCACGGTCAACGAGGTCGCGATGCCGGTCGGCGTGCCGGTGGTGTTCCACATCACCTCGGCCACGGTCATGAACTCATTCTTCATCCCGCGGCTCGGCAGCCAGATCTATGCCATGGCGAACATGCAAACGGCCGACAATCTGGTGGCGAGCGTTGCGGGCACCTACCGTGGCATTTCGGCCAACTTCAGCGGCGGCGGCTTCTCGGGCATGACCTTCAAGGTCAAGGCCATGTCGGCAAGCCGGTACCGGCAGTGGCTCGCCAAGGTCGGATCCTCCGCCAAGACCCTTGACGCCAAGCAGTATCTGGCGCTCGACAGGCCGAGCTCGGACGTGCCGGTGACCTACTTCTCCCACGTGAATCCGGACCTGTTCGCGCAGATTCTCATGGGCAAGCTCTCGGCCGGCCGCGCGCTCGCGATGGCGGCGACCACCGTGACCTCGGGCGGGGAGACGGGCCCGCTCAGGAGAGATTGATCATGCTCGGCAAGCTGACGCTCAGCGCCATCCCCTACACCAACCCGATCATCATGGGCGCGGTCGCCTTCATGCTGATCTGCGTGGCGGCGGTTCTCGGTGCGATCACTTACCTCGGCAAATGGAAGTACCTGTGGACCGAGTGGCTGACCTCGGTCGATCACAAGAAGATCGGCATCATGTATCTGATCCTGGCGGGCATCATGCTGCTGCGCGGCTTCGCCGATGCGCTCATGATGCGCGCCCAGCAGGCGCTGTCCTATGGCAGCAACATGGGCTATCTGCCGCCGGGGCACTTCGATCAGGTGTTCAGCGCCCACGGCACGATCATGATCTTCTTCATGGCCATGCCCTTCATCATCGGCCTGATGAACTGCATCCTGCCGCTGCAGATCGGTGCGCGCGACGTGGCGTTCCCGTTGATGAACAACCTCAGCCTGTGGTTGACCGCGGCCGGCGCGGTGCTGGTCAACGTCTCGCTTGCCGTCGGCAATTTCTCGCGCGCCGGATGGCTCGGCTTTGCGCCGCTGTCGGAGCTGCACTACAGCCCCGGCGTCGGGGTCGATTACTGGATATGGGCCCTGCAGATATCGGGCATAGGCACGACATTGACGGGCGTCAACTTCATCGCCACCATCCTGAAGATGCGCGCGCCGGGCATGAAGCTGATGCGCATGCCGGTGTTCGCCTGGGCGTCGCTGTGCACGAGCATCCTGATCGTCGCCGCCTTCCCGCTGCTTACCGTGACGCTGGCGCTGCTCACCATGGATCGGTACCTCGGCATGCATTTTTTCACCAATTCGCTCGGCGGCGATCCGATGATGTACATCAACCTCATCTGGATCTGGGGTCACCCGGAGGTGTACATCCTCATCCTGCCGCTGTTTGGCGTGTACTCCGAGATCGTGCCGACGTTCTCCGGCAAACGCCTGTTTGGCTACACATCGATGGTGTATGCGACCATGGCGATCTCGGTGCTGTCGCTCATCGTCTGGCTGCACCATTTCTTCACCATGGGCAACGGCGCCGACGTGAACGCGTTCTTCGGCATCACCACGATGATCATCGCGGTGCCGACCGGGGTGAAGATCTTCAACTGGCTGCTGACCATGTATCGCGGCCGGGTGCGTCTCGAGACGCCGATGCTCTGGACGATCGGCTTTCTGATCACCTTCACGATCGGCGGCATGAGCGGCGTGCTGCTCGCCGAGCCGCCGGCGGACTTCGTGCTGCACAACAGCCTGTTCCTGGTCGCGCACTTCCACAACGTCATCATCGGCGGGGTGGTGTTCGGGATATTCGCCGGCGTGACCTACTGGGCGCCGAAGATCTTCGGCTTCCGGCTGAATGAGCGCCTCGGCCGCGCGGCGTTCTGGTGCTGGTTCATCGGCTTTTACGTCGCCTTCATGCCGCTGTATGCGCTCGGCCTGATGGGCGCCACGCGCCGCATGGACCACTACGACGTGGCCGCCTGGCATCCGCTGTTCATCGTCGCCGCGTGCGGCGCCGCCATCATCTTCAGCGGCATCATCCTGCAGGTGGCGCAGGTGGTGGTGAGCATCCGCCAGCGCGAGCTCACCCGCGACCTCACGGGCGATCCCTGGAACGGGCGCACCCTGGAGTGGTCGCTTCCCTCGCCGGCGCCGGCCTACAATTTCGCCCGCATCCCCGTGGTGCGCGACCGCGACGCGTTCTGGGACATGAAGCAGCGCGGCGTGGACCTCAAGGGCGCCACCTTCGTGCCGATTCACATGCCGCGCAACAAGGCCGCCGGCTTCATCATCGGCGGCTGCGCGTTCGTGCTGGCATTTGCCATGATCTGGCACATCTGGTGGCTCGCCATCGCCGCCCTGGCGGGCGTCATCGTCACTTTGATCCGTCACGCCTTCGACGAGGACCGCGATTACCACCTCGGCGCCGAGGAGGTGCGGCGGGTCGAGGCGTTGCACGGGCGGGTAGCAGCGAGGAGCACGTAAACCATGTCAAGCGATCCGACTGTCCTGCACGCAGGCTCGCTCGCGCTGAAGCCGGGGTACGCGGATCACGCCGCCGATGCGCTGCGCGATCTGCGCCAGAGCGGCGATGCCGTCGATTTTCGGCTCGACCACCACCACGACGTCGCCTCGACGATCCAGCTGGGATTCTGGATCTACCTGATGAGCGACTGCCTGCTGTTCTCGGGGCTGTTCGCCACCTACGCGCTGCTGAACTCGCATACCGCAGGCGGGCCGGCCGCCAGTCAGCTGTTCGATCTGCCGGACGTGCTCACCGAGACGATGTTCCTGCTCTTCAGCAGCTTCACCTGCGGGCTGGCGACGCTCGCGATGAGCGCCGACCGGCGCAACGCCACGGTCGGCTGGCTGGCGGTGACCTTTGTGCTCGGTCTCGGTTTCATCGGCATGGAGGTGCGCGAGTTCGCGCACATGGTGGCGATCGGCGCGGGCCCCGGACGCAGCGCGTTCCTGTCGAGCTTTTTCACGCTGGTCGCGACGCACGGGCTGCATGTCACCTGTGGTCTGATCTTCATGGCGGTGATGATGGCGGCGGTGCTGAAGAAGGGACTCACGCCGACCAATCGGGCGCGGCTGGTCAACCTCAGCCTGTTCTGGCACTTCCTCGACATCATCTGGGTGGGCGTGTTCTCGCTGGTGTATCTGTTCGGAGTGGCGCACCGATGAACGTTGCAAACGAAGCAGTCGCCGGTCAGCCGCCGCACGGGGCGCGCGGCGGCGCCCACGGCCCGGCGCGCAAGCAGTACATCATCGGCTTTGCGCTCGCCCTCGCCCTGACGCTGATACCGTTCGCGCTGGTGATGAACCACGCGCCGGCGGCGACGCCGCTGGTGATTGCCGGGTTCGCCATCGGGCAGATTGTCGTGCATGTCGTGTACTTCCTGCACGTGGACGGCTCGCAGGAGAAGCGCTGGAACCTGATGGCGCTGCTGTACACGGCAGTGATGGTGTTCATCGTCATCGGCGGCTCGCTGTGGATCATGCACCATCTGTACGTCAACATGGTGCCGCACGCGAGCATGCACGGGCGGGTGTGGAAGTAAGCTGAAATCGGCTCTATGAGGCAACGCCCGGGCCGCCCGCGAGGGGGGGCGCCGGGCGTTGCCGTCTCTCGGGCGGCAGCGCGCCGCCGGCAAGCCGCCCCGCTGGCACCCGCGCCGGCATGACCTTCGGGCGAGCGGCTCGCTATACTGCGCGGCTTTCGCCGCGGTGGCCCTGGAATGTGGTTCAAGAATCTCACGGTCTATCGTCTGCCGGCGGACTGGAACTGGTCGGCGGCCAATCTGGAGCAAGCGTTGGGCCGCCGTCCGCTGCAACCGTGCAGTCCGTTGCAGATGCGCAGCCTCGGCTGGGTCGCCGCAAGCCCCGCGCAGCGGCTGCTGCACACGGTGGGCGAGCAGCATCTGTTGGCCCTTGGGATCGACCAGAAGCTGCTGCCGGCCTCGGTCATCCGCCAGCAGGCCGAGGAGCGCGCCCGGCAGCAGGCCGAGACGCAGGGGTTCCCGGTCGGGCGGCGGCAGATGCGCGCATTGAAGATGCAGGTTGCCGAGGCGCTGCGCGCGCGCGCCTTCAGCCGGCGCACCGTCACGCGGCTGTGGATCGATCGCGCGCAGGGCTGGCTGGTGGTCGATGCCGGCAGCGCGAGCCGGGCGGAGGAACTGCTCGAGACGCTGCGCGATACGCTCGGGAGCCTCTCGGTTCAGGCGTTGGACGTGCGGCGCTCGGTGAGCGGCTGCATGGCCGCGTGGCTCACGCAGGGCGGCTCGGCGGGGCCGTTTTCGGTGGAGCAGGACCTCGAGCTGCAGTCGGCGGACGCCGCCAAGGCCACCGTTTGCTATCGGCGGCACCCGCTCGAGGGCAGCGACATCCGCGGCCATTTGAGCGCGGGCAAGCGCCCCACGCAGCTCGGGCTGACGTGGAACGGCCGCATTTCGTTCGTGTTGACCGAGAAGCTGCGGATCAAGCGGGTGCAGTTCCTGCAGCTCGGACCGGAAAAGGAAAGCGAGGGCGAGCAGATCGATCCGGTGGAGCAGTTCGACATCGACTTCACCGTGATGGCGGGGGAGCTGTCGAAGCTGCTGAGTGATCTTCGTCGGCAATTGGACGGCGAGGCCGATCGGGCCGCGGCGTGACGTGAGCCGTGAATGCTAGGCAGGCCGGGTGGCCGTGAGCGAGGGCCGCTCGCTTGCGGCGGCGTGCCAGGCGCCGATGCGGGGACGGGTCTCGCGCCAGCGCTCGGCCGGGAACCTGAGGTCAAGATAGCCGAGCGCGCACGCGACCGAGATCGCGCCGATGTCGAAGGGGGTGTCCAGGTCTTCTTTCTCGAGCGCATCGAGCGCGGTGCGTATCTTCAGAAACTGCCCCTCGATCCAGTCCTGCCATTGCAGCGTCGCCGGCCGGGCCGTCTGCTCGTAACGCACCAGCACCGCGGCGTCGGCCATGCCGTCGGCGAGCGCCTGGCGGCGCAGGGCGGTCCAGCGCGCCGGACCGGGCGCAGGGAAGAGGCGATTGGCGCCGGCGAGCGCATCGAGATACTCGCAGATGACCGGGGAGTCGTACAGCGTCTCGCCGGCATCGGTGATCAACGCCGGAATCTTGCCGAGCGGGTTGTGCGCGCGCAGCTCCCGGTGCGGATTCACCGGAGACTGCGTGATGTTGAGGAGCTCGATGCGCTCGGTGAGACCGAGCTCGAACGCGCTCACTCTCACCTTGCGGGCGAAGGGGGAGGCGGGATTGCAATACAACTGCATGGCGGGAACCTCTTGGCGCGGGCGCCTCAATCGCTCATCGAGCGCCGCAGCGCGGCGCGGCGCCGGCCGCGATCGAGCGCCAGGTCGATGAGCCGGCTGACGAGCCCGGCCGGGGCGATGCCTGAGAGCTCCCAGAGCTTCGGGTACATGGAGATGGCGGTGAAGCCCGGGATGGTGTTGATCTCGTTGACGAGGAAAGTCCCATCGGGTCTCAGGAACAGGTCGACGCGCGCCATCCCTTCGCACTCGAGCACCTCGAAGGCGCGGCCCGCCATCGCCTGCGCGCGGGTGAGCTCATCGGCGGTGAGCGGCGCCGGCAGCTCGAGGCGCGCGCCGCTCTCATCGATGTACTTGGCATCATAGGAATAGAAGCCGTCGGGATGCCGGACCACGATCTCGCCGGCGACCGACACCGAGGGGGGATTGCCGCCGAGAACGGCCAGCTCGATCTCGCGCGCCGTGACCGCGGCCTCCACCAGCACCTTGCAATCGAACTGGAACGCGTGGCGGATCGCGTCCTCGATCGCCGCCGCGTCGGTGACTTTGCGGATTCCGACCGAGGAGCCGGCGTTGGCCGGCTTCGTGAACACGGGCAGTCCGAGGCGGCCGAGCTGCGCGAGCGCACCGGCGGGATCGATGTCGAAGCGCTCGCGGCGCAGCGTGACGAAATCCGCCACCGGGATGCCCGCCTCGCGCAGCAGGCGCTTGCTCACGTCCTTGTCCATGCCGATGGCCGAGCCGAGCACGCCCGCGCCCACGTAGGGAATGCCGGCGAGCTCGAACAGTCCTTGAACGGTTCCGTCCTCGCCCATCGTACCGTGCAGCACCGGGAAGAGGACGTCGATGGAACCGGCCGCATCGCCAGGCCCCCGGGGCACGATCAGATCCTTCGAAACGGGCCTGCCGTCCTCGAGACGCACCAGGCGCGGGTCGCGCGCGCTCGCGAGCAGCCTGTCCGGATCCTGCATCAGCCAGCGCCCGCCCTTGTCGATGCCGATCAGCAGCGGCTCGAATCGGGATCTGTCGAGGGCGGCGAGCACGTTGCGCGCCGACAAGATCGAAATCTCGTGCTCGGTGGACTGGCCGCCGAAGACGATGGCGACACGGATCTTGCGGTTCATCGCGCCAAGCATATCGGAACGTAGGCCGGTTCGCTGCCCGCCGGTGCGGCCTCAGAGTTTGAAGGTCGACAGCAGCAGGCTGGTCTCGCTGCTCGAGACCCCGGGCGTACGGCTGATCCGGGCCAGCACCCGGTCAAACGACGCCAGGCTGTCGGCGCGCAGTTCCGCGACCAGATCCCACCGGCCGTTGGTGCTGTAGAGGCTCGCCACCGCCGGATCGCCGCGCAGCGCCTTGACGACGGCATCGACCTGATTGCCTTCGGCGGCGAGCGTCATGAACGCCCGGATGTGCTGCTCTTGCACGTCGGGCTTCAGGCGCACGGTGTATCCCACGATCGTTCCGTCGGCCTCCAGCTTGGCCATGCGGTTTTGCACCGTGCCGCGGGCCACTCCCAGCTGCTTGCCCAGGGAGGCGACGGAGGCGCGCGCATTGCCTCGCAGCAATGCGATGAGGCGGTGATCGAGATCGTCCATCGGCCGGTCCACCTGCGAAGCGCGCGACCGGCATAGTCTAGCAAAATGATCAACTCGAATGGCGAATTGATCAATACGATGGAAATTTTGGTCAATCTTCTGACTATTCTTTGGCCGCGGCCCTGCGGATGATGGTGCGAAGAGGAGCGCACAGCGATTGACGCGCTCCCCAGGAGAACGAACATGGTCGACTTCATCGGCATCCGGCGCGCGCAGGAGCTC
Organism: Pseudomonadota bacterium; assembly: GCA_021792755.1. Lineage (GTDB taxonomy): Bacteria > Pseudomonadota > Gammaproteobacteria > Steroidobacterales > Steroidobacteraceae > 13-2-20CM-66-19. The sequence continues at coordinate 72,251 of JAJYUA010000004.1, forward strand.
GTCGGGGAGCTCGGGCCTGCGGCCTTCATCGGCGGATTGGCGCGTGAGATCGAAGCGGACTATCGGCGCTGGGCGCAATTTGACAAATCGCCCCGGCACGCCACGCATTCCGCCGTCGGCGTCATCGAGCTGATGCCGGCGAGCGACGGCCGCCAGTATGCATTCAAGTACGTCAACGGCCACCCGAAGAACACCGCCAAAGGCCTGCTGACGGTCATGGCCTTCGGGGTGCTCGCCGATGTGCAGACGGGGTATCCGCTCTTGCTCTCGGAGATGACGCTCGCCACGGCGTTGCGAACCGCCGCAACCTCAGCGGTGGCCGCGCGTTGGATGGCGCGTCGCGACAGCCGAGTCATGGCGCTGATCGGCAATGGCGCGCAGGCTGAATTTCAGGCCGTTGCGTTTCATCATCTGCAGGGCATCCGCGAGCTGCGGCTGTACGATACCGATCCGGCGGCGACCGACAAGCTCGAGGACAATCTCGCGAGGCTGCGCCTCGAGGCACTTGCGGTCGTGCGCTGCCGCTGCGCGGCCGAGGCGGTCCGGGGGGCGGATATCGTGACGACCGCCACCGCGGACAAGCGCAACGCCGTCATCCTGACGCCGGAGATGATCGCGCCCGGCATGCACCTGAACGCGGTCGGCGGGGACTGCCCGGGCAAGACCGAGCTGCACGCGGACATCCTGCGCCGCGCCGACGCCCGTGTCGTCGTGGAGTTCGAGCCCCAGTCGCGCATCGAGGGCGAAATTCAACAGCTGCCGCCGCAGTTTCCGGTCACCGAGCTCGCCGAGGTGGTGGCGGGCCGCAGACCGGGCCGCGCGGCTGAGGCGGAGGTGACCATCTTCGATTCGGTCGGCTTCGCCCTGCAGGATTTCTCGGCGCTGCGGTATCTGTACCGGCTGCATCAGCAGCGCCGGGGAACGCGCTCGCGCATCGATCTCATCCCCGATCTGCAGGATCCGAAGGATCTCTTTTCCCTGCTCGCCCCGGGGACGGATGGGCGCAAGCGTCCCGCTGCGCTCGCCGATGCGCTGAGCGTGTGAGCGTGCCGCGGCGCACGATGAGTCTGATAGCCGCGCCGACGGATGTCGGGGCGGGGCAGTGCGGCGCTTCCATGGGACCGGAGGCCATGCGGGTGGCGGGGATCCAGGGGGCGCTCGAGGCGCGCGGGCTCGAGGTCGCCGATCGGGGCAACATCGCCGGTCCGGCCAATCCACGACAGCCGGCGCTCGAGGGCTACCGCAATCTGCAGGCCGTGCTGCAATGGAGCCGCCTGGTGCACGCGGCGGTGTATCGGGACCTGTGCGCCGAGTGCGTACCGATCCTGCTCGGCGGCGACCACTCCCTTGCCATCGGCTCGATCAGCGCCGTGGCGCGGCGCTGCCGAGAGACCGGCCGCAAGCTTCGGGTGCTATGGCTGGATGCGCACGCGGATTTCAATACCGGCACTCTCTCCCCGAGCGGCAACCTGCACGGCATGCCGCTCGCGTGCCTGTGCGGTTTCGGTCCGAAAGCGCTGGTGGAGTTGGGCGGTGGCGCGCCGGCGATTCATCCGCAGTGGCTGCGGCAGATCGGCGTGCGCAGCGTCGATGAGGGAGAGAGGCGCTTCGTGCACGAGCTCGGGGTCGAAGTGTTCGACATGCGCTACATCGACGAGATGGGTATGCGGGCGACCATGAAGCAGGCGCTCGCCGGCCTGGATCGCGACACGCACCTGCACGTGAGCTTCGATGTTGATTTTTTGGACCCCGATATCGCCCCGGGCGTGGGCACGACGGTGCCGGGGGGACCGACCTACCGCGAGGCGCAGCTGTGCATGGAGATGATCGCTGACACGCATCTGGTCGGCTCGCTCGATGTGGTCGAGCTCAACCCCGCCCTCGATGTGCGCAACGCGACCGCGGTGCTGGCGGTGAGCCTGCTCGAGTCGCTGTTCGGCAAGAGCACGCTGGTGCGCCGCGAGATCGCCCGGCCGGCACTCGATGTGGTCGGTCCGCGCGCGGCGAAAGGCCGGCGGACTGCGAGGCAAGGGGGCGACTGAGCGGCCGCGACCGCGGCGGCGCGGGCGGGACAGCTGATTTTTATCTCGAATCTTGATTTTTATTGCAGATGTGTGACCATCGCTGCGGGGAGGGGTGTCACATGCACCGATTCTGACGGCTGCGCGGGCCGCTCGAGGGCCGCAGGCGGCGCATGAAGGTGCGCTGTCCGCTCGTGGCCAACGGATGATTTTCCAGTGATGCCGGGTCCGAACATCGCGTGAGTCCATCAGAAAATCTGCCCGCGGCGAGGGATGCATGCGCCGCATGGCGCCACGGGTAAAAGCGCGTGAATACTCCACAGGCGCTCGGGACCCTGCAGACCGCCCTAGATCATGCGTCTCGTCTGCTCGAGACGCGCCCGGAGCTCGCGGCCGGGCAGGCCGTCGAGATCCTGAAGCACTATCCGCGACAGCCCATGGCGCTGCTGCTGCTGGCCGCATCCCGCCGCAAGTGCGGACAAACGGCCGCCGCTGTGTCGATGCTGCGGCAGCTGTGCGCGCAGCAGCCGCGCTGGGCGGCGGCGCATCGTGAGCTCGGGGAGACGCTCGGTGCGGCCGGAGAGGCCGAGGCGGGCGAGGAGGCGTTGCGCCGGGCGCTGGCTCTGCAGCCGGACTCGCCGACCGCGTGGCTCGCCCTGGCGGATCTGTTGACCGCCGCGCGCAAGCTGCCGCAGGCCGATGCGGCCTATGCGCGCTACCTCAAGGCCGCCACCGCCGATCCGCAGCTGCAGCAGGCCGCGGCCAGCCTTTGCAACAACCGGCTTGCGCAAGCCGAGGCGCTGTTGCGCGCACGACTGAGGCGATACCCGACCGATGTTGCGGCGCTGCGCATGCTTGCCGAGGCGCAGGCGCGCCTGCAACGCTATCGTGAGGCGCGGGTGCTGCTCGAGCGCGTACTGTCGCTTGCGCCGGGTTTCGATGCGGCCCGGCACAACTATGCCACCGTGCTCAACCGGGAGGGCAGGAGCGCAGAGGCGATGGCGCAGTGCGCGCAGCTGCTGGCAAAGGAGCCGCACGATCCGGGCTATCGGAGCCTGCACGCCGCCATTTCGGCCAACCTCGGCGAATATGCGGCTGCGATCGCCTCGTACGAGTCGGTGCTCGATCGGTATCCGCAGCAGCCGAAGCTGTGGATGAGCTACGGCCACGCCTTAAGGACCACCGGCAAGGTGCCGGAGGGTATCGCGGCCTACCGGCGCGCGCTGTCGATGCAGCCGACTCTCGGGGAAGCGTACTGGAGTCTGGCGAATCTGAAGACCTTCCGCTTCAGCGACGCCGAAGTGCTCGCCATGCGCCGGGCGCTCGGGCACGCGGGCCTTGCCGACGAGGACCGGCTGCACTTCGAGTTTGCGCTCGGCAAGGCGCTCGAGGACGCCGGATGTTACCAGGACTCGTTCGCCCACTACGCGGCGGGCAATGCGTTGCGCCGCAAGATGCACCGCTACGATGCGCAGGAGAATTCCCGCTTCGTGCGCCGCTCGAAGCGGCTGTTCACGCGGGAATTCTTCGCCGAGCGCGCCGGCGCCGGCGCGCTCGCGCCGGATCCGATCTTCGTCGTGGGGCTGCCGCGCTCGGGCTCGACGCTGATCGAGCAGATTCTCGCGAGCCACCCGCTCGTCGAGGGGACGATGGAGCTGTCCGAGCTGCCGAGGATCGCCCGCGAGCTCGCCGGCTGCGACGAACAGCAAGAGGAGGGGGCGTTCCTCAGCAGGCTCGCCGCGCTCGATCGCGACCAGCTGCGCGGCCTTGGCGAGCGATACCTCGCCGAGACCCGCATCATGCGCAAGACCGGGGCGCCGTTCTTCATCGACAAGATGCCGAACAACCTGTTTTACGTCGGCCTGATCCACCTCATTCTGCCGAACGCCGTGATCATCGACGCGCGGCGCCACCCGCTCGCCTGCGGCTTCTCGTGCTTCAAGCAGCACTTCTCGCGCGGTCAATGGTTCAGCTACGGGCTCGAGGACATCGGTCGCTACTATCGCGACTACGTCGAGCTCATGTCCCATTACGATGCCGCTCTGCCCGGCCGGGTGGGCCGCGTGCACCACGAGCGGTTGGTCGAGGACACCGAAGCCGAGGTCCGCCGCCTCCTCGGGCATTGCCGGCTGCCGTTTCACGCGCGCTGCCTGCGATTCTACGAGACCGAGCGGGCGGTGCGCACCCCGAGCGCCGAGCAGGTGCGCCAGCCGATATTCCGCGCCGCGGTCGAGCAGTGGCGCCATTACGAGCCGTGGCTCGGGCCGCTGAAGAGCGCCTTGGGAGATGTGCTGGCCGGACATCCGCAGGTTCCAGCCTTTCCCGACGAGGGCGCGCGCGACGCACCGGACGAGCCGGACTCGTCGCAGTAGCACAATCAAACATGCTTACGGGGAGACAATCATGACGCGAAGCCGACGTAGAAAGCTGGGGCGGGGTCGAACGGGAGGGCGGCGGGCCGAGGCGCTGCGCGCCCTGGTGCGCGCCGCCATGCCGCTCGCGGCGCTCGCGGTGGCCGTGCCCGCGGCCCGGGCGCAGTCGGCGGGCGGCGGCCTGCAGACGATCCTGATCACGGCGCAGAAGATCAGGCAGAACCTGCAGAACGTGCCGATCAGCGTGGAGGTGTTCAACCATCGCGCGTTGCGGCAGCTCAACATCACCAACCTCGACGACTACGTCAAGATGTCGCCGACCATATCGTTCGTGCGCAGCCAGGGCGAGGGCGGCAACGGCGAGCCGGGCACCTCCATCATCTATATCCGCGACGTGGTGAGCGGCGGCGACGGCAATCACTCCGGCTCCGAGCCGAGCGTCGGCGTGTACCTCGACCAGCAGCCGGTGACGACCATCACCGGCGTGGTGCCGCTGCATCTGTACGACATCAACCGCATCGAGGTGCTGGAAGGCCCGCAGGGGACGCTGTTCGGCTCGAGCGCCGAGGCGGGCGCGGTGCGCATCATCACCAACAAGCCGGTTCCGGGCAAGTTCGCCGGCGGCTATGATTTGCAGGAAAACATCATCGAGAACGGCGGCCCCGGCCACGTCTTCCAGGGCTACCTCAATATCCCGCTGTGGCAGGAGGCGGCAATCCGCCTGGTCGCCTGGGACGTGCACGACGGCGGCTTCATCAGCAACGTGGGAGGCACGGACGCCAACGGCTGCATCTTCAACGGCGTGCGGTCCTTCCCGAGCTGGGCGATCGCGACGAATCCGGGCTACTACGGCACCAGCAGCTACGCGGCCGGCAACGGCCAGTGCGCCCCGGTGTCATCGGTCGGCAAGGGCGCCATCACCAATGCGCCGTGGCAGGGGAACAACTACAACACGGTGGATACCTACGGCGGGCGCGTGGAGCTGCGCTTCGGGTTCCAGGATCCCTGGGGAGATCAGTGGACGGTGACGCCCACGTTTCAGGGCCAGTCGGTGAGCACGCACGGATTCTTCGGTTACGACCCGGCGGTGGGCTACCTGAAGCTGGCGCATTTCGGGCCGGAGAGCTCGCACGACACCTGGACGCAGACCGCCCTCACCATCGAGGGCAGGATTCACAACTTCGACGTCGTTTATACCGGCGGCTACCTGAAGCGCAACCAGCATTCGATCGCCGACTACAGCGACTACTCGGAGTTCTACGACAAGATGCACGGCTCCGGCGCGTTCTACGACGGCAACGCCGGCACCCCGATCATGCCGCAGCAGTTCGTGATCGGTGCGGGCGACTTCGAGATGTGGAGCCAGGAGCTGCGCGTCACCACCCCGCTCGATGAGCCGGTCCATGCGACGGTCGGGGCCTATCTCGGGCGCCAGATGCACAACATCTGGCAGCTGTACACCATACCCGGATTCGGCTGGACCAGCGTCTACGGCGGCAACCCCAATGGTCTCGGCTACACCCCGACCTCCAACCCCCTCACCGACGAGTCGATTCCCGGCTTTCCGAATGCCATCTGGCTCACCGACGAGCAGCGCGTCGACCGCGACCGCGCCGTCTACGCACAGGCCACCTGGGACATCACCAAGCAGTGGCACCTCACCGGCGGCGTGCGTTTCTACCATTACAACAACTCGCTGCTCGGCTTCTACGGCTTCAATTCGAATTTCTCCGCGAGCGAGGGAACGGCGACGTGCTTCCAGCAGGCCATCGTCAGGTTCTCCCCCTGCACGGACCTCAATGCCGAGACCACCGGCAGCGGGCACGTGCCGAGGTTCAACCTGACCTATCAGATCACGCCGACCAAGATGGTCTATGCGACCTACTCCAAGGGCTTCCGGCCGGGTGGCGTCAACCGCATCGCCGAGGCCGTCAGCCCGGGACAGCGGCCCAATCCCGAGCCCTATCAGGCGGATTTCCTGACGAACTACGAAGTGGGCTGGAAGACGCAGTGGTTTCACAACACTCTGCGGTGGAACGGCGCATTGTTCTGGGAGGAGTGGAAGAACTTCCAGTTTTCCTTCCTCGGTCCCAATAGCGTCACGATCATCGCCAATGGCGGCAACGCGCGCATCAGAGGCGTGGAGAGCGACGTGCAGTGGGCGCCGGTGCGCAACTTGTACCTGAGCACGAATTTCTCGTTCACAGACCCGGTGCTGACCTCCAATTACTACGGGTGCATCCCCGGGACCCCGCCGTGCACGCCCCTGCCGGCGGTGCAGGTGCCCGCGGGAACCAACCTGCCGGTGGCGCCGAAGTTCAAGGGCAATATCGTGGCGCGCTACAGCCTGCCGATGATCGCGGACTGGAAGCCGTACGTGCAGCTCGCGGGCATGTACCAGGACGAGACGTCCTCCGCGCTGCTCCTGACGCAGAATGCGGTCTACGGCAACCTGCCCGCCTATGCGCTGTTCAACCTGAAGATCGGCGCCAATGCGGGCAACGGCATGCACGTGGATCTGTTCATCTCGAACCTGATGAACCGCCTTGCTCAGTACTCGCGCTTCACCGAGAGCAACCCGAGCACCGACAGCCAGGTCTATATCCTGCCCGCGCAGCCGCGCACTTTCGGGGTGGAGTTCGGCCAGGACTTTTAGCCTCATTGGCGGCGGGCGCTGCCGGCGCCTGCAGCGAAAGGCCCCGCACGGTTGCCGCGGGCCGAGCCGGGCGGGCCAAGCCCGAGCACGGCGATCGAGCGGGGCGGGCGGTTGTGGCGCGCATCCGATCCGGCGCCGCTCGCGGGCAGCCGGGGCCTGCGGCCGGCGAAAATCGCCCCCGGGGGATTTCGTCCCGGGGCGCGATGCGCTAGCGTATCGGGGGGCTCGGCCCTGCACTTCGACGGCGCCATGCAACGAGAGCAAAGAGATTTCCGGTCGCTGCGGCCTGCGCGTGGTAACGGTATCAACCGCGCCCGGGCAGCGGCAACGCCGATGGCGTGCGCAGGGCGGCCGACGCGTGCGGGGACGGGGGGCGTGTCGAGCGCGAGATCGCTGTCCTGGAGCGCCGTGTCGGACTGCCGTTTGGCCGCGCGAGGCGTTCGGTCGGGTCGATGAGCGAAGGCCCCCGCACCGCCCAGGGCGTGCCTGCCCGCTCTGCCGGGGCGGACATCCATCCGCTGCAGCGGGCGAGCGAGCTGTACGCCCAGGGACAGTGGGCCGAGGCCGAGGGGCTCTGCCGAGCCTTCCTGCAGCGCCAGCCCGATCATCCCGGCGCCCTCGGCCTGCTCGGCATTCTGCTGGCGCGCACGCGCAGGGCAGAGGAAGCCGAGCGGATGCTCGGCCGCGCGGCGGCGGCGATGCCGGACAGCGCCGAGGCGCACACCAACCACGGCAACGCTCTGCGCGCTCTCGGCCGATATGAGGAGGCGCTGGCGTGCTACGAGCGGGCGCTTGCCCTGAAGCCCGACAGCGCCCTCGCCCACTACAACCGCGGTCTGGCGTTGAGCGACCGGCAACACTACGATCAGGCGATCGAGAGCTACGAACGGGCCATCGGCTTCGATCCGGACTATGCCGCGGCCTGGAACAACCGCGCAGCCGCGTTGCACGAGCAGGGCCGCCATGAGCAGGCGCTCGCCAGCGTCGAGCGGGCGATCGCTCTGCAGCCGAGGTTTCCCGCCGCGCACTGCAACCACGGCATCACCTTGCGGGTGGTGGGACGGCCCGAAGAGGCGCTGGAGAGTTTCCAGCGCGCGCTCGCGCTGCAGCCGAATTTTGCGCAAGCGCACGCCCACCGGGGCGCCACCCTGAGCTCGATGGGTCGATATGCCGAGGCGCTTGCAAGCTTTGACGCTTCTCTCGCCGTCGACCCGCGCTGTCTGACTGCGCACGCGAATCGGGGAGCGGCCCTGTGTGAGCTGAAGCGCTATCGCGAGGCGCTCGAGAGTCTCGAGCGGGCGATCGCCCTGGGTCATCGGGACGCCCACACGTACCATTGCCGCGCCGTGGCGCTAGAGGAGCTCGGCGCCTTCGAGCAGGCGATTGCGAGCTACGCGCAGGCGCTTGCAATCGACCCGCGCAGCCGCTTCCTGCGGGGAAATTGCCGCCACGCCCGGATGCAGATTTGCGACTGGGAAGGCCTCGAGAGCGACAGGGCCGCCCTCACCGCCGCCCTCGAGCGCGGCGAGGCGGCCGCCACGCCCTTCGTCGTGCTCTCGCTCATCGACTCGCCCGCGCTGCAGCGGCGCGCCGCCGAGATCTGCGTGCGTGGCAAGCCGGCGCGGGCCGCGCTTGCGAGTGCCGCACCCCATCCCCGCCACGACAGGATCCGCGTCGGCTATTTCTCCGCAGACCTCGGCAATCATGCGGTCGGCTTGCTTGCGGCCGGGCTGTTCGAGGCCCACGATCGATCCGGCTTCGAGCTGACCGCCTTTTCTCTCGGGCAGCGCGTGTCCGACGGGTTGGGCGAGCGCGCCAAGGCCGCGTGCGATCGTTTCCTTCAGCTCGAGGCACGGACCGATCAGGATGTCGCCGCCCTGGCGAGGGGGCTGGAAATCGACATCGCGGTCGACCTCGGCGGGTATACCCGTGACGCCCGCCCGGGCATCATGGCGCTGCGCGCCGCTCCCGTGCAGGTGAGCTACCTGGGGTATCTGGGCACCCTGGGCGGGCTGGTCGATTACCTGCTCGCCGACCCGGTGCTCGTGCCCGGGGAGGCCAGAGAGCACTACTGCGAGAAGATCGCCTACCTGCCGAGCTACCAGGTCAATGACGGCAAGCGGCCCGTCGCCGGCGGGGCTTTTACCCGCGCCGCGCTCGGCCTGCCGGCTTCGGGGTTCGTCTTCTGCTGCTTCAACAACACCTACAAGATCACCCCTGAGACCTTCGACAGCTGGATGCGCATCCTCTGCGCGGTGCCGGACAGCGTGCTGTTTCTGCTGGGCGGATCGCCGGCCGCGCAGCGCAACCTGCGCCGCGAAGCCGCGCGGCGCGCCATCCCGCCCGAGCGGCTGGTGTTCGGCGGCGTGCTGCCCATGGAGCAATATCTGGCCCGCTACCGCGCGGCCGACCTGTTTCTCGACACCTTGCCCTACAACGCGGGCACCACCGCCTCCGATGCGCTGTGGGCGGGGCTGCCGGTGCTGACCTTGCCCGGGCAGTCTTTCGCTGCGCGCATGGCCGCCAGCATTCTCACCTCCGCGCAGCTACCCGAGCTCATCGCGCACAGCCGCGCCGATTACGAGCGCCGCGCGATCGAGCTCGCCACCGACGGGCGGCGCATCGAGGCGCTCAAAGGCAAGCTCGCCGCGAATCGCGGCCGCTGCCCATTGTTCGACACGACAGCCTGCGCACGCAATCTCGAATCGCTCTACCGGCAGATGTACGAGCGGCACCGCGCGGGTATGCCTGCCGAGCATCTGTATTCGTGAGCAAGGCCTCAGGGTGCGCCATGCCGTGCGAATCACTGCGGCGGCGCGGCGCGACAGTGCCGCTCGATGAACTCCTCGTGCGCGGGCATGGTGGCGGCGCAACCGGCCACCACCTCGCGGATCTCGCTCAGCGCCGCCTGCGGGTTCGGGCCGAGACTGTCCGCGAAAGGGTCGTACCCGGCAGTCTCGACGCCCTGGCCGTTGAGCACGTGAAACCAGCTTTGGGCCGAGAACAGCTCGTTCTCATCGCGCAGGAGCCGTCCGTGGGTGCGGAACAGCTCGAGGCGCTCTGCGAGGCTCTCGGGAAGCTCGGTGCTGCGGCAGTGGCGCCAGAACTCCTCCTCACGCTGCGTGAAACGATAGTGCGCCACCAGGAAGTCCCGGGCGCGCTCGTAGTCGAACGCGAGCTGCCGGTTATAGCGATCGATGTCCGGCTGGCGGAAATGGCGGTCGGGGAAGAGCCTGAGCAGCATGAGGATGCCGCGCTGGATCAGGTGGATGCCGGTGGACTCGAGCGGCTCGAGGAAGCCCGCGGACAGGCCGATCGCCACGCAGTTCCTGTTCCAGCATTGCCGGCGCCGCCCGGTGGTGAATCTCAGGCGCAGCGGCTCGCGCGTCGGGCGGCCCTCGAGACTGCCGAGGAGAATATCCTGCGCCGCATCGTCACCGATGAACTGGCTGCTGTAGACGTAGCCGTTGCCGACGCGATGCTGCAAGGGAATGCGCCATTGCCAGCCGACGCGGCGCGCGGTTGCGAGCGTATGTGAAGAGAGCGGTCCTGCGCGCTCGCACGGCACGGCGACGGCCCGATCGCAGGGGAGCCAACGTGTCCAGTCCTCGTAGCCGGTCTTCAGCGCCCCCTCGATCAACAGGCCGCGAAATCCCGTGCAATCGATGAAAAGGTCGGCGGTGAGCCGCTCGCCGCTCTCGAGCGTGACGCAATCGATGAAGCCGTCCTCGGGGCGCAAGGCGACGCTGCGCACCTTGCCTTGCGCGCGCACGACTCCCCGCGCTTCGGCGCACGCGCGCAAATAGGCCGCGAACAGCGTTGCGTCGAAGTGCAGAGCATAGACGATGGTGGCAAGCGGCGAGTGCATGCGGGCGACGGGGCGCATGAACCTGCCCTGACGCGCGGCGAGCGCCTGCAGGGAATAGACCTCGAGCGGCGCCGCCGTGCCGCCGAGCGCGCATTTGTGCCAGTAGGCATGGAAGGGGACGCCGCCCTTGGGCAGGCCCGTGGGACCGAACGGGTGTATGTAGCTCTGTCCCGGCCGTGTCCAGTCCTTGAACTCGATCCCGAGCTTGAAGGTGGCCTGCGTCTTGCGGACCAGGTCGTCCTCGTCGATGGAGTGGGTGTGCAGGTAGTCGATGATCGGCGGGATGGTCGCCTCGCCGACGCCCACCGTGCCGATCTCCTGCGACTCGATGAGCCGGATGGCGCCCCTGAGGTGAGGGAAGGACTTCGACAGCGTCGCGGCGGTCATCCAGCCCGCGGTGCCTCCCCCGACGATGAGGACGCTTCGGATCGGCTCATTCATCACGACCTGCGCTCCCGGTGCCCGCGGTAATGCCTCGCCAGGCTCTCGCCAAGCGCCCGGCAGCCCGTGCGGCCCAAGTGGGGGTGTTCTCGATCATGGTACCGGCCGCCCGCGCAGAGTAACGATATCAACTCTATCGCTTCAAGCCCGGGACCGCCGGCGCGCGGCACAGGGTGCCGCGCCGGTCGGCTCTCTTGCGACGAGGCCGTGCCCCGACGCGCCGCCTTTCCATTGACCGCGCCCGAACAGGCCCGTGTGACCGGCGCCGGGAACTCACCTCTTGAGGTCGCCATGACAGCGATGTCATACTCCATCTCTGCGCGTGCGGACCGCAAGCGCGCTCCTCCGGCGCACGCTCCAGCCGCGCAGGCGCTTTGTCCTCATCGTGTCGCGCCTCGCCAACGCAGCCGATGGCCAACGGCGCCGGTGCGACCGGCAGCGCCGAGCCTGAGCCCGGCCGCAGCCATGATTACGCAATCAGCCCGTGAGCGGTCGGACGAAAGCGGCGGTGGCGCAACGCGGCGGGCAGGAGTCGAGACTGATTCTAGTGTTGTGGAGAAGCCTGGGAAATCCCGGATTCCAGGGAGGGGCGGGGAACGCGGAAAGGCTGTTGACAGGAAAGTGGGACGAGGAACATACTGCTTCGGCCGTTAGATAGCGGTACCATATTCCGGAGCGACAGAGACCAGAGGACCGGACGGGGAGTGGAAAAGCTGCCGAAAAGGATTCGATCCGGCCGGCAGCCGTTCATGTTGCTGTGTAACAACGTTCAGGCGCTTTCGATAGAGGGGGCTTTTCAATGAGTCGGAAGACATTACGTAATGCAACCAAGAACGCGGCCAAGAAGAGCGCAAGAATCCGGACGCTGAGTAGCTCCGCCTACGCGAAACTCGGTCTGTCAGGGCTCGCCCTGGGATCTCTCGCCCTCGGTGCCGGGGGCGTCGCGCACGCCCGAAGCGCCCCGGCGAAGGGATCGAGGCGCCCGATCGTTCCGGGAAAGGCGGCGAAGGTCAGGCGGCGCGGTTTCAAGGCGACACCGATGGCCTCATCGGGCGAGTTCAACCTCGGCGGGGCGGGGCTGTATGCCCAAACCTCGGTGCCCGACCCCGGCACTCCCGCGAGGGGCAAATCCGTGGCGGAATCGGCCACGGCGCTGCAGCCGATCATCGTCACCGGTATCCGCGGGTCCTTGATGCGATCGCTGCAGATCAAGAAGGAGTCGATCGGCGTGGTCGATGCGATCTCCGCCGAGACGATCGGCCAGTTCCCCGATTCCTCGGTCGGCGGCGCCCTCGCGCATCTGCCGGGGGTCACCGTCAACCGCGGTTCGCTCGCGTACGCCAGTTCCTTCGGAGCGCCGACCGCCACGGGTCTGCCGCAGGGCTTCAATGTCAACGGCTTCGGCGGATCGTTCAACACGGTTCTGCAGGACGGCCGGCAGATTGCCTCCGGCAACGGGCAGACCTTCAACGTCTCCACCGTCGGCGCGATGTGGGTCGGCGAAATCGATACCTTGAAGACCCCGGACATGGCCCTCTCCTCGGGCAACATCGGCTCCGTGGTCAACATCAAGCCCCTCACTCCCTTCATGAATCCCGGCCTGCACGGCGCGGTGAACATCGGCCAGACCGATTACCCGATGGACGGGGGCATGCGGCCGGCCGTGGGCGCTTTGTTCAGCGACACGTTCGACCACAACAAATTCGGCATCCTCGTCGACGGCGACTATACCGACTACAGCACCCTCACCCACCATCAGGACGTCGTCGGATGGAAGGGCCTCGCCGCCGGGGCGTTCGCCTGCTCGGACCTCGCGGCCAACTACACCACCGCTTTCGGCAGCACGGGCTGCGCGAACGTGGGGCCCGGGGCCACGGGCGATGCGCAGGTGCCGGTCTGGTACCCGCAGGACATGGCCATGTATCTGGAGCGCATCAACACGCGCAGCAAAGACGGGCGCGTAGCGCTGCAATGGCATCCGACCAAGGCGGTGCTGGTGACGCTCGACGAGAACTACTCGTCGTGGGATCAGCACATCAACCGCTGGCAGCGCAGCACCTGGTTCGGGGCCTTCCCCGGCGCCACGCTCGACGGCAACGGCACGATCAGTAATTTCAATTACACGGGTCCCACCGACTTCAATGCGTTCGTCGCCGACCAGTACATCGTTACGAACACCTATGGCCTGAACGTTCTGTGGAACGTCAACGACAACTGGACGCTCGATGTCGATGCCGACCAGTCCAAGTCGCAGTTGAATCCCAATGGCACCTACAGCGACATCGACTCCGACGTGGGCTTCGGCGACGTCACCAACAACTACACCGGCGGACTCGCTCTGAACAAGAGCGCCAACGTGCTGCCGTACTGGAGCGCCTACGGACCGGGCGCCGTCGCCTCCGGCTCGAGCGCGGTCGCCTCGCCGAATTACAACGGACTCAATCCGTTCATCATCGGCTCGCACGTGCTGCCGCTTCAGACCCAGCAGAACTCCGATCAGATCAACGAGGCGAAGATCGACGCCACCTGGAACCCGGGAAACGACACCAAGGTGCAATTCGGGGCGCAATTCCTCGACGACGACTGGAACACCAAGGAGTTCGACACCTTCACGAACAACTACTGGGAGCTCTGGGCGGGCTACGGGCCGGCCTCGGGCAATACGCAAGGCGTCCCGTTGCCATCGTCGCTCTTCAGGGCGGTCAATGTCGGCAACTGGATGCCGGGCTACAGCGGCGGCGGCAATCTGCCTGCCAGCCTGCTGGTGTACAGTCCGTACTCGGTGCTCAACTATCTGATGACCCAGCCGATCGACTCGGGCTGGACGCCGACCAAAGGTTACCCGAAGTACACCGGCGGTGTTCCCACGGAGGCGTTGAGCCCGACTTCGGTGCAGCACGTCTCGCGCATGAACTACGCGCCGTTCGTGCAGGTGAGCCACAATTTCAGGGTTGAAGGCATGAGGCTCATGACGCGGCTCGGGCTGCGGTACCAGAAGACCGACGAGATGATCGCGGGCCTCGCGGCGCCGGTGACGAGCGTGGCGTGGGTGGGCAAGAGCGACCCGACGGCGTACAAGTTCGCCACCGGCACGGCGAAGTGGACACAGGTGACCAACTCCTACGGCTTCTTCCTGCCGGCGCTCGACCTGGCCCTCTGGCCCACCCGCGAGCTGGAAGTGGCGGTCGATTTCTCGCGCACGGAATCGGCGCCGCCGGACTTCCAGCTGATTCCAAACTCGGCCTACGGTGGGCGTGTCAACGCGCTGACCGCGACCGGAAACAACCCCGGCCTGATGCCGTACCTGTCCAACAACTACGATCTGAGGCTGTCGTGGTATTACGCGCCGAACGACTACGCGGAGGTGCATCCGTTCTACAAGCAGGTGTCGAACTTCCCGACTTCCAGCGTGACGGACGTCACGCTTCCGATCAACGATCCGGCGCCGTGCACCTACAGCGCCGGCGGCACGGTCGTGTTCAACGATCCGGGCTGCGGCAAGCCGATGGTGTTCGCGGAGACCACCTACACGAACAAGCTGTCGGCGGACGTCACCGGCGTGTCGGCCACCTGGCAGCAGATGCTGCCGTACGGATTCGGCGTCATGATCAATGGAACGTGGATGCATGACAACGCGAATTTCAACAACTACAGCCTGGACTCGAACCAGTTCGCGCTCACGGGTGTCGGCAGCTCGGCGAACGGCACCCTGTTCTACCAGCGCAACAAGTGGCAGGCGCGGATCACCGTGAACTGGCAGGCGAAGCTGCTGCTGTTCACCGGTCAGGAGCAGGGGGGCGGGGCCTTCGGCAACGAGCCGGTGTATCAGGCGCCGTTCACGCAGCTGGACTACGCCATGAACTACCAGGTCAACAAATACCTGAACGTGTACTTCGACACCAATAACCTGCTGAACTCCGTCTACCACACATATGGAAGATTCCCGAATCAGACGCTGAACCTGGTCGAGTACGGCAGGTCGCTGTCGTTCGGGGTGCGGGCGCAGTTCTGAGGTGGTGAAGTCCGTCGAGGCGGTCGTCATCGTCGGCGGAGGGACCGCCGGCTGGCTCACCGCAGGCACGATCGCCGCCCGCCATCAGGCTCGGATGAAGGCGGGCGGCCTGTCGATCACGCTGATCGAATCCCCGGACATCCGGGCGATCGGTGTGGGGGAGGGGACGTGGCCGACGATGCGCGCATCCCTGGAGCGGATGGGTGTGTCGGAGACAGCGCTGTTGCGGCAGTGTGACGCCGCCTTCAAGCAGGGAGGGAAGTTCGTCGGATGGACGACAGGGGCGGCGGACGATGCGTACTATCATCCGCTGATGGTTCCGCAGGGGTTTTCCCGGGTGAACCTCGTGCCGCACTGGCTGCGCGAGGGGGCGCCGGGAAGTTTTTGCGACTTCGTGACCCCGCAGGGTCGTGTTTGCGACCTTGGGCTGGCGCCGAAGACCATCGCGCACGGGGAGTACCGGGCGCTCGCCAATTACGCGTATCACCTGGACGCGGGCAAGTTCGGGCCGTTCCTGGCAAAGCACTGTACGGACAGGCTCGGCGTGCGCCACGTCCGGGCGGACGTGGTCGGCGTGAATCAGGACGAGTCGGGCGATATCGTGAGCGTGCTCACGCCGCAGGCGGGGCAGATCGCCGGCGACCTGTTCGTCGACTGCAGCGGCTTCTCGGCGCTGTTGATCGGCGGGACGCTCGGAGTCGGCTTCAAGGAGTGCGGCGATATTCTGCTGTGCGATAGCGCCTTGGCGGTGCAAGTGCCCTACGACACGCCCGATGCGCCCATGGCGTCGCAGACGATCGCTACCGCGCAGGAGGCCGGTTGGATCTGGGACATTTGTCTGCCGACCCGGCGCGGCGTCGGTTATGTCTACTCGAGCCGGCACGCGAGCGAGGAGGCGGCGCGGGAGGTGTTGCTGCGCTATATCGGCGCGCGGCACCGGGCCTTGCCGGTGCGCAAGATCCCGATCCGTGCCGGCTACCGGCGCCGGTTCTGGCAGAACAACTGCGTGGCCATCGGCCTCGCCGGAGGCTTTCTCGAGCCGCTCGAATCCTCCGCGATCGTCCTGGTGGAGCTGTCGGCAAAGCTGCTGGCGGAGCAGATGCCGGCCTGCCGGGAAGTGATGGACATCGTCGCGCGGCGCTTCAACGAGGTGACGATGTACCGCTGGGGACGGATCATCGATTTCCTGAAGCTCCATTACCTGCTGACTCGGCGCACCGACACGGCGTTCTGGCGCGACAACGTCGATCCTGCTACCGTTCCGGACCGGCTGAAGGACATGCTGACCTTGTGGAGGTATCAGTCGCCGTGGTTTTTCGACGAGCTGGATCGGCTGGAGGAGGTTTTCCCCGCGGCGAGCTACCAGTACGTGCTCTACGGGATGGGCTTCCGGACCGAGGTGAGGCCCGAGGATACGGTGGAGTCCGCTGCGGATGCCCTGAGGCTGGTGCAGGAGAACCAGCGGGTGACCGCCGAGATGTGCGCGCGGTTGCCCGGCAACCGCGAGTTGTTGAGCAAGATCCACCAGTACGGGCTGCAGCCCGTCTGACAGGCGCCTCGCCATGACCCGGATCGTACCGCTCAACAAGCAGGCGCATCGCGATCTGACAGTGGACGGGCGGCCGGCGGCAGAGTACGGGGACAATCAGCACTTCGTGCAGGTGGTGGTCGAGGAGTTCCCGCATCTGGTGGTGCACTATCCGATCCTGTTCGGCAAGGAGCAGTCCACGGGGCAGTTCTTCTGCGGCGCGATGCTGGGGTTCATCGAGGGCGAGAATCAGTTTCTGGAGGATTGGCGGCGGGACCCGGAATTCTATCGGCCGCTCAGCCTGCAGCGCGCGCCCTTCTATGCCCACGGACCGGAGCTCGCGATCGATCTCGATCACCCGCGGGTCAAGGCCGGGGGCGGACAGGGGCTGTTCACCGAGCAAGGCCAGCCGACCCGCTACCTGCAGAGCATCATCTGGGCGTTTCAGGACCTGCAGCCGGGGATCGAGCGCACCCGGATCTTCATCGCCCGCCTGCTCGAGCTCAATCTGATCGAGCCGGTGGCGATCGAAGCGGAATTCGAGGACGGCAATCTGTACAAGTGCGAGGGGCTTTACACGGTCAACAGAGAGGTGCTCTCGGGCATGCCCGATGCCGTGGTGGTGGAGCTGTTCCGGCGCGGGTACCTCACCCTCATGCAGCTGATGGTCGCCTCCCTCAAGCAGGTGCGCGAGATGGCGCGGACGAAGAATGCGCGCCTGCTGAAGCACACCGAGGGCCTGGCGGGCATGCGCCAGGGGTCGATGGGCTGAGTTTCTGCGCAGCCGGCGATCGAGGCTTCACCATGTCCTTGTCCCCAACCGAGCTCGCCGGCTGCGATCTTTCGGGCCTCGAGGACTTTCGAGAGCGCGTGCTCGAGGCCGCCCGGCCGGTGGTTCTGCGCGGACTCGTCGCGGACTGGCCCGCCGTTCGGGCCGGGCGCGGCGCGCCTCGAGATCTGGCGCGGTATCTCGCGACGTTCGATGTCGGATTGCGCGTCGAGGCGTTCCTCGGCGATCGCTGCATCGCGGGCAAGTACTTCTACACACCGGACCTGGAGGGCTTCAATTTCGAGCGCCGGACGTTGAAGTTCCTCGAAGCGCTCGCGCTGATGGTCGAGACCATCGAGCAGCCGCAGGCGCAGACGATCTACGTGGGCTCGGTGCCGGTGGCCGAGTGCATGCCGGGCTTCGCGGCCGCCAACCGGGTTTCACTGTTGCCTGCGAGCGTGCCGGCGCGGATCTGGATCGGTCATCCCTCCAACGTGTCGAGCCATTACGACACCTTCGACAATCTCGCGTGCGTGATCGGCGGCCGCCGCCGCTTTACGCTGTATGCGCCGGAGCACATCGGCAAGCTCTACGTGGGGCCCATCGACCACACGATGGCGGGCCCGCCGGTGAGCCTCGCCGCCTCGGCGGAGCCGGGCTGCGCCGAACGGTATCCGCTGTTCGAGTCGATCCGGGAGCAGGCGCTGGTCGCCGAGCTCGAGCCGGGGGATGCGCTGTACCTACCCAAGCTCTGGTGGCATCAGGTCGAATCCACCGCGCCGTTCAACGTGATGGTCAACCACTGGTGGGACGCGTTCAGCGCAGGACCGGACGCTCCCTATACCAGCCTGCTCTACGCCATGATCACGATCGCGGAGCGCCCATTCGCGGAACGTCAGGCGTGGAAGGCATTCTTCGAGCACTTCGTGTTCCGCACCCACGGCCATCCGCTCGCGCACCTGCCGCCGCAGCAGCACGGTTTGCTGGGTCCGCTGAAACCGGACAACTACGGGCGCATCCGCGCCGGAATCATGCGGATGATGCGGGGCGGCTGATCGGGTCGCAATTGCCGCCCGATTGCGCGGGCGGGCGCTCGACGGTGAGCAGAGGCCCGCCGGGCACGTCAGAGGGGGTGGCGAAATGGCGATGACGGATTCCTTGCAATATGACTCGCTCGCGAAGACGCGCGAATGGCGCGATGTCACCCTTGGGACGCTGCGCGGGCAGATCATCCCCGCCGACAGACCGGCGGTTCTGAGGGGCGTGGTCGAGCACTGGCCGATCGTGCGCGCCGCCGCCGAGTCCCCCGAGGCGCTGAGCGAGTACATCCGCGCACGCGACTGCGGCCGTCCGATCCGCGTCATGGTCGGGCAGCCGGAGATCCGGGGCGTCTATTTCTTCCGCGACGACATGAGCGGATTGAACTTCGAGCAGGTCTACCGTCCGACCCACGAGATTCTCGCAAGCATTCTCGACTATCGCGATCACCCGAATCCGCCATCGCTCTATACGGGCGCGACAGCGCTCGAGCACACGCTGCCGCAGATGGCCCGGGAATGCCCGCTCGGCATCCTGGACAAGCCGGCGCAACCGAGAATGTGGCTCGGCAATGCGGTGAGCGCGGCAACACACTACGACAACCTGGACGGCATAAACTGCATGGTCGCCGGCCGCAAACGCTTCATTTTCTTTCCGCCGGATCAGCTGCCGAACCTCTATGTCGGACCGCTCGAGCTCGGGCCCGGAGGGCAGCCGACGAGCCTGGTGAAGGTCTCGGCGCCCGATCTGGAGCGTTACCCCCGCTTCGCGCAGGCCCTGGCGGTGGCGGAAACGGCCGAGCTCGGGCCCGGGGACGCGATCTTCATCCCGAACCTCTGGTGGCACAACGTCGAGTCGCTCGAGCCGCTGAACCTGTCGGTGAATTTCTGGTGGTACGACGCGCTCGATGACTGGGCGGCCGAGCCGTTCGCGGCCCTGGCGCACGCCTTGCTCGCGCTCTGCCCGTTACCGCAGAGCCGGCGCGAGATCTGGCGCATGATGTTCGAGCATTACGTGTTCCGCTCCGGCGGCGACCCGGTTCCCTATCTGCCGCCGGACCGGCGCGGGATGCTGGGCGAGATGACGCCCGCACTGCAGGACCACATGCGCTCGCAGCTGATTCGTTCGCTCACCAAGAGCATGCCGAGCGCGCTCGGGGAGCCGATCCGCCGTCTGTTGTGGGCGGCACGCGGGCGCTTTGGCACGCAGTGATTCAAGTGCCCAATGGCAGGCTCAGTGCCTGCAGTGCCGTGCCACCAGGCTCTCGGCGAGCTCCTGGTGACCGGAGCGGGAAACGGGCTGAAAGTCCCCGGCCGTGGCGAGATCGGCGATGCCGGCCAGGTCGAGCGCGCCGCTTTCGATCCGCTGGCCAAGCTCGCCGTTCCAGCCTTGGTAGCGCTCCGCCTTCAGCCGTGCCAGCTTGCGCTCGGTCACGACATCGGCGGCGGCAAGCAACGCGCGCGCCAGGGTGTCGATGCCGCCGATGTGCGCCACGTACAGGTCGAGAGGGTCCACGGACTGACGGCGCAGCTTCGCGTCGAAGTTGAATCCGCCGGTGCTGAAGCCGCCGTTCTCTATGAGCGACAGGAACGCCGGAACGAGCTCCTGGGCGTTGTTCGGGAACTGATCGGTGTCCCAGCCGTTGCGCGGGTCGCCGCGGTTGATATCGATGGAGCCGAAGATGCCGTAGGCGAGGGCGGCGGCGACCTCGTGCTCGAAGTCGAGGCCGGCCAGGGTGGCGTGGTTCACCTCGATGTTCACCCTGACGTCCTGCGCCAATCCGTAGCGCTGCAGGAAGGCGTAGACGGCGGCGACGTCGCGGTCGTACTGGTGCTTGGTCGGCTCGAAGGGCTTGGGCTCGACGAGGATGGTGCCTTTGAAGCCGATGCGGTGTTTGTGCTCGACCACCAGGGAGAGAAATCGTCCGTAGTGATCGAGCTCGCGCTTCAGGTCGGTGTTGAGCAGCGAGTCATAGCCCTCGCGTCCGCCCCAGAGCACGTAGTTTTCTCCTCCGAGCCGATGGGTGGCCTCCAGGCAGGCGCGCACCTGCGCGGCCGCCCATGCGAACACCTGCGGGTCGGCGCTGGTCGGTCCGCCGCCGGCATAGCGCGGGTGGCTGAACAGGTTCGCCGTGCCCCAGAGGAGCTTCATCCCCGTGGCGGCCATCCTCTGCTGCATCCGCTCCTCGATCGCCTTCAAGTTGCGATCGTGCTCTTTGAGCGTCGTGGCGGTGGCCATCGCGTCGATGTCGTGGAACGTGAAGTACGGCACGCCGAGCCGCGAGAGGAAGTCGAAAGCGGCCTCGAGCTTCTCCTCCGCCATGGCCTGGGTGATCGTGGCGCCGAGCCAGGGCCGCGGCAGCGTGCCGGCGCCGAAGATGTCCTGTCCCGGCCAGTTGAACGAGTGCCAGTAGCACACGGCGCAGCGCAGCCACTCCTGCATGGGCTTGCCGAGCACTTTGCGATCCTTGTCGTAGACGCGGAAGGCATACTCACTCGAGGACTCCGGACCCTCGAAGCGAACCGGTGCGATGTTGGAAAACAGACTCATGAGGAAAACTCCACGAAAGCGGTCTTCAGATCCCGATACAGGCGTTGGAAGGTTCGGCGGCGGCCGGCGAGAAGCGAGGACAGCGCGGCCTCGGGCGCCACCACGCGCTCCACCGGCGGGGCGGCGCACACGGCCTCCTCGGGCTCCCCGGCCGCCAGGCGCGCGAGCCGGGCCGCGCCGAGTGCGGCTCCGACCTCGCCTGCGGAGCGGTACGTGAGCGGCCGGCGCAGCGCCGCGGCGATGAGGCGGCCCCAGTAAGGCAGGCGCGCGCCGCCGCCGGTGACGCTGATGTCCCCCACCTGATCGCCCTCCTCGGTGAGCACGTCGAGGCCGTCCGCGAATGCCAGGGCGACCCCTTCGAGGACCGCCCCGGCGAGCTCCGCCGCGGTGCAATCCGGGCGCAGCCCGAAGAACACGCCGCGCGCGTGCGGATCGTTGTGAGGCGTGCGCTCGCCGGTGAGATAGGGCAAAAAGAGCGGCGAGTGACGATGCAGGCCGTGTGCCTCGGCCCGCTTCACCAGGCCCGGCAGGTCCTCGGCGCAGCCGACGGTGTGCGCAATCCAGTCAAGCGTGCTCGCCGCGCTCAGCATCACCGACATCTGGTGCCAGCGCTCCGGCAGGCAGTGACAGAACGCATGCACGGCGCGCTGCGGATTCGGCCGGAAGCGCTCCGTCACCACGAACAGCACGCCCGAGGTGCCGAGCGACAGGAAAGCCTGCCCCGGCCTCACCACACCGAGGCCCACCGCGCTTGCGGCGTTGTCGCCGCCGCCGCCCGCGACGAGGGCGCGCGGCAGGCCGAGCGCCTCGGCGGCGTGCGCGGTCAGCGTTCCGGAGGGGCTCGAGCCCTCGACGAGCCGCGGCATGTGCGCGCGCGTGAGATCGGTCGCGGCCAGCATCGCATCCGACCATTGCCGCCGGCCGACATCGAGCCAGCCCGTGCCGGAGGCATCGGACATATCGCTGACTCTCTCGCCGGTCAGGCGCAGCCGGACATAGTCTTTCGGCAGCAGCACGTGCGCGATGCGGCGGAAGATCTCGGGCTCGTGGCGGGCCACCCACAGCAGCTTCGGTGCGGTGAATCCCGGCATCATGATGTTGCCGGTGATCGCGCGCGCGGCGCTCTCGCGCCGCTCGAGCTCCAGGCACTGCGGTGCCGAGCGGCCATCGTTCCACAGAATGGCCGGGCGCAGCGGCCGATCGTGTGCGTCGAGCATTGTCGCGCCATGCATCTGACCCGACAGTCCGATGGCGCGCACCCCGGCACGCGCGCCCTTGGGCAGCATCGCGACGGCGTGCACCGTGGCCTGCCACCAGGCTTGCGGGTCCTGCTCCGAGAAGCCGGGAGACGGTCGGCTCACTTCGAGCGAACAGGCGCCCTGGGCCAGGAGGCCGCCGTGCGCATCGAGAAGCACCGCCTTGACGCTGGAGGTGCCGATGTCGATACCGAGGTACAGGTGTGCTGCTCCCGTGCAATGAGGGATTTCATCGATGGTAGCGGTATCATCGCTCGACTGTCAATGGCCTCGGAGCGCACGCCTCTCATTATGTCAACGGATGCGCCGGCGGCGTCACGGGCGGCGGGCAGCCGTGGCGGCAGGCGGGCGGACCGCACGGCGGCGAGGCGGAGCCTGCGAGCCGCCTGCGGGCACGGCCCCCGAGGCGAGACTGCGCGCCATGGCGAGCGCGCGCACCCGGTCGGGGCGTGAAACGCGGGAAGGCGACGCGATCTTGCCCCTGGCGCCGTGATTTGAAAGGGTAGCGATAGCACGCCCGGAGCGCTCCGTGCGCCGGCGTGCTGACGAGGCGAGTGCCGCCGGAGCGGAAATTGCCAAGGCAAAATGGGAGCGCTATCATGCCGCCGACGATGTAACAGCCGGCTCTCGATGTCCGATCGCCAGGTAGGGGGGAAGCTTGAAAGGCAGACTTTGGCTCGCAGCGCTCGCCTTTTTGCTGGCGACCGCCCCGTGTTGGGCCGCACCCCGGCCGTACAGGAACTTCAAGGTCACGGTCTACATTCCCGTGCGCGTCGTGAGGCGCATGGCGAGCGATCCGGCGTGGATGCGCTCGAGCTGGAAGACGATCAGCGCGGCGCTGCATGTCGATCAGGTGTTCATCGAGAGTTATCGGGCCGGGGTGAGCGCCGACGGCGCGCAGCTCGATCGAGTCAAGCGCTTCTTTCTCGCCCACGGCGTCGCGGTCGCCGGCGGCATGGCGATGCTCGCTGCGGGCGGGGACGGGCAGATCCGCACTCTCGATTACGCGCTGCCGCAGGACCGCGCGCTCGCGCGGCGAATGTCGGCGCTCACGGCGCGGCACTTCAACGAGTTCATCCTCGATGACCTGTATTTCTTCAACACCAAGAGCGATGCGGATATCGCCGCCAAGGGTGCGCGCACGTGGGCGCAATACCGCATGCAGACCATGGACTGGGTGTCGCGCAACCTCATCCTCAAGCCCGCCCGGGCGGCCAACCCGCGGGTGCGGGTCATCATCAAGTTCCCGAACTTCTACCCTTCCTTCCAGGGGATGGGATTTGACCTCGAGAGCGAGCCGAAGATCTTTGGGCAGATCTGGACCGGGGACGAGACGCGCTATGCGCCCACCACCGATCAACAGCTGCTGCCTTACGAGAGCTACGAGATCTTCCGCTACTTCGAGAACATCGCCCCGGGCAGGAACGGTGGCGGCTGGGTCGACCCGATCGCGATGCATGATCTCGACCGCTATGCCGAGCAGCTCTGGGACACGATCCTCGCCAGGGCGCCGGCGATCAACCTGTTCGAGTACTCGAGCCTGCTCAGGATCGCCAATCCGAAGAACCGCGCCGCCTGGCGGGATCTGCCGACCACGTTCAACTACTGGCGGATGATGAAGAAGTGCTGCGGTGTTCCCGGTACCTCGGGCTTCAAGTATCCGCGGCTCGCCAACGTGGCCGCCTACGCGCTGCGCCAGGTCGATCGGATCGCGGGCCACCTCGGGGAGCCGCGGGGCCTTGCCACCTACCGGCCGCTCGACTCCAGCGGCGAGGACTTCCTGCCCGAGATGCTCGGCATGATCGGCGTACCGATCGAAATGTATCCGCATTGGCCGAAGGCCCACACCGTGCTGCTGACGGAAGCGGCGCGACAGGATCCGCGCATCGTCGCGCAGATAGAGTCGCACCTGCTCGCCGGCGATCGGGTGATCATCACCTCGGGCCTGCTGCGCGTGCTGCAGAAGCGTGGGTTCGGCCAGGTCACCGACATGCGCGTCACCCATTCGATCGCCGCGCCCACCCGCTATGTGCAGGGCTACGGTTTCGGCGCCGGCACGATGATCGGCAAGAGCCGCCCGATCCTCTTCCCGCTGATTCACTTCTATACCAACGAGGACTGGGCCGTGATACGCGGACTCGACGACGACGGCGGCGTGCCGCTGCTGCTGATGGACCACTATGGCAAGGGCGAGCTGTACGTGCTCGATGTTCCCGAAGAGCAGAACGATTTCTACTCTCTGCCGCCGCGGGTGCTCGATGCGCTCAGGCGCTATCTCACCCCGGGGCTGCCGCGGCTTGCCGGACCGGCGCGGGTCAGCCTGTTCGAATACGACAACGGCGCTCTGGTGCTCGAGTCCTACCGCAACCACCCGGTTGCCGTGCGCGTGATCGATCGATCGGCCCACCTCGAGGACCTCGACAACGGCGTGGAATTGAGCGGAGAGCCGGTGGCCGCGGTACGGTTTGACGGCGGCGGCGCTCGGGCGGGCGCGTCGCGCGAATACGGCTACGAGCTTCGGGTCGAGCCGCACAGCCTCCTCGCCTTGGGGGTACGGTCGTGAGCGCGCGCCTGCTCAAGCGCGTGGTGTTGGCGTGCGCGCTGCTCGCCTGCGCGGGCTGCTCGGGCGGTACGGCCGGTACGGTCGGTACGGGCAGCACCGGCGGCGCCGCGAGCACCGTCATGCGGGTGCGCCTGCCGGCTCCGGCGCACTGGGTGGGGACATGGGCCGCCTCGCAGCAGATTCCGGAGCCGGGCAACGCCCTGGCGCCGGCCGAGCTGCGCAATGCGACGCTGCGCCAGATCGTGCATCTCACCTTGGGCGGCAAGGAGCTGCGCGTGCGGTTGTCCAACGTCTTCGGCACCCGGCCGCTGCGCATCGAGTCGGTCAGCATCGCGAGGCCGGTGTCGCTGGCGACGGGCGCCATCGAGCCATCGACCAGCAAGGCGCTCACCTTCAACGGCCGGGCGGGCGTGACCATACCGGCGGGCGCGGTGTATTACTCCGATCCGGTCGCCTTCGACGCCCCGCCGTTTTCGAATCTGGCGATCACGATGTACCTCAAGCGCCCGCCGGCGCGCGAGACCAGCCACCCGGGCTCCAGGGAGACCTCGTTTCTCGTTCACGGCGAGCATGTCTCGGAGGCGATTCTGACCGGGGCAAGGCGCTTCGCCCACTGGTTCTTCATCTCGGGCGTCGATGTTCTCAGGCATGGGCCGGCGGCCGCCGTCGTCGTGCTCGGGGACTCGCTCACCGACGGGCACGCCACCGCGAACAACAGCAACACCCGCTGGCCCGACGATCTGGCGCGGCGTCTGGCGAAGACGCCGCCGACGCGCGCTCTGTCCGTGCTCAACGCCGGCCTGGGGGGCAACCGGCTGTTGTTGAACGGCCTGGGGCCCAATGCCCTTGCGCGTGTCGATCGCGACGTGCTCTCGCAAGACGGTGTGCGCTATCTCATCGTGCTCGAGGGAGTGAACGACCTCGGCACCGCAACCCTGCACAGGACGCTCACGCCCGCGCAGAACGCGGCCCTGGTGCGCCACATCATCGGCGCCTACGAGCAGATCATCCTGCGCGCGCATGCCCACGGCATCCCGGTGATGGGCGGCACCATTCCCCCATTCATGGGCTCGACCTATTACCATCCCTCGGCCGCGACGGAAGCGGACCGGGAGAAGATCAACGACTGGATCCGCGCACCCGGGCACTTCGATGCGGTTGCCCATTTCGCCGGGGCGCTGCGCGACCCGAGCGATCCGCATCGGCTGCGGCCGGCTTACGATTCCGGTGACAACCTGCATCCGAACGCGGCAGGCTATCGCGTGATGGCCGATGCCGTGCCGCTGTCGTTTTTCATGCGCCGGTGACAAGGCGCGCCGCGAAAATGACGCGGGTTGTCCAACGCGAGGCGCGCCCGCCCCGCGGCGAGAGCTGCGGCCGCGGCGCCGGCGCGCTGCCCGCGGGGCGTTTGCCTTGCGGGGCTGAGCGGCCGTCCGTCGCGCCCCTTGAGGACGGCAGGAGGCGGGAGGGGTGAGCTCCTTCGCCTCGGCGTCGCGGTTACCGAGGGACCGGGATGTGTGTCGGGGCGCAGGCGGGTCCGCCCCCGTTACCCCCGGGGCGCCTTGCACGCCGGGGATGCGCACTGCGCGTGAGGTCTTCGGCGACTCGGGCGGCGGGGCCGGGCCGCGCCGACCGTCTACGCCCCCGCTCGAGGACTAAGGCGGGCCGCCGTTGTCGAGCCCCGGGCAGGGGGGAGGCCGTCCCGGGGGTATCGAGCCTGAGCGGCAAGGGCGTGCGCGGCCAGACCGAGGGAGCTTGGCCCCCCCGTCGCGGGGGCGCCGCCGCGGGCTCGCCGGCCGCGCACAGCGCCTCACCGGGCACGAGGGCGCGAAGGGGTGCTCAGTGAGCGGTGCTCGCGCATTTCAGTCGAGCCGCCGGGGGTGGTAACGATATCATATCGGGGTTGTACCGTTGAAATCCGCCGCTTTGCGAGTTGGCGAATGCCATGTCGTGAGCGGGCGGGCGTGTGATAATGTCCGCCCGCCGTGCGTTGTCGGATAACAGCGCGAAGAAACGTCCGATCATCAGCAGATGAACAAACCGGCACGCAAGACCCGCAGTGGCGCCCGCGGCAGCATCACCATCAAGGACGTGGCCCGTTATGCCGGCGTGTCGCCGATGACCGTTTCACGGGTCGTCAACGGCAGCCAGTATGTGAGCGATGCCACGCGCCAGACGGTGCTGCAGGCCGTGCGGCGGCTCGGCTACTCGCCGAACATCGCCGCCCGCAACCTCGCCAGCGCCCGCGGCGAGCGCATGGGCCTGCTCTACGGCAACCCGAGCGCCTCCTACCTCAGCGAATTCCTGGTCGGGGCGCTCGATGCGGCCACCCGGCACGGCGTGCAGCTCGTGCTGGAGAAGTGCGAGCTCACCCCGGCCGCATCCCGCCGCGCGGTCCGCCGGCTGGTCTCGGGCGGGGCGGTCGGGGCGGTGTTGCCGCCGCCGCTGTGCGAATCGACCGTCATCTGCGCGGAGCTGCAGGCGGCGCGCATGCAGATCGTGGCAGTGGCCGCGGGCCGCCCGCCGGCGGAGCTCATGTGCGTGCGGATCGATGATTTCGCGGCGGCGCGGGAGATGACCCGCTACCTGCTCGCCCTCGGGCACGAGCGGCTCGGCTTCATCAAGGGCCACCCCAATCAGACCGCGAGCGAGGAGCGCTGGCGCGGGTTCTCCTCGGTGATCCAGGAGGCCGGTCACCTGCCGGCCCCGCGCGTCGAGCAGGGCTTCTTCACGTTCCGCTCCGGGCTCGATGCCGCGCGCAAGCTCCTCGCCGCCGAGCCGGCGCCGACCGCGATCTTCGCCAGCAACGATGACATGGCGGCGGCAGTGATGGCCGAAGCGCACCGGCGCGCCCTGGAAGTGCCGCACGACCTGACTGTCGTGGGATTCGACGACAGCCTGATCGCCTCGACCATCTGGCCCGGGCTCACCACCATCCATCAGCCGATCGCGCAGATGGCCGGCGAGGCCGTGGATCTGTTGGTTACCGCGGTGCGCGGCGGCAAGGGCCACGGGCCGGCCGAGTCCGCGCACCGGTTGGTCGCCTACGAGCTGGTGGCGCGCGAATCGGCGGCCCGTCCCAAGGGTGCGGCCGTTTGACAGATCCGCCGGTGCGCGCTTGACAAGGCGGGTACGCGGGAGGATGGTAGCGATACCACGACGGGGGTGATATGAGCAAGGGCAATACGGGGCTCGTGGTCGCGCTGACGGCCGCCGCGACGCTCGGTGGACTGCTGTTCGGCTACGACACGGCGGTGATCTCGGGGGTGACGAGCGCGATCACCCATAATTTCGTCGCCCCGCGCCACCTCGCCGAAGCGAGCGCGAACTTTCTCTCCGGTCTTGCGATCTCCATCGCGCTCATCGGCTGCGCGATCGGCGCGGGGCTCGCCGGTCCGATCTCGACGCGCATCGGACGCAAGGCAGGACTGCTCATCGCCGGCATATTGTTCTTTGTCTCCTCCCTCGGGGCGGGTTACCCGGAGTTCATCTGGAGCCTGTTCGGCGCGACCGGCTATCAGGCGCTGCCGGCCTTTCTCGCCTATCGCACGTTGGCGGGCATGGCGATCGGCATGGCCTCGATGCTGGCGCCGATGTACATCGCGGAGGTCGCCCCGCCGGAAAAGCGCGGCATGCTGGTCACCTTCCAGCAGATCGCGATCGTCGTCGGGATCATGCTCGTGTACTTCGTCAACGCGGGCATCCAGGCCGGCCACACCCGTGCCTACCTCATGACGACGGCCTGGCGTCACATGCTCGCCTCGGCGGCCTTACCGGCGATGCTGTTGGTCATTGCGATGTTGTTCGTGCCGGAGACGCCGCGATTTCTGGTGCTGAAGGATCGCGACACCGAGGCGCTGTCGCTGTTGAGGCGCCTGGTCGGCGCCGATGCCGCGCAAAGAACCCTCCAGGAGATCAAGGGCACGCTCATCGAGCACAGCCGGCCGCTGCTGAGCTTCGGCGTGCTGGTGCTGGTGGTGGGGATTCTGCTGTCGGTGTTCCAGCAGGTCGTCGGCATCAACGCCGTGCTCTACTATGCGCCGCACATGTTCGAGAACATGGGCGCCTCGACCAACCAGGCGTTGTGGGAAACGGCGATTTTCGACGGGGTGACCATGACCTTGTTCACCCTGGTGGCGACCTTCACGGTGGACAGGCTCGGCCGCAGGCCGCTGCTGATCAGCGGGGCGCTGGTCATGGCCGCGGCCATGATTCTTCTCGGGTTCCTTTTCGATCTGCACGTCGTCAGCGCGGGGGTGGGGCAATCCGGGGCGGCCTCGGGCGGGCCGTCGTACCTCGCGCTCGCGGCGGTGGTGCTGTACATCATGGGGTTCTCGATCTCCTGGGGACCGGTGGTGTGGGTCATGCTTGCGGAGATCTATCCGAACGCGATCCGAGGCAAGGCCATGTCGGTCGCGGTCGCGGCGCAGTGGATCATGAACTTCATCGTCTCGCTCACCTTCCCGATGATGGACGGCAGCGCATACCTGAATGCGCGTTTCAACCACGGCTTCGCCTACTGGATCTACGGAGCCTGCTCGATCCTCGCCGCGGTGTTCGTGATGCGCTTCGTGCCCGAGACCAAGGGCCGCTCGCTCGAGTCCATCCAGGATCTGTGGCACGCCCGGCGCAAGGGCGCCACCATCGCGCCGGCGCCGGCGGCCAAGTAGCCGCGCCGGGCGGGGCGGCGGGGGCGCTGCGCGCACGGCCGCGCCGGCGCTAAACTGCGTGTTTTCGGGCTTGGCTGGCCCGGGAGGTCGACCGATGCACCGTCGCGAATTCCTGCAGAATTCCCTCGCGGTCGGCAGCGCCGCGATGAGCTGGATGGTGCTGGCGCCGATGGGCGCGCGGGCCGCCGAGCGCGACTTGGTCGAGGTGACGCTCGAGGCCCGGCCGTACCGCTACCCCGCGGCAAGCGGCGCGCGATTCACCGGCCTTGCGTACAACGGCCGGGTGCCGGGTCCGCTGCTGCGCGTGCGGTACGGACAGACCTTCCGTGCGCGCTATCTGAACCGCACGGGCGGAGCGAGCACCATCCACTGGCACGGCATGATCCTGCCGAACGACATGGATGGCGTGCCGTACGTCACCCAGCCACCGGTGCCCGATGGCGGGGAGTTCACCTACACCTTCAAGCCCGATCCTCCCGGATTTCGCTGGTATCACTCCCACGTAGGCGATCAGGAGGCACTCGGCCTGTTCGGCGCATTTCTGGTCGAGGACCCGCGCGATCCGCACGCCGACGTCGAGGCGGTCCTGGTGCTGCACGACGTGCCGGACATGCGCAGCTTCCGGGAGGCGCTCGCCGGCAAGAGCACTGCGACGATGAATAGGCCGCCGGGCCTGAACTTCAACGGCATGCACGCCTTGCCGGCCGCGCATGCGATGGGCGCCATGGGCGCCATGGGCGGCATGGGTGATAGGAGTCACCGGGGCGCAATGGCCCGGTCCATGACGTCGATGCCCATGGGCGATGAGCTGTCGTACTTGTCTCATTGCGTGAGCGGCGAGGCCTATCCGCACACGCGCCCGATCCTCGTCAAGGTGGGACAGACCGTGAGGCTGCGGATCCTCAACGCGAGTCCCACCCTCACGCACTACGTGCGGCTGGCGGGGCACAGGCTGCGTGTCACGCACAGCGACGGTAACCCCATGCCCCGCGCGGTGACGGTCGATGCGCTGCGCATCGGGGTTGCGGAGCGGTACGACGCCTGGTTCGAGGTGACCCGCCCGGGCGCCTGGCTGCTGACGAGCCTGATGGGCGATACGCGCGATCACCGCCAGTCGATACTGATCCGCACGCCCGATGCGGCCAACCGCGTCCCCGAGGTGCCTGCACCTTCACTCGAGGGCGCGCAGCTGTTCACCTATCGGCTGGCCGGGGTCGGCACGCCGCTGCCGCCCGATGCGCACGACCCGTACGGTTGGGCGAACGTGCGCAAGACTCTGCTGCTCGGCGGAGGCAAGCCGGGCCACCGGCATTGGACGATCGACGGCACGATCTGGCCGCACACGCCCAAAATCGACGTGCGTCACGGCGATCGCGTGCTGATCCACTTCAAGAATCCGACCGACATGGATCATCCGATGCACCTGCACGGTCACGTGTTCGAGCTGGTGGAGCAGTCCGGGCTGCGACTGCACTATCCGCTGCCGAAGGACACGACACTGGTGCCCGCGGGCGGCACGAGCACCTGGCGCTTCCTCGCCGACTCGCCTCCCGGGCGTTGGGTGTTGCACTGTCACGATGTCATACACATGATGGACGGAATGATGACCGAGGTCGACTACGTGCCGGCGTGAGCTCGCCGCACCGTGGGCGCCCGCGGCTGCGAACGGCCCGGGGCTCACGGTCGTCCGCCGACCTCGTCGATGTGCCGCAGCAGATCCGCCGGATCCTCGTAGACCCGTATCGCGCCGGAGCGCTCGAGCTCATCCTGGCCGTAGCCGCCGGAGAGCAGGCCGACTCCGAGCCCGTGCGCTCGCCGCGCCGCGAGAATGTCCCAGATGCTGTCCCCGACGATGGCCGCGGAGTGGATGTCGGTGCCGAGCCGCGCGGCCGCCGCGAGAAACAGGTCCGGGTCGGGCTTGGCATGGCGGACCTCGTCGCGGGTAATCACCACCGCCTGCGCCGGATCGACCCCCAGGGCCCGCAGATTGTATTGCGCGGAGTCCATCCGGCCGCTGGTCGCGATCGCCCATGGGATGCGCGCCCGGGTGAGGTAGGCAAGCAACTCCTTTGCTCCGGGCAGCGGCCTGACCCATTGCGCCAGGCTTGCGTACGCGTCGGCATGGCGGCGCTGCAGCATCTCGAGAAGCTCTGGGGTGATCTCGGCTCTCACCTCTCGCAGCAGCATCTCCGTGAACAGTCCGCCGCTCATGCCGATGCGCCGGTGGATGCGCCACACCGACAGCTCGATGCCCGCGGCGTGCAGCGCCTGCTGCCAGGCAAGCACATGCTGATACACGCTGTCGACCAGCGTGCCATCCAGGTCGAACAGAAAACTGACCTCGGTGGTGCGGCTCATGGCTCCTCGTCATCACGCGGGCGGGCCGCGCCGATCATCCTGCGCCACGCGCGCGGCAACCGTATAACATCGCTATCATGGTATCGCCGCCATTTCCCGCCTTCAAGTCCCGGCTCGGCGACGGAGCCGCTTGCCGGCGCTCTGTGCGCTGCGCGCGCAGCGGGCTCGAAAGGCGGCTGCGGCTGCCGTTGAGAGGCACCGGTGTGCGGCGACGCTCAGCGGCCGCGCACCAGCTCTTTCTCGAGCTCGAGGACGTTGAGCGTCGTCTTGATGATGGCGTCGGGATTCAAGCTGATCGAATCGATCCCGAGCCGCACCAGCTCGGCGGCAATCTCGGGAAAGTCGGAGGGCGCCTGGCCGCAGATCCCGCAGTGGCGGGCGTTGCGACGGCTGCCCTCGACGGCAAGCTTCAGCATGCGCCGCACGCCGGGGTCGCGCTCATCGAACTCGAAGGCGACCAACGCAGAGTCGCGATCCACCCCGAGTGTGAGCTGGGTGAGATCGTTCGAGCCGATCGAGAAGCCGTCGAAGATGCGGCTGAACTCGTCGATCAGCAGCACGTTGTTCGGGATCTCGCACATGACGTAGATCTCGAGGCCGTCCCGGCCGCGCGCAAGGCCCAACTGAGCCATGCGCTCGACGACGGCCTCGCCTTCCTCCAGGCGGCGGCAGAAGGGAATCATGAGCTTGATGTTGGTAAGTCCCAACACCTCTCGCGCCCGCCGCATCGCGGCGCATTCGAGCGCGAAGCCCTGCGCATACGCCGGATGGGTGTAGCGCGAGGCGCCGCGGAAGCCGAGCATGGGATTGTCTTCCTTCGGCTCGAACCAGCGTCCGCCGAGCAATCCGGCGTACTCGTTGGTCTTGAAGTCCGACATGCGCACGATGACCGGCTTCGGATAGAACGCCGCGGCGATCGTGCCGATGCCCTCGGCGAGGCGCTCGATGAAGAAATCCTCGGGTTTCGCGTAGCCGCGGGTGAGCTCGGCGAGCCGGCCGCGCTCGGCCTCGTCGCCGACCCGTTGCGGGTGCACCAGCGCCATGGGGTGCGCCTTGATGTACTCGGTGACGATGAACTCCATCCGCGCCAATCCCACCCCGTCGTTCGGCAGGAAGCTCATCTGGAAGGCGAGCTCGGGGTTGGCGAGGATCAGCATGATCTTCGTGCGCGGCCGCTCGATGCGCGCCAGGTCGGTGCGGCGCACCTCGAAGGGTACCTTGCCTGGATAAACCCTGCCGGTCTCCCCCTCGGCGCAGGAGACGGTCACCAGCTCTGCGCTGCTCAGCCGCTCGGTCGCGTTCTCCGTGCCGACGATCGCGGGAATGCCGAATTCGCGCGCGACGATGGCAGCGTGGCACACGCGTCCGCCGCGGTTGGTGACGATGGCGGCCGCCTGGCGCATGATCGGCTCCCAGTCCGGTGTCGTGCTGTCGGTGACCAGCACCTCCCCGGGGCGAAATTGCCCGATCTGCGTGCTGTTGGCGATGATGCGCACCGCGCCGGTTGCGATGTGGTTGCCCACGGCGCGGCCGACGGCGAGCGGCTCGACGGTGGGCGCGATGAGATATTCCTCGAGCACCGTGCCGCTCTTGCGCGAAGCGCTCGTCTCGGGGCGCGCCTGCACGATGTAGAGCATGCCGTCGATTCCATCCTTGGCCCACTCGATGTCCATCGGCATCGGCCGGCCCTCGCGCTCGCTGTAGTGCCGCTCGATCTCGATCGCATAGCCGGCGAGCACCAGCACGTCCTCGTCGCGGAGGCAGAACCGCTCGCGCTCGGCCTGCGAGGTCGGCACGTTGCGCGTCGCCTCGCGCGTGCCGCCTTCGGCGTACACCAATTTCAGCTTCTTGCTGCCCAACGCGCGCCGCAGCACCGCACGGTGCCCCTGCTCGAACGCCGGCTTGAACACCACCCACTCGTCCGGCTCCACGGCGCCCTGCACGATGTTCTCGCCGAGCCCGACGCTGCCTGTGATCAGCACCACGTCGCGGAAGCCGCTCTCGGTGTCGATCGTGAACATGACCCCGCTCGAGGCGAGGTCCGAGCGCACCATCTTCTGGACCGCGATCGACAGGGCGACCTTGAAGTGGTCGAACCCGTTGTCGCAGCGGTAATGGATGGCGCGATCCGTGAACAGACTGGCGAAGCAGCGCTTGCACGCATCGAGGAGCCGTTCCGCTCCGCGCACGTTGAGAAACGAGTCCTGTTGACCGGCGAAGCTCGCCGCCGGCAGATCCTCGGCCGTCGCGGAGCTGCGCACGGCGAGGCTCACATCGGCTCCGTACTCCCGCTGCAGCTGCGCGTAGGCGCAGAGGATCTCGTGCTTGAGCGTCTCCGGCAGCCCGGCGCCGTAGACGATTTCCCGGGCCGCCCGCCCTCGGCGCGCAAGGTCCTGTGCGTCATCGATGCGCACCCCCTCGAGCGCCTCGCGCAGCCGCCCCCAGGCATCGGCCGCATCGAGCAAGCCCCGGTAGGCTTCGGCGGTGATGGCAAACCCGTTGGGGATCGGAACGCCGCGCGGCCGCAGGGTGCCGTACATCTCCCCCAGGGAGGCGGTCTTGCCCCCGACCAGCGCAACGTCGTCGGCCTTGATCTGCTCGAAGAGGCGGATGTAGCGTCTCTGGGTCGCCAAGATGTCACCTCTTGCCGCGCCGCCTCGGGCCGGCGGCGCTCACGCCCGTTGCGCCGCGCGGGCGTGCATCACCTCGATCTGCATCGTGCGAGTGCCGCGCAATGAGTTGGTGACGAGACAGTCGCGTTCGGCCTTCTCGAGCAGCTTGCGAGCCTTCTCTTCGCTTGCGCCGGCGGGCAGGCCCAGGCGCGCAACGGTGGCGAAGCTCGCAAACTGCGTGACGCCGTCGATGCGATCGAGCACGCCCTCGGTCGAGCACTCGAGCGTGAGCCACTCGAAGTGCGCAGCTCTTGCCACCGCGCGAAACGTGAGCAAGATGCAGTTGGCGACCGCGGCGGTGAGCAGTGTCTCCGGACTCCAGAGGCCGACCGGACCGTCGAACTCGGGAGGTGGCGCCGAGACGATGGGCGGCAGGGACGGGGAGGCGAGCGTCACCTCGCCGTCCGCACGGCCCGAGGCCGAGGCGCTGTAGCGATGGGGATAGGATTTCATGGCACAAAGCTACTGTGACGGTGCGTGCGCGCAAATCAGGACTACTGCATATCGCGGGTAGGTACATGTGCTGACGACGGCGCCGGCGGCGGAGTTCTAGTTTGCTGCCGATGAGCCTCCGGCACCCCGATCTCACACCCGACGTCGATCTGCTCGCCGAGCCGGGCACCGGGCCCGTGCGCTCGCGCCGGCCGGTGTACGGGGATTTTCTGCCGCCCTGCAACGAAGCCTGTCCGGCGGGCGAGAGCATCCAGGCGTGGCTCGCGCTGGCCGCGGCGGACCGCCCACGGCAGGCGTGGGAAATCCTGGCGCGGGACAATCCGCTGCCCGCCGTGCACGGACGGGTGTGCTATCACCCCTGCGAGTCGGCCTGCAATCGCGCCGAGCTCGAGAGCGCGGTGTCGGTGCACGCGGTGGAACGTTCTCTCGGCGATCAGGCGATCGAGGAGCATTGGCCGCTGCCTTCCCGCGCCGCGCCGCACGGCCGCCGGGTGCTCATCGTAGGGGCGGGGCCGGCGGGCCTCAGCGCCGGCTATCAGCTGGCGCGGTTGGGGCACACGGTCGAGATCCACGATGCCGAGTCCCGCGCCGGAGGCATGATGCGCTTCGGCATACCCGCGTATCGACTGCCGCGGGAAGTTCTCGAGCAGGAGGTGCACCGCCTTGCGGCCTTCGGCCTGGAGCTGGTGCTCGGCCACCGCATCGCCGATCTGCTCGAGGCGAGGGCGGCCGGCCGCTTCGATGCCGTCTTCGTCGCGATCGGGGCGCATGTCTCGCAGCACATCGACATTCCAGCGCGCGATGTCACCCGTCTGGTGGATGCGCTCTCGCTTCTGAAGGATGTGAGCGCCGGAGAGCGGCCGCGGCTCGGGCGGCGGGTCGTGGTCTACGGCGGCGGCAATACCGCGCTCGATGCGGCGCGGACGGTCAGGCGGTTGGGGGCCACCGACCCGCTCATCGTCTATCGGCGCGACCGTGCGCACATGCCCGCCCATGCGCTCGAGACGCAGGAAGCCGAGGAGGAGGGCGTTCGATTCAAGTGGCTGACCAGCATCCGCGAGGTCGCGGGCGATGGGCTCACCGTCGAGCAGATGACACTCGATGCCGACGGACGTCCTCAGCCGACGGGGCGCCTGGAGCGAATCGAGGCCGACGCGGTGGTGCTCGCGGTCGGCCAGCAGAGCGAGAGCGCCTTTCTCGCTTCGGTCCCGGGTATCGAAATTGCGGCCGGCGGCACGGTGAAGGTGGGACCGAACCTGATGACCGGATCTGCCGGGATCTTCGCGGGCGGCGATCTGGTGCCAGGGGAGCGGACCGTGACCGCGGCGGTCGGCTACGGCAAGCTCGCTGCCCGGCACATCGATGCCTGGTTGCGTGGAATGACTTGCGGTGCGCCAGCTGTACCGCCGCGCGTGTCCTTCTCAATGCTGCATCTGCCGTTGTTCAGCGACGCGTTGCGCTCCGTGGAGCCGAAGCTTCCAGCCGATACCCGTACCGGCGACTTCTCGGAAGTGCTGTCGGGACTGAGCCCGCCTGAGGCCGTGCGCGAGGCAAAACGGTGCCTGTCCTGCGGCAACTGCTACGAATGCGATATCTGCCACGCGGCATGCCCGGAGCGGGCGATCGAGAAGCTGGGGCCGGGGCAGGGCTACCGGATCGACTACCAGCGCTGCACCGGGTGCGCGGTGTGCTTCGAGAGCTGCCCGTGCCACGCCATCGAGTTGCTCGATGAGCCCCGATGAGGAGCCGATGACCGATGTGATGGACGGCAACACGGCCGTCGCGTACGTCGCGTATCGGGTGAACGACGGCTGCGCGATCTATCCCATCACACCCGCCTCGCCGATGGCCGAGCTCGCCGACGAGTGGGCGGCCCGGGGCGTGACCAATATCTTCGGCCGTGTCCCCTTCGTCGTGGAGCTGCAGAGCGAGGCCGGCGCGGCCGGGGCGGTGCACGGCGCCCTGCAATCGGGCGCGCTCACGACGACGTTCACCGCATCGCAGGGACTGCTGCTCATGCTGCCGAACATGTACAAGATCGCCGGCGAGCTCACTCCCACGGTGTTTCACGTTGCGGCGCGAGCCGTGGCCACCCAGGCGCTCTCGATCTTCGGCGATCACTCCGACGTGATGGCCGCTCGCACCACGGGCTTCGCGTTGCTCTCGTCCGCCTCGGTGCAGGAGGCCCATGACGGGGCGCTCATCGCACAGGCGGCGACGCTCGCCTCGCGCATCCCCTTCCTGCATTTCTTCGACGGCTTTCGGACCTCGCACCAGATCGACAAGATCAGTGTCCTCACGCATCGGCAGCTGCGCGCCATGATCGATGCGCAGCTCGTGCGCGCGCATCGCTGCCGCGGACTGTCCCCGGAGCATCCGGTCCTGCGGGGCACCTCGCACGACCCGGACACGTTCTTCCAGGCGCGCGAGGCGGTCAATCCCTACTACGCGCGCACGCCGCAGGTTGTGGAGGAGACCTTGGCACGCTTTGCCGGGCTCACCGGCCGGCGCTATCGACTGTTCGAATTCGACGGGGCGCAGGATGCCGAGCGGGTCATCGTCATCATGGGCTCGGGCGCGCTGACGGTGCGCGCGGTCACGCAGATGTTGCGGTCCCAGGGAGAGAAGGTCGGCGTTCTTCAGGTCCGCCTGTTGCGGCCGTTCTCGGCCGGGCATTTCCTGAGCGCGCTGCCCGCATCCTGTCGGGCGGTCGCGGTGCTCGAGCGCACCAAGGAGCCGGGCGCCTGCGGCGAGCCGCTGTATTTGGAGGTGGTTGCGACGCTCACCGGGGCTTTCTCGCGTGCCGAGCGCTCGATCCTGCCCCGCGTGGTCGGCGGGCGGTACGGGCTCGGCTCGAAGAACTTCAGTCCCGCGCAGGCAAAGGCCGTGTTCGAGGAGCTGAAGAAGACCGATCCCCGAAACGGCTTTACCGTCGGGATCGAGGACGACGTGTCCCACACGAGTCTCGAGGTCGACCGCGCGTTCACGCTCGAGCCCGAGGGCGCGGTGCGGGCGTTGTTCTTCGGCCTGGGCTCGGACGGCACGGTCGGCGCGAACAAGAACAGCGCGAAGATCATCGCGCAGGATCCGGGACGGTTTGCGCAGGCCTACTTCGTCTACGACTCGCACAAAGCCGGCGCCCGGACCGTCTCGCACCTGCGCTTCGGCTCGCGCCCGATCGACGCTCCCTATCTCATCGAGTCGGCGAGCTTCATCGCCTGCCACAATCCGCTGTTCCTCGAGCGTATCGAGGTGCTGCGAGAGGCGGCCGACGGCGCCACGTTCCTGCTCAACACCCCGCACGGGCCGCAGCAGGTGTGGAGCCAGCTGCCGGGGCCGGTGCAGCGCCGGATCCTCGAGAGGCACCTGCGCCTGTACGTGATCGACGCCTCGCGGGTGGCTCGCGAGGCCGGCCTCGGCGCGCACATCAACACCGTGCTGCAGGCCTGCTTCTTTGCGATCTGCGCCGTCCTGCCGCGCGAGCAGGCGATCGGCCGCATCAAACAGGCCATCGAGCACAGCTACCGGGACCAGGGCGAGCAGGTCGTGCAGCGCAACTTCGCGGCGGTCGATCGCGCTCTGCAAGCGCTGTTCGAGGTGCCGATTCCCGCCCGGGAGACCAGTGCGCCCGAGCCTGCACCGCTCGTCCCGGCCGATGCGCCGCGCTTCGTGCGCGAGGTCACCGCGGTGCTCATGGCAGGGCGGGGCGATGAGCTCAAGGTGAGCCGGCTGCCGGCGGATGGGACGTATCCCACCGGCACGGCGGTGTTCGAGAAGCGCAATGTCTCGGACATCGTCGCGGCGTGGATTCCCGGGCGCTGCGTGCAGTGCGGCGAGTGCAGCTTCGTGTGTCCGCACAGCGCGATCCGGGCGAAGTACTTCGACGAGGCGCAGCTGTCGGCAGCGCCCGCGGATTTTCACTCCGTGCCGGTCAATGTGCGCGGCTTTCCGAGCGTGCGCTTCGCACTGCAGTTCTATCCGGAGGACTGCACGGGTTGCGGGCTGTGCATCGAGGCTTGTCCGGCCGGCGCCGATGGCGCTGCCGCGGAGACGGACAAGGCGATCCGGCTGACGGGCAAGGCGCCGCTGCTTGCGGCGCAGCGAGCCAACATCGCCTTCTTCGAGACGCTCGCGGTGAACGAGCGCTCGCGGGTCGATTTCGCGAACGTGCGCGGCGTGCAGTTCCTGCAGCCGCTGTTCGAGTTCTCGGGCGCCTGCGCCGGGTGCGGCGAGACGCCGTATCTGAAGCTGCTTTCGCAGCTCTTCGGTGATCGGGCGCAGATTGCCAACGCCACCGGCTGCTCCTCGATCTACGGCGGCAATCTTCCGGTCACGCCCTGGACGAAAGATCCCGACGGGCGCGGCCCGGCCTGGTCGAATTCGCTGTTCGAGGACAACGCCGAATTCGGCCTGGGCTTTCGGCTCGCCGCCGACCAGCAGCTCGAGCAGGCGAGCGCGCTGCTGCGCGGGCTCGCCCCGGTGCTCGGGGAGTCGCTCGCGCGCTCGATTCTCGAGGCGCCGCAGATGCGCGAGTCGGAGCTGCGCGCGCAGCGAGAGCGGGTGCAGGGGCTGAAGCGCGCTCTGCGGGAGCTCGAGGACGAGCGTGCGAGGGAGCTGCTCTGTCTCGCCGATCAGTTCGTCCGGCGCAGCATCTGGATCGTCGGCGGCGACGGCTGGGCGTATGACATCGGCTCGGCTGGACTCGATCACGTGCTCGCGAGCGGCCGTGATGTCAACATCCTGGTCCTCGACACCGAGGTCTATTCCAACACCGGCGGACAGGCCTCGAAGGCGACGCCTCTCGGCGCCGTGGCGCGGTTCGCCGCGGCGGGCAAGCGTACCGCGCGCCGCGACCTGGCGCTGCAGGCGATCGCCTATGGCAATGTCTACGTCGCGCAAGTCGCCATGGGCGCCAACCCGCAGCAAACCCTGCTCGCCTTGCGGGAGGCGGAAGCCTACCCGGGCACCTCGCTGATCCTGGCCTACTGCCCCTGCATCGCCCACGGGTTCGACCTGCGCTTCGGGCTGCGCCAGCAGCGCCTGGCGGCTGCGAGCGGCTATTGGCCGCTGTTTCGCTTCAATCCGGCGATGCGCGCCGTGGGCAAGCGGCCCTTTCGCCTCGATTCGCGGCGGCCGACGATCCCATTCAAGGACTACGCCTACCGGGAGCTGCGCTACCGCGTGCTCACCGAGACCGATCCGCGGGCGGCCGCCGAGCTGCTCGCGCAGGCCCAGCAGGTGGTGCTGGAGAAATACCGGCAGTACGAGGAGCTCGCGACTCGCGGCGGGGAGAGCTTTCATCCCGCGCAGGCCGCATCGAGCCGGCCTGGAAGTGTCCCTTGACGAGCAGGCATCGAGCCGCGCCCGGTCCGCCGCGGGGCATCGACCGATGGGCATTCATCACGCCGAGGTCGCCGACGCTGTCGGACAGATCGGCGATTTGCTTGCCGTCGAGGGCGGGAACCCCTTTCGCATTCGCGCGTACCGGCGGGCAGCGCGCATCGTGCGCAGCCTGCCGAGGCCGCTCGCCGAGATGCGCGGGCGCCGAGGCCTACCAGGCGATACCCGGCATCGCAGAGGAGCTCGCCCGCAAGATCGGCGAGCGGATCCGCACCGGAGAGCGCGAGGCGCTCGAGAGGCTGCGCCGCGAGCTGCCGCTGCAGAGGCGGGAACTGCGCGCTCTACCGGGTCTGGGGCCCGTGCGGGTGCGTGCGCTGATGAGGCAGCTTTCGGTGGGGCGCCAAGCGGATCTCGAACGGGCGCTTGCGGCCGGCCGGGTCGCAGCGCTGCCGGGGTTCGGGGCCGGGCTCGAGGCGGCGCTCGGGATGTGCCCAACACGCGCACCGTCTCCGGGGTACGCGCGCTGCTCGGCAGAAGATAGCCCGGCCGCACGCAGGTGGCTGCAGCGATGGCTTTGTCTCCCAAGTCCGGTGTGAAAGTGCGCCGCGGCCGAGGCGGCGCCACGACGGCCACGGTGAGCATTCGCGTGCGCAATCTCACGCAGATGTTCAACTCGCTCGACCCGTCCCCCTTCTGGGACCGCGACCTCGACCCGCACGCGGCCGAGTTCATCGAAGAGGAGTTCAGCGACAAGCGTGCCGCCCAGCGCTGGCGCCTGCGGGTGCACGCGAGCGAGGGCGTGGCCCTGGCGGCAGACTTGCGCAGCGCAATCGCACGCTATTATCAGCGCCTCGCCAACTCCGCCCGCCACCGCCAGCGCGAGCAGATGCGTCTCGCGCAGCTCTCGTTACTCGGCGGCGCGGCCATCTTCCTGCTGAGCATGAGCGTGCGCGAGCTCCTCGCGAGCTTGCTTGCGCACGGCAGTTCCTGGTTGATCGATGAAGGACTGATGATCCTCGCCTGGCTCGCGCTGTGGCGCCCGACCGAGTCGCTGGTGTATGGCTGGGTGCCGTCGTTTCGGCAGCGCCGGCTGTATGAGCGCCTTGCGGCCATGCGCGTCAGCGTGCGCGTCGATGTCAGCTTGCCCGGGGCGGCGCGCGCGTCGTCTGCGGGCGACGGCTTCGGCGCAGCCCACGATGCGCGGCCCGGGACGGATCCGGTGTAGTTTTGGACCAAGCTGGCGGTGCGGCGGCGATCCCTGTAGGGTATCGGAGTGCCGGGTTTTCCCGGAAGTTGGATTCCAACGCAAGTCTGTATTTCTCCCTACGGCAGCGCTCGCTGGCGAAGTATTATGCTTGCGGTTGCCCCGTAGAGTTGAGCTGCGCGCGGCGGCGGTGTGCGGATCGCCTCCGCCGCGACGATGAAGGTGACTGCATGAGCGACTCGAAGAAAAACCTCTGGGCACTCGTGCTCGCGGCCGGCGAAGGCAGACGGCTGCGCCGTCTGACCACCACCCGCAGCGGGCTCGCCATACCGAAGCAGTTCTGCTCGCTCGACCGGGGACCGTCGCTGATGCAGGAGGCGCTCGAGCGGGCTGCGGGCGTCACGGACCGGGAGCGCATCTGCGTCATCGTCGCCTCTCAGCACAGGCAGTGGTGGAGCGGGCAGCTCGGGACGGTCGGGCCGCAGAACATCATCGTTCAACCGCGCAATCGCGGCACCGCCAACGGTGTGCTGCTGCCGTTGCTCATGATCCTCGAGCGCGACCCGCGGGCGCGCGTGGTGCTGCTGCCCTCGGATCACCATGTCAGCGAGGAGCGGCAGCTCGCGCGCGCGTTACGCTGCGCCGCGACGCCGCCCGAGACCGATCCGGCTGACATCGTCCTGCTCGGGCTCGAGCCGCGAGCCGCCGACACCCAGCTCGGCTACATCGTGCCGAATCGCGAGGCGGGGCGCGCGTATCACCGCGTCGAGCGGTTCGTGGAGAAGCCGGACGCTGCGCACGCGGCGGCCCTCGTCTACCAGGGGGCGCTCTGGAACACCTTCATCATCGCCGCGGACGCTTCGGCGTTGCTTGGGCTGTACGAGCAGCGCTGCCC
This sequence comes from Pseudomonadota bacterium, assembly GCA_021792755.1. GTDB lineage: Bacteria > Pseudomonadota > Gammaproteobacteria > Steroidobacterales > Steroidobacteraceae > 13-2-20CM-66-19. The sequence goes on from JAJYUA010000004.1 coordinate 114,917, forward strand.
GGACATCGTCGCGGCCATGCGCGCGGTCGTGCGCGGCGGGCGAGGCGGACAGGTGCTCGAACAGGCTCTGGAGGAGCTCTACCGGCTGCTGCCGGAGCTCGACTTCTCGAGCGCCATTCTGCAGCGCCAGGAGCAGCACCTGCGTGTGCTGCCCGTGCCGGAGTGCGGCTGGAGCGATCTCGGCACCCCGGCCCGGGTGGCCGAGGCCGTGGATGCGTTGCGAAGGGGCGATCGGGCGCAGAGCCCCGACCTCGGCAGGCACGCGATCGGGCAGGCCTTGCTCAGCCTCGCGGCGCAGCACCGTCAGCTGCAGGGCGCGGCGTCCGCCTCGCAATAGCCGTGATTACGCTCCCGCTCAGCCGGTCCCGGCGTGCGCCTGCCGGGAGACGATGCCGGCGAGGGCGGTGATCTCCCCGGCCAGGTGCGCCAGCAGATCGTCGGCTGAGATCACCCCGAGAAGGGCTCCGTCCTCGCTCACCACGGGTGCCCGCCGGACGCCGCGCGCGCGCAGGTGCGCCACGGCCGCGCCGACCGAATCGTGCTCGCGGATCAAAAGCGGATGCGCTGTCATGGTCTCGGCGGCGCTGATGCTCGAGAGGTCCGCGGCCCGGGTGATCCTGGCGCAGACGATGTCCCGGTCCGTGATGATGCCCGCCACGTGCGGGCGCGCCGGATCGCCCTCGGTGACCACGACGGCCCCGACGTGCCGCTCGCGCATCAGCTGGGCGACATCCGAAAGCGGCGCGCCGCTTGCCACGGCGACCGGCGGGCGGCTGCAGAAATCTCCGACATTCATGTGCGTCTCCCAACAGCGGCTGTCTGCTTGCAAGTTCGACACAGCCCGCCGCATGCGCCAATGCGTATCAATGCGGATGGCGCGCGGGGATGCGCCGCGGTTATCTTTGCCGCCGTGAAGATCCGGGACCTCTACACGCCTCAGCCGCAGACCGTATTCCGGGACGAGCCGCTCGCCGATGCGGCCCGAACGCTGTGCCACCGTCACATCGGCGCGCTGGTCGTTCTCGAGCGCGGCGACCCGCTGCGCCGGCCGATCGGCATCCTGACCGACCGCGACATCGTGCGCGGGGAGTTCCGACGGGGAACCGACCTGTTTCTGCTCACGGTAGGGGATGTCATGACGCCGGATCCGCTGGTGCTGCGGACCGATCTTGGTCTGACCGAAGCCATCGATGCCCTCAATGCGCGCTGTGTCCGGCGCGCTCCGGTCATCGATGCATCGGGCGCAGTCCTCGGCATCATCACGCTCGATGACCTGCTGCCCGCGCTTGCGCGCGAGCTGATGACGCTCGCCAGTCTCATGGGTACCCAGGCGAGTCGCGAAGGGCGCCACTGAGGCCGCCGCGGCGAGTCATTGCGCAGATTGGAGCCGGCTGCGCGTGCTGCCCACCCAGAGAAACACGAACGGGATCAGATAGATCAGGACGTTGCCGAGGACATTGCCGCGCACCCCGGTTCCGGCCGACGAGTAAGGCCCTCCGAACGCCTCCGCGGTCGTCCGGATCGCAGGCGGGTATGGCGGGTGCTTCCGGGGCATCTCCTGCCACGCCGCAGAGACGCTGCGGGTCGATTTGTATCCGGCCTCTGGAGCTGCTCTGGAAGGCCGCCGGGCTCGGTGCCGTGCTGATGAAGCTACCGATTGCTTTTCAGGGAGCCTGCGGTCCCGGCTTCCCGTTCTGCGCCGCTTGCAGAGTGGAGGGGGCGAGAGTGAGCGGGCTCTGCACGGCGTCCTCCAAAGCGCCGAGTGCCCGCTGGGCCTCAATGCGGGTCGCAAGCAGGTTTTGAGCGCCCTTGTCGAAGGCGACTTCGGCGTCGGCAAGATCAAGCGGCTGACGTTCACCGGCTTGCACCTGATCGCGCACCGAGTCGATCTGCTGCCGCAGGTCCGCCAGCAATGAAGTCGCGGTTCTCATCCTGGCGAGCGCCGAGCGGTACCCGGCGAGGGCGCTATCGATCTGCTCGAGGGCGTCGGCCTGTACGGAGAGGAAATGAGCGGCAGCCAGCCGGCGCTCGGCCCGCGCCTCGGCGATCGGGCCCTGGTTATGATTGAGGATGGGCAGCGGCAGGCTCAGCCGCAGCTGCCACTCGCTGTCTTCTCTCAGTTGCGAGTTCCAGGCGAATCCGGGGCCGAGCTGCACGTCCGGCCACTGCCGGGCGACCTCGAGCTGCAGTGCCGACTGACTGGCCGCATACTGTTCGAGTGCGGCGCGCACATCGGCGCGATTGATTAACGCTCGGCGCCTGATCTGCGGCCCGGTGAGATCGCGTGGAAACTTCCGCAGTTCCTCGAACGAGAGCTTCACTCCGTTGAGCGCATGCGGCGCGACGCCGAGCGCTCCCGCCAGGCGAATTTGCGCCTGGCGAATCGCGCCGGCCGCGGCCTGGCGTGCCAGAGTGGTATCGTCCAGTGCGACGCGCGCTTGGGCAAGCAGGTAGCTCGAGACCGCACCGGCTTCGAGCTGACCTTGGAGCAACATCACGACTTTGCGCTCGGCAGCCTGCCGGCGCGCGAGAAGGGACTCCGTACGGCGTGCAGCATACAGATCGAGCAGCGCGCTTCGCAGGCGGCTACGTACCTGCCAGACGCTCCCGATGAGCTCCCAGCGTGCCGCGGCGGAAAGGTAGCGTGCGTGCGCGAGCCGAGCGCCGCGCCTGCCAGCAGTCTCGATCGGCCAATCCACATTGATCGGCACGATCCACGGACTCGGCGCAGCCGCAATGCGGGTATCGTATCCCAATGCCATTGCCACTGACGGGTTCGGGCGCTCGCCCGCCGTCACTCGCGCAGCCTCCGCCGCGCGCAACCGGTCGCGGGCCTCGGCGAGCGAGGGTTGATAATAGAGCGCCGCGAGAGTGAGAGCCTTCAGATCCCAGCCCGCTGCCGGCTCGGGCACCCGATTGTCCGCGAGAAACGTCTGCAGGCCTGGATTGGTCAGGGAGCGTGTGTTGAAAGTCGCGATCGACTCCGCGGGCGAGAGGGGCCGAGACACGAAGTGTGCACAGCCCGTTACGAGCGCAAGACCGAGCGCCGATACCCAGCGAAGCGTTCGTGTCCTCGGTGTCATGCTTCGCCTTCATTCGCCGGTACTGAAGATCCGCCAAAACAACGCCGGTGCGCGCGGATCAGCAGGGAGTAGATCACGGGTGTTGCGATGAGCGACAGCGGCACGGAAAGGAACAGTGCGCCGATCACGGCGACGCCGAGCGGCTGCAGCATCTGTGCTCCGGCGCCCGCCCCGTAGGCAAGCGGCAGCATGCCGAGCGCCGCGGCCAGCGAGGTCATGAGCACCGGCCGGAGCCTGCGATGCCCTGCTTGGACCAGCGCCTCCATGAGCTCCACGCCCTGGGCGCGCTGCTGCCGGCAATAATCGAGCACCAGGATGCCGTTCTTGGCGACGATGCCGACGCCGATGATCGCTCCGAGGTAGGACACGATGTTCAACGTGATACCGCCGACCGTCAGCCCGATCATGGCGCCGAACAGGGCGAGCACTGCACCGAACACGATGGCGACGGGCTCGCAGAACGAGCGAAATTCGACCACGAGCACCGTGAACACGAGCAGGATGGCGACGATCAGCACCGCCAGCAGGTTGTGGAACGACTGCTGCTGGAGCTGGTAAAGGCCGCCATAGCGAACGCTGCCCGCAGGCAGCCACTTGTCCCGGGCCAATGTGGCCCTCACCTCGCGCATCGCAGTGCCCAGATCCACGCCTTCCAGCCTCGCCGAGACGATGTCGTCCTGGCGCAGGTTATCGCGGTTCAGTTCCACTTCATTCGGCAGCATCTCGACGGTGGCGACTTGATCGAGTCGCACGATTGCCCCCGCCGGGGTCCGCAGCGGCAGATGGCGTAACGCCGAGAGTCGATCGACGCTGCTGCGGTCATCGAGTACGCGAATGCCGACGAGCCGGTCGCCCTCGAGCATGTCTGAGGAGACCTGGCCGAGCATGGCGTTCTTCACGGAGGCGGCGATGGCCTCGGTCGTGAGGCCAAAGCGCGCCGCTGCGGCGCGCCTCACCCTCAGGCCGAGTGCAGGTCCGCTCACCGTCACACCATCGAACGTGTCCACGAGACCTGGAATCTTCGCGATCTGCGCCTGAACGCGCGGCGCGGTCTTCTCGAGCCAGCTGAGATGGGGTGAGAAGAGCTTGATCTCGACCGGATAGGGCGCGAGCTGCAGGTCACCGACCAAGTCGGTAAGGAGCCCCTTGATGTCCCAGCGCACCATGGGAAAGCGCCGATCGAACTCGTGGCGGATGTGATCCATGACCTCATCCGTCGAGTGCTTGCGATCGGGCTTCAGCATGACCAGATAGCTGCCGAAATTGGGCTCGTTCAGCTTCGGTCCGAGTTGCACGCCGAGCTCGCGCGAATAGCCCTGCACATCAGGGTCGGCACGGATGATCCGTTCGGCCTCATCGAGCACTCGAGAAGTCTCGGCGAGGCTCGCGCCGGGAAGCGCCGCATAATCAATGTTGAATCCGCCCTCGTCGAAATTCGGCAGGAAATCGGTTCGCAAGTGCCGATAGAGGAAGACGGCGCCAAGCAGGATCAGCCCGCACGCGAAGAGAGTGGTCAGGGCATGGCGCAACGCCCACCGCGCGCAGCCATCATAAACACGCAGCACGCGCCTGAGGATGAATCCGCCTTCCGCGCTGGCCCGGGCGCGAGCGCGGATGAGCCAGGCCGCGAGCGAAGGGGTCACGGTCAGCGCGAGCAGCAGGGACACAAGCAGTGCCACCACCATGGCGAGGCCGAGCGCGCGGAAGAACACTCCCGCGAGGCCCGTCAGGTAGGCGAGCGGGAGGAAGACGACTACCGGGGTCAGAGTCGACCCGACCAGCGCAGTCAGGATCTCGCCCATGGCCTCATGGATGCCTGCCAGTCGCGGCCCGCCCGAGGCGATACGGTGGCACATCGCCTCCACCACGACGATGGCATCGTCGATGATGAGCCCGATGGAGGCGGCGATGCCTCCGAGCGTCATCATGTTGAAGCTCATTCCCGTGAGCTTCATCGCCACGAACGTGACCAGCACGCAAATCGGGATCGTGACGACCGCCGTCCACACGCTGCCCCAGTTCTTCAGGAATGCGTACAGAATCAAGATCGACAGAACGAGCCCGAAAATCACCGCCACCCACACGTTGTCGATGGACTCGCGAACGAACGAGGACTGGTTGTAGAAAAAGGCGAGATGCATGTCCGGCGGCAGCTGCCGATGGAGCTTGCGCAAAGCGGCCTTCAGGCCGGCGGCGATTGAAAGAATGCTTGCGTGCGAATGACTCTCGATCTGCAGCAGAACCGCGGGACGGCCTTGGGCCGTGACACTCGTAAAGGCCGGCGCGGCCCCATGAACGACGTCGGCCACGTCCTTGATGCGAATCGGGTGGCCATCCCGGACCGCGATGACGATATCGGCGATGTTGCGTGCCGAATGTACGCGGCCGTCGACGGTGGTGAGGTACAGCCGGTAGCTGCGCACGAGAAGGCCGGCTGGAGCGACCAGGTTGTTTCGCCCGAGCGCGGCAGTCACGTCCTGAAGGGCCAGGTGGGCGGACTGCAGCTTGAGCGGATCGACGATCACGTGGTATTCCGGAACCCGCCCCCCGACGACCTCCACCCGCGAGATGCCCGCAATCCGCAGGAACAGCGGCTTGATGATGTAGGTGGCGGTGTTCCAGAGGTCCGTCTGGCTGTGACGGGTGGCCGTCAGGCTGATGCCGATGACAGGATCGCTCATCGAGAATCCGACGCGTGTGACGTCGGTGACGACGGTCGACGGCAATTCGCTGCGGATTTGGGAGAGCCGGCCCATCACGTAGAGCTCGGCGTGCTGCATGTCCGTGCCCCACGGAAATTCCACGTTGATGAGGGCCGAACCGCGTGTCGTCGTGGATAGCACCGACTCAACGCCTGGAATCCTCTTGAGGGACTCCTCGATCGGGCGCGTCACCGTAGCCATCACCTCGTTGGCAGGCATGATGCCGTCGCTGACCTGCACGACGATGCGCGGAAAGAAGGTCACGGGAAATACCGACGAAGGCAGGGTCAACGCCGAAAAGACCCCCGCGAGACAGAGGAGTCCTGCGATGAAGGTGATGGCGAGCGCGTGCCGCGTCGTGAACCGGCCCAGGCGGGAAGGGCGGTCGCTCATTGCGATTGAGGCGATTCGGACGCCACCCTGCCCGATGGACTTGCGGCTGTATCAACGATCCGGATTCGGGTTCGTCGTGGCAGTCCGAATGCACCCACTGTGACGACCGGAGTGCCGGACTTGAGATCTTGGCCGGACACTTCGATCCAGCCGCGTTCGCGCAATCCAGTCTTGACGGGCCTCCGGATCGCTTCATTGCCCCGGACGATCCAGAGAACGCCGTGACCGCCAATACCGCGCACCACGCCTGCGGTCGGGGCTACGAGGCTGTTCCGGTGGGTCGCCGCGACAATGCGGATCCGAACGTATTGGCCGGGCCGAAGGCCGCTAGCCGGTGGCAGCGGCGCCCAGGTGGTCACGGCGCCGTCGCTCTTGTTCACCGTCGAGCTGATATAGCCGAGCTGCGTCGTGATCGGCGGGGTGCCGAGGACCTTCAGCGGTTGACCGAGCGCTAGCTCGGCCGCCTCTGCCTGCGGAATGTCTGCCTGTACCACCAGCCGATGCAGGTCCATGATCTCGGCAAGCACTGTGCTCGCGCTCACCGCGGTGCCGGGCTCGACGTTGAGGCGCACAACAGTACCGGAGAGTGGCGCTGTCACGCGCAGCAGGGCGAGCTGCGCTTCGGCTTCCTGCAAGGCTTTGAGCGAAGTGTTGTGTGCGGCATAGAGATTCCGTTGCCGGACCGCTTCTTGCGCAGCGTAAGTCTCGGTCATCGCGGCCGAGTTCAGGTCCATCAGCAACCGGCCGCGCCGGACATTCTGGCCGGCGACAACCTTGACGCGCGTGACGACACCGGTCACAGGCGCCGCAATGGCGGCCCCCGCCGCCGGGCGCCGAGACGTGGCGGGCTCAGGCTCGATGAGTCCGAATCCGGTCACATATCGATGCACTGTCATGCGCCTGAGCGTGCCAACCTGCACGCTGATCAGGCTCGCAGGCGCACGGGCCTCCTCGGCCCGGGAATCGATTCCTCGCCACTCGAGGAGCGCATAAGCGCCGACACCGATAGTCAGGGCGCCTGCGACAATCAGTGCGATCGGTTTCATGGTTCTTCCCGGAGCAATTGGCCTTCACCGGTTTTCAGTGTCGAGGCGCGAGGGCAAGCGGGCTGCGCCGCGCGGGTATCGGTTGGAGCCGCATGCCCGAGTGCGCGTCCTCGGCCGATGCTCCAGCAATTTCTCCCTCGGCATTCGAAACGGTCGGCCCGATCTGAAGCAGACCGCAGTCAGTCCCCCCATTCGTTATCGGTATGATCTCTCCAGGATAACAGCACGCGGTGCAAATGGCAGGCAGCTCGCACGCCGGCGTCCCCCCAAGATCACCGGTCGAGCAGTGAGGGACAAGCCTGAAAGTCGCGCTGGATGCGCCGGTACTATCTCCCCTCGCAAGGTCGCGCAGATAGCCGGCGAAAGCGATGGTATCGACGGCGGCGCCCGTGCGCACAGCTGAAGCCGATCGATATGAGCACTGCCATTAGCGTACAGGTGCGTGCCCGCTCCGGGGTCGTCAGGCTCCTACGCTTTGGCCGCCCGGCTGCGCGTGCTGCCCACCCAGAGAAACACGAACGGGATCAGATAGATCAGGACGTTGCCGAGGACATTGCCGCGTACCCCGGTGCCGGCCGACGAGTAAGGCCCTCCGAACGCCTCTGCGGTCGTCCAGACCGCAAACGAGTACGCCGCACCGAAAGGAATGGCGAGGCGCAGCCATCTGCCGCTCAGCAGGGCGACGGCGATCGCGGTCTCGGACAGGCCGACCACGATGGCGACCGGGACGGGTCCGACCGCGCGAACCATCTCGGCCACGAATCCGAGCCAGGCGGCGACCCAGGAGGGCTGCCCGGGGATCACCGCAGTGATCTGACTGCTGAAATGAAACAGGAACGCCGGCAGCCACTTGAGGGCGGCGTCGAACAGCCACAGCACGCCGAAGCTGATCCGGGCCGCATTCCACAGCCGGCCGCCGACCCCGGGCGCATCGGCGCCCCGGCCCTCCAGAGTGGGCGCCACCGACAGCACGAACAGGAAGGCGATCGCATAGGCGACGAAAACGCCGGGATCGGTCTGTCCGCCGCTGTAGGGGAATCCGAAGCCGTTCAGGAACACCCAGCAGAGCGCGCTGTAGGCGATGCCGACGCGCGCCGCGAGCGCGACTTTCTTGCGTGTCAGCAGCGCAAGGCCGAGCAGAACGGCGATCACGACCATGCAGCCGGCGATGAGCTGCGGACCGACGGCCTTCGTGAGGTCCAGGCCCGCGAGCAGCAGCGGCCGGATCGAGCCCGGCACCTTCGAGGCGGGCTTGGCGAGCGCGTGGAGAAAATTCGCCTTGGCGGCCGCGACGGCGAGCCATGCCATGGCCTGAAAGAGCGCGTTTGCCAGCCAGACCACGCCAAACACGCCGGCCAGCAGGCGCAGCGCCGGGCCCTGCGGGCCGTCAAATTGAGCCGCCAGTTTCATGGAAATCTCCGTTGGCTTGAGAGTTGCTGGCGCCGCGTCCGTCCGAGCGGATGGGCTGCCCTGATAGCGGTGCAATGCTTCGGTGCCGCAGGCCCGGCCGCGGGCGCCGCCAGCGCGGTCCCGCCGGCGTTGCGAGCATGAGGTGCGCGGGAGCCGGCTGCGCCGGCTCCAGGAAGCGACTCGATCACGAGCGATCGCCGTCGCATGGAGCGACGGTCACGGCGGCGACATCCACTGCGTCAAGGGTCACTTTTGTTCGCTTTCAGCGCTGTGCGCGTTGCAGTCTTTACCCCGAGTCTCTGGACCTGTCATTTCCTCAAAGAGTTCCTTGACGTAGCAATATCCTTGCCCCAGCGCACGGCGCCCTTTTGCGGTTGCGTCGTAGCGCCGCTGGCGTCCTCCCTCTTTGGCGCGTTCATCCAGAGAGCCCCGCTCAGTCAGCCGATGCCGCAGCGGATAGAGCGTCCCCGGGCCGATCGAGTCGCCGTGCCGGCGAAGCTCTTCGATGAGGCCCAGCCCGTAAACGTCTCCTTCGGACGCGTGATGCAGCACATGAAGCTGTATCAGACCCCGCCACAGATCGCCATGGCTGCTTCTTGGACGGCCACGCATCGGGCAGAGCATATATCAAGGCGTGACGGAATGGGGCGTGCGTGCGTAGCCGGCCTCAAAGGGGCGCCGCCGCGGGCACTGCGCACGGCGCCTGAGGCAAAGCTGATCAGAGGGTAAACCCAGACCTTGCATACCGGGACGCTCTCATGGCGCCACAGCGCTGCAATTGCTGGGTCGAGGTCCGATTTCTTGGCATGCGACCATGTGCACATTTTGTGAACTTCTCGAAACGGGCGCGGCATGCTTCCTGGGCCGGATTTACAGGCACTTCAGCGCCTGAGCCACGAAATTTATGCATCTGACGGGTAAACATAACGCGGATGAGGCCGAGCACGGGGTCGGGCGTATCGCCCCCGCCGGGATGGCGCCAGAATTCGAGGTCCGGCTGAACGGTCCAGCCGTCCGAGGCGTCGAACTGGCAATAGGCCTCGATCTCGCTCTCGAAGCCGTGAGTGAAGCCGGCATCCGCGGCCAGCTGGCTGGCGCGGTAGGCGATGCCGAGCTCATCGTGTGGGCGTGAGGCCCCGGGGCTTGGTCCACACCACGCCTGCGCCGACGTGCTGGCGTACCACTGCCACCGCGGCCGGGGCGGCTCCATGTTGCAGGAAGGCGCCAATGCCGCGATCGCTGGCGCCGGCGGGCCGCCAGAGCGTGCCGCTCGCGACCCGGTAGGCCCCCGGCCGCATGCCGCACGACGCCGCCCCGACATCGCCGGAACCGGTCGGTGTCGACCCAGCCCCCGATCTGAAGCTTCACGGGCAGGCCGCTCCAGCGGCTGCGCAGCGCCTCCTTTGAGACGATGAGCGTGCCGCCCGGGTCGTAGGGAAGCTCGGTCTCGCGCTCAAACAAGTCCTGCTGGAACCATGCGCGGTCGAGCGAGGTCTCAGAGTACGCATCCATATTGTCGGGATCGGCGATCGCGGGCACCTGATGGGGGATCACGCTCGGGCCGCCGTGGCGCTGCGCATCGAGAAACAACGTGCCGCCCGGCCATCCGAGGAGCTTACGGGTGTCGAGAATGACGAACACATCGAGCAGGCGCTGCGCGTCGAAGCCGAGAGGATGGGGCAGTCCACCCTTGAGCACGTGCGATCCGTCGAGCTGCAGGAACCCGCCGAGGGAGCCGCCGCGGTTGTCGAGGTCGGAGCGCACCGCCGCCAGGCCGGCGAGCAGCGCCGCTTCGCGGCCCGTGCCGGCATAGGCGCTGGTTTGGGCCGTCGAACGCGCCTCCGCGCCGGCAGCGAATGCCAGCGCACCCGACAGCGCAATGATCGCGGCTCGGTGCGCGCATCGGCGGTGCCCGCTCATCCACCCGAAGTATTCCCGCGACCCGAAGCGCAACCATCGAGCCCCGAGTGGTATGCTCGGTGCGGACCCTGAGCGCGGCCGCCCGTGGACCCTCGAGAGACGAGGGCGGAAAAGCCGTTGCTTTCGCGGCACCGGCGATCCATGGGCGGTCCTTTCGCAGACCAACGTGACATTATCGGCAGTCGATAATAGTCGTCAAATCCTCAGGCAAGAAAGGACAGGATATTGAACAAACAGCGAGGTTTGATCGTACTGGCGCTCGCCTCACTGGCGCCGGCATCCTTCCCGGCGGCCCGCGCCACCGCCCCGACGCCGCCCTGCAGCGGACCCTCGGGCCTGCTCGGGCAGCTCGATCGGCCGACCGTCGAGGACTCGAGCTGCGTGGTCCCGAAGGGAATGACCGTCCTCGAGGCGGGCGCGACCGCCGGCAACCTGTACGGCTCACCGGGCGGCGAGACCGATACGCTGCCGAATCTCGAGCTGCGCTGGGGCTTGGGGGACAATTCGGAGTTCGTGTGGCTGCCGCCGAATTTCAATTATCAGTCGGTCAACGCCGGACCGGGCGCGCCCGCGGCGACGGTGCACGGCTTCGGCCCGACGACCGTTGGCATCAAGCACTCATTCGGCTACACCGAGCACTGGCAATGGACCGCCGAGGCGCTGGCGACACTGCCCTCGGGCGACAGCACCTTCGGCAGCCATGGGGCCGGCGGGGCGGTCAATGCCATCGTGAGCTATGGCAACGGCCCGCTCGGGGTGTCGCTGATGGTCGGTGTCACCTCGCAGACCGAGCCTACCGCGGCGGGCGGCCGGCGCTTCCAGAGCTTCAATCCCGATCTGGTGGTGACGTGGCTGACGACCTCGCGGCTGCAGTTCTACGGCGAGGTCTATGGACAGTCGCACTCCGGCTACCGGCAGGGGTGGGGCACCGATGCCGACGGCGGGCTGCAATACCTCGTCAGTGCGGATTTCGAGGTGGATCTGGAGGAGGGCGTGCGGGTCCAGGGCGATCTCGGCGGGTTCTCCAACTACACCGGCGTCGGGCTCGGCCTGATGTTTTGACGGCCGCCGCCGCATGCTGCACGCATAGTACTTGTGGGTGTACCGGTGAGCGGCGCCGGTCCACCGCCTCGAGGACTTCGACGGCGGATGCAATGAGCTCCGGGCCGATGCCGTCGCCGGGCAGAACGAGGACTTTCATCCGAGCCCTTCGTACCAGCGCTTGCCGCCGCGCTCGGAGCAGACTAGGTTGGGTTGCGCCGGTGGCGGTGTCGGTGCGAGTGTCATCCGTGCCGGCGTAGATCCAGAAGATCTTCATCGGCTCCGTCTTGGACAGACTGCGGAAGCGGCGCGAAATGCCGGGCGCAATGTAGGTCGCATCGTGCGGCTTGAGCTCGTACTGCAGCCCGTCCATGTCGAGCGCCGTGCGCCCCTGCATCAGCACCCCGCGCTCCTCGCATTTGTGGCTGTGGAACGGGATCTCGGCGCTGGCGCTGAAGGAGGTGTGGCCAGTGATGAAGCCGCCGGTGCCGAGGGCGCGCGTCACCAGCGGCATGGTGCTGGCTCCGCCGTCCCGGTCGTAGCGGGACAACGCTTTAGGCTTGGGCAGCGCGGCGTGGGAGCAGGTGCGGAGGGTCACGGAAGTCCCCGGCGCCGGAGGCAGTCAGGGAGCGTGAATGTCCCGCAAGTGTACCGCGGAAGTGCGTCGAATCGAAGGTCCCCGCACGGGACTCGTAGGCATCGAGAGGTACGGGGGAGTCGCGCGCGGGTTGGTATTTCCAGACTTCGACATACCAAGAAGCGGGCCGTGACGCAAAAGGAGCCCGCCGGTCCGCCGGCTGTCGGCATGGCTCTTTACGGCCGCGTGGGCGGCAAAGCGGAGCCGTCGTGGCTGGCGGGGTGCCGGCCGGGAAAACACCGTCCTGTTGCAGGTATGGCGCTCTTGCACCGTGGCTTGATCGCCACACCAAGGGTCCGGGATTTTCAGGGTCCTACGATCACCGTCATCGACCCGTGCAAGAGTGCCGGCGCTGATGGCCCGTACGGCGCCGGCCGGGGAGGCCAAAGGGGCAATCCTCGGAAAGACCGATCAACACTACCGTCCGAGGCGGTTGTGACGCCGGGTCAGGAACGGTTGATATGCGCCCTTACCGGCATGGCGCGCGCGCCCCGAGCGCCTCGTCGGCTACTGCTTGTGTGACGACGGAAACAGCACCGCGCCCTCGGCATCGGCCTTGCGCCTGGAGATCCGCTCGCACCGGGGACGGTCCATCTGCGGCATGTATGCCAGCATCCGTTCGCACTCCTGGCGCGTGGCGTAGTACCACGTTGGCGTGGCCGACTGGCAGCCGGTGTGGCCGGCGGCGCAGACGGAGAGCACGATGATCCAGGCGCCCATCGCCTAAGTATACCTCTCGATGGTTGACAGGGAATACGAGTGCGCGGCGGGCACGCTGAAGCTATCTTCAGGCTGGGCTCGGCAGCTCGCATGGCGTTCCGCAAGGGATGAGCAGGCTCATCGAGGCTGCGCGCGGTCGCCGAGCAAAGGCTCGCCGGGGGGGGGGCGCGCGCCGGCGAGCGCGCTGAAGGGCGCCGGACGGCCTCAGCGGCTCGCGGGCCCTGGTATGCTTGCGCTTTGCGGGCGTCAGGACGGTGCTCGGGGACGGTTGGAAGGGTGAGGCTCGATCAGGTGACGCACCTCGGCAAATGGCTCGGAGAGAGAACTAATGGCAACGATCAAAGTGCTTCAGAACGGCCCCTATCAGGTCCAGGGCGAGGACGTGCAGGTTGTTGATTGGAACGGGGCGACGCATGCGCTCACCAAGCGCCCGTTCTATCTGTGCCGGTGCGGCGCCTCGACGACCAAGCCATTCTGTGACGGCACGCACTCCAAAATCGGCTTCAAGGCGGCGGAGGCCGCGGTCCCGGCAAGCGTGGACCGGCCGGCGAAGGGTTAGAGACCGGCGGTTCGAGCCGAGCCGCGAGCAGCGCCTTCCATTGCGCCGCCGTCCATGCGGGCGGCCACACCGATTCGAGGTTTGATTGGAAACGAGAGCAAGCATGACCCGGCGCTTCGGCGGGACCGATCGTTACATCGCCACCGATGATCTCATGACGGCGGTGAACGCCGCGATCACGCTCGGCCGGCCGCTGCTCATCAAGGGCGAGCCGGGCACGGGCAAGACGCAGCTGGCGCAGGAGATCGCGCGCTCGCTCGAGCGCCCCCTGTACGAATGGCACATCAAGTCCACCAGCAAGGCGCAGCAGGGCCTGTACGAGTACGACGCAGTCTCCCGCTTGCGCGATTCGCAGCTCGGCGAGGCGCGCGTACAGGACATTGCGAACTACATCGTCAAGGGAAAGCTCTGGGAGGCCTTCGAGTCGCAAGTGCAGCCCGTGCTGCTCATCGATGAGATCGACAAGGCGGACATCGAGTTTCCGAACGACCTGCTGCGGGAGCTCGATCGCATGGAGTTCTACGTCTACGAGACGCGAGAGCTCGTCAAGGCGCGCCACCGTCCGATCATGCTGATCACCAGCAACAACGAGAAGGAGCTGCCGGATGCCTTCCTGCGCCGCTGCTTCTTTCATTACATCCGCTTCCCAGACGAGTCCACGATGCGGGCGATCGTGCAGGTGCACTTCCCGGGGCTCAAGCGCGAGCTGCTCGCCGAGGCGCTGAGGACCTTCTACGAGGTGCGCGAGACCCCGGGCCTGAAGAAAAAGCCTTCGACTTCGGAGCTGCTCGACTGGATCAAGCTGCTGCTCGCCGAGGACATCGATCCGGCGGTGCTGCGGGCGAACGAGGAGCGCAAGGTGCTGCCGGCGCTGCACGGCGCTCTGCTCAAGAACGAGCAGGACGTGCACCTGTTCGAGCAGCTCGTGTTTTTGCACCGCCGGGCGCGTTGAGTCACCGCGGCGGCCGCGGGTCACTGCCCGACAAAGCGGCATGCTGGTCAAGTTCTTTTTTGGACTGCGCGCCGCGGGAGTGCCGGTCAGCGTCACGGAGCTTCTGACGTTGCTGGAGGCGCTGCGGGCCGAAGCGTCCGGGCTTTCCGCTCAGCAGTTCTACTTCCTGGCCCGTACCTGCCTGGTGAAGGACGAGCGGCATTACGACCGGTTCGACCGGGTATTCGCCGAGGCGTTTCAGGGCGCGGAGCGGCTGTTCGCCGAGCTCCTTGCGGCGCAAGTTCCCGCCGAGTGGCTGCGCGGGCCCGCCGCAGGCCTCCTGTCGCAGGAGGACCGGCGCGCCATCGACTCCCTGGGCGGCTGGGAGAAGCTCATCGAGACGCTGCGTGAGCGCTTGCGCGAGCAGAAGGAAGCTCATCACGGCGGCAGCAAGTGGATCGGCACCGGTGGAACGTCCCCGTTCGGCTCCGGGGGCTATCACCCCGAGGGCGTGCGCTTCGGTGAGACGGGGGCACGGCAACGGCGCGCCGTCAAGGTGTGGGAACGGCGCGAGTACCGCAACTTCGACGACACGGTCGAGCTCGGCACGCGCAACATGAAGCTCGCCCTGCGCAGGCTGCGCAAGTTCGCCCGCGAGGGCGTTGCCGACCAGCTCGATCTCGATGGCACCATCGAGGCCACCGCCCGCAACGCCGGATTGCTCGACGTCAAGCTCGTGCCGGAGCGGCGCAATGCCGTAAAAGTGCTGCTGTTTCTCGATGTCGGCGGCTCGATGGACGATCACGTGAGAGTCTGCGAGGAGATGTTCTCGGCGGCTCGCTGCGAGTTCAAGCATCTCGAGCATTTCTATTTTCACAACGTGCCGTACGAGCAAGTCTGGAAGGACAACCACCGCCGCGCCTGCTCCGCGGTTGGAACGCTCGAGGTGATGCGGACCTATGGACACGACTATCGGGTCATCTTCGTTGGCGATGCGACCATGAGCCCGTACGAGATCGTGCAGCCGGGGGGCAGCGTCGAGCACTGGAATGGCGAGAGCGGCGCGGTGTGGGTGCAGCGGCTCTGCGCGGCTTTCCCGCGGTTGGTCTGGCTCAATCCCGAGCCGGAGCAGCGCTGGCAGCACATCGCCTCGGTACGGATCCTCAAGGAGTTGGTCGGGGAGCGCATGTATCCGCTTAACCTGCAGGGTCTTGACTCGGCGATCACGGAGTTGCGCCGCACGGGGCAGGCGCCGCCGCGCCCGCATGCGCGCGACGCCTGACGGCGCCGGCTCGGATCGGGGCGGATTGCGTGCCGGGGCGGGCAGAGCAAGGTGCAGAGACCGGTTGTAAGGAGGACTCGCCCGGATAGCCCGAAAACGCCGCTCCCATGACGAAGCCGCGCCGGCGATAGAGGGGCGGGCGCGGGCTCGAATGACGCTCCGGCACCGGACTGCAGGCCGAGCGGGCGCATCTTGGCGCGCTGCGCGGCGCGAATGGTGGGCCGCGGCAGTCCGAATCCCGATGCCGGGGGGCAACGGCATCGGGACCAGGCTCCACCGCAAGCGGCTCGAGAGACTGCGCCCTCTCGGGGGGCATTGTGCGGTCGGCGGCATCGCCTTGCCGAATCCGGCAAGTGTGGCCTTGCAGGAGCGGCTCGACTTCGTGAAGATTGGCCGGTTGCACGAGATCGGGCTGGGGTCCGGTCGCTCGCTCGACGTTGGATATTGGGAGATCCGGCTGCCGTAGGTCCACGCCGGACCCGAGAGAAGACGTCGCGTTTGATATGGGATGTGAGACTGGGGAGCATTGCGCCATGGTTCAGACATCGCACCGACACGGCAGGCGTCTGGCGTTCGGCCTCGCGGCCACGCTGCTGTGGCTCGCGCTCGCGGCACCGGTACCGGCGGCGCCGCGCGCGGCTTCATTCACCGCAATGAGCGCCAATCCGTGCGCGGGGCGCGCGAACCATGCCGCTCCGGGCGCGGCCTTCATGCGCATGATGCTGCGGCCGGGAGCGCATTTTCGCTTGCCGCCGCAAACCGCGCGGCAGAAGGCGCGCGCGGCCCGTGCGGCCGCGCGGTCACGGGCGCGGGACTGGGCCGACCTCTGCCGGTACCAGGCGGCGAACGAAGCCCTCAAGCATCATCCGCGCGTGGTATTCATGGGTGACTCGATCACCGACTTCTGGCAGTACGGGGATCCGTCCATGTTCACGCACGGCGTGGTCGATCGCGGCATCAGCGGCCAGACGAGCGCGCAGATGCTGGTGCGGTTCTGGCCGGATGTGATCGCGCTGCACCCGAAGGTGGTGCAGATCATCGCCGGCACCAACGATATCGCGGGCAACACCGGACCGACCAGCGAGCAGGACTACAAGGATGACATCAAGGCGATGGTCACACTGGCCAAGGCGCGCCACATTCACGTCATTCTCGGCTCGATGCCGCCGGCGGTGCGCTTCTGGTGGGCGACCCGGTACCGGCCGGCCGCCGAGATCCGTCGGCTCAACGCCTGGCTGCGCCGCTACGCGCGCGAGCAGCACCTGCGGTTCGTCAACTACTACGCGCACCTGGTAAGCCCGCAGGGCACGTTCCGCCGCAGTCTTTCGAACGACGGCGTGCACCCGAACCGCAACGGCTACAAAGTCATGAGCGCCCTGGCGCGCAAGGCCATCGAGACTCCGTGGCCGCGCCTCCCGGCCGGCGCCGCGCGGCGCTAGTCCGATAGGAGCCCCCCCGGCTGTGCCGGGGGAGGGCACTCGCAATCGCGGAAGTGCCGCCAAGTTGAGCACGTTGGCCGTGTAACCCCTTGATATGGTGGCGCTTCGACGCAATGACTCGCCTCGACCCTGGGATTCGCCCCCGCGGGGCGCGGCTGCGAGGCTGCGCGGCCTACAAAAGGTCGCCCGGCAATTTTGTCGAACTCTACGGGCTCGAATCCCCGTCTAGTACTATATGCAGCCGACGAGACGGTCCTCGAGCCGCGCTGCGACTTGGCGCTCCCTACGGGATTCGAACCCGTGTTACAGCCTTGAGAGGGCTATGTCCTGGGCCTCTAGACGAAGGGAGCGGGCTTGAGGGCTTATCTTCAGGAGCGCGGTATTATAGGTATCCTTAAGGTTTGCTCAAGCAGAAAGCGCAGAATTGAATTCCTCCCCAGTGCGCCAGACGGCGCCTCCCGTCCCGCCGCGGATCATCCCGCGGGCGGAGCATACTGTTTCCCGTTCCCATATCTCCCCGAATGCCTTGCGGGTGCTGTACCGCCTGCGCGATGCGGGATTCAAGGCATTTCTGGTCGGCGGATGCGTGCGCGACCTGCTGCTCGGACTCGATCCGAAGGACTTCGACGTGGCCACGGACGCGCTGCCGGAGCAGGTCAAGCGCTTGTTCCGCAACTGCCGCCTGGTCGGCCGGCGGTTTCGCTTGGCGCACGTGTTCTTCGGGCAGGAAACGATCGAGGTCGCCACGTTCCGGGCCGCGACTGCCCCGTCCCAGGGCGAGGAGCCGCTCGAGGCCGAGGAGGCCGGAGAGAGCGCCGGTGAGGAGGGGGAGGGCGAGGAGGGGGAAATCCTCGACCTTGGCGGTCCGGTGACCGAGCCGCGGGCGGCCCGTGCCGAGGCCGCACACGCTCCCGTGGGGGCGATCCAGGAGGGCGATCTCGATCCGGATGCGGTGCGGATGTTCGATGAGACCGGCCGCATCCTGCGGGACAACGTCTACGGCACCATCGACAACGATGTCTGGCGGCGCGACTTCACCGCCAATGCCCTGTACTACAACGTCGCCGATTTCTCCATCTGGGACTACGTCGGCGGCGCAGAGGACATCGCGGCCCGGCGCCTGCGCCTCATCGGCGATCCGGAGACCCGCTATCGCGAGGACCCGGTGCGCATGCTGCGCGCGGCGCGTTTCGAGGCCAAGCTCGGCTTCGAGCTCGACGCGCAGACGGCCGAGCCCCTCGAGAGGCTGCGCGATCTGCTCGGTGGAGTGCCGCCGGCGCGCCTCTTCGATGAGATGTTGAAGCTTTTTCTCGCCGGGCACGCCGTGCGCAGTCTCGATGTGCTGCGCCGCCGCGGCTTGCTGGCGGCGCTCATGCCGAACGTGGACGCCTACCTCGCCGCCCACCCGGGCAGTCTGGTCGAGAAGCTGCTGCGCAAAGGGCTCGCCAGCACCGACGCGCGCAGCCTCGCCGGCCGGCCGGTCAGCCCGACTTTCCTGCTCGCCGTGCTGCTCTACGGACCCATCGCCCAGATCATCGAGGCGATGCCTTCGAGCCGCTGGCACGAGCTTTCCGCGATTCTCGACGCCTGCGATCAGGCCGTGCGCGAAGCCCAGGCTCACATTGCCATCCCGAGGCGCTTCGCGCTCGGCGTGCGCGAGATGTTCGCGATGCAGCCGCGCCTGCAGTACCCTCGCGGCCGGCGGGCCTTGCGCCTGCTGGCCCACCCGAGGTTCCGGGCCGGATACGATCTGCTGCTGCTGCGCGCCGATTTCGGCCTGGCCTCCGCCGAGACGGCGCGATGGTGGACGCAGTTGCAGGAGGCCAGCGGGCAGGACCGGGAACAGATGGCCGATTCGCTGGCGCCCGAGCGCTCCGGCGCAGCTCGCAAGTCCCGGCGCCGGCCCCGCGGGCGGGGGCGGCGCACACCCAACGTCCCTTGAATGAGCGCGCGGGCGGTCTGGCAGCCGGCCTATATCGGAATCGGCAGCAATCTCGAGACGCCGCGCTTGCAGGTGCGGCGGGCCTGGGAGCGGCTGAAGGAGCTGCCGCGGACCCGGGCGGTGCGGTGCTCGCCGCTTTATCGCTCGCGGCCCTTCGGGCCCCTGGCGCAGCCGGAGTTCGTCAATGCGGTCGCCGGGCTGCTCACGCGCCTCGATGCCCGCGCCCTGCTCGGGCAGCTCAAGGCTATCGAGAGCGCCTTCGGCAGGCCGTCCGACGGACCGCGCTGGGGGCCGCGCATCATCGACCTGGACCTGCTGGTCTGCGGCGGCGAGCGCCGCGCCGAGCCGGACCTCCTCGTTCCCCACCCCGGGATAGTGGAGCGCAACTTCGTTCTGTATCCTCTGGCGGATCTCGCCCCGGATCTCGATGTGCCCGGGCTCGGTCGGGTGATCGAGCTCAAGGCCCGGGTTGCAGCCGAGGGACTGTGGCGTCTCGAAGAACCAGAGCCCCACTGACGGCCGCGCGCGGCACGGGAGACCATGGCAGCTGAGCACCAGTTCATCGTGGTGGAGGGGCCGATCGGAGTCGGCAAGACCAGCCTTGCCCGTCTGCTGGCGCGCAGCTTCTCCGCGCAGGCGGTGCTCGAGGATGCCGCCCAAAACCCCTTCCTCGAGCGCTTCTACAAAAGTCCCCGCGCGGGGGCGCTGCCGGCGCAGCTGTACTTCCTGTTCCAGCGCTGCCAGCAACTTGCCGCGCTCAACCAGCAGGATCTGTTCGCGCCGGTGCGCGTGGCCGACTACCTGTGGGAGAAGGACCGGCTGTTCGCGCGGATCACGCTGGACGATGCGGAATACGCTCTGTACGAGCAGGTGAGCGGCCGGCTCGATGTGCACCCGCCCAGACCCGACCTGGTGGTGTACCTGCAGGCGCCGGTGGACGTGTTGCTCGAGCGCATCGCGCGGCGGGCCGTCGCCTACGAGCACCATATCGATCGGGAGTACCTGGTGCGCCTCAACGAGGCCTACGCGCGCTTCTTCCACGAGTATGAGGCCGCGCCGCTCCTCATCGTCAACGCCGCCGCCATCGATCCGGTCAATAACCCGGCAGATTACGAGGAACTGCTCGGGGCGATCCGGCGCGTGAAGCACGGGCGGCTGTACTACAACCCCATGGGCGGGCGGGCGATCTAGGCCGGCGGCGGCCCTGGCGCACCCTGGTACACTTGCGGCCATGTACACACACCTGCAGCTTCGCGACTCGGAGCGCCAGCCGGTCAGCTTGAGCACGCTGGCGCACATGAAGGAGGAAGGCCGCAAGATCGCAAGTCTCACCTGCTACGATGCCAGCTTCGCCGTGCTGCTCGATGCGGCCGATGTCGATGTGGTGCTGGTCGGGGACTCGCTCGGCATGGTGATCCAGGGGCACGACACCACCGTGCCGGTCACGATCGATCACATGGTGTATCACTGCAGCATCGTCTCAAGAGGGCTGCATCGCCCGTTGCTCATCGGCGATCTGCCCTTCATGAGTTACCCGTCCAAGGAGCGCGCGCTCGAGAGCTCCGTGCGCCTGATGCAGGAGGGCGGCGCGCAGATGGTCAAGCTCGAAAGCGGCACCGGCCAGCTCGAGATCGTGGAGTTCCTCGCCGGCCACGACATCGCGGTCTGCGCTCACCTCGGTCTCAGGCCGCAATCGGTGCACAAGACGGGCGGCTTTCGGGTGCAGGGGCGCCAGGAGGAGGCCGCCGCGCGCATGATGCAGGACGCCAAGCGGCTCGAGGCCGCCGGCGCCGACATCGTGCTGCTCGAGTGCATCCCGGCGCAGCTCGGCAAGGCGATCGCCGCAGAGCTCACCGTGCCGGTCATCGGCATCGGCGCCGGTCCGGACACGGACGGCCAGATCCTGGTGCTCTACGACATCCTCGACATCACAACGGGGCGCAAGCCGCGTTTCGTGCGCAATTTCATGGCGGAGGCGGGCGGGAATCTCGAGGCGATCAAACGCTACGTCGAGGCGGTGCGCTCCGGCGCCTACCCGGCTCCCGAACACTGTTTCTGATCCGATGCGCATCCTCACCACCATCGCGGAAGTCCGCGCGCAGGCGCGGCTCTGGCGCCGGGCGGGGCGGCGGATCGTCTTCGTGCCGACCATGGGCAACCTGCACGCCGGGCACCTCAGCCTGATCGAGGCCGCGCGCGCCCATGGCGATCACTTCATCGCCAGCATCTTCGTCAACCCGATGCAGTTCGGCCCCAACGAGGACTTCGCGCACTATCCGCGCACGCCGCAGCGCGACGAGCAGATGCTGCGGCAAGCCGGTTGCGACCTGATGTTCATGCCGGATGTGGCCGAGATATACCCCCACGGCCCGCAGCGCGCCGCGCGGGTGGAAGTGCCGGGGCTGTCGTCCATTTTGTGCGGTGAGTTCCGGCCCGGGCACTTCGAGGGCGTCACCACGGTGGTGGCCAAGCTCTTTCACATCGTGCAGCCCGACGCCGCGGTCTTCGGCGAGAAGGATTTCCAACAGCTGACCATCATCCGGCGGATGGTGACGGAGCTTTGCATGCCGGTCGAGATCATCGCCGCGCCCACGGTGCGCGATGCCGACGGACTCGCCATGAGCTCGCGCAACCAGTACCTCACCGCCGAGGAGCGCGCCAGGGCGCCCGCCATCCACCGGACGCTGCAAGCGGCCGCGCTTCGCTTGAGCGCGGGCGAGCAGGACTATGCCGGGATCGAGCGCTGCGGAATCGAAGCGCTCGCGAGCGAGGGCTTCCGGCCCGATTACTTCGCGGTCCGCCGCGCCGAGGATCTGCAGGCCGCGCAGCCCGACACCCGACACCTGGTGGTGTTGACCGCGGCGCGGCTCGGCAAGGCGCGGCTCATCGACAACCTGCAGGTGAGGCGCTAGGGGCTCGAGGCGGTGTGCGCGCGCTGGCGCGCCAGGGCCCACTCGATGTGCTCGCGCACCAGCGCGGAAGGGTCGTTGCGGCGCCGGTGCAGCGCCTCGATCGCTGCGCCGGAGCCGGGGGCATTGCCGAGCGCGACCGCGATGTTCCGTGACCAGCGCAGGTAGCCGATCCGGTAGATGGCCGAGCCGCGCATCCGTTGCTCGAATTGCGCCTCGGACCAGGCGAACAGCTCCGTCAACCGCGGCGCATCGAGGCCGTGACGCACCTTGAAGTCGGGGTGCGAGGCGGCGCGCGCGAACTTGTTCCAGGGGCACACCAGCTGGCAGTCGTCGCAGCCGTAGATGCGGTTGCCCATGGCCGGGCGCAGCGAGTGCGGAATGGCCCCGGCGTACTCGATGGTCAGATACGAGATACAGCGGCGCGCATCCAACCGGTAGGGAGCCACGATGGCCGCCGTGGGGCAGGCCGGGATGCACGCCGTGCACGTGCCGCAGTGCGCGCTCGCGGGCTCATCGGCCGGCAGCGGCAGGTCGGTGAGGATTTCCCCGAGGAAGAACCACGAGCCCGCATCCGCGGCGATGAGGTTGGTGTGCTTGCCGATCCAGCCGAGGCCGGCCTCGCGCGCCAGCGCCTTCTCCAACACCGGCGCGCTGTCGACGCAGACCCGATAGCCGAACGGTCCGATGCGCTCGGCCACTTCCGCGGCGAGCCGCGCCAGGGCCTTGCGCAGCACCTTGTGATAGTCGCGGCCGAGGGCGTAGCGGGAGATGTAGCCGGCTTGCCGGTCGGCGAGCGCCTCGCCGGCGTCGCGGGCCTCGCCCGGCCAGTAATCCATGCGCGCGCTGATCAGGCGCACGGTGCCGGGGACGAGCTCGCGCGGCCGGCTGCGCTTGCGGCCGTGCCGCTGCATGTAGTGCATCTCACCGTGGAATCCGGCATCGAGCCACTCGAGCAGGCGGCGCTCGTCCTCGGGGATCTCCAGGCGCGCCACGCCGAGGCGCCCGAAGCCGAGCTCGCGGGCTCGCGAGGCCAGCTCGCGCTTGATCGCGGCGAGATCGAGCGGCTGGATCATGGTGTCCTCACCAGGCCAGTATAATCATGCCCATGGCGCTACCGGTCTCACTCTATTCCACCGCGCAGGTTCGCGCCCTCGATACGTACGCGATCGAGACGCTGGGCATCGCCGGCTATACCCTCATGCAGCGTGCGGGGGAGGCGGCGCTGCGCTGCTTGCACACGCGCTGGCCCGTGGCACGAGGCGTGGCGATCGTGTGTGGACCGGGAAACAACGGCGGCGACGGCTATGTGCTCGCCCGCCTGGCGCGTGCGGCCGGACTCACGGTCACCGTGCTCGCGGCGAGCCCGCCCGATCGGCTCAAGGGCGATGCGCAAGAAGCGTTCAAGGCCTGGCTCGCCTGCGGCGGGCAGGCGCAACCGTATGCGCCCCGGGTGCTCGAGCACGAGGGGATCCTCGTCGATGCCCTGCTCGGAACGGGTCTGCGCGGGGAGGTCCGCGGGCAGCTCTCGCGTGTCATCCGTGACATCAACGCCGCCGGGCGCCCGGTCCTTGCGCTCGATGTCCCCTCGGGGCTCGACAGCGATACCGGCATGCCGCTCGGGGACGCGGTGCGCGCCGACTGCACCATCACCTTCGTGGGGTTGAAGACGGGGCTGTTCGTGGGCGATGGCCCGCAGTACTGCGGAACCGTGTTCTTCGATGACCTGGGGCTGGGCGCTTCGCTTGCCAACCCGCCGCCGGCGCGCATCGAGCGCATCGTGGAGACCGAGATCGAGCGGGCGCTGCCGCGGCGGGCGCGCTCGGCGCACAAAGGGGATTTCGGGCGCGTGCTGATCGTGGGCGGGGGAGCGGGCATGCCGGGAGCGGCGCGCCTGGCGGGCGAGGCCTGTCTGCGTGTCGGAGCGGGCCTGGTGACCGTGGCGGTGGCGCCGCAGAATGTTCCGGCCGTCTCGGCCGCACGGCCCGAGCTCATCTGCCTGCCGTGGACCGGGCCGGGGGAGCTCAGCGAGGCCCTCGAGCACGCCGAGCTCATCGCCATCGGTCCGGGGCTTGGCCGCACCGATTGGGCGCGCGCGGCGCTGCACGCCGTGCTCGGCGCCGGCAAGCCTGTGGTGCTCGACGCGGATGCGCTCAACCTCATCGCCGAGTCCGGCGCAAGCGCGCAGGGGCAGTGGGTGCTCACTCCGCATCCGGGCGAGGCCGGCCGGCTGCTGGGGATTTCGAGCGCCGAGGTGCAGCGGGACCGTCTCGGGGCGCTCGAGCGCCTGACGGCCCGATATGGCGGCATCGTGGTGCTCAAGGGCGCCGGCACGCTGGTCGGCGGGCCGGGGCGTACGCCGGCGCTGTGCGAGCGCGGTAACCCCGGCATGGCCAGTCCAGGCATGGGCGATGTGCTCACCGGGGTCATTGCCGGCATTCTCGCCCAGTGCCGCGATCCATGGCTCGCCGCCCGCGCGGGCGTGCTGGCGCACGCGCTGGCGGGCGATGCGGCGGCCCGCAAAGGCGAGCGGGGGCTGTTGGCAGGCGATGTGATCGAGGAGCTGCGTCCCTGCATCAACTACTGAAGGCGGCCGAGGACACCGAGGAGCTGGGCGAGCGGCTGGCGAGGGCGCGGCCCGCCGCCGGCGAGCCGCTCGCGGTGCTGTACCTGACCGGAGAGCTCGGCGCGGGCAAGACCACGCTCGCACGGGGCTTCCTGCGGGCCTGCGGCATTGCGGACACGATCCGCAGTCCGACTTATACGCTGGCGCAGGCGTACGAGAGCGGGCCGCAGACACTGCTGCACGCGGATCTGTATCGGCTCAAGGATGCCGCGGAGCTCGAGCACCTGGGCCTGACCGAATGGGCGCGGCCGGGCTGCCTGTGGCTCATCGAGTGGCCGCAGCGGGGCGGGGAGCTGCTGGCGCCCGCCGATCTGGTCGTGACCCTGGCGGCCGGGCCGGAGGGGCACGAAGCGTTCCTCACCGCGGGAACGGCCGCCGGCGCGGCCTGGCTCGCCCGGATGGGCGACAAGGTGAGCGAGAGTTGAAAGCTTAGCGCACAAATCGTAGATTAGATGTCAACGAGTGCCGCGAAGCTCATGATCAGAAAGATTTTTTGTCTCGTGCTCCTCCTCCTCCTCGGAGCGGGGCTGATGCGGCCTGCGCCGGCGACGGCGGCCGATGCGCGCTTGAATGGGGTGCTCCTTTCCAGGATCGGCGGCGGCACGCGGGCGTACCTCTATCTTTCCCGCCGTACCCAGGCGAGATACTTCACGCTCGATCACCCCTACCGGGCGGTGATCGACCTCGAGCGCACGCAGTTGGGCCAGGCCGTGCGGCTGCCGCAACAATGGGGCCTGGTGAGCCACACCCGCGTCGGGGTCCGGCCGAACGGGGCGCTGAGAGTGGTGTTCGTCCTGCGATCGGCCGCCGCCGTGCACCTCACCTGGCAGCCCGGCGCCCGCGGCGGGCAGCAGCTTCTGATCCGCCTGTCCGGCGGCGCGGCGCCTGCCGCGACCGCCGCCCGCGGGCCCACTGCCGTTGCCGTGGCGAATGCTCCCCCGGACAGCGGCCGCGACATCATCATCGCGGTCGACCCGGGCCACGGCGGCATCGATCCCGGCACGATCGGCGCCTATGGCACGGAGGAAAAGACCATCACCCTCGCCATCGGAAAGCTCCTGGCGCAGCGCATCGATGCGCAGCGCGGCCTGCGGGCCGTGCTCACCCGCGACACCGATGTATTCGTGCCGCTGCGCGAGCGGCGGGAGATCGCGCAGCGGGCGCATGCGGACCTGTTCGTCTCCATCCACTGCAACTCGGTGTGGGATCACGCCATCAAGGGCGCCCAGGTGTACATTCTGTCGCTGCACGGGGCCTCGAGCGAAGCGGCCCGCATCCTCGCCGAGCACGAGAACGCTGCGGATCTAAGGGGCGGCGTGCAGCTCAATGACAAGTCGCGCACCCTGGCGGCGGTGCTGCTCAATCTGTCGCAAACGGCGACCATCAGCGAGAGCATGACGGCCGCCCGCGACGTGGTGCGTGCGATGGACGGCTCGGTGCCCGTCCGCAGTCGACAGGTGCAGGATGCCAACTTCGTGGTGCTGCGATCCCCCGACATTCCCTCCATGCTGATCGAGACCGACTATCTGTCCGATCCGGTGGAGGCGCTGAAGCTGCGCACGTACTGGTACCAGAAGCGGATCGCGGATGCGATTTTCCGCGGCATTCTCGCCTACTTCCGCGCCCATCCTCCTTCCGGCACCCTCTTCGCCGAGGAGCGCCAGGCGCGCATGAATCGGCTGCTCGCGCGCAACTGAGCTCGTGGAGCGCGCCGCACGTAAAACAGTCCTGTCCGCGACAGGGTCGTTTTATGATGCGCTGCGAACCGGTCAGCAGTCATAGGCCCCATGCCCATCCGCATCCTGCCCGATGAGCTCATCGACCAGATCGCCGCCGGCGAAGTGATCGAGCGGCCCGCCTCGGTCGTCAAAGAGCTGGTCGAGAACAGCCTCGATGCGGGCGCGCGGCGCATCGAAGTCGATATCGAGCAGGGCGGCGTGGGCCTGATCCGCGTGCGCGACGACGGTCACGGCATCGCGGCAGGGGAGCTGGCGGTGGCGATCTGCCGCCACGCCACCAGCAAGATCGCCGAGCTCGCGGATCTGGAGGCGATCGCCACGCTCGGGTTTCGCGGCGAGGCGCTGCCTTCCATCGGCTCGGTTTCCCGGCTGCGGCTCGTCTCGCATCCGCCGCACGCCGAATACGGCGCCGAGATCGGCGTAGAGGGCGGCACGGTCACCCCGACGCGGCCCGCTGCCCATCCCACGGGTACGACCATCGAGGTGAGCAACCTTTTCTACAATGTTCCGGCGCGACGCAAATTCGTGCGCAGCGCCGCGACTGAGCTCGGACACATCGCGCGCCTGCTCGAGCGATTGGCATTGTCCCGCCCGGACGTGTCGTTTCGCCTGCGCAGCGGCGAGCGTGTGCTGCTCGAGGCGCCTGCCTCGCCGCAGGCCGTTGCAGGCGACGGTGCCGACGAAGACAGAGTGGCGCAAGTGCTCGGCAGGGAGTTCATCGACAACGCGCTCGCCGTGAGCCATCGCGCAGGCCCCGTGCGCCTCGCCGGCTGGATTGGCCTGCCCACGGCCTCGCGGGCGCAGCCCGATCATCAGTACTGGTTCGTAAACGATCGCAACGTGCGCGACAAGCTGCTCATGAGCGCGGTGCGCCTCGGTTACCGGGATGTGCTGTACCACGGCCGGCATCCGGCGTACGTGCTGCACTTGTGGCTCGATCCGCGCCTGGTGGACGTCAATGCGCATCCGGCCAAGCTCGAAGTGCGCTTCCGCGACAGCCGTCAGGTCCACGAATTCATCCTGCGCGCCATCGAGCGGGCACTGGCCGGCACCAAGCCCGGCGAGGCCGCTGCCGCGGCGAACGCCGCGCCCTTGCTGGCCGGCGCCTCCACCGGCTCAGCCGCGGCGTTCTCGCCCGGAGTGTTGCCTTTGCGCGAGGCCGTGCCGTCCGCCTCACGCAATCCGTGGGGCCTCACCGCCGCCGTGCGCGAACCAGGCGATTGGCGCAGCGATGCGCGGGTCGGCGGACCGGACAGGGACGAAGGAGGTCAGGTCCTGCCCGGGGAGGCAGCGCGGGCTGACTTGCCGCTCGGCATGGCGCTCGCGCAGCTGCACGGCATCTACATCCTGGCGCAGAGCCGTGACGGCCTCATTCTCATCGACATGCACGCGGCGCACGAGCGGGTGTTGTACGAACAGCTCAAGGCCGCCCGGACGGCCGGTCCGCCGGCCTCGCAGCATCTGCTCGAGCCGCTCGTGCTGCAGTTGAAGCCGTACGAGCTCGAGTCGGTGCTGCAGCAGAGGGCTTCGTGGGAGCTGGCGGGCTTCGAGCTCGACGCGCTCGGGCCCACGCGCCTGGCGTTGCGCCGCATCCCGGCGCTGCTCGCCGCGGAGCAGGTCGTGGATATTGTCAAATCCATCGCGCAGGAGCCGGGAGGCGAAGGCGGGCTCCATCATCTCGAGGAGGCCGCCGACCGATTCCTCGGCACGCTCGCGTGCCGCACCGCGATCCATGCCCGGCGCCGGCTCACGCTGCCTGAGATGGATGCGCTGTTGCGGCAGATGGAGTCCACCGAGCGAGCCAACCAATGCAACCACGGCCGCCCGACCTGGACCCGGCTGACGCTCAAGGAGCTCGATCAGCTGTTTCTGCGGGGGCGTTGATGCTCCTCGGCCCCCCCGCTGCGGGCGCCGGCTCGCCCCTTCCGGTGTACGTCCTGACCGGCCCGACCGGCACGGGCAAGAGCGACTGGGCGCTGCGACTGGCTGAAGCGGCGCCGGTGGAAATCGTGAGCGTCGATTCGGCCCAGGTCTACCGCGGGCTTGACATCGGGACCGCCAAGCCCGGCAAGTCCATTCAGGAGCGCATCGCCCATCACCTCATCGATCTATGCGATGCGGCCGAGAGCTACTCGGCGGGCCGCTTCGTGAACGACGCGCTGCAGTGCATCGCCGCCGTCCATTCCCGCAGACGGGTGCCGCTGCTCGTGGGCGGCACCATGCTCTATCTGCGTGCATTGTTGAGCGGTCTGGCGCCGCTTCCCCCGGCATCCCCGCAGCTGCGCCGTGACCTCGATGCGCGGGCACTGCGCATCGGCTGGCCGGCACTGCACGCCGAGCTTGCCCGGCTCGATCCGCTTGCCGCCGAGCGGATCGGCCCCCACGACCGTCAGCGCATCCAGCGCGCACTGGAGGTCTGCCTGGTCACGGGGCGGCGGCTCTCGGAGCTGCAGCGTCAGCGGGTGAATCCGCTGGAGGGCTTGCCGCTTTCGCTTTGGGCGCTGGTCCCGCCTGAGCGAGACTGGCTGCACAGGCGCTTGGCGGGTCGCTTCCACGCCATGATGCAGGCCGGCTTTCTGGAAGAGGTGAGGGGGCTGCGCGCCCGCGGCGATCTTTGCGCGCACCATCCCTCGATGCGGGCGGTCGGCTACCGCCAGCTCTGGGCGCATCTGCAGGGCGAGTGGGGTCTCAGCGAGGCGATCGAGCGCGGCATTGCCGCCACCCGGCAGCTCGCCAAGCGCCAGCTCACCTGGATGCGCTCGCAGACCCTGTTCCGGTGTCTCGATCCGGAGACGGACGAGCAGTCGTGGAATCGCGACGCATGCCGGGAGTTGCGGGGACTTGGTCTTTGAATCGGGCCGCATGTTAAGATCATCCGGTCGCTACTTTCGCCCGCCGCGGAGGCGGACGCTTGCATGACCACCGAAAGAGGACGCCCGCTGGCGCTCCCCACCCCCCCGAACAAATAAAAGTCGCGAGAACAAGGAGAACCCGATGGCCAAAGGCCAGACGCTTCAAGATCCTTTCCTGAACGCACTCCGCAAGGAACGGGTGCCCGTTTCCATCTACCTCGTCAACGGGATCAAGTTGCAAGGTCAGATCGACTCGTTCGACCAGTTTGTCGTGCTGCTGAAGAACAGCGTCAGCCAGATGGTCTACAAGCACGCCATTTCCACGGTCGTGCCTGCACGCAACGTCCGTCTGGCCACGGACGAGGAAAGCGCGGAGCCGTCGGTCGAGTGAAGGGTGACTTGATCTGCTCGTGCCGGGAAGCGCCAGGTGTTCGAGCGCCCGCGTTCAGGTGAGCGCGCGCTGCTCGTGCGCATCGGCCTCGGGGCCCAGGTCGATCCGGAGGATCTCGAGGAATTCAATCAGCTCGCCGTCTCGGCGGGAGCGCAGCCCGTTGCCACGGTGACCGGCCGCCGCGAGCGGCCGGAGCCGCGCTACTTCGTCGGCAGCGGCAAGGCCGAGGAGCTCAAAGCGACGGCCGAGGCCGCCGCCGCCGAGGTGATTCTCGTCGACCACGCACTCTCGCCCAGCCAGGAGCGCAACCTCGAGCAGCTCACGGGAAAGCGCGTGCTCGACCGAAACGGCCTGATCCTTGATATCTTTGCCCAGCGGGCCCGTAGCTTCGAGGGAAAGCTCGAGGTGGAGCTGGCGCAGCTCAAGCACATCGGCAGCCGCCTCGTGCGCGGCTGGAGCCATCTCGAGCGTCAGAAGGGCGGCATCGGCCTGCGCGGTCCCGGCGAGACGCAGCTCGAGACCGACCGGCGGCTC
Organism: Pseudomonadota bacterium; assembly: GCA_021792755.1. GTDB lineage: Bacteria > Pseudomonadota > Gammaproteobacteria > Steroidobacterales > Steroidobacteraceae > 13-2-20CM-66-19. The sequence continues at coordinate 145,073 of JAJYUA010000004.1, forward strand.
ATCGCCCAACGCGTGCGGTTGCTCACGCGGCGCCTGGGGAGGATCCGGCAGCAGCGCGAGACGGGACGACAGATGCGGGCCGAGATCCCGGTGCCCTCGCTCGCCCTGGTCGGCTACACCAATGCGGGCAAGTCGACGCTGTTTCGCGCCCTGACCGGCGCGGATGCCTACATCGCCGACCAGCTGTTTGCGACGCTGGACCCGACGGTGCGCCGCATCGCCCTTCCGGGCGGCACGCAGGTGGTCGTGGCCGACACCGTAGGGTTCATCCGGGATCTGCCGCACGAGCTGGTGGCCGCGTTTCAATCGACGCTGACCGAGGCGCGCGCGGCGACGATACTTTTGCACGTGGTGGACGCAAGCGATCCGCGGCGCGAAGAGCACATCGGCCAGGTCAACGAGGTGCTCTCGCAGATCGGGGCGCAGTCGATCCCGCAGATTCTGGTGTACAACAAGATCGACCGGCTCGCTCGGCAGAGCGCCGTGGAGCGTGGCCCCGAGGGCGAGGTCAGCGCAGTGTGGATCTCGGCCGCGATGCGTGATGGGCTGGAGCGGCTCACCGCCTCGATCGCCGAGCGGCTCTCGAGACTCGCGCGCAGCATGCGGGTGCGGTTGCCGCCCGGCGCCGGGGCGCTGCGCGCGCGGCTGTACGCGGCCAAGGTCGTGCGCGCGGAGCGCTCGGCCGAGGACGGCTCGATCGAGCTCACCGTGGAGCTGCCGGACGAGGAGGCTCTGGCGCTCGCCCGCAGGCCCGGGGTGCAGATTCTCGAGGCGCCGCCGCCGCGGGAGCGCGGACCGCCTTCGGCAATCGAAGAGACCGAACAGAGCGAAGACATCCTGACTTGAGGAGCACAACCGCGGTGGGCAGATTCGTCGTCGTGATCGGCACGCAATGGGGCGATGAGGGCAAGGGCAAGGTCGTCGATCTGCTCACCGAGCGCGCCGCCGCCGTGGTGCGTTTCCAGGGCGGACACAACGCCGGCCACACCCTGGTCATCGGCGGGCGCAAGACCATCCTGTCGCTCATTCCCTCGGGGATCCTGCGCAAGGACGTGCGCTGCTTCATCGGCAACGGTGTGGTGCTCTCGCTCGAGGCGCTGCTGAAGGAAAGCCGCATGCTGATCGAGCAGGGCGTGCCGGTGTTCGATCGCCTGCGCATCTCGCCGCTCTGTCCGCTCATCCTGCCCTCGCACATCCAGCTCGATCAGGCGCGCGAGCGGGCGCGCGGCGCCAACGCCATCGGCACCACCGGCCGCGGCATCGGGCCGGCTTACGAGGACAAGGTGGCGCGCCGGGCGGTGCGCGTGGTGGATCTCTTCCAGCGCGACCGCTTCGCCGCCCGGCTCGGCGAGGTGCTCGATTTCCACAACTTCGTCCTGCAGCACTACTTCCGCCAGAGCCCGGTCGACTTCCAGAAGACCCTCGATGAGCAGCTCGGCTTTGCCGAAACGCTCTCGCCGCTGGTCGCCGATGTGACGGCGGCCCTGCACCAACTGCGCGGTGAGGGCGCCAACGTCCTGTTCGAGGGCGCCCAGGGAGCGATGCTGGACGTAGACCTGGGTACCTACCCATACGTCACCTCTTCCAACACGACGGCGGGCTTCGCGGGCACCGGCTCCGGGATCGGACCGCGGGCCTTTGATTACGTCCTCGGCATCGTCAAGGCCTACACGACCCGCGTGGGCGCGGGCCCTTTCCCCACGGAGTTGTTCGACGGTTATGGTGAGCATCTCTCGCGCGTGGGACACGAGTTCGGCTCGGTCACCGGGCGTGCCCGGCGCTGCGGGTGGTTCGATTCGGTGGCGCTCAGGCGCTCGATCATCAACTCCAGCGTCTCGGGCCTCTGCGTCACCAAGCTCGACGTGCTCGACGGCTTGGACGTCATCCGGGTTTGTGTCGGCTATCGTATGGGCGGCCGGGTGGTGGCCGAGCCGCCGCTGAGTCTCGATGGGTATGCGGGGGTGGAGCCGGTGTACGAGGAGCTGCCGGGCTGGAGCGAGTCGACGGTCGGGGTCACCGACTATGCGGCGCTGCCGGTGAAGGCGCGCAAGTACCTGGAGCGCATCGAGGCGCTGGTCGAGGTGCCCATCGACATCATCTCCACGAGCGCGGAGCGCGATCAGGCCATCGTGCTCAGGCACCCGTTCGGCTGAGCCGGCTGATCCGTTGTAAGGCAGGAGGGTGAGCGCGGTGTTTTGATCGACGACACCCGATGTGTCGTCGATCCGCGCGAACGACCGCCCTGGACGGGCGGGCCGGGAGCGACGTCCAGGGAAGGTCGCGTGCCGGGCGGGTTACTTGAGCCGGCTGATCCGTTGTAAGGCAGGAGGGTGAGCGCGGTGTTTTGATCGACGACACCCGATGTGTCGTCGATCCGCGCGAACGACCGCCCTGGACGGGCGGGCCGGGAGCGACGTCCAGGGAAGGTCGCGTGCCGGGCGGGTTACTTGAGCCGGCTGATCCGTTGTAAGGCAGGAGGGTG